>JAFMVE010000058.1 GCA_025499705.1 Carboxylicivirga caseinilyticus
AGTCCCCTTCAGGGGATTTAGGGGTGACATAAAATGATATTTTATTACAAATTGAAACTAACGTTGTTCTGATGTTTAGTTTTTGGACACCCTCAAAAGAATATAATTAACTCAAATTTCTTTTAATCAACTATTATTTTCCGGGTAACTATTCCTTCATCAGATTTAACCTGCACAATATATAATCCTTTCTGAAGATCTGAACTGTTTATAATAGCTTTTGAATGTGATGAAACTTGTCGAACAATCGCCCCAGCCATATTATACAATACAACCTCCATTAGATCATCATTTAGCAATTCAATTTGAATCTCACTTGAAAGCTTATTGATTTTTATCTGATCCGTAATGGATTTTTTAAGGTTAGTAGAAGTTGCATCAAACGTCAATGACCAATTGTAACTACCAGTTGTATTTAGACTTTCCCATTTAATAAGATATTCCTGATCTTTTTGAGCTGAAAATTGAACATAGGACTGATTTCCGCAACCATCGTCCCCCCACATCTGTGTTGAACAATCAGAGAATATTCTAACACTAGTATTCTCTGTAGTAAGTTCACAAGAGGAAATAGTTACTAATCCATCTTCTGCAACAGTATATGAAAACCATTGATCGGTTGCTTGTGAATGATCTGAGTAATTACTACTTCCTTCCAGAGCAGCAAAGGGTAAACTACAATCTTCGCCTTCATTCCAACTGGTTTCTTCAATTGACCAAATAAAATCCCAGTTTGTATCCTGTGAATCCGACCGATTTTGCCACACAATAAAGTATACTTTATCTTTAACACCTGAAAAAGTCAATTTTGACTGCGCTCCACAAAAATCATCATTTACAACAATGGGATAATCAAAGCCACAAATTCCGTTGGTATCATATACTCTCAAATAGGTATCTGAATTTGTATACGTACACGAAGACACAATTACTTTTCCGGTTTGATTAGCTGTAAAGGCAAACCATTGGTCTGTATTTTGACTTCCCGTAAAAGTATTTACTCCAGTAAGAGCCTGAAATGCTTCATCACAAGATGAGCCATCCTGAGAATAAATCTCCAATGTAAAAAAACATAAAATTAAAGGCAGGTATAAATATTTCATCTTTCCAGTTTTGTTGTTTAGGGCAAAAATATTAAAATCTACTAACAATTATGTGTATACACATTATCAATTATTAAGTTTCGTTCGCGCACAAAAAAATCCCTGCTTGCATAAGCAGGGATTATATATTATTATCAATTAGCTCAATTATTCTCCGTATTCAGGATAATACTTTAATGGATCAATAGTATTATTCAATAAGTCAGATGGAAGTTCTGTTTCATCTAATTGTGGAATTGCATTAATAAACTCAATCTGATCTTCAGTTAATCCATCTCCATTGGTTAATGCCCATACTGCATCCTGCAATCCAGAAGCAATTTCATCATAACTCAAGCTTGTTTCCTTTAATGAAGAAGTTGAAGTAGAAACCGAATTGAAATGTTCCCAATTAATTTTACCCCAGCCAATCAGATTCAAAAGTTTCCACATAGTATTTGAGTTGGTTATACCATGGATTTCAAATTCAGATTGAGCATCAGAATTAGATTTACCTTTATTAATGCAATACAAATGTAAAATAAAGGTTCTTTCTTCATTAGGTTTTAAGCTAACCCAAGCCCACTGCAACAATATACCACTCTGATATCCTTCTTGCTTAACTTTACAAACCAAACCTTTAGGAAAAAACATTGTCCTTTGTTGGTTCGTTCTATTTCTTAGTTGACACTTAAGCTTAACAAACTGACCACCACTACCATAATTAGAGTTTGTCTGTACAGCTTCATTAGCGAACGTTGACTTCAGGCTTAAATCATCCTTACTTATTGCTGCAGTCGTAGTTTCTTCCAGTCCGGTAATTGTACCAACTAATTCAATTCCTTCAGGCAACTCAAAGGCATCAACACTTAATTCACCCTCTGTATAACCCATTCCCGGTATATTACCAGGGGATTCTATTTTTTCTTTTTCGCAAGCTGTGAAAGCTAACAGAGCTAACACAACAAACAGAGTTAAAGTCTTTCTCATCTTCCTTATTATTTACAAGTTAGTTTCAATACAAAGATATAGTTATTATTTATATTTCTAAAAAATCACACAGCCACACCAAATACATTAACATACTGTTATATTGATCATTAACTTATTAAACCAATAAAATACAAACTGTTTTATTTGACGAAAATGGAATTATTAATGATTAACATTCAAATTATTTGATAAAAAATTCGAATCAAAAAACAGAGGAAAGAAATTTCAGAATTTTTAATCATTGCATTAATGATGTCGTTCAGAATAAATTCTAAACTACACCAAACAACAATTTTTTAACTCTAGAGAAGTGCCGATTATTATATGCATTTAAAATAAATATGTCTCATCTTAATGGTTTTATAATTCAATGAATTATAAAATTGACTTTAGCATTTCTTTAAGTATAGAACCTGCTTTAGGATGAAGAAAATTACGTGGTAATAATAAATCTTCATCATTAATACCTATAAATCTTTCATGGGTGGTAAATGCTAATTGATATCCAGCATCCTTAACCGTCTGAACCACTTTTGCATTATAATCCTTTTCTGTTCCGTTGGGAAAAGCCATTACCTTTGTATTAATACCCAGATGATTTTCCAACCAGTTCTTTGGCTCCTTGATTTCATAAAACACATCTGATTTTGACTGATGTTCATGAAATATCAGATGTGAATGACTGTGGGCCCCTATTGTGACCAACGAACTATTATTCAATGATTTTAATTCATCAACTGTCATTAATTGATCATTTGAATAAACAGACTTGTATTTAGACCATTCATCCGGGCTCAACAAATTCTTTATTTCATTGATAAAATCAACCCCCTCGTTTTGTGGCAGGTACTTATAACAGGCACAAAGCTTATCTGCCAGGTTTTGCTTTTCCCTGGTATTCATTCCATTTGTTAACTTCAAACCTGTTTTAGTACATTCCCATTCTTTTTGAGAATACATAACAGCCACACGAATATAAAAAGTTGGCATATACTCCTGTTTTTCAACAAGACCTGCGGTTACAAAAACAGTAAATGGTATCTTATATTCCTCCATCACCGGCAAAAGAGTAGTGAGGTTATTACGATATCCATCATCGAAAGTAAAATGAATCCATGGCTTACGCGAACTCTTTCCACTTCGTCTCATTTTAAGCAAATCATCCATGCTTAAAAACTCAACACCTAAATCTTTCCAGAACTCAATAAGCTCCACCAATTGTCTTCTTGTTATATGAAGTTGTTCAATATATTCCGATTTCAACTGATCACAGACACCATGTCCAAAATAAACAAAACCTTTGGGTTTGATTTTCAATAACCGAGCTATTATCTTTTTTGTCAGACTATTCATAAAATTGCTTCTAAATTAGTCATAACATTGATTTATATAGCTCTTTATACATAATAGATAAAGACTCCCAGTTATAATCTGAACAAACTTTTTGATAAGCTGCATTTGTCTTACTTATAGTTTGCTCCGGATTTGAGAGTGTTTCTTCTATCTTTTTAGCCAAATTATTTACATCGCCCGATTTAAAATAAGTCACCTCATCTTCACTAAAAATCAAAGTATTTTCTCTGATATCACTGCATATCAATGGTGTTTTTACTAAAGCTACCTCCAATAACATCATTGACATTGCTTCATAAAAAGAAGGAAAAACAAATAATCGGGCACCTTTCACATATCCAAGCAATTCAGCCTTATCCTTAAGCATACCCAAAAATTTGACATCCAAATATTTCTTATAACCTTCTAATTGCTTCTTGTATTCAGGGAGTTGCTCATGATCACCGGCAATTAGAACTTTGCCTTTATAATTCATGTTTTTCAAACCATCCAGAAAGATATGACACCCTTTATGTGGTATAATCCTGCCAGCTGCAAACATGATATAATCGCCCTTTATCTTAACTTCTCCAATTACCTGCCGTGGATCAACCCCATTATGTATCGTGATAAAATCCTTTTTGTACTTCAAAGTGGCTGCTTCCCTTTCTGTTTCTGCCACAAACGTCACCTTATTGGCAAACCTGATCATCAGTTTTTCGGTAAATCGGAAAAAATATTTCATCACCTTACCCCATTTACTCATATTATAAGTCCGTCCGTGATGTGTAGAAATGACTTTATATCGCAATCGAATAAGTGGCACTATATAACCCGTATCAATCTGATGGGTATGAATCATATCATAATTACAGAAAAACAAAGCATGGAAAGCCCCAACCAAATTATAATAGAACACATTCAGTTTATGAGGAAGAAACTTTCGAATGATAAACATCCTGACATTCTTATATGGATTCTTCTCAGAACAGTGCGATGAAGTAGCGTAAACAGTAAATCGATATTCTGTATTAAGATGCTGAACAAGATTTTCTCCCACCGATGATGTTCCTCCTATGGCAGGAAATCCTTTAAGTCCGAATATGGCTATATGTGGGATGGTTTTAGGCATTTATTTTTCGTACTACAATTTTATTTAAAACTTTAATAATATGATCACTAATACCGGATAACTTGGTGTTGGATTTAAGAATTGACTCCAGATACTTCAATTCATCATTATCAAAGGGATGAAAATTAATCAAATAAAATCCATAAACTATTGCATAAAGAACAGTTCCAATTCCTAACAATATTATCTGATTACCTATAAAATGCAATGGATAAAAAAGTAACAATAAAACAATGACTAACAGAACATTGGAAAGAAATATTTTGGGATCATATGTCAGCTTTAAATACTTTCGGAACATAAAAAACATCAACATATTTTTAAGTAACTCCCCAAAAACTGTTGCAACAGCCACACCGGTAATACCAAATTGTTTCATCATTAAAATACCTGCAACCAAACTAAAAACAACCACAATTCGTGAAATCAACAAAACATGCATCTTCTCTTTTAAATGAATCAGTATACCCAGAGGATAAAACACACCATCGAATACAAATCCACCCAGAATAATCACCGTTGGCCAGTAAGCACTTAGATACTTCTCACCAAAAAGCTGGCTGATTATTTCATTTCCAAAAACAAAAAAATAGGTAAACGGCAGGATAAATACAGGGAGCAAAACCTTGATAATAAAATTATAAAATCGATTTAAGGAGTCTGTTTCCTCCATTGAACTATACCTTTCGAAAACCAGCGGTTTCAAAACTGACTCAAATTCCTTCAGTGGCAGAACCTTATAAAACAGTTCATAGATTTTTACAGCAAAACCATACAATCCTACAAAATAAGGACTTGAAAGTGCAGCTACAATATAATAGTCACTGGTGCGACCGATTAGCCCTGCTCCCATTTCAGTAAACAGCGAATATAACCAGAACCTTTGCATGCGCTGCTTTTGCCTTTTATTAATCACTTCGCCGGAGGTATTATTATCAGAATTTAATACCTTAATTAATACAATCAATGCCGGGATTGCATATATTAAGGAAACAGCTCCTTCGATAATCAGTAACAGATTAACGTTTAATTGATTTAAAAGAATCAGGTAAGCAATGGCCCTGCTAAATGCTATGATGATATTAAAAACTGCAATTCGCCGATGTAACAGAAGAGCTGACAATAAAACCTCGAGCAATATTTTTACAGCGTATGTAAAAACAAAGAATAGGAATGAATTTAAATGATTATCAAATGTTTCGACATTAAAAATCTGGATAATAAAATCCTTAAATACAAAACCCACAATCGTTAAAACAACCACCATAACCAATGCAATGGCTACA
This sequence comes from Carboxylicivirga caseinilyticus, assembly GCA_025499705.1. Taxonomy (GTDB): domain Bacteria; phylum Bacteroidota; class Bacteroidia; order Bacteroidales; family Marinilabiliaceae; genus Carboxylicivirga; species Carboxylicivirga caseinilyticus. The sequence continues at coordinate 5,826 of JAFMVE010000058.1, forward strand.
TAAATAGCGATTAACCTCAACAATGAAGATGATGAAATAGTATTTTTCAATTCCGGTACAAAACGCAATAAAACATGTTTTAACGGACTAACAATTACCAACTGATAGGCTGTAAATAAACCAAATAGAAACACATACATTCCATAAACATCAACATCGAGCTGACGCAATACCATTACGGAAGCCACCAGACTGATAAGCTGAGTAACAATTTTGGCCAGGTACACCCACAGAGTGTTCTCAAGTAATATTTGTTTGCGGTTAATCATACTCACAATTTGCGCCTAAAAATTGATTTTTTTAATGTGCGTTTCAATATATATTTAAGATATTCATATTTAACAGCTTGTTTTGCAGATGCTCCTGATGATTCAATGGTAATGCGATGGAAATGATTTCCTATTATATCCCTTTGAAGTCCCTGAACACCAAAGCTAATATCCACAAAGTCTCTAATATTATTAAATAGTTTTTGATTTATTGGCCGGTCATCAGAAGGAAAAGCAAACATTCTGTAACCAGTATTAAAATCTTCTTCTATCCTTTTCATACTCTCGAGAACCTGTTGTTCTTGTTCTACCAGGCTTAATTGTTCAAACGGTGGATGATCCATACTATGTGCTCCCAACTCGAAACCGTCACTCAACATTTCATCAATCTCTGCAGATGATAAGTATATCGGCTTTCTATCCAGAATGTCTTTGACAGAAAGATTGAGCTCAAAGATTAATTCATCTAATACTGATCTTTGATGATATTTTATCGAATGTAATTGAATCTTTAAATTGTAAATATTCAAATCATTTTTATCCAGCCAACTGATGAGATTTTTATGTTGTTCTTCATCCAGACTACCCAGTTTTTTCAGAATTATATTTCGCTTTCTGATAAAATGAAGATCTGTATTATCAATGAAATCAGGATTTACAAACAAAGCCGGTTTGATTCCTGTCTTTTTAAAAACCGGGTACATTAGATCGTATACCGATTTTAAACCATCATCAATGGTAATCGCCAAGGCATTTTGAGGTAATGACTTATTATTAATCAGATCTGTAATCTTTATTACTGAATAATTCTCATTAAAAAATCGCAAATCCTGCTCCAACCGGTCGATAGTTCGATACTTATTTTTATTGATCACAGGATCAGGATCCCATCCATGTATACTGTGATAATTAATGATTATCAAATCTTTTGAGGCCCATTTTCTTATAAAGTTGAATGGGATTATGGCGGTAAACCTCGTTAACCAGGCTTCTGTTATTCTTTTAAACCTCTTCATACTCAACCTTTATCTTGTTAGAAGGATAAAAGAAAAAGAATGCCAACAGATTTAAAACATCTCTGAAAAGATGTATAATCAACCTTTGGAAAACATCTGTTCTAAGCCTTTTTCTATGACGAATAACTACAGCCGATACCAACAAAGCTGGATATAATAAAAGTAACCAGCTATTCTGCAGAAGTAAAGTCAGAAATAAACTAACAACTAGCACAAGCAATGTAGGATCACTGCTCAACATTCGTTTTAATACATATTTATTTGTAAAATGAGTTCGGTACAAAATAGCACGGGGATAAACGGCTGCACCAGAGTGTAAAGATTGCCAAAGACGCTTAACTTCCTGGTAATCGATGGTATGATGCACAGCCATTACTTCTTTTTTTCTTAAAAGTAAAAAACCTTTTTGTGCCAACCGATATCCCAAATCAAGATCCTGCCCCTTTTTAAAATTAACATGCATCCCTCCTACATCATTCCAAAGTTTGCGCTTAATAGCAAACAAACCTCCAGTTGTTGACTGATAGGAATCTTCGGCACAATAGATCTTTTTATAATAATCCTGGTTAATCAAATGACCATCAATCGAATAATAATAGTTTACAAAATTGCCTGAAACAAATTCATATTTTAAATCAACTTTTTCATCAAGAATAACTGGCAAAAAAGAAGATTGCAATTCCATATCACCATCCAAAAAGATTAAATTTTCTGATTTTGACTCTTTCACTCCAATATTTCGGGCAATGGCTGAATTATATTTCCCTGTAATTTTAAAAACTCTGCAATCAAATTGTTTTTTTGCGATCTCAATACTGTGATCGATTGATTGTGAATCAACATAGATTATTTCAGCCTCCAGATTTAATGTCTCTATCGACAAACGAATACTATTTAAACACTTTATCAAGCGTTCTCCTTCATTCCTACCAATGACGATAAACGATATATTCATTTAATGCCCTCCAATTGTTTTTGCTTACGAATAAAAGAGTAAAATAACCGTAGGTATTGAATCGGTAATCCACTTATGATTTGCCATCCGGCATGTTTCCGGTAATAATTCAACCACATTTGCCAGCTGGTTGCTGAATATCGATTTAGAAATGAGAGTAAAAAGCTTTTCCACGACTGTTTAATAAATGTCCGGCCTTCTCCTGTCGCTTCCAAAATGGAATAAATTTTAATATCCCAAGTAATAAACACACGAATTCCTGATTTAATGGATCTTAATATAAAATCATAATCTGCCGCATATTGTGGAAAATGTATCTCATCAAAATAACCAACCCTTTTAAAAACATCAGCCGGAATCAGAGTTCCCCTACCGTTTAAACAATATGTTGGATGCAATCCTTTTAGACTTTCATCAACAACGGTAAAAGGTTTATGATATTTTTGTTCTTTTGCCTTCCACCACTCAATTTTTCTTACTCCAGAAAAGAATATATATTCTTTCTCTTTACTGATCATATTTAAACATCCTAAAATGCATTGTGGATTTTGATTATGAAGATCTAATAAATCCCGAATCAGGTTATGATTAAATGAGACATCATTATTTAAGGTGATAACCACATCAGCATCTTTATTAAAGGCATATTTAAAGCCTTCATTCATAGATTTAGCCCACCACCAATCACCATTTCCTTTTACAATATGAGTATTGGAATATAACTGTTTAACTTCCTCTACAGTTCCATCTGTTGATCCATCATCCACCAAAACAACTTCAAATTGTTTGTAACTCTGTTGTGACAAAAGGTGCAAACAATTTAGTGTATATTCCTTTCTATTATGAACAGCTATAACAACAAACACTTTCATTCTGCAACCTCCTCCTCGTTTACAACAGGTTCATACAATACCGGAAGCATTGTAAGGGCAATAAAAAACACCTTGGTGAAATACACCTCTGAAAATCCGATAAGCCAAATACCACCCAAAGCAAACAGCGCGAAATTTGTATTAAATTTTCTGCTTCTACAGTAATTACGCCATCCAACCCAGGTCAAAATAAAATAAAGAAAGAAAGCAAAAATGCCATAACTGGCTAACAAGTTGGTGACACCGTTATTACGATGAATCTTCCGTTCCTCTGTTTCTTCTCCAAATCGTGTTTTTTCGGCTCTGCCTAAACCAACAAACGGACTTTGTGCAAAATCAATAATATCTTTCTGAGCACTCTTAAATCGGGTATTATAAGTATAGTCAGTAAACGATAATTTACGCATGATTTTATCACCAATAAAATCAACCGAAACAAAAAGGTAGATAACACCTACAATCAAAACAGGTACAAAAACAATCCGTCTTTTTATATTTTGATGAATCAGGTAATAGGAAGTAATTACATATAACAGAGCTATCAATCCGGTTGTTGAGAAAGTACTTATCAATCCCAATACCAGAATTACGCTCTTTCTATTCCACAGGTATTTATTTCGAATGATATTAAAAAGAAGGGCAATAATTAAAAAGCCGGAGAATGCACCCGGTTCCCAGAAAGGTCCGGAATTTCGTTTTAAAAACAAAAATCCTTCTCCTTTGGTATTTATTGTATAAAGTATAACATTATTAAAATAGTTATAATTGGATTCCTTTATGAACGGATGCTTAAAATAAGGAGCTATTTTAGCTCTGAGAATATATTCAAAGGACGAATGATAGGACAGAAAATAAAAAAACCAACTTATAATTACCGAAAACACCAAAATATTAACGTAATATCCAACAAATCGCTTATCAACGGCTTTTAACGTAAGATAGGCAAACAGTAGCCGAACATGTAATCCGATAAAAGTGGTAACAGGCAAATAATAGAACTTCAATACCTGTCCTGCCTGAATCAATAAAGCAAAAGCAATGTAATATATTATGTATTTATCAACCTTACGTTTACGATATAAAAACACCATCAACGGAAAAAGCAGAAATACAATCAAAACTTCAATTCGGGAACGATAGAAGAATGGGATGCCTGAAAAAGCAACCAAAAAATAAACCAACAGGTAATCTATTATCTTCGTTTTATTAATCATTTACTCCTTCTATAATTTTCGCATATAAGTCAAGATGGCTTTTACTCACTCTATCAATTGAATACTGCACTTCAATAATTTGTCTGGCATTTGCAGATAATTGTGCATTTCGATCTTCATCATTCACACACCATCTAATCCCATTTGCCAGATCTTCACTATCAAAAGGCTTAGCCAAATAACCATTTTTCTTGTGGGTAATCATATCACTATTGCCTCCAATATTGAAAGCAACAACAGGCTTCGAACAGGATAATGACTCCATTATCAAATTAGAAAGATTCTCATGTTTTGACGGTACCACAACAACATCAGAAGCTGAAAGATAATCAATTAAGAGTTTGTCATCTCCTATATAACCAACATTATGAATTTTTATTCCATTAATCAGATAAGCATCTTCCTTCTTACCTCCAATCACAACTAATTCAAAATGATCTTTATCCAAAAAGTGAATAGCCTCATTTAGCAATTTAAAACCTTTATTGTCATCAGAGGTAGCATCAACAGCAGCAAACAAAACCAATTTCTTATCCGGAGAAAAATCGAATCTGGCACGCGCACTAGCTTGATATGAAAAAATAGTTGATTCAACGCCATTTGAAAGATGATGTACATATTGATCTTTTAAAAGACTACTTCGCTCTGCTTCCGATTTCATCCAATGGCTGGGTGCTATAAAAAGAATTTCTTTCTTCCTATATATATTCTTTTTTAATGATTGAATGTGAGTACTTATATCATCTGACTCTTTAGAATTTAATTGAGGACATTTTCCACACATTGTAGTAAATGCTGAACAACCATTTGTAATATGGCAGCCACCTGTAAAATACCATACATCATGCATTGTGATTACAACAGGTGCTTTCATTTTTATTATCTCATTGAAATTCATATATCCCCTGTTTATCCAATGTATATGAATAATATCAGGGGTTAGTGCATTTACTTTTTTAGCCAACGAAAATCCATGAATCCCGGATGAAAACATGCTTTTTATTCTTTCTCCGGAAATATTTAACCAATGCTTTTCAAGCTTTATCAATACCTTCTTAAAAAATTTATGCAACAGTGAATTCTGCACATTTAAAACAGTATCATCATTGGTATGCTTATCACCAACTAACATAAGAGATTCTGCCCCCTGCTTCAAAAGCCCTTTGTGCAACCGATAAGCTGCCCGTCCGGCACCAAAGTAATCCTTACCTGTTAAATGTACTATTTTCATCAGTTTGAGATTAATTCAATCAATCTGTCTAAATTCTTTTTTACATCGAAAGTTTTCGTTGCATATCGATATGCCTTATCTAATATGTCATCAACCTTTATATTATCAGTGAGGAGTTGATCAATAAAGTCAGTCATCTCTTTAATATCATTATCAAAACAATACCCCAATTGATTTTCTTTTAACAGGTTATCCGGATCTACTGATAAACTTACCACAGCAACTTGCTTAAACCAAGACTGAATGAAAGTGTTAGGCATCCCTTCTGCCGAACTTGTATTTACAAATATCCTTGCCTTATCAAACCATCCAAGAGTTTCCTGGTAACCCAATTCGCCCTTTGTCTCAATATTCCCGGATACAAGATAAGAAAGTCGTTCCGTTCCCTTTCCAATCATTATAAAACGCCAGTCATCAACATTACGCAATCCATTCACAATCTTTAAAAATAGTTCAGGTTGTTTAACTGGTGAAACATTACCAACCCATAATACTATATTTTCTTTTTGCGAAAGATCTGATTGCATTGAAGGAAATGAACTCGGAATTAACTCAGTAAGCCTCTTAAACGATTTTTTAAACTGTATTTGCTGATGGCGATTTTGAGCAAGTATTAAATCAGCATTTTTCTTCCCCCATTCAACCATTTTATCAACTATGATAAAATCTGTTTTTCTTATCAATTTCTTCAACTTTGACTTGTATCGAAATGATTTTAAAGCATTAGTGTATTTATCTTTTTCAGCATCTTTATCCTGAGCCAAAGCATAAATCATTTTCTTGCCCAATAACATACAATACAATGCACATGCACCTGTTAATGAAAAATCAGTCCGTTGATAATAGATATTTGATTTGGTTTTGAATAATAAAAAGAAAACTGAAAAAAACTCCAGAAACCGAATCGATCTAAATTTATAATAGTGATACTTTACCCTATGATCTAAATATGGACTACATATGATACTATGCTCTTTACCTTTCCCTCCACAAAGCAATTCAACCTCCCATCCTCTGCTTAAAAATTCATTGATAAGATAAAACACTTGAATCTCAGCCCCTCCTGTACTAAATGTTACATATTGGGGAATAACAAAACAAATGGAAGGCACCGGAGCTTTACCCATGTACTTCTATTTCAGACCCGTTTCTTCTGTATTATACTTATTGTAATACTCGTATCGATATTTACGATCTTCTAATCGACTGGCATTCAAAACTACACCCAGATTCTTAACTTCTTTTTGTTGCAAATCAGCGAATACCGTTTCCACAATAGACTTTTTACTAAAGTTTTCGCGAACCACAAATACATTAATATCGGAATATTCCATAAGGAAATAAGCATCACTAACAACACCTACAGGAGATGAATCAACTACAATATAATCGTATTGTTTTCGTAAACTTTTAAAAACATCTTTGGTTGATTCCCCTGCAATCAATTCAAGTGGATTAGGAGGAATTACTCCGGGTGTAATTGCATCCAGACCACTAAATTCTGTTTCCTGAATGATATCAGATAAAACTTTGTTACCAACATAATAGGATGACAATCCATTTTTATGATCCTTCACCAAATCCATATACTGATTACTTTTTCTTAGATCATATCCAACCAAAACCACCTTTTTTCCCATATTTGAAAGTGATAAAGCTAGGTTCAACGAAATAAAGCTCTTACCCTCACCTGCCACACTGGAGGTAATCAATATTGTTTTATGCGTCTCTCGTTTAATAAAAAAGAACAGATTGGTTCGAATGGTCCTGAAAGTTTCAGCAATGGCCGAATGCGGATTTTTAGCAACTACTACTTCTGCTTTCTCAGTATTTTTTAAAACAGATCCTAAGAATGGCAATGAACTGAAGTCATCTAAAGCTTGTTCGCCCTTTATTCTGTCATCAAAAAAGCGCAACAGCATTATAAGCATGGAAGGAATTAATATCCCTAATAAAACAGCCAGACTATAGTTAATCATTGGATCAGGAAATACCTGACGAACCATACGTGCCGGTTCCACCACTTCATGTTCAGGTAAATTGGAAGCTTTAGCTATTTGTGCTTCTGCCCGCCGCTGCAACAAGAAAGTATATATAGCATCATTCAATTGAAACTTACGTTCAAAACCAACCAATTGCCTCTCTGTTCTTGGCAGATCCTCCAGATCCCTTTTCATCTCATTAATTTTTGAGGTGAGATCATTCAAAGTACGCTGCAATGTTCGGAGAGAGAACTCAATATTTTCAACAATTGGCCTTTTTAGACTCTCAATCTGTATTTCAATATTTTTCAGATATGGACTCTTTTCCTGCTTTTTCCCAATTAGCTCACTTCGTTGATTAACCAATATGATCAAATCTCTCATCAACTCATTTAGTGTCTGATCACTAATTCCCATTGATGAAGGAACAACCAAATCAGAAAGATCATCATTCTCTTTAAAAAACTCATCGAGGTATTGATAATACTGAAACTGACGATCCACAGTTGACTTTTCAAGCTCCAGCTGATGTAAGCGCTCAAATATCCGCCCTGCTTTGCTCGAAATATCAATCACCTGATTACCGGAACGGAAACTCTCTAAACGATGCTCTGCAACCGTTAAAGAATCAGAAATCTCTTCTAACTGAGAATTAATATAAGCAATGGTATTTTGAGCCAGGTGATTTTTACGATTCAAATTCTTTCTTAAATAGATATCAGTAAGGGTTGTAACAAAATCAACCGCTTTGTTATAGGAATGATCCTGTAATCTTATTTCCACAATACTTACATCGGGATTCTCAGGGGCTACTTTCAGGTTTTTCTGAATCCCTTTAACAACAGCATTTTTATCCCTGAAAACAAAACTGTATTCTTTATCAATTATGTCCTGAATTTTAGATGCATCCTTTAAAAACACCCTGAAACTAAACAGATCACCAGCTACCTCATCAGATTGAAAGTAGGAACCATCCAACGAAACTTTTCCCATATTTTTAAAGACCTGATCCGTGGCATAATCAATCACGCTCACATCATCACCATCTGCTTCAATAATAAATTTACCATCCTCTTGAAATTCAATACTAAATTTAACATCAATGGCCTGAACATGGCTTGAGTCGTAAAGAACAACAAACGGAGCCTCATTATAAATCTCCTTTTCTATTAAATTGGCAACCCTGTAATATTCAACCTCCAGGTTAAGCTGTTCAACTGTTTCAATTATTAAGGGAGTAGATTTCAATATTAGCATCTCATTCTGAAATGCTTTTTTCTGATCAAACAATTGAAAACTTTGTAAAAACTCTGTTGCTTTCTGACTTTGTAAGCTACTATTCTCCTTGATATAAATACTGGATGACACCTCATAAGTTGGTGCAATAACTTTACCCAACACAAATGCCAATAGGATAAAATCAACAATAGCAATTACATAGAAATACCATTTCTTTCTTACAATCTCAACAATCTTACGAATATCGAGATACTGGTCTTTGTTCTGCTTTTGCAATGAACCATTCATAAATAGTTACTTTATGTAGTTTGCTACTAAAATAAACGTGGTGATACCTGATAAAACAAGTGCCCATGGAAAAGTATCAATTCCCCATTTCCTTTTATTCATAGGCTCTATATAAACCACATCGTTGGGCTGCAGATAAAAAGCTTTTTGCCCTAATAAATCAACATCAGTGAGGTCTATTCTTTGCTTGGTAACTTTATTATTTTCATCCCTGACAACAACCGCATATTTACGATTACCGTAAACATTTACATCACCTGCCATACCTAAAGCCTGAAAAATATTAATATGCTCCGTTGCATAAAAGTACCTTCCTGGTTTCTCAACATATCCAAGCACTGTAATGTTTTTATTAACGAAGGCCACTTTAACTGTTGGCTCATTCAAATACATTTCCAGTTCTTTCTGAATTTTACTCGCGGCTTCATCACTATTTAAACCTAATACGTAAAAATTGCCGATTATTGGTAACTGAATGTAGCCTTTATCATCCACAACATAGGATACCATGGCCAGATCATTTTCAGAGCGCCCACCTCCATAACGGTTTGCATCGTTACTCATAAAATTTATTTTACCATCATCCAAAGAGGTAACCTGGAGATACAACTGATCAAAAGCTTTTATTTTAATCTTTTGATTGATATTTGAATAATCTACTAAAGTATCTGTAACTGAATTATCCTGAAGATATATAATGTCTTTTTGAGGAACACAACTCAATGCTACTATCCCCAATAATATTATAAAGAGTTTTCTCATTTTAGGCTTTAAGTCTATATTCTTTAATAAATAAAAATATAGATATTTAGCGGTTGGCCCTCATTTTTTTTACGAAATAACTTTTTTATCATTTTAAAGGTTTCAATTAAATGATATGAAAAGCCATTTACCAGTTCGAACACATGAATAAACTAAATGTTATCTGAACGATGAACTGACGAATAACAAAAATGATTTCGGTAAGTATACTCCTGGCATCCTTTCTCACTTATTTCAGAGAATAGCTATTTAGCTGTTTTGATTTTGTATTTTACCTCAACATCACCTTTGGATATTTTTGTGAGTCTACCTTTTAAAATCCTTTTCTTTAAAGGATTTAGATAATCGATAAATAACTTGCCTTCAATATGATCATATTCATGTTGAATTACACGGGCAGCAAAACCTTCATATTCTTCTACCTTCTTTTGAAAGTTCTGGTCGAAATATGTAATTCTTATTTTAGTTGGTCGCTTCACATCTTCCCGGATTGTAGGCAAACTCAAACAACCTTCAGACAAGGACTCTTCCTTACTTTCTAGAAGCTCAATTTTAGCATTAATAAAAACCTGTTTTAATCCCTTCAATTCAGGAAACTCATCTTTTAACGGATCAGCATCAATTACAAATAAACGAATAGATTTACCTATTTGTGGAGCAGCCAAACCAATACCATCGGAATGGTACATGGTTTCCCACATATTTTCGATTATTGTATCTAAATCTTTATAATCTTTATCAATATCTTCAGCGACTTTACGCAATACAGGGTGTCCGTATACAACAACAGGATATATCATAATCTGTTCTGTTCCAAATAAGTTTGTAAAATAATAGTTGCGCTTACCTTATCTATCAGCGCTTTATCCTGACGGGCTTTCTTTTTTAATCCTCCATCAATCATTGCCTGAAATGCAAGTTTTGATGTAAAACGCTCATCCACCCATATTACAGGAATTTCGGGAAGCTTATTTTTCAACCGATTAACAAAGGGTTGAATGTACTTCATAGATTCAGAATCTTCACCTGAATTTTGAGTAGGATGACCGATTATGATTTTTTCAACTGTCTCCTCTTTCATATAATTGACAATGAAATCAAATAATTCATGTGAAGCAACAGTCGTTAATCCATTCGCTATAATCTGCAAAGGATCTGTTACAGCAATACCACTCTTTTTTCTACCATAATCAATGGCAAGAATTCTACCCATAAACAAGTTTTCTGCAAAGATAGCAGAATATGCTAATGCAAAATAATTAACATTTAATATGAATATGGCTTATTGATATCTACCACCTAAAAAATACTAACATTTTGACAGTTACGATCTTAAATTCAGGTCATTATGACATATCAAAAACAATCAAAACTGACATTAATTCACACTATTTTTCCTATCGCTATTAACTGATTATCATTAGTTTCTGATTATTAAATCCTTACATCAATACAATATTTCATCACTAATTTTTGGCATTCAGTTTGAAAAAGATTAGTTGAAAACAAACAAATGTTAAACTTAAATTTTGGAGGAACAAGCCATGACACTTGCAAGATTAAACAACAGATTTCCATCAATGCCTTCAATCTTTGATCGTTTTTTTGATGGTGAATTGATGGACTGGAATAACAGCAATTTTTCAAGTACAAACACTACTATGCCTGCTGTTAATGTAAAGGAGAATGACAATGAATTTTCAATCGATGTTGCTGCTCCTGGCATGAAAAAGGACGATTTTAAAGTAAGCTACGACAACGGTAGACTAACCATTTCTTCTGAATACAAAAATGAATCAGAAGAAAAAGAGGATGAAAAAGTTACTCGCCGTGAGTTTAGCTATCAATCATTTCAGCGTTCTTTTACCGTTGAAGAAACCGCTGTTGAATCAGAAAATATTTCTGCTTCATACGAAAATGGAATTCTTCATATTACTCTACCCAAAAGGGAAGAAATTAAACCAAAACCAGCAAAACAGATTGATATTAAGTAATGCACTTAAGGGCAGCCTGCCTGCCCTTTTTCCAATTTAATCACTAAAAAATGCATGTTAGTTTAAAAAGAGTATTCGAATCATCTCAATTTACGTATCATTGACAAAATCAACAGTTAATCGGCAAAGAATGGATACTCGAATATTCAATTTAAGTAAAGTTTTATAACACTAAAATTGAAAGCCATGAAAACACTGGTAATGTATAACAATCCTTTTATTGAGTCATGTCTGTTCGAACCATTTTCTTTATTGACAAACCCTGTAATGGAATCAACAAACCATACACCTTTTCAATATCAATGGCAATTTCCATTGTCTGATTTTTCTAAGAGAGATTTAAATATTGAAGTAGAAAACAATGTTCTTGCTATTAAAGGATATAAGAAACATTCTTCTTTATTCAACAAAAAAGAAAGTATTAAAGAGTTCAATTCCCATATAAGTTTAACAGATGATATGGATGTTGAAAAAATAAATGCAAAATTCAAAAGAGGTATTCTTACCATTGAGATTCCAAAGAAAAAAGAGTCAATCACTTACCGTGAAATACCAATCTCCGGGGTGAATATTGTAAAAACAAAAGATGAAATACAAGACAATAAAACAGGTTGGTTGGATGTTTTAACCGAGAAGATCAAAAAAACATTCAATCACGCAGCATAAATAGCAGAAAAAAATATTTTAACCATATAAAACTAACTATAAAACCTTAAAACATAAACCATGTTAGAACACCAGATGAAAGTTTTAACCAGCGTTAGCGGAAACCCAATATTATTTAAGAAGGAGCTGGCAAAATCAATACAATGGCTGAATACAGAAGAACAAACACAACTAATTAATTGGGTGAAGGAGAACTTTGGCGACGATCATTCTGAGACCATTAATGAATTTGTAAATTCAACCTATGATTATGCTTCATAATTAATGAATCAAGAATATATATGAAAGGCAATTTTAATACCATTATACAATCTCCAACGCCCGTTTTAGTTGATTTCTTTGCCGAATGGTGCGGTCCCTGTAAAGTACAAGCACCAATCCTGGTGGAACTATCGCGTGAAATGGAAGGAAAAGTGAAAATCATAAAAATTGATGTTGACAAAAACCCGGAAATAGCACAGCGCTTTCAAATTCGTGGAGTTCCCACATTGGCAATATTTAAGAATGGAACAAGTGTCTGGAAACAATCGGGTGTCGTTGATAAAAGCAGTTTGAAAAGCATAATCCTAAGTCATCAATAATATAAGTTAGTTAGTTTTTAGGCAGAAGTCAGAAGTTAATGAATTAACATTTAAATAGTAGTAGACACAATTAATCCTTTTAAATAAACTAAGGAACTTAAACAAAACAAAAGGTCGCCCGAGACGAGCGACCTTTCTTTATTTTAGCATTTTATCTTATTAGCGAAGACTAGCCTGAGCTGCAGCCAATCGGGCAATAGGCACACGGAAAGGCGAACAACTTACATAGTTCATACCTGCTTTCACACAGAATTCAACCGAAGATGGTTCTCCTCCATGCTCACCACAGATTCCTACCTTAAGAATAGGATTGGTTTTACGACCTCTTTCAATTCCAGTGTGAACCAGTTGTCCAACACCTTCCTGATCCAGCACCTGGAAAGGATCATTCTTCAAGATACCTTGTTTTAGATATACAGGTAAGAATTTACCAGCGTCATCACGGGAGTATCCAAAGGTCATCTGCGTAAGGTCATTGGTACCAAATGAGAAGAATTGAGCAACTTCTGCGATTTCATCAGCAGTCAGAGCAGCTCGAGGTATCTCAATCATGGTACCCACCATGTAGTCAACCTTCGTACCTTTTTCTTTAAACACCTTATCGGCTACTTCACGAACAATCTTTTCCTGCATTTTCAATTCCTTCACTGTACCAACCAAAGGAATCATAATTTCAGGGAAAGTAGGTTTTCCTTCAGCTTTCAACTCGAGTGCTGCCTCTAAAATAGCACGCGCCTGCATTTCAGTGATTTCAGGGTAAGTATTACCTAAACGACATCCACGATGACCCAACATTGGGTTAAATTCGTGTAGGTCTTCCACTTTCTTTTTAATCACATCAACAGAAACGCCCATTTCTTTTGCCATTGATTCTTGATTTTCTTCTTCGTGAGGCACAAATTCATGTAATGGTGGATCCAGCAGACGAATAGTCACAGGGAATCCTATCATAGTATTCAATACATCTTTAAAGTCCTGACGTTGAATAGGCAATAACTTATCCAATGCTTTACGACGTCCTGTTTCATCATCTGCAAGAATCATTTCACGCATACGAATCAAACGCTCACCTTCGAAAAACATGTGTTCTGTACGACAAAGACCAATACCCTGAGCACCAAATTCTCGTGCTACTTTTGCATCTCTCTCTGTTTCAGCATTTGTACGAACATCAATCTTTCTGAATTTATCTGCCAATTCCATTATTTCAGCAAAATCGCCGCTTAACTCAGGATCTTTGGTTGCAATCTTTCCTTCATAAATATCACCAGTTGATCCATTCAAAGAAATCCAGTCTCCTTCTTTAAATGTTTTACCTGAAGCAGTTAATGTACGAGCCTTAGCATCAATTTTACATTCACCGGCACCTGACACACAACACTTACCCATTCCACGGGCAACAACAGCTGCATGAGAAGTCATACCACCACGGGCAGTTAAGATACCTTGTGCAATATCCATTCCTTCCAAATCTTCGGGAGAAGTTTCGATACGGGCAAGGATAGTAACCGGGAATTTCGCGGCCTCATCAGCATGGAAAACCAACTGACCAGTGGCAGCACCTGGCGAAGCAGGAAGTCCTGTTGCCAATACTGTTGCTTTTACCATCGCATCCATATCAAACACAGGGTGCAACAATTCATCTAATTTATTAGGTTCCTGACGAAGAACTGCTGTTTTTTCGTCGATCATTCCTTCACGAAGCATGTCCATGGCAATTTTAACCATAGCTGCAGCAGTACGCTTTCCATTACGTGTTTGCAACATCCAAAGCTTGCCATCCTGAATGGTGAACTCCAAATCCTGCATATCTTTAAAATAAGCTTCGAGTTTTTCCTGCACTTCAAAAAGTTCTGCATAAGCAGCAGGCATAGCTTCTTCCAACGAAGGATATTTTGATGCTCTTTCTTCTTCAGATACTTTAGCCAACTTAGCCCAACGAAGAGAACCTTCTTTAGTAATTTGCTGAGGTGTACGAACACCGGCAACAACATCCTCACCCTGTGCATCAATCAGATATTCACCATTAAAGATATTTTCACCAGTTGCAGCATCACGTGTAAAAGCAACACCTGTACCAGAATTCTCTCCCATGTTACCAAATACCATTGCCTGAACATTTACAGCGGTACCCCATTCTGCAGGTATCTGATTGATCTGGCGATAATAGATAGCTCTTGGGTTCATCCAGCTGTCAAATACAGCAGCAACAGCACCCCAAAGCTGTTCCCATGGATCAACTGGAAAATCAAGTCCTGTCACTTTTTTAACAGCCGCTTTAAATTTAGCAACCAGTTCTTTTAAATCTTCTACACCTAAATCAGTATCATTTTCTACCCCCTTAGCTTCTTTAACCTCATCCATTATCTCTTCAAATGGATCAATATCTTCTTTTGATTCAGGTTTCATACCCAAAACAACATCGCCATACATTTGAACAAAACGACGGTAAGAATCCCAGGCAAAACGCTCATTACCTGATTTTTTAGCTACTGCCAAAACTGATTCATCATTCATACCAAGGTTAAGAACCGTATCCATCATACCAGGCATTGAAACTCGTGCTCCGGAGCGAACAGATACTAAAAGAGGATTATCTTTTGAGCCGAATCCCATATTCATGGTTTCTTCGACTTTTTTCATTGCTTCTTTTACTTCACTGCGCAACAAGCCAACGATTTTATCGCGACCCATTTCGTTATATTCTGTACATGTATCAGTAGTAATGGTAAAACCTGCAGGAACAGGAACTCCTATCAGATTCATTTCGGCAAGGTTGGCACCTTTTCCACCCAGGAGATTTTTCATATCAGATCTTCCTTCGGCTTTACCATTACCGAAGGTGTAAACTCGTTTGTTGCTCATACTTAGATTTATTTAGTTATTTAAAATGTAGACTAAATGTTACTTGATGATAACTAATTGCTGATTTGTTAAATCTTTACAATTTTTCCTAATTTTTATGAATGCCGTTGCTCACTTCGGACTTAGGAAAGAGGAATACAAAATTTACTCTAACATCTCATTGTCAACCACAAACACATACAACATTGCAGTTCCCTCAAGAAATCTTCCATAATAATAATAAAATTATAGGAGGGCAGAGCAATCACCTTCGATAAATCTTTCAATTAATTTTAATATTTTTTTATATATCCAAATTATTCAAATCACAAAACCATTGTAATACAAGCATAAAAAAAGTGTTGATCGCAAAATCAACACTTTTTTATTTTTTTGAAAAATGATGTTCGAATTAATTTACCGGATACTTCTTTGTATACTCTTTCGATTTCATTAAAAAATCTACATACTGAGCACGCTTATAAGCATGCGGATCCTGAACATTCTTTTTACACAATTTACCTTTAAAATCGGATATTTTCTCGTATTCTTTCTTTTTCATCCAGGTTGTTAAATCTTCGAGCATACGGGTAACCTGAACCACTCCGTTTTTATATATTGTACTTACTACCTGAACAGTATCAGCTCCTGCCAAAATCATAGTTATTAAATCTTCACCATCAATAATACCGGTATTGCTACAAATACTACCATCAATATTGCATGACAATAAACCTGCAAAACGCAACGCCAACCGATTATCCCCTTTATGACTTAGATTGTATGGCATCTTAAGATCTTCGTTCTCAATATCAATATCAGGTTGAAATAAACGATTAAACAACACAAAGGCATCTGCTCCATTACTATCCATCCGATAAACCAGATTCATCAAATTGGTATAGAATGGACTCAATTTCACACTAACAGGTATATTAACTGCAGCCTTTACTTTTTTCAATATTTCAATTTTTTCATCTTCAATCTGCCCCGCCGATTTATCTACATCTGATATGGTTGAATAAAAATTCAATTCGATTCCATCTACTCCGGTTTGCTCAATGTTTTTGGCATATTCAACCCAACTCACATCATACACACAATTAAGACTTGCAATTACAGGTATTGAAACTGTTTCTTTTAGCTTTTTAAGCGCCATTAAATGTGCTCTTGGACCAGAGTGCTCAACTTGCGGAAAAAGCGAGATCATTTCCGCATTGCGTTCATCATATTCATGAAGCTCATCTTCCAACTCGGCCGCTTCCAGGTGAAGTTGCTCTTCGAAAAGCGATTTATAGACAATCGCAGCTGCACCAGCATCCTCTAACTTTTTAGCCATTTCAAGGTCTAAAACCAGATTACTGGCTCCGATAATAATGGGGTTTTTCAACTCAATCCCCATGTAGGTGGTTTTTAAATCCATAACAAAGGTGGTATTAAAGGGTTTTATTGAACTCTGAAATTTTAACAAACAGCTGACTAAATGGTTCTGAACCAATTACAATTACATCTAAATAATTTAAGTAAAAACTTCCTTTTCTTCAAGTTAATCCATAAAAAAAAGCCGCTCCTGTGAGGAACGGCTTTCATTGTATATTGGTAAATATTATTCTACCACATCATAGTTAAGCTCTGACAAACGCTTGTATGAGCTATAACGCCATTTAGCATTTGCTTCAGCAGCACTGAACAGTTCTTTAGCAGCTTCCGGGAAGCCTTTCATAAGAGCTGTATAACGCACTTCGTTACCAAGGAATTCCTGGAATTTCTCCCATTGTGGAGGCTTAGAATCAAGTACAAATGGATTCTTACCTTCTTCCTCGTTCATTGGATTGTAACGATACAAGTGCCAGTAACCACATTCAACAGCTTTCTTACCTTCTTCCTGTGTTTTACCCATACCGGTACGGATACCATGAGCAATACAAGGAGCGTAAGCAATAATCAAAGATGGACCAGGGTATGCTTCAGCTTCTTTCAAAGCTTTAAAGTACTGAGCCTGGTTAGAACCAATAGCAACCTGAGCTACATAAACATAACCATAAGTAGTTGCCATCAAACCAAGATCTTTCTTACGAATACGCTTACCTGAAGCAGCAAATTTAGCAACAGCACCAACTGGTGTAGATTTGGATGACTGACCTCCTGTATTTGAGTAAACCTCAGTATCCATAACCAGAATATTAACATCTTCACCAGAAGCAATCACATGGTCAAGACCTCCATAACCGATGTCATATGCCCAACCGTCACCACCAAAGATCCAAACTGATTTCTTAGCAAGATAATCTTTCAAGGCAATGATTTCTTTTGCAACAGCATGTTTTTCTTTCGCAAGAGCTGCAAGCACCTCTTTAGAAGCAGATCCGTTGGCATTACCATCATTCTTGGTCTCTAACCATTTTTCGAAAGCAGCTTTTGTTTCAGCAGATACTTCAGCCATTGACTCTTTCATCTTACGCTCAATACGCTCACGCAACTTATTAACACCAGTTGCCATACCCAAACCGTATTCTGCGTTATCTTCGAATAAAGAGTTAGCCCAAGCCGGACCTTTACCTTCTTTATTTGTACAATATGGAGTTGCAGGAGCAGAACCTCCATAAATTGAAGAACATCCAGTAGCGTTAGCAACCATCA
This sequence comes from Carboxylicivirga caseinilyticus, assembly GCA_025499705.1. GTDB lineage: Bacteria > Bacteroidota > Bacteroidia > Bacteroidales > Marinilabiliaceae > Carboxylicivirga > Carboxylicivirga caseinilyticus. The sequence goes on from JAFMVE010000058.1 coordinate 24,379, forward strand.
TACGATCACCAAACAACTGTGTAATCAATTTAATATATGGAGTTTCACCACAACCAGCACAAGCACCTGAGAACTCAAATAATGGTTGAGCAAACTGAGAAGCTTTAACATTCATGTCTTTAGCCATGATATCGTCTTTGATTGACACTTTATCAACCATATATGACCAACGATCAGCTTCTTCAATCTGACTATCCAGTGATTTCATCACAAGAGCCTTATTCTTAGAAGGACAAACATCAGCACAGTTACCACAACCAGTACAGTCTAATGCACTTACCTGAATGCGATACTGAAGACCTTCAAATCCTTTACCATTAGCTTTCTTACCTTCTGTTCCTGCCGGAGCACCTGCTAATTCTGCCTCATCTAATAAGAAAGGACGAATTGCAGCATGAGGACAAACATAAGAACACTGGTTACACTGAATACAATTATCCATTTGCCATTCTGGCACCTCAGTAGCAATACCTCGTTTTTCAAAGGCTGTTGTTCCCGGAGGTAAAGTACCGTCTTCGCGTCCTTTGAAGATACTCACTGGTAAATCATCACCTTTCTGAGCATTTACAGGAAATACGAAATCCTGGATAAACTGTGGAGCATTTGGATTATTTGGAGCTACGAATGAATCTTTCAATTTCGCCCAATCAGCAGGAACTTTAATTTCAGCTACCTGGCCACCCTGTTCAACAGCCTGGAAGTTCATATTTACAATTCCTTCTCCTTTTTTACCAAATGTTTTAACGATAGCTTTTTTCATTTCTTCAACTGCCTGATCGTAAGGAATTACATTGGCAATTTTAAAGAAAGCAGACTGCATGATAGTATTGGTACGGTTACCCAAACCAATTTCAACAGCAATCTTAGTAGCATCGATAGTATAGAATTTAATTTCGTTTTCAGCCAAGAAACGCTTTACGTGATTTGGTAAACGAGTTTCTAACTCATCTGCACCCCATGAACAGTTCAACAAGAATGTTCCACCTTTCTTAAGGCCTTTCAACATATCATACATAGTTAAATATGCAGGTACGTGACAAGCTACAAAGTCCGGAGTATTCACCAAATAAGGTGAACGAATTGGAGTATCACCAAAACGTAAGTGAGAAATTGTGATACCACCCGATTTTTTAGAGTCATATGCAAAGTAAGCCTGTGCATATTTATCAGTGTTATCACCAATAATTTTAATTGAGTTTTTGTTGGCACCTACAGTACCATCTGATCCTAAACCGTAGAATTTACCTTCGAATGTACCTTCTGTAGCTAAGCTGAATTCAGGTAATAAAGGCAATGAAGTAAAGGTTACATCATCAACAATACCTACAGTGAAGTTATTTTTAGGTTCGTCTTTTTTAAGGTTTTCATAAACACTCAACATCATTGCAGGAGTTGTGTCTTTTGATGACAATCCGTAACGACCTCCAACAACTACAGGAGCATTTTCTTTACCATAGAAAAGATCGCGAATATCAAGATACAATGGATCACCATTGGCTCCTGGTTCTTTGGTACGATCCAATACAGCAATCTTCTTAACAGATTTTGGGAATGCTTCGAAGAAATATTTAGCAGAGAAAGGACGATAAAGATGAACTGCTATCAAACCAATTTTCTCTCCTTTTGCAACCTGATCATCAATCACTTCTTTAATAGTATCAGTAATTGAACCCATTGCAACAATAATATTTTCAGCATCCTCTGCTCCATAGTAATCAAACGGACGATACTTACGACCTGTTATTTTGCTGATTTCATCCATGTACTCAGCCACCACATCAGGTAATGCATCGTAGAATGAATTTTGAGCTTCACGAGCCTGGAAATAAACATCAGGGTTTTGAGCTGTACCTCTGGTAACAGGGTGTTCAGGACTCAAAGCATTGTCACGAAATGCCTGTAAAGCTTTTTGATCAACCAAACCTTCTAAATCAGCTTGTTGCATCAATTCAACTTTTTGAATTTCGTGAGAAGTACGGAATCCATCAAAAAAGTGCATGAATGGAATACGTGTTTTAATTGCTGCTAAGTGAGCAACACCTGCTAAATCCATTACTTCCTGCACACTGCCCGTTGCCAACATAGCAAAACCAGACTGACGGGTTGACATCACATCTGAATGATCACCAAAAATTGACAAAGCCTGAGCAGCCAAACTACGTGCACTAACATGAAATACACCTGGCAATAATTCACCGGCGATTTTATACATGTTAGGTATCATTAACAGCAAACCTTGTGAAGCTGTAAAAGTTGAAGTTAGAGCACCAGCCTGCAATGAACCATGAACAGCACCAGCCGCTCCCGCTTCAGATTGCATTTCTTCTACTTTAACTGTTTCTCCAAAAATGTTCTTTCTTCCGGCTGCAGCCCATTCGTCTACATTTTCTGCCATATTGGAAGAAGGTGTGATTGGGTAAATAGCAGCCACTTCACTGAACATATATGCAATATGTGCAGCCGCATGGTTACCATCACAGGTAATAAACTTTTTTTCTTTAGCCATTTTATATACTCCTATTAAATTGGTTATTTCTATATATAATTCAAAGAATTAACATTAATACAAAAATCCGAACAACCACAATGGAATCTCTTTCTCTGATCCCACTTCAAGCATATCATGAGCATACCAGCCATCATAGCTTTTCTTCTTCGCATTTCCTTCTTCAATAATGGTAAAATCGAATTGCTTATCCACCCGAAAATCGCCATTGACACTTAAATCAATTTTATTCTCTATACCTACCTGATTTAAAAAGAAAGTCCGGTTTAATTTTGATTGATCAACCTCGCCATGCATAACTGATGAAAGGAGGTTTGAATTATGCATATAAACCATGGCCGGTTTTTTGGCTGCTTCACTATCTTCGAAAAGCAGATTTATCAATCGACCATTCTTCAGGTAATTTAAATAATTCATCACAGTTGCTCTTGAAGTCTCAATCTCTTGACTTAATCGGCTCACATTTGGCTGAAAAGGCGCAACTTTGGCAATTGAATAGAGCAATTTACGTAATTTGGGCAAATACTTCAATTCAATTTGTTCAAGATAACTAATATCAATTTCCAAAATCAGATTGATATTCTTGACAACATTTTCAAGGTAATTTCTCTTCTCAAGAAAAAAAGGATAATATCCGTGTTCAAGATAATTTGAGAAATATGCCAGAGGTCGGACCTTAGCTGTAATTTCTTCACAAATTTCAACATGATTGCGAATAATATCATTGAATGGTACAGGTTGAAAATCTGTTCCTGCCTCCATATTCAGATATTCCCGAAATGAAAAACCTTCAAGGTTATATACTTTCACACAACCTTTTAAATCTGATTTTTCGTTAAGCAGACGCATTACAGCTGATCCACTGAAGACAATCTGTAAATCAGTAAAATTATCGTAACAATATTTTAGCTCATTCGACCACTCAGGATATTTATAAACCTGATCAAGAATGAGTGTCTGTCCACCTTTTTTACGAAATTCGTCAGCAAACGAAATAATAGACCTCTCTGTAAAGTATAGATTGTTTAAATTAACATACAAACAACTTTTATCAAACCCAAACCTACTTTTTGCCAAATCTAAAAGAAATGTGGTTTTTCCCACTCCTCTTGCACCTTTGATTCCAATTAATCTGTGATCCCAATCAATCCGGTTCATCAACTCTCTCTTAACCGGTGTTCCCAGATGCTTTAGTAAGTACTTATGTGTTTCAAAAAATGATTGCATAGTCATTTATTAACCTTACAAATGTAGAATCATTTATGAATTAATTGCAAAGTCAACATTACAATTTCAACAACTGCATGCTATTTATAATTATTAAAAATAAAAAAAGAGGGTGTCCAAAAAGTGATTCTGCAAATAAGGAATCTTTCAAATTGTAACTTTACTTTCATTATACCCCACCAAACCTCCCCTAAAAG
>JAFMVE010000059.1 GCA_025499705.1 Carboxylicivirga caseinilyticus
CAATTCAAATCGTCACGCTATTAAAAATCGCTACAAGTACGACTAACAAAGAATTTCAAAGATCGTTTTTTAATCTTAATCGCCCACTAGTGTCTGTCGACATAACCTTACTTCCATCTTTTTTACTCAAATCTAAACCTATATAGCCCAGATGTAAACGATGTGGATTAGCCCTAAAATAATTAGCAGCATCCTGTTTCCTTCCTTTTTCTTTGAACTGAACTGCATATAACTCCACTTTTCCTCTGAAATTATAGGCTTTAAAAGTCTCTTCAATTTTATAGTCTTCTGCATTAGGAAAACTATGCCAACCCCATTGTGCCTGTGTACCTAAAGGAACTCCGTTTTTATATTCTTCCGGAAAAGTCTGTAATCCGGTGACATCAACCGTAACAGCAAAATTTCCATTGCCAACCGACAAGGATCCTAAACTGTCCATTTGGTTTACAACAGGATTATTTCGGCTAACAAGACTGAAACGATCTATTTTATCAATTGAATCATGCTGACAAGAATAAAACAACAGAATGACTATTGATATTAAAAGCTGATTTCTCATAAAGGATTCTTTGGATTAATGCTTTTACTAAATTAAAAAGAGAACTTCAACATCCCCTATACAAACGTTCAAATCAATTCAATTTAGTACATTTCATTAACAAGTTACCAAACCATTAACTGCAAATAATCACATCCAATAATACTCATTAGGTACATTCCATCATTTTATAACATATATTCCATCATTTTACACAAAAAAGCAGAGCATTTCCAAAGCATCCGTTTAAATTTATGTTTGAATATAAAACAGACCTATATTATTTAATAAGCATAAAATCAAGATAACTATGAAATCTCTATTTCTATCAGGATTATTTATTAGCATCTTCTGTACTTTTTCTTTTGGACAAAATAAAACGGATGCAAGTTTATTTATGAGAAGTGATTCGCTTCAAACCAATATAATTCAGGATGAATCGGGTGATATTTATAAAACCATCGGACATCATGGTCCAGCTGTTGAAAACGAATGGATGGCAGCCAGAATATATTTTAACAACAGAGCAACTTCCATTGATATTTACAACAAACAAAAAAAAGGACTTGAATTAAAGAAGGCTCTATGGTATCCTGGTGTTAAAGAGCAAAAGAAAGGCCTGGGGGCAGACTATTACAAAGTTGGAGCCACTGTAGGTTTAGGCGGAGTACGTCTCTGGGATGGAGAAAAAGAATTAATGCTTGCACCTGTATCAAACCGAATTGCCAAGGTAAAGAAAGAAGGAAACTTCTCACAAATGGAAATGATATCAAAAGACGTTCCTTATAAAGGCAAAAAAATTGATATTTTGGTTAGAGTTACTGCCTATAGCGGCTTGCGTGAAATGAAAGTGGAAGCTTTTGCTTTTTCGGAAGATGATGTACAGTTTGTAACCGGCATTAACTATTTTGATGGCCAGACTGTTTTAAATGAAGAGGATCGAATTATTACCTGGGGACTACATCCTGAAGATGTTGCTGCCGAATCGGTTCAGGTAGGTGCTGCCGTTGTTATCAATCCTGAGGACTTCGAAAAAACGGTTGATGATGGCAAGCAGCATTTATTTGTTTCTAAACCCTGTAAATACATAAGTACATGGGTAACATCAACCATTGAAAAAGATAAAAAACTGGGAACTTTAGAGAATTTTAAAGCCTATGTTTCAAAACTATAAAAGGGTGTCCGCCCTTTCGGACAACACCCTTTGAAATAAATTAGAGAACTGCTTTTAATAGGCAGTTCTTTTATTTCTTAGCTACTCCAAATAAATCGTAATCCTCAGCGTCAGTTATTTCAACCTGGTAGAAATCACCAATGCTCAATGCTTCATTTTCTTCTTTATGAAGCAATACTTCCTGATCCACTTCAGGTGAATCATACTCGGTACGCCCTATGTAATAATCCCCTTCTTCGCGGTCAATAATAACCTTCAGTTCTTTACCAACTTTTTCACGATTGATTTCAGCTGCAATACCATTCTGAATTTCCATGATATAGTCGGCACGCTCCTGCTTCACTTCTTCGGGAATATCGTCTTTGTATTTTTTTGCCGCATATGTATCCTCTTCATGAGAATAAGGAAATACACCCAAACGCTCAAAACGAACATCTTTCACAAAATCAACCAACTCCTTAAAGTCCTGCTCTGTTTCGCCCGGATGGCCAGTGATAAAAGTGGTACGTAAATGAATATCAGGCACTGTATTACGCATCTCTTCAATCAAGCGATAAGTCTGGCTTTTACGAACATTTCTACGCATCAATTCCAACATATTATCCGAAATATGCTGCAAAGCAATATCCAGGTAATTACAAACCTTAGGATTATCGCGCATCACCTTTAATACATCCAACGGAAATCCCGATGGATAGGCATAGTGTAAACGAATCCAATCAATGCCATTAATTTTAGCCAGCTCATCAACCAAATGCGGCAATCGATATTCTTTATATAAATCGTATCCATAGAAGGATAAATCCTGAGCAATCACCTGTAATTCTTTTACACCCGAATCGGCCAAACCTTTTGCTTCATCAATCAGATCCTCCATTTTTCGGCTCTGGTGCTTTCCGGTAATCAAAGGAATAGCACAATAACTACAGGTTCGATTACAACCCTCCGAAATTTTAAAATAAGCATAATGACCTGGAGTGGTTAACGAACGCTCATTCATTAAATCACGACGATAACTTGCACCTACTTCCGAAATAATTTCCTTCCAGTTGAATTTACCAAAGAATTTATCTACTTCCGGAAGCTCTTTCTTCAATTGCCCCGGATAACGCTCCGATAAACAACCCATCACATAAAGCTGCTTGATATCACCACGTTTTTTAGCCTCAACAAATTCGAGAATGGTATCAATTGATTCCTCTTTTGCATCGCCGATAAAACCACAGGTGTTTACAATCGCCACTTCACTATCGGGAAATTCAGGATCGTGCGCAACCTGAATATTGTTGGCTTTAAACTGACGAATCAAAAACTCACTATCAACCAGGTTTTTAGAGCAACCCATGGTTACCACATCCACTTTCTTAGCTTTCGCCATCTTATTAAGTACTTAATTATTTAAATACAACCACAAAAAAGGACTACAACAGCAGTCCTCACATATTTTTTATCTGAATAAGGAATCTACAAATTCATTCCGATCGAAAACCTGCAGATCATCTATACCTTCACCAATTCCAATATACTTAACCGGAATGCTAAATTGATCGGATACTCCAATAACCACACCTCCTTTAGCTGTTCCATCTAACTTGGTAATTGCCAAAGATGAAACTTCAGTTGCTTTGGTAAATTGCTTTGCCTGCTCAAATGCATTTTGTCCGGTTGAACCATCCAGCACCAACAAAACCTCATTGGGTGCATCCGGTACAATTTTTTGCATCACACGTTTCACCTTACTCAACTCGTTCATAAGATTCACTTTATTATGCAAACGACCGGCTGTATCGATAATTACAACATCTGCCCCTTGTGTTTTTGCTGATGACAATGTGTCGAAAGCAACAGAAGCAGGATCGGATCCCATACTTTGCTTTACAATTGGCACATCAACCCGTTCGGCCCAAACCACTAATTGATCAATGGCAGCAGCTCTAAAGGTATCAGCGGCACCTAAAACAACTTTTTTACCGGCTGCTTTAAATTTACTTGCCAGTTTACCGATTGTAGTTGTTTTGCCAACACCGTTAACCCCAACCACCATTATTACATATGGATTATCGGATTCAGGAAGTTCAAAATCAATTGATTTTTCAGAAGAATTTTCAGCTAAAAGTTCAGCTATCTCTTCACGCAGGATATCGTTCAACTCACCGGTTCCTAAAAATTTATCTTTTGAAACACGAGCTTCAATTCTTTTGATAATTTTCAGGGTAGTATCTACACCTACGTCAGATGTAATTAATACTTCTTCCAATTCATCTAGTACATCATCATCAACCCTGGTTTTACCAACCACAGCACGTGTTAATTTTTTCAGAACACTTTCCTTGGTTTTGGCCAAACCTTTGTCAAGACTTTCCTTTTTAGCCTTGGTAAAACTTCCAAAAATACCCATATATTAAATATTTCTGCTAAGATAACAATTGATAACTGAACTTAAACCAGATAAACACAAAAAGCTCCCTCGCAAAAGGAAGCTTTTATGTTTTACGGTTATTCAACCTTATTTATTGAAAAACTCTTTGGTCATTTCATTAGGTACAATCTCTTCACGGAATGTATAAGCTCCGGTTTTTTCAGATTTTACCATTTTGATCACTTTAGTGTGACCTTTACCTTCACCTTTTTGCAACGATGCAACTGCTTTCTTTGCCATGGTTAATCAGTTTTATTTGATTTCGCGATGTAAAGTTACTCGCTTCAAAATTGGATTATATTTTTTTAACTCCATACGATCAGGAGTATTTTTTCTGTTTTTTACGGTAATGTAGCGGCTAGTTCCAGGTTGTCCACTCTCTTTGTGTTCAGTACACTCAAGAATTACCTGTATGCGATTACCTTTTGCCTTTTTAGCCATTTTTTACTCCCTTTATTAATAGTTTGTAATAAATCCCTTTTCTTTAGCACCTTTCAAAGCAGCATTTAAACCAACCTTGTTGATCATGCGCAATCCAGCTGCAGACACTCTCAGACTCACCCAACGGTCTTCCTCAGGCAAGTAAAACTTCTTCTTGAAAAGATTAATATCGAATCTTCTCTTGGTTCTTCTCTTCGAGTGAGAAACATTATTTCCCACCATGAATGATTTACCAGTTATTTGACATACTCTTGACATCTCTCAACAGTTTTTTTCGGATACATTTTTCAAACAGAGCGCAAAATAAGTCATTTTTCTACAATTACACAAATACTTTGACTATAAATATTCTGTTTTTTAATTTTTTAATGCTTTTTATTTTTTCAACCATTCTAATTTACCTCTATTTTAGATTTAGATAGGAATAAACAATATATTGAATTACAATTATTAATGTTATTTAATTTTCCGATATAACATAACCATCCCCGTATCCGCTGATCGTTGAATATTTCTGTCACGCATTTTACCAAACTGATATCTCTGACTGACAACTCCAAAATCACCCGCAATTGCAATCCATACAGTCCCTACAGGTTTATCAGGAGTACCGCCATCGGGTCCGGCAATACCTGATGTAGCAATAGAATAATCAGTACCAAGAGCCTTCCTAGCCCCTTGAGCCATTTGTTCAACTACCGATTGACTAACGGCTCCAATTTGAATGAGATCTTCTTTATGAACCCCCAATAGCTTTTCTTTTATCTCATTTTCATAGGCAATAATCCCACCTCTGAAATAAGCTGAACTTCCAGGAATACTGGTTAGCAAATGACCAATATATCCACCCGTGCAACTTTCAGCCGTGGCTATGGTCCGACCTTGCTCTTTAAGTAACTCTCCCAACAATTCCTGAATAGATTTATCTTCTTCAGCGAAAATATTATCTCCTACAATAGGGTAAAGCTCTTTAACCAGTTGATCAACATCTTTATGAGCCTTCGCTTCATCCTTTGTCTTAGCTGTTAAACGCAGACGTATTTTACCTGGTGAAGGCAAATAAGCCAATGAAATATAATCAGGTATCGATTCTTCCCAACCACTCAATTGCTCAGCTAAAACAGCCTCTGGAATATTAAAAACCAAAACGGTTTTATGAATTATATGAATGGTTGGATATTTACTTTTTAAACGGGGTATAATTTCGTTGCTTACGGCATGTTTCATTTCGCCAGGCACCCCGGGCATTGAAACAACCACTTTGCCATCCCTCTCAAACCACATTACCGGAGCCGTTCCAACCGGATTATTAATTACCGTACATTTATCAGGCACATAAGCCTGACCTTTATTTAATTCATTGATATTCTTAACACGCCCCTTTAACAACTCACAAACATTATCATAAACTTCCTGATTAAAAACCAGTTCTGAGTTGAAATAATCGGCTAAGGTTTGCTTGGTAATATCATCCTTGGTTGGCCCCAGCCCCCCGGTCATCAAAACAACATCTACCCTGCTTAAGGCTTCATCCAGACTGGATCTGATAGCCTCCTCGGTATCCTGAACAGAAGTGATCCGGGTAATATCAAAACCTGCTATATTCAGTTGCTGCCCCATCCATGCCGAGTTGGTATCAATCACCTGACCAATCAACAACTCGTTCCCTATGGTTATTATTTCAAGATTCATGACTTTAGAAGTTAGATGCTAGTGATTAGAAGTTAGATTTCGAATTGCTTTAATGCGCTCCAGCAATGGCGGATGCGAATAATGAAAGAATACATACAAAGGATGCGGAGTTAAATTACTCAAGGCATTTACTGAGATGGTTTTTAGACCACTAATCAAATGATCACCCAATTGAAATCCGGCTGCATAAGCATCTGCTGCATATTCGTTTTTACGCGAAACTACTGACATGATAATACCGGTTACAAACGAAACAGGGGAATACAATAAACCAAAAGCCAGCATTCCGATATGAAAATTGGGCTCCTCCACTCCTAACGCCTGAGATAGCAAAGGAGAACCTACCACTAAACCAAAAACAAACAGAATAACTCCTGTTTGAAATACTCCTGTTAGCGTTCCCCACAAGGTATGCTTTAACTTATAATGCCCCACTTCATGGGCCAATACGGCAACAATTTCATCGGTTTGTAAATCATTAATCAAGGTATCATAAAGAACAATTCGCTTTTTGGCTCCCAATCCACTGAAAAAGGCATTTGCCTTAGTACTGCGTTTTGAGCCATCCATCACAAAAATATTATCGAGCTTAAAACCTGCTTTTTTCGAGAATGCTTCAAGAGCATCGCGCAATTCGCCATCTTCCAATGGTTTTTGCTTATTGAATAAAGGCAATATCAGTGAGGTATAAAACATGGTCATAAAAATCATAAAGACACTGGAAACCATCCAGGCGTATAGCCAAAAATACAATCCGGCAACTGAATAAATCCACATGATAACAGCCAGTAATGGTCCACCGATCAAAGCTGTAACCAACATCGATTTAAATATATCCAATACAAACGTTTTAGGGGTCGTTTTATTAAACCCGAAGCGTTCTTCAATAACAAAAGTTCCGTAAATACTAAAAGGGATACCAATTATGCTGGAGCCAAAGCCTATTACAGCAAAGAAAAGCAACGATTGAACAATGCTGTTATCACTCCAGTTCATCACCCAGCCATTAACTAGTGCAAACCCTCCGGCCATCAGAAAAACAATCATTACCACAAAACTGAATACATCACTTAACACACCAAACCCATAATTAGCCTTTCGGTATTCGTGTTGTTTGCTGTATTTCTCAGCATCATAAATATCTTCCAGCTCAGCAGGTAAGTTGGCTTGCCAGCGGGTTTTGTTTAACCATTCCATCCATTGATCAAATACAAACTGAACAACCAAAATGGCCAGAATTATATAATACATTGTTTGTGAAGTCATCTTATTAGTTTTTAAGCATGCAAAGATAGCCCAGAAAGTTAAAAGGCAAAAGGAAAAGCCCGATAGCTATCGGGAATGGTTAATGGTGAATGGTTAATTATGAGTGATCCAGGGCGCGACTCAAAGTCGGACCCTGGAGAAACTCCGAAAATGATTTATTGCCAAGGGAACGGTTCTTTATTAACGTCTTGCAAATAGAGAACAGTTCCTTAGGTACGAAGTCGCACCCCGAATAGATTAGATAGGAAAAACCAAACCATACTCCTCAATAACATCCTGGTTAATAAGACTTCCCTTACGCCAGCCAGTAACATCCCTTGCCGATGAATATTCCCAATCAATAGCCCTGCTAACCAGGCCGGCTTTTACAGGGTTATTTAAGATGTATGAATAACACTGTTGCGGATATTGCTCCTCTGGTTGTTCTATGTTAATTAATGCTCCGGCATTGGTATTGTAAAATGATGGAGCAATGCCATTGGGACAAGTGAGGCATACGGCTTTGGTTTCCTTTCGCCACAGAGAGCCGCTTCGTTTCTCCTGTTTGTTAATAGCCCTTGTATATGAAGCCAAAAGAATTCCAATGGATTTTTGAAGTGAATCAGTCCGGGTGCGACTTAAAGTCGCGCCTGGACTAGCAGTAAACTCAACCTCCAGGCAATTAACCCTTACCATTAAATGAAAATGATTTGGCATCAGACACCAGGCCAGAACATCGCAATAGGGTAACAGATGAGTTCGTATCTTCTGGAGAAAATACAGGTAGTTTTCGGATTTAAAGAAGATATCCTGCCTATTATTTCCCTGATTATAGATATGGTAAAGATGACCTTTTTCGAAGTTCATAGCTTAAGGATATAATAAATCGGATAACGACTTTCACACCGGGCGCGACTTGAAGTCGCACCCGGTGTGAAAGTCGTTATTCAAACAAAATACAAACCGGAGAAAGAGCATTGATTTCACTCACAAACGTTAATAACCCGGTTTCGGCATTTCTATTAAACACCACTATGTTTTGTGTATTTTTATTAGCAACCAACAAGAACTTTTCATCAGGCGATAATACAAAATTTCGTGGATGATCGCCCCTGACTGATTCATTTGCAAGCAAGCTTAAATCTCCCACTGCTCCCACTGAAAAAATTGCAATACTATTATGACCACGATTTGAAGCATAAACAAATCTTCCATCAGAAGAAATATGAATATCAGCACAAAAACTATCTCCTTCAAAGTCATCAGGCAAGGTACTGATACTTTCAGCTGCTTCCCATTGCCCACCTTCCATTGCCACCCTGGTAACCGTGTTGTTTAATTCATTTACAACATATAGCCATTCCCCATTAGGGTGAGCACACAGGTGACGAGGACCTGCACCCGGAGTCATGGCCACTTTTTGTTTTAAATTGAATAGTTTGTCATAAATCCATAACTCATCCGTTCCCAGATCACAACTAATCACTTCATCACCAACAAACCAGGCCGAATGTGCATGAGGTACCAACTGACGATCTGTTGGACCAGACCCTTCGTGCTGTGTAACTGACAATAAATTAGAGAGCAAGCCATCCTTGGTTGCCGAAAGCCATCCCAGGTTACCTCCAGTGTAATTGGCAACAACTATCTGACCATCATCACTAACACTAATATGACAAGGATGCGCTCCTCCACTGGAAGTAACTGAAATCAGCTGCAGTGTATCTTCACCAACACTGTAGGACCTTACTTCTCCTGTACTGTCTCTGTTAACTTCGTCAACAGCAAAGAGCACCTTTCTATCTTTACTAAAAGCCAGGTATGAAGGATTATCGGCCTTAGCCATTAAGCCCTTTGCTTGAATTACACCTTCATCATCAAGTAAATACTTATATATTCCTTCACTTTCCCCCTCGGTATAGGTTCCAAGATAAAAAACACTTCCCTGTATTTCAGAGTCTTTTTTAGTTTGAACACAGGCATTCAAACCAACCAAAACAGTTAGAACTATCGATAATAACTTCTTCATCATTTTTTTCTTTGGGTTTATCTCTCCATTTGAAACAACAAGATACTAAAATGTTCAAACAGCATAGCTAAATTAAGGTTTTTATAACTTTTTGGCTTTACTCGCGTACTTATGAACGGAAAGATAAACATACATAAAACAACCTATGAAACTATTCAGACTTTTAATACTCATTGGAGTGATGATACCAGGGTATTTAAATGCACAAACGAATGCAGAAAAAGTAAGCACATTCTTTAGCAAAGTATTAAACCTTTCTGAAGCAAAGCTTAATGCTGACAGGCCCATTGCCAACATTAATCAGCTTGCAGCTCATCAGGCCGATACGATGCTTGTTATAAACAATTCAAATGCTAAGTAAGTATTTGACCTGGCTAAGAAATATGAATACACCATCATCTCAGTTGAACGTCATACCATAGTATTGGTTGATTCATGGAGCGACTGTTCTCAATCAGGATCATGGTCATATTGTATGCCTAAAGGCAAAGGATTCATACAACGCAGCGATGAAATGACTGAAAAAGAAGACTATATCAATAATATTATTGGTACACCCAATGCCCAGCGCAGAACAGTGTTTCTTTTTAAGAAGAAATAATTTTTAAAACTAACCTGTAGTTGAAGCAGTTTATCAATTTATTGGTAGGCTGCTTTTTTATTTGCAATCGTTCATTTTTGTAATTTGCTGAATCTCTCGACCTGCGCATCCTTTATGAAAAACCTCTGCAGACAGTTTATCTCCCGGATTCAATTCTGTAAGATTAAACTTAACAGTCTCCACTGCCCTCAATTCCCCCAACTCATTCTGAAAAATATAAAAACGCTTGTCGGCCAGTTCACTTTCTTTTAAGAAGATCAGTACTTCTCTGTTTTTTTGGTTACGCATTACATTTCCTGATTTTTAATCACAAGTCAACAGAAACAATGCCACAAATCAGAACAAAAAACTACAACACTTATTTTCTGATACATACTAGAACTATTAATAAGGCGCATTCAACAAAAAAGTAGAATACATACCTCCAACTAACATTTTAGTACAATACAAATCTGATTTTTCTACTTTCTTGGAAAATTTCTTTCAGAGTAGATCATAAATAGAATTGCTAACGTAAGAAATACTATTCCAAAACCATATGTTGTGCTGAAACCTAACAACTCATATAACTGAATACCGATGATAGGTGCAACTGAAGCTCTTAAACCTGTAAGAAATAAATGTACAGATTGGTAATCGGCTGCTTCATCAGATTTACAAAAATAGCTACTGCCTATTCCCCACAAAATGGGCATACTTCCCATAAATATACCATTGAAGAATACAGCTAACAGAAGCATATAATAGATTTTAATACCCAGTATTTCAGTATTGAATTGAACATACTCTGTTAAACCTGTAAACAAGATAAATAACATCAAAGCTCCAAAAGTTATTATAGCGAACCTGCGAGGATCACGCGTACCAATCAGTTTACCAAACAGGGGTAAAAAAATAATTGCAACCAGATTAAAAGCATTATTATAGAACGCAACAGATGAATAGTTTAAATCCAGAGCCTCTTTGTAAAAAATGGTAATAACCGCATGTGTACTCATCCAGGCAAAACCATACATCATAAAACCATATTCAAGATGACGAAACGGTTTATTAAACTTTAAGATATGCCAGATTCTTAGAAAAGAACCACCAATTGCTGACCACAATGGTTTGGTAGGAATCTGAAAATTTTGGACAAATTCCATTTTAGTAAGCTGAAAAACAGAAACAACACCAAAAATTCCAACCAATGGATAAAACCATTTATATGAATTGGGATCAATGTCGAGCAATAAACCGGTTATAAACGTAGACGACATGATGGCCACTTTGTTAACTGTAGTGGCATACCCAAATAGTTTTCCAAAGTTCTCGTGCCTATAGTTACCTTTTAAATACTGATTAATAGAAGGTATCACCGTAATTTTTGAGGTGTAAAACAACAAAAACACAGCCAAAAAGAGGTAATGATAAATTGGATCCAATCCTTTACCATGAACATTCGGAAACAGGGCAAATCCCACCAAAGGTAAACGCGTTATAATACCCGAAATTCTGAGAAACTTTTTACGATTGGAGTAACGGCGCATTATTTCATTGGCCAACATGGCAAACAGAAACACCACCATACTGAACTGGAACAAGAAAGCCAGTTGTACATTCGAACCCTGTAAAGATTTAATGAAAATAAACTCATTCAACACCAGGGCTCCGTTAGCCACACCTTCCATTACACTGTAGAAGATATGATATCTAAAGGCTTTCTTTTCGGTTTGGTTTAAATTATTTAGTGCTTGCATGTTTTGTTTTGAGGCTGCAAAAATAGATATTTTTAAACCAACAACGGATGAGGAAGGATGTTTAAATATATTATTAAGGAACGGTTCTTTATTGCCGTCTTGTTACAAGAGAACCGTTCCCAAAATCATCATTGATAAATAACTCTTTATTCGTATCTTTCAATTAGTAATTAATTCTTCCAACTAATTAATAACATGCCTTCGATTAAAACCACAACTCCAATTTTACCCGGGAAATACTATCATATTTTTAACAGAGGTTCAAATAAAAAGGCCATTTTTTATTCAACAGCAAATTATCATTATTTTTTAAAACTGATTGACAAGAATTTACATAAACATGTCGACATTTTAGCTTATTGCCTACTATTCAATCATTTTCATTTAATTATCCGCACAAAAGATCTGAACAATGAGAATGAATCAGGCTACAGAAAGAGAATCACATCACATTTTAAGAGTCTCTTTGTATCCTATGCCATGTCCATAAATAAACAGGAAGGTTTTGTGAGTAATCTGTTTGATGCAAAGTTCAAACGCCTTGAAATAAACAATGATAACTATTTAAAATACCTAATATTTTACACCCATTACAATCCTAAAAAACATCAGTTATGTACTGATTTCAAAAATTATCTTTTCAGCTCATATAACTCACTGATATCAAATACTAAAACAAAGGTAAACCGAGAACTGGTGCTGAATATTTTCGAAGGAAGGGAGCAATTTATAAATTATCATGATGTTCTTCATCAGGAAAGAAACAAACTGATTTTGGAGTGATCAAGTATGATAGAGAACAGTTCTGTATAACCATCATCTAAAAAGAAAACCAATCCTTAGAAGATTTAAAATGAAACATTTTGGTGATTAATGAGTCTTATAGGGAACGGTTCTTTATTTGCATCTTCCTAATAGAGAACCGTTCCTTACAAAAAACTTTATATCTCTGAACCCGAGACAGGCACCAGCTGTGCACTTAAATCCGGATCTTCCATGTCTTTATCCAAAGGAAACATTGGACGATGAATTCTCTTATAACCCAATCGTTCCAGGTCCTGATCGACTCCACCCGGCGTTAATGCCATAATCCAGTCACCACGCATATTATATAATTCCGGCACAAGATATCCAATCTTAACAACCAAAATATCAGCTTCGCGAGGATACAATCCCAGGTTGGTAAAATCATGCTCATAATGATAAGGTTTACGTCTTCCGGTAACAATTACATCAACACTTCCTACCTGAACAACAACCTCTACATCTGCATTTTTATCACCCTGAACAATCTTTTTTATAGTTCCTTTTAATTGAACTGGTGGTGCAAAACGGCTATCAACCTTTGCTCCTGCAACAGCGTCAATTTTTCCTCCTTCACCAATTTCAAGTGCTTTAGCAACAAAATCAGGCCCTGGTATTGAAGCATAAATCATATGTGGACCATTCGCTTTCTTAAATTCTGGCCTTTTCAATATCTCTGTCAACGTCCAGGTAACATCACCTGCTCCTCCTGCTGTAGGATTATCCCCCATATCACTAATAACAAAAGGTTTTTTGTCGCTTTTAACAGCCATATCCAAACTCTCTTCCAATGAAGCTACAGGAGCCACAAATTCAAACTGTTTCCTAACATCCCAAAAGGATTTTGCCAAATACTCAGCTCCTTCAGTGACTTTAGTCTTATCGTCACCCACTACCATTACATATGCACGATTGCGCGGTTCGTCAGCCCAGGCATATCCAACCCAGATGGCTGCATCAACCACACCTTCCTGATCGGCAATTGTTGGTACTTTTGCATATAAACTCTTACCCGGTTCAATACGGGTACTTGTTTTCTCGCCTGGCAGCAGGATAGGTACAGGTATCCACGCTTTATAAGCTGGTTTTCCTTTACCACTTTCCAACCGGTCTAAAAGATTAACCAAAGCACGACGTTTTGAATCCATAGAATCTTCATGAGGAGCCAAACGATAACAAGTCATCAGATCAGTATTCTCTGCCAAACGCCACGACACATTTCCATGCAAATCCATACAGGTTGAAATTATACATTCATAACCAACCACCTCACGAACTCTTTCGATAAAATCACCTTCCGGATCATCCAAGCCTACCACACTCATAGCCCCGTGAATATCAAAGAACAATCCATCGTAAGGAAGATCTTTCTTCAATCGCTCCAGCGTTTCAGTCACAAGAGTCTCATACGCATCGCGAGTAACAATTCCTCCCGGAATAGCATGTCCGCGTAAGGTTGGAAAATATTCTGCCCTTTGTCGCGCTGATGAATCAGCATCCATAAATGTATAGTACGAATAAATTTCATCACCTCTGCGCGTACGAAAGGCTTCAACATCTGACTGCGCCGGGGAAAATGTACTTGATTCGATTGCCAGTCCGGCAATGGCTACGCGTGGTAATTTCTTATCGCTCTTACCGGAAAGGCCACAACTTCCCAATAGCACAACAAGACATAAACCAATACCAATTTTTTTCATTCTTAATTGATTTAAACTATTATGTAATACTTAAAAGGTCCTCTATACAGACTTTTCAACGAATCGGAGCAGGAAGTAAGGTATCTTTTCTAAACTTGAAAGGCTAAAATACAAAAAAAGGCCGAAGTCATTACAACTACGGCCCTAAAGTAAAAACAATATAATTTTAGTTTGTTAGTTTTTGATTAATAGTCAATAGTTTATACCTCAACTTTATTTACCAAAACTTAATTACAAACTTATTTCTTCACTGCTTTATAAATAAAGTAAATACCTGCAATTACAAAAGGTATACTTAACCATTGTCCCATATTCAGTGTCATTCCTTCTTCCCATTTCTCCTGATTATTTTTTACAAATTCGATAAAGAAACGAGACATAAAAATTCCGATTAGAAAAATACCAAATAACAATCCTTGTTTTTCTTTTGCTTTGGTTTTCCAATAGGCAAAGAACAATACAACAAAAGTAAACAAATAACAAAGAGCTTCGTATATCTGCGTTGGATGCGAAGGTTTGGAATAAATTGGTTCTGCTCCATCAACCCATGCATGCATATTTTCAATAAATTGAAATGCCCATGGAACATCCGTTGCATGTCCATAAATCTCAGAGTTCATGAGGTTACCCAAACGAATAAACATGGCTGCTAATGCAACCGGAATAACCAACCTGTCGAGGGTCCAGATCATACTTTTTTTAGTCACCTTCTTAGAGTAAAAATACAAAGCAACTAAAATACCGATTGCCCCTCCATGACTGGCCAGGCCTCCTTCCCAAACTTTAATAATATCTCCCGGATGTTCCGAATAATAATCCCAACCATAAAAGATAACATGCCCCAGACGAGCTCCTACAATAGTAGCTATCACTACATACATAAAAAGCTTTTCAAGCCATGCTTCATTCAGTTTTTCTGACCTGAACATTTTTTCCATCATGTAATAACCCAGCATAAAGGCAATGGCAAAAAATAGTCCGTAATATCGAACCGATAAGAAGCCCAGATGAAAAATTTCAGGATCTACGTTCCAGTGAATATAATTTAGTATCATATCTATATTTTCAAGATTTTAGTATCAAGTATAAAGTATCATGACTGATTGATCAGGTTTTGATACAAGCCTGCCATCAGGCAGGCTATTTACTTTTATCTTAATACCAATATTTACGCCTCGCCTTTACCGTGGCATTGTTTGTATTTCTTGCCGCTTCCACAAGGACATGGCTCATTACGACCCACCTTCTTCTCTACCCTAACAGGTTCAATCTTCTCTGGTTTCTTTGGTGCTTGTGACTGACCATTTCCACCACCACGACTAAACTCATCCTTACGGGTCTGTAGTCGACTATAATCCTGACGCTTGCGTTCCTGTGCTTCATGAACACCATCTGCATTCTGAATAGGAATATGTCCTTTTGCCAATAACGATACAACCGACTTATTGTTGCGTCCGATCATTGCCTTAAACAGGTTAAACGATTCAAACTTATAAATCAATAGTGGATCTTTTTGTTCGTAACTTGCATTCTGTACCGCAGTACGCAAATCATCCAACTCACGCAAGTGCTCTTTCCATGCATCATCAATGGTTACCAACATTGATGCTTTTTCGAATGAACGAACCAGTTCCTTTGATTCTGTTTCGTATGCTTTCTTCAGATTTGTGGTGATCTGATAAACTTTTTGTCCATCACTGATTGGCACCACAATGTTTTTATACATCTCTGATTTTGTTTCATAAACATCTTTGATAACCGGATGAGCCTGTTTAGCAATCATATCACTCTTACGCAGATAAGCATCCCACATCTTATGGAACAGCTCAACAGCCAATTCATCTGTTTTACCTTTCAGGAATTCTTCTTCAGCAAATGGAGGTTGAGCAGAGAATACACGGATCAATTCCATTTTGAATCCTTCAAAATCTGCATCAGCGTGATACTCTTCTACAATGTCGGCACATGTATCGGCCATCATATTAGAAATATCAACCTGGATACGCTCACCATACAACGCATGACGACGTTTGGTGTAGATTACTTCACGTTGTGAGTTCATCACATCATCATACTCAAGCAATCGTTTACGAATACCAAAATTGTTTTCTTCAACCTTTTTCTGTGCACGTTCAATAGATTTGGTGATCATGCTGTGTTGAATCATCTCACCATCTTCTAACCCAAGACGGTCCATATATTTAACGATACGGTCTGATCCAAATAAACGCATCAAATCATCTTCCAACGAAACAAAGAACTGAGAAGAACCCGGATCTCCCTGACGACCTGCACGACCACGTAACTGACGGTCGACACGACGAGATTCGTGACGCTCTGTACCCACAATGGCCAAACCACCCGCATCTTTCACTTCTTTAGTTAATTTGATATCCGTACCACGACCAGCCATGTTAGTTGCAATGGTAACAATACCTGCCTGACCTGCATCAGCCACAATCTCAGCCTCGCGCTGGTGCATTTTCGCGTTCAATACGTTGTGCTTGATACCGCGCATCTTCAGGGCACGGCTTAACAATTCCGAAATTTCAACCGATGTAGTACCCACCAATACAGGACGTCCGTCGTTAACCAGTTTAACTACTTCTTCGATTACAGCATTGTATTTTTCACGCTTCGTTTTATAAACTATATCTTCACGGTCATCACGCAAAATAGGACGGTTAGTTGGAATAACAACCACATCCAATTCGTAGATATCCCAAAGCTCGCCTGCTTCTGTCTCCGCAGTACCTGTCATACCCGACAGTTTGTGATACATACGGAAGTAGTTCTGCAAGGTAATGGTAGCGTATGTTTGAGTAGCCGCTTCAACAGTTACACGTTCCTTCGCCTCAATTGCCTGGTGTAAACCATCAGAGTAACGACGACCTTCCATAATACGACCTGTCTGCTCATCAACAATCTTCACCTTGTTATCCATCACCACATACTCTACATCTTTTTCGAATAAAGTATAGGCTTTTAATAACTGGTTGATAGTATGAACACGCTCCGACTTGATTGAGAAATTCTGAAGAATTTCATCCTTCTTAGTTGTTTTTTCTTCATCAGAAACATCTGATTTCTCTAATGTTGCAATCTCCGAACCCACATCAGGTAATACAAAAAATTCCGGATCTTCCGATGAACCAGTGATTAAATCCAGACCTTTCTCGGTCAATTCTATCGAATTGTTTTTCTCATCAATAACAAAATACAATGGATCGGTTACTATATGCATGTTCTTATTGTTCTCCTGCATATAATAGTTCTCAGTTTTAAGCATGCTGGCTTTTACGCCTTGCTCACTCAAAAACTTAATGATTGCCTTATTCTTTGGTAAACCTTTAAAAGCACGCAATAACAGCAATGAACCTTCTTCAGCTTCTTTCTTATTATTGGATTTCAGTTTTTGTTTAGCCTCAGCCAAGACCTGAGTAACCAGCTTTCGTTGTGCTTCAACAATACTTTCCACTTTTGGCTTTAAATCACCAAACAATTGATCATCTCCTTTAGGTACAGGACCAGAAATGATCAAAGGAGTACGGGCATCATCGATCAATACCGAGTCAACCTCATCGACAATGGCATAATGATGTACGCGCTGTACCAAATCATCAGGCGAAATAGCCATGTTATCGCGAAGATAGTCGAAACCAAACTCATTGTTGGTACCGAATGTGATATCTGCTTTATACGCTGCACGACGTTCTGATGAGTTCGGACGATGCTTATCGATACAATCAACCGATAAACCGTGGAATTGATAGATAGGTCCCATCCACTCCGAGTCACGTTTTGCCAGGTAGTCGTTCACAGTAACAACATGCACTCCACGACCAGCTAAGGCATTAAGAAATACAGGTAGTGTAGCTACCAATGTTTTACCTTCACCGGTTGCCATCTCGGCAATTTTACCGTTATGAAGTACAACACCACCAATCAGCTGCACATCGTAGTGAACCATATCCCAGGTTACCTGATTTCCTCCAGCTAACCAAGTATTATAATAAGTAGCTTTATCGCCGTTAATCTCTACAAAATCTTTCGAAGCCGCCAAATCACGGTCGAAATCGTTAGCAGTAACTTCGATGGTCTCGTTTTCCTTTAAACGACGAGCCGTATCTTTTATTATAGAAAAAGCAGTTGGCAAAGCTTCGGTTAAAGCCTCTTCGAGCTTAACCAAAATATCTTTCTCAATCTTATCTATTTCGTTATATATCTTTTCACGCTCCGAAACAGCAATCTTTCCTTCTTCGATCTGTTGCTTGTAATCAGCAATTTTATCTTCATCTGCCTTGATAGCACCCTGAATCTGGGCTTTTAATTCTTGTGATTTCTGACGTAACTCATCGTGGGTTAACTTCTCAATCTGTGGATACACCTCTTTGATCTTTTTTACAATCGGTGCCACTTCCTTCATATCCCTGTCCGACTTATTTCCAATAAGTTTTGACAGAAACTTAGCTATTGCCATTTTGTATAGTATTAAATTGTTTTTTGAAATAAAAAATGAATCTATAGTACTCTAAATTTAGAGACCATAATAAAGAAGTTATGCAACAGGACCAGCTCTTACAGGGCGAATTGCATCGTAAACCGATAGCTGAAGATGATAATTAAGTTCTGTAAATTCAACCAATTGATAACAAAGATTCTGTTGTTCATGACAAACAGACGTTGTAACTAATTGATTGACCAGCAATTTTTTCTGTACAGATAATACCTCAAGAAAGAAGTCTTGTACCTCGGGTAATTGATATAAAACTGAGGATAAATTAAGATTGGATTTTACCTCAAGAGCCATCTCCCACTCAATACCTTCCTCAGCAGACGATGGATTGATCTGATGGATCTGATCTAAAATGATTTCACGAACATTTTGAAATGCCTGCCAGCGACCTTCCTGCACTTCGGCATCGGCCACATAGGCTGCAGTAATCATCATGGTTACGCTTAGCAGCCTCAGGTAATTCATTTCTGTATTTTGTCGCTTAATCATTCCTCGTTTTAAAAGACGTGTAAAGATGCAAAAAAGATTTTGATATGAACAAATTATATTGAGTCTTCTCTGTTAATAGTTGGTTAGATTTTTAGGCAGTAGGCAGTAGTTTACTTACATAACACCTAAGATCAATCACTTAATCTCGATAAACAACACCATCAATTAATTGATATTGTGATAATTATATTTTATCACCAACGAGTTGATCTCATAAATATCTCTTTAATTAGATAATATCAATTCAGAGTTACTAAGGAACGGCTCTTTAAATACATCTTGCAAATAGAGAATCTTTCCTTAACGCCTTATTTTGAATCTAAATGATTTTCCTTCTGCTCCACTTCCCAGAATGGATATTCATATTCTTCATCGGGCCATTCTTTAATAATTCGCTGTGGCCCCTGCTTACGATAAATAAAGGCTAACACAATTCCAGCCACTGAACCCCACAAATGCGACTCCCATGAATATGGAACATTCATTTGCAATGGAAAAATCCCCCAAATCATACTACCGTATAAAAATACCACCATCAACGATATCGCCATCAAGGGAATATATTTGCGAAGAAAACCACTTGCAAACAGAAATGCGGCTAAACCATATATTACACCACTTGCTCCAATATGCCATGCATCCCGGGCTCCCATCCACACCCATAAACCTGTTAACAGATAGATATAAATAAAGACCTTAACAGAAATTCCCCGATAGAAATAAAATAGCGATATTCCTAAAACAAATAAAGGAACCGCATTGGCAAAAAAATGATCCCAATCGGAATGAACCAAAGGAGCTAAGAAAATACCAGGTAAACCTTCAATTGATAGTGGCCGCACGCCCCATTCAACAAAACTGAATCCTTCGAGTGTTTCAATTAGTTTAACACTAAAGGTAATTACCAGAAAAAATAAAGGAATCACCAAAGCTGTCTTTAGTTTCTTCAATTCAATATCCGATGCTTTGGTCATAGATTTATTTTATGATTTGATAATAAGATATCAATTATCAAACCAAAGATTAATTTAAGCCAGAATGGCAACAATTGATTGTTTTGAATGACAGATTGTCTAGATGTTAGTCACCAGATGTTAGAAGTTAGCTATTAGAAAAATGTACAGTTCTTTATTACCATTGTACAAATAAAAAACTGTTCCTCTATATTTTTGTTAATGGCTTATCTCTAAATCCTAATTTCTAAAACCTATAACCTTTTTTTAACAGACAGGCCTCCGGCCTTTGATTGACAGCTTTATAATTCTCCATAGCACTAAAGTACTATGCTGTTACAAACGTCCCTACGGGACTGTCTGAATATTTTACAGACTTCATTAAAATGGAAACGGTTCTATAATGACCTCATACCAATAAAGAACCGTTTCCGAATATTTTTTAGCCAGAGGCTAACAGCTTTCTAACTTCCAGTTTCTAAAACCTAAGTTCTAATTACTAAAACCTATCCCACTTCCCTCTTTAGCACTTCAAGGAAACCCTCTATATCTTCTTCCTGGGTATCAAAAGAAGTCATCCAGCGAACTTCTGATCGACTTTCATCCCAGATATAAAAGAAATACTCTTCCTGTAGTTTAGCTATCGTTCCTTTCGGTACAATCGCAAAGATGCCATTGGAGTCTACTGGCTGAGTCAGTTTAACATTATTCAATTGTCTTATTCCTGTTTCCAGTTTTCTGGCCATTATATTGGCATGTGAGGCATTTTCTTTCCATAGATCATTCGTCAACAATGCTTCAAACTGAGCTGCAGTATACCTCATTTTTGAATGGAGCTGTGTACTTTGCTTTCTAATGTATTTCACATTATCAGCCAACTGAGCATTGGCAAAAACAACAGCTTCTCCAAACATCAACCCGTTTTTTGTTCCACCAAACGACAGCACATCTACACCAGCATTAAAAGTAATATCAGCTAAAGAACAATCAAGAGCAACTGCAGCATTAGCCAAACGAGCTCCATCCAAATGTAAATACAACCCTAAACCATGGACATAATCAGCTATTGTTCTCACCTCATCAATCGTATAAACTGTTCCCAGTTCAGTAGCCTGCGTAATTGATATCAGTTTTGGCTGTGCATGATGTTCAAACCCGAAACCATGCATATACTGACTTATTTGTTCAACGGTAATCTTTCCATTATTAGTTGTAATAGGCAATAATTTACATCCCGACAGTTTTTCTGGTGCTCCGCATTCGTCAACGTTAATATGTGCTGTGTGAGCACAAACAACTGCATTAAAGGAATGTGTTAATGCCTGAATAGAAATAACATTAGCACCGGTTCCATTATACACAAAAAAGGTTTCCACCTCTTTGCCGAAAACCTTCTTAAATAATTGTTGTGTCCTCTCAGTTATTTTATCGCCACCATATCCTATTGCATGTCCGTCGTTAGCATTAACAAGTGCCTCCATTACTTTTGGATGCACACTAGCATTATTATCACTTGCAAATCCTCTTATATGTTTCATCAATCTTATTTGTTATCCAACTCGTTGTTTGCTAATAAATTTTCATAGGTTTTCTTAGAAATGCATCGGTAACCAATCTCAGCCTGATCGATAAAATAAAATACACCACCCCAGTGATGCTTTACCACAAAATAAACTTTCCGCACATTTCCGTTCATAAAGATAGTTCTTTCAACCTTTCTTCCTTCCATTTCAAAATACTCATCTGTTCTTCCCTGTGGATAAGATTCCTTCAAAGGAGGTAAACCAACAATTGAAAAGTTTTCTTCTTTCTGGATAATGACAGCTGTATCTTCCTGAACTTTCGGTTTATCAATCTCAACTACCTCTAATACCTCTACAGGTTTCTTTTTCTTCTTTATAACCGGCTTTTCTTTTTGTTTTTCAGCCTCGGCACGCATCTCATCAATGTGATACTTTACTTTAAGAGAATAATCTCTGTCATCAGCAAAATCGGACAATTCTTCATCAAAGCGTATTTTAGCCACAGGTTGTTTAAAAAACACTGTATCTACTCCTTCAAAAGTCTTAAATAGTCTTACTGGTAAATAATAAGGTTGAATCGTCTCGAAATGAATATTATCCGGAACTATGGTTGAAAACTCAATTACTTTAGCTACAAAGTCAGGTTTAAAAAAGCTAAAGTGATATATTTTATTTTTTTGAAGATAAGTCTCAAAGGCGCCGTCAATGGAAAGATTAATTTCTTTTTTAAGGCCGTTTGTTTCTATTACAACAGATACATCTTCAAAACTAGAACCTACATCAACGATTCTACCTTCTACTTTGTACTGTGCATCAACCTTTATAAGGCCCCCAATTATCAGAATAATTAAAAAGCCGGTAATTTTAATACCGGCTCTTAAGCTCTTCATACGGCATTAATTTGCCTTTAAAAATAATAAATTCAATCATTAAAAACTAACAATGGTGTATTGGAGTGAAACAACATTTTTTTTGCAATATTTGGATTGAATAGTTTACTGATCAAACTTCTTCTTCGTCGTGTAAAAGATAGAATATCAATATCTTTCTCTCTCACATAACTTTCAAGGGCTATATATAAATCTTCATGTTCAATCAAATCACAATCCACATGAGTTTCACCGTAAATCTTTTTAAAATGCTCTTTCAGACCTTTCAACTTCACATCATCCCACTCCAAATGATCTCTAGGACTAACATGTGCACACACAACCTTCATGTCTAATGGTTTGGCAATTTTTTCAAGGATTCTAATAGCCTTAAAGTCTCCATCCATAAAATCAGTTGCATAGAGTATATTCTTCAGTTTATCGATGCCTTTATAATGAAAATCTTCGGGAACAGCCAGAACCGGAACTTTTGCCCGTTCAACCACTTCTGCGGTAACGCTTCCAATCAGATCAGCTACTTTTTTATCTTTTCCCCTTGTCCCCATTATTATAACCAATGGCATATAAACCTTACTGTAACTTATTATTTCATCTTCAGCTACGCCTTTCTCCAGTTCTGTTTTTATGGTAATCTTTTTGTCACCCAACAATTCATTCTTTTCATCGAGAAAAGCTTTAAATTTATTCATGCCTGCAATAGCCTTATCTTCCAAATCACTGGCAAGATCTTCCAGATTCATTTCGTAGGCAAAAGAATCTGAAAATGGCATGGTACTAAGTATAGGATTAAAATATGTATGGAGAACAGTCAGTTCAGCACCCAAAACAGCTGCCCAGTCTATAGCTATTATCGCAGCTTTTTTTGAATATTCCGAAAAATCGACAGGTAATAAAATACGAGGAGGCACTTGCTCTCTTGTTGGCAATTTAAATTCCTCCTGCATCATGCTCTCCAGTACTTTAAGAGCACCTTCCAATGCATCCTCAGGAATTCTGACTTTAACACCTGTAGAAACAGCTCCCTGGATAAGATTGGTATTTTCAAGGAAACATTCAATATCTTCCGATTCGAGCAATGATTTCAGAACATGTGCACGCTCAAAAGTTAACACAACTAAAGTGATGATTTTTCCTTCCATGGTAGCAAAGTTTATAATAGGTTAGACATTTATCAAGCTAACAAATCCACACCGGGACTTTCTTATAAAAGGTACGCTTTTAAGAAGAAAAAATCAAGCTATCACATACTAAGAAGTACCAATTCTGGAAACAGAATGAACTCCTTTTACATTCTTCACTTTTTTTACCAGCAGATTAAGACTTTCCAGTTTATCAACAAATACTGTAAGAGTCCCTTCAAAGGTTCCTTCATTGGAATCAATTGATAAAGACCTGATTTTTACTTTAGGCTCCTTTGCTATTACATGTGAGATATTGGTCACGATACCAATATCATCATTCCCGATTATTTTTAAGGTTGCCTGGTACATATTATCATTACCCGTAGTCCACTCTGCGCGTACAACCCGATAGCCAAACTTGGTTTTTAAATCATAGGCATTCGGACAGGTATGTCGATGAATCCGGATGCCACCAGACGCTGCAACAAAACCAAATATATCATCACCAAAAATCGGATTACAACATTTCGCCAATTTATAATCCACATTGGTAAGATTCCGATCTATCATTAATACGTCATCATCTGGTAACTCCTCTTCTGTTGGCACAAAGTTCTCAGCACTACGCTCCCGTTCATCCTCTTGTTCCTTAGCCTGATCTTTTTCCAGAAAATCTTTTATACGTACCAAATCAAGCTGTTCCATAGCAATGGAACGCATAAAATCATGATTGGATTTAAAACCAAAAAATTTAACCAATTGATTCAACATCTGATCATTCAACTCAAATTTCCAGTTCTTTAATCGTCGAATCAACATCTCACGGCCAATCTCAGCCTCTTTATATTGCATCTCGCGCAAAGCCTGTTTCAGCTTTGTTTTTGCTTTTGAAGTAACCACAATATTCAGCCAATCTTTCTTTGGCTCCTGATTATTGCTGGTCATTATGGAAACATGATCACCGTTTTTAAGCACATGCTTAATGGGCACATTCTTATTTCCTATTTTTGCACCTACACACTTTTTACCTACTTCAGAATGAATCTCAAAAGCAAAATCAAGCACGGTTGCACCTTTTCTCAATCGGCGTAAATCACCTTTAGGCGTAAAAACAAAGACTTCTTCGTCGTAAAGGTCCAGTTTAAAGTCTTCAATAAAATCTATAGCATTCAATTCAGGATTTTCCAATATCTCACGAACGTTAGACAACCACTCATCCATTCCCTTCTCACCTTTGATACCTTTATATTTCCAGTGAGCCGCCAAACCTTTTTCGGCAACTTCATTCATTCGCTCTGTTCTGATCTGAACTTCTACCCATTTATTCTCCGGACCTAATACAGTTGTATGAAGTGATTCGTATCCATTTGACTTGGGAACCGAAATCCAGTCGCGCATACGACTTGGATTGGGCTGGTATTTATCTGTTACAACAGAATATACCTGCCAGCATTCCGCTTTTTCATTTTTGGGCTTACTATCTAAAATTACACGAATGGCAAACAAGTCAAAAACCTGCTCAAACTCAGTATCCTGATTCTTAATCTTGTTCCAGATAGAATGTATTGTTTTGGTACGTCCTTTTATCTCAAACTTTAATCCAAGTTCCTCCAGCTCTTTCTTTAGAGGTTTAATAAATGAATAGATATATTGATCTCGTGCCCTTTTTGTTTCATTTAATTTTTTGGCAATAAAAGTATACATCTCCCGATTAGTATATTTCATTACCAGGTCTTCCATCTCTGATTTAACAGCATACAACCCTAAACGATGCGCCATAGGGGCATACAGATAACCTACTTCACCACTTATTCGTTGTTGATCATCAATACTATATAAGTTCAGATTACGCATTAAACGCAAACGATCAGCCAGAATAATCAATACCACTCTGATATCCTGAGCAAAGGTCAGCATCAGTTTTCTGAAGTTTTCATTCCGGATGGAAGTATTTTTCGCATACAATTCTGCCACCTTAACCATCCCTGAAGTAATATTGGCTACCTGATCGTCAAAGTTTTGTTTTACTTCCTCTTCGGTAATTTCTTTTTGAAGAACAGGCTGGTATAATAATGCACAAACAACAGCTGTTCGGCCCAAGCCTATTTCCTTAGCCAGAATTAAAGCTACTTCAAGTGACTCTATTAAATATAATTCACCTGCATTATTTCGGCTTAACTGTTTCTCTTCGTCAACCATTACATTCAAAGCCTTTCTAATCAAACGTGCATCATTTGACAACCTAAAAGCTGATGTAGACCTAAGCAACTCTTTATAAAGACTTAGTATTCGTTCTCGTTCCTTCTTATCAATAGTATTTTTGTTCGATCTCATTACTATAATTAGTGCTTTGAGGTTAACCTCGGGTAAAGTTACAATTTATCGTGTTTGTTTTTTACATTAATGGCTTATTTTAAAAGATCAATTCGTTTGACATAGTCGGGAATAATGATTATATTATATTCATTATTAACTATTAAAATTTGATGCCATGAAAAATACTGGATTATTTTTGGGAGGCTTGTTAACCG
This sequence comes from Carboxylicivirga caseinilyticus, assembly GCA_025499705.1. Taxonomy (GTDB): domain Bacteria; phylum Bacteroidota; class Bacteroidia; order Bacteroidales; family Marinilabiliaceae; genus Carboxylicivirga; species Carboxylicivirga caseinilyticus. Next base: position 26,406 of record JAFMVE010000059.1, read on the forward strand.
GTGCTGCTCTAGGTGCTTCTTTAGCGTTGCTCTATGCTCCTCAAAAAGGCTCTGAGACACGCGATCAGTTAAAAGCTAAACTAAAAGAAATGGAAGCTGAATTGGATACTCTACGTAACAAAATTAAAGTAAAAGGCGGTGAATTAAAGGATGAGATGAAGAAAAAAATGCATGACCTTGAGAATCGCATTGAAACCTTAATTAAGGAATACAGAAATACATTGGAACCAACACATGGAGCAAACTAAAGATTCGGCCGTCAAAACATTATGTACACTTTTAACCTGAGAATCCCGGAAACTCTAAAATCCGGGGTTCTTTATTACAACACACATCTATGAAAGAACAACTGAGCGACGAATTAAAAGAAGCTAGAAACGATTTTGAGGAATACGTTAAAGCTCAAATTGACCTGGTAAAACTACATACAGCTGAAAGTATTTCACGTTTTCTTTCCGGGTTACTCATAAAAATGGTTTTATTCTACCTTTTCTTTTTTGTATTACTATTTGCCTCTTTAGCCATTGCTTTCTGGCTTGAGAAAATATTAGACAGCCAAGGATTAGGTTTTATTATAGTTGCAGCATTTTATCTTATTATCGGAATTTTATTCATGGCTTTCCGCAAAAAACTGGTTGAGAAACCGGTAATACAATCCGTTATTAATTTATTTTTTCCAACTTATACCAATTATGATGAGTAAAACGAACAATCGATACGACCATATACAATCGTTTGAAGATTTTGAGAACGAAAAAATGAAGCTCTACTTTCAGGTAAAGTACAGTGAAAAAAAACTACAATTAAAGTACCTTGAATTATCAATGATGTTAAGTCCTGCAAAGCTGGTACCAATTCTTGTATCTGAATGGCTGAATCCCGTTATGTCATTCATCAAGAGCTTTATCGGACAATTTTTTCACCGTAAAAAGACATCTGAGAAAGAAGAAAAAGCAGAATAACTAAAAATAAGATGTAATTATTTCATTATTTGACAATAATACACTATTTTTGCAGCCGATTTCACGTAATCTCTTACTGAACGAGGGAGTCATGTAATATTGCGTGGGAAAGTTTAATCCTATAAAAAACGGAAAAATGGATTTGATTAAAGTAGCTGAAGCCGCATTTGAGAGTGGTATTGAATTGCCAAACTTCGGTCCTGGAGATAGCATCGCTGTATCTTACAAAATTAAGGAAGGTAACAAAGAGCGTATCCAGATTTTCAAAGGCGTTGTAATTCAGATTAAAGGAGAAGGAAACAACAAAAGATTCACTGTTAGAAAAATTTCTAACAACGTTGGTGTGGAAAGAATTTTCCCATTCAACTCTCCATTTATTGAGAAAGTTGAATTATTACGTCAAGGTAAAGTTCGTAGAGCAAGATTATTTTACTTACGTGGACTTACCGGTAAGAAAGCTCGTATCAAAGAAAAAAGAAGCTAAGCCATTATATAAAAATGGTGAAATAAAAAACCGGCTGATGGCCGGTTTTTTTTAGGGATATTCAGAAGTTGATTTATTTCTTTGATAATTAAGTAATTATCACTATCTTAAAAGTGTAACAAAACCCCGAAAACAGGCACT
>JAFMVE010000005.1 GCA_025499705.1 Carboxylicivirga caseinilyticus
AGTCCCCTTCAGGGGATTTAGGGGTGACATAAAATGATATTTTATTACAAATTGAAACTAACGTTGTTCTGATGTTTAGTTTTTGGACACCCTCATTTCTATTTCTTGAAAAAGTTGTTCTGAATTACTCAGCTTGTGGCTCTTCAGCAGCTTCTTCAGTTCCTTCAGCTTCAGCCTCAGGAGCTTCTTCACCAGCAGCTTCTGCAGCGGCAGCTTTCGCAGCAGCTTCAGCTTCAGCAGCCAACTCAGCTTTTTGTTTAGCAAGAGATTCAGCTCTGTCAGCATTAATTTTTGCCTCACGGTCCAAAGCAGCTTTATCAGCATCAGCTTTAGCACTAGCCAAACCATCTTTCTTAGCCTGGATTTTACCTTCTTTCTCAGTTAACCAAGCATTGAAGCGTTTTTCAGCTTCAGCCTCATCGAAAGCACCTTTCTTAACACCTTCCAATAAGTGCTTTTTCATCATCACACCTTTGTACGAAAGAATCGCACGAGCAGTGTCAGTTGGTTGAGCACCATTTGCAAGCCAAGTAAGAGCTTTGTCAAAGTTCAAATTAATAGTAGCAGGATTTGTGTTCGGATTGTAAGAACCAATTCTTTCAATGAACTTTCCATCACGTGGAGCTCTGCTATCTGCAACTACGATGTGGTAGTATGCATACCTTTTACGTCCATGACGTGCCAGTCTGATTTTTACAGGCATAGTATTACGTTTTAATATTTAAACAATTGCAAAAACTCGTTTTGCGGCTGCAAAGATACACTATAAAAATATTTCCACAAAGCCCTCATTCACAATAATTCATTAAAATATAGTTTTATACAGCTCTTGTGAATAAACTGTTGACTAAATGGAAGAATATAAACTTCCTTTTCCAGCCTAAAAACGTAACTTCGCAGTATGGCTATAAAGCCAATCAGGTTGGATTTTTAATAAGTGTAGTTGCATGTATTTTTTAGTATTCGATACCGAAACCACAGGTTTACCCAAGAAGTTTAAAGCTCCGTTAAACGATTTTGACAACTGGCCCAGAATGATTCAACTGGCCTGGCAATGTCACGATCTAGAAGGAAATCTGTTGTTTGCCAAAAACCATGTGATCACACCCGATGGCTTTACCATTCCTGAAGATGTCATAGCTGTACATGGCATCAGCAATGAGATTGCTCATGAAAAAGGGGTTCCTCTTAAACAGGCTCTCGAAGATTTTATTACAGACATTAAACAAGCTAAATTCATCATAGGGCACAACGTTGAGTTTGATATCAACATAGTTGGTTCAGAACTGCTTCGTTGCGAAATGGAGGAGATAATGACTACTTCACCCAGCTTGTGTACCAAGGATGAGAGTACTGAGTATTGTGGACTTCGCAATAAAAGCGGATCGATTAAACCCCCGACATTAACTGAATTACATATTAAGCTCTTTAATGAGCCATTTCCTGAGGCCCACAATGCTGCTGCCGACGTTGAATATACTACCCGATGTTTTCTTGAACTGGTAAGAATTGGTGCTATTTCAAACCAAAGACTACAGATGTCTGAAGGTCAGATTCAGGCTTTCAAACAAAACAACCCGGCCCCCATTCAACCAGCAGGAATTAAATATGAGTCATTCAAGATTAATACCTTTGATGACATCTCCATCGAAGAGGAAGAACGAAAATTAAAAGAAGCTGCAGCTAATGCTCAGTCACATTCTTTCGTCCATCTTCATGTTCACTCACAATATTCCATCCTTGATGGTGCTGCCAAAACAGCTGATCTGGCCGCCAAGGCTGTGGAAGATAACATGCCTGCTGTGGCACTAACAGATCATGGAGGCATGTTCGGCATTAAAGAATTTCATGTTGCCTGCACAAAAGCCGGAGTAAAGCCTATTTTAGGAGTGGAAGCTTATGTTGCCCGAAGAGGTCATTTGCGCAAAGATGACAAGACAGATGCCGGTGGACACCACATAATACTGCTGGCAAAAAACTACAAAGGATATCAAAATCTTTTAAAACTGACATCCATTGCGCATACTACAGGTATGTATTACAAGCCACGTATCGATAAAGAACTGATTGAAAAATATCACGAAGGAGTAATTGCTTTAAGTGCCTGCCTGGGTGGCGAAGTAGCCCAGAATATAATGGCCGGAAATTTTGATAAGGCAAAAGAAATAATCCTTTGGTATAAAAATATTTTTGGCGACGATTATTACCTCGAAATGATGCGTCATAAAAACGATGATCCTCGTTTACGAATTGACGTATGGGAAAATCAGGTTAAAGTAAATAAAATGCTTCGCGAGTTTGCAGAGGAACTTAATGTTAAGCTGGTTGCCACTAACGATGTTCATTTTGTTGAACCTGGTCATGCCGAAGCACACGACGTATTGGTTTGTTTAAGCACTGGTCGTGATTATGATGACCCAACACGCATGCGTTACACCAAACAGGAATGGTTCAAAACCACTCAGGAAATGAACGAACTGTTTGCCGATATACCGGAAGCTTTGTCTAATACCATTGAGATTGCCAATAAAGTTGAAAACTTTGAGTTAAATGCCAATCCTATCATGCCACCTTTCGATATCCCAAAAGAATTTGGAACACTCGAAAGCTATGGCAAAAAATATACTGAAGAGAATTTAATTGAAGAATTTGGTGCTGAAAGATATGAGAAGTTAGGTGGTTACGACAAAGTCCTTCCAATTAAGCTGGAATCCGATTATCTTGAATACCTGACATTTGAAGGATGTAAAATAAGATATGGTGATAACCCGGAGGAGCATGTAACAGACCGGCTTAAATTTGAGTTGGAAACGATCAAGACGATGGGTTTCCCTGGTTACTTCCTGATTGTTCAGGATTTCATCAACTGGGCAAAAAACAATGGTGTACTGGTTGGTCCGGGGCGTGGTTCGGCAGCCGGTGCAGCCGTAGCATACTGCGTAGGAATTACTGATGTTGACCCCATTAAATACGACTTACTGTTTGAGCGCTTCCTGAATCCGGATCGAATATCAATGCCCGATGTCGATATCGACTTTGATGACGATGGTCGGCAGGCTGTACTGGATTACGTAACCCATAAATACGGACAGGATAAGGTAGCTCATATTTGTACCTTCGGTACCATGGCTACCAAAAGTTCGATAAAGGATGTTGCCCGTGTTCTTCGTTTGGACTTGTCGGAAGCAAACAGACTGGCCAAGATGGTACCGGAAGCACCCAAAATGAGTTTCAAAAAAGCTTATAAAGAGGAGCCTGAATTACTAAAAGAAAAAGATTCACCCAACCCATTGATTGCAAAAACCATGCAGTTTGCAGAGGCTCTGGAAGGGTCTGTTCGGCAAACCGGTGTGCATGCCTGTGGTGTTCTGATTGGCAAAAACCCTCTGGAAGAACATCTCCCGGTAATGCCAACAAAAGGTGAAGAGTTGCTTACCACCCAATACGACGGCCGTTTTGTTGAAGACATTGGCCTGTTGAAAATGGACTTTCTGGGCCTAAAAACACTTTCTATCATTAAGGAAGTTCTGGGAAATATTAAACTATCGAAGGGAATTGATGTTGACATCAATCATGTGGATCTGGAAGATGAAGAAACATTTAAACTTTTCAGTCGAGGTGAGACAACAGCCATTTTCCAGTTTGAGTCTCCGGGGATGAAAAAGCACCTTCGTGCTCTTCAACCTAACCGGTTTGAAGACCTGGTTGCCATGAACGCATTATACCGCCCGGGTCCGATGGAATATATCCCATCATTTATTGCCCGTAAGCATGGCAGGGAAGAGATTGTTTACGATCACCCAATGATGGAACCGTATCTGAAGGATACATACGGTATTACAGTTTACCAGGAACAGGTAATGCTTCAGTCGAGAGCACTAGGTGGATTTACCCGTGGTGATTCCGACTCACTGCGTAAAGCCATGGGTAAAAAGATCATGGCCATGATGGATAAACTAAAAACCAAGTTTATCGATGGCTGTCTGGGCAGTGAAGAATTTGTTCAGGCATGTAAAGATGGCAAGACCACCAATAAAGATCCACAAAAGCTTATCGATAAGATCTGGTCTGACTGGGAAGCCTTCGCCAGTTATGCTTTTAATAAATCACACTCCGTTTGTTATGCTTATGTAGCATACCAGACCGGTTATTTAAAAGCACACTATCCTGCTGAATTTATGGCTGGTGTATTAAGTCGCAACCTTAGCGACATCACCAAGATTACTAACTTCATGGAGGAGTGCCGTAATATGGGGATGGAGGTTCTTGGTCCGGATGTAAATGAAAGTTACCGTAAATTTACTGTAAACAAAAGCGGAGCCATTCGATTTGGAATGGCCGGTATCAAAGGCGTTGGTGAAGGTGCTGTAGAAGCCATTATCAAAGAACGAGAACAGAATGGCCCATTTAAGGATATATATGATTTTGTAGAACGTCTTCCTCTTACAACTGTTAATAAAAAGAACATAGAAGCTCTGGCTTATGCAGGTGCATTTGATAACCTGGGCAATTATCACAGGGCTCAGTTTTTTGTTCCTCTTCCTAACGAAGATACCGCTTTTATTGAGAATTTAATTCGTTACGGGAACCGATATCAAGCTGATTTAGCAACTTCGCAAAACTCATTATTTGGAGCTATCGGTGGTGCGGTGGAGATCAAAAAACCTGATATGCCAAATTGTGAACCCTTCTCCAACATTGAAAAGCTCAACAAGGAGAAAGACTTTATTGGCATTTACCTCTCAGCCCATCCACTCGACGACTACAAGTTGGAACTAACTCATTTCATCCAGAACAACCTAAAGCAACTGGAAGATCTGGAAGCAATGAAAGGTCGTGACATAAGCCTTGGAGGAATGGTTGTTAACATGCGCAGAGGAACAACCAAAAAAGGAAATCCATTTGGCATTATGACTCTTGAAGATTATAGCGGCTCTTATGAATTTGCCTTTTTTGGTCAAGATTTCACCGAGTACATGCCATATCTGGAGATAGGTTATTTTATTATACTGAAAGGCCGCGTGCAAGAGCGTAAGTTCAACAAAGACGAATTAGAAGTTAAGATCAACCATATATCTTTTTTAAGCGAATTGCGTGAGAAAATGGTAAGTACCATTACTTTACAGGTCCCTTTAAAGTCCATCACTCAGGAATTAATTACTGAAATGTCGGCTCTTTTGAATAAGAATGAAGGAAATGTGACGCTTAAATTCCAGGTAATTGATAACGAAAGTAAAAACAGTGTTCAACTTCTGTCTCGAACAATGAGAATTGATTTATCCGATGAATTGGTTCGGTATATTGAAGAACATCCCGACGTCACAATGAACATTGCATAGCCCTAAATGTTGTTCTTTGCATATTAGGCACATATGGAAAAAAAGTATATTTTTGGAATGAAAGAACTTATTTTTGATAACTTTGTGCTTTCATACACATACGAGAATAGTTAAAATTATTAATCATATTAAGAAAACAGATTTGCTATGTTGATTGAAGTTACTGATGCGAATTTTGAAGAGGTTGTCTTGAAATCAGACAAGCCTGTTTTGGTTGATTTCTGGGCTGAATGGTGTGGCCCTTGTAGGATGATTACTCCAATTGTTAAAGAATTATCTGAAGAATATGCAGAAACTGCAGTTATCACCAAAATGGATGTAGATAATAATCCTGAAACTTCAGTGAAGTTTGGCATCCGAAATATCCCAACCATTCTATTTTTCAAAAACGGAGAGGTTGTTGATAAACAAGTTGGCGCAAGCCCAAAAACAATACTGGCATCTAAATTAGATGCTCTGGTATAGTTCGACATAAAAGAAATATGGGCTGTCAGAACTGGCAGCCTTTTTTATATCCACACAAGACAAACTATCATGAAAAACCTATCAATTATTTTAACACTGAGTATTTTTGTTCTTTCCGGGTGTCAGTTTTTTGCCCCTGAAACTTCAACAAATACATCGGGAAATAAAAATCCTGATGGTACAGTCATCAAGAAAACAAACTTTAACAACGATCCATCTGCACCAGTAGAATGGGAAACGACCTATAAATTAATGGAAGATGGTCCGGCTGTTAAACATGGTTTAGCAAAGAGATACTACAAAACAGGTAAACTTGCCGAAACATTTAATTACGTAAACAATAAAAAAGAAGGTTTACGCACCACCTATCATGGTAATGGTAAAGTGTACAAAGAACAAATGTACAAAAACGATCGTTTGGACGGCATTTGTAAACGTTACGACAGAGATGGAAACCTGGTGGCTGAATACCCATATAAAGGTGGACTTCCTGGAGTTGGATTAAAGGAATACACCAACCTAGGTGTTGAACGTCCTGCACCAGTTCTTTCAATAAAAGAAGAAAATAACATTCGAACAAGTAACAACTACATTATTACATGTTCGCTTGTTGGAGAGGCCGCAAGTAAAATCAAATCAGTTGATTTCTACCACGGAGACTTAATTGAAGGAAAATACTACCACAAAAACCTAACTCCACTACGTCCAATTTCTGACACTAAAGGTCAGTTAACGATTAATGTTCCTAAAGGAGCATCGTTAAATAAATCATTGAACTTTGTTGCTGTTGCAAAAACAAAAGACGGATTAACATACATACTTCAAAAGAAAATTGCTGTTGATGTTCGTGGAGTTTAGTAAGAAAAGTAAAAAATAACTACATAAAAAAAGCGTCCAAAATTGGACGCTTTTTTATGTAATTATTTAATTACAAAATCATATTTACCCCATCTACATTTGCTATATTATGCAATCCGCAACATCCAACAAGCCTTTCTCTAATACTTCTCGCATAATCTCATTATAAGCATTAATAAAGGTTTTTGAGCTCTCGTAAAATATTCGGCAGCAATCTATCAAACTACTGCCTTCTTACTAATAACGAACAAACTTATAACCTATCCTAATATCATTCCAACAATAGTAGCAGAAAGAAGCGAAGCAAGTGTACCCGCTAATAAAGCTCTGAAACCATATTTTGACAAGAACTCTCTTTTATTTGGAGCTAATCCTCCAATTCCACCAATCTGAATACCAATAGAAGCAAAATTGGCAAATCCACACAACATATATGTTGCCATTAATATTGATTTTGTATCAGTAAGAACGCCTGATGTTTTAAACTCTGCCAAACTGGTATAACCCACAAATTCACTGGCAATTAATTTCTCTCCCAATAACTGCCCCACTAATGCTATATCCTGCGATGGAACACCAATCAACCACATTAATGGCGCCAATCCATATCCGAGAATAAATTCAAGATTAAAATGCTGGTATTGACCATTAGTCATTTCAGCAATTGCAGTATTTAAACTGGTCCACTGTCCCACTTTATCAAAACCGTAGTTAATCAAGGCTATAAAAGCAAAGAACACCAACAACATGGCACCTACATTGGCTGCAAGCTTCAAGCCTTCAGTAGTTCCGTTACTCATTGCATCAAGTATGTTGCTACCAATTTTATCCATTGATATTTTTACTTCCGACTCAATTTCTTCTGTTTGAGGAACCAATACTTTGGCTACCACAATAGCTCCAGGAGCAGCCATCACTGAAGCAGTTAATAAATGCTTGGCAAACATCAATCGTTGTACAGGATCATCTCCACCTAAGAATCCGATGTATGCAGCCAAAACCCCACCGGCAACCGTTGCCATACCACCGACCATCACCAAAAACATTTCAGATGTATTCATCTTTGGCAAATAGGCTTTAATCATAAGAGGAGCCTCTGTCTGTCCTAAAAAGATATTACCTGCAACAGACAAACTCTCAGCACCTGATAATTTTAATGCCCGAGTCATCAACCAGGCTAAAGCCCAAACAATTTTTTGTATCACCCCTAAATAAAACAAAACACTGGTTAGTGCTGAAAAGAATATGATGGTTGGTAAAATCTGGAATGCGAAAATATATCCAAAGGATGATGAATCTAGTAAGCCTCCTAATAAAAACTCAGCTCCTACTTTGGTAAAATCAAGAACCAACGTAAATAACTTCCCAAAAAATTCAAACATGCTTTGAACAAAAGGCACATATAAAACACATACAGCCAAAAGCACCTGGATCACCAAACCGATCCCTACTACTTTCCACGAAATGGCCTTTCGGTTAATACTAAACAACCAGGCGATGCCAATAATAGCAACCATTCCTAATAATCCACGAAGGATTGTTAAAAAACTAAATGAGGCACCGGGTTCAACCACACTTTGTAAGGCAGGCGTTTGTGCCGACACTATTTGCATAGCAACCAGTGCCAACAAGGTAAAAATCACTTTCTTCATCGGAAGATTTTATAAATGTAAAAAGGGTGAACAATTCACCCTGCTTTATTCTTAAAACTTAATAATTATCGTTATTCTTCTTCTCGGGAATTAATTTCATCCCTAATATCAGAAGCTCTTTCATAGTCCTCCCCTTCAATGGCTTCCTGCAATAGTTTTTTTAGCTCCTCAATACTTTTCTCTTTGTATTTTTCAGCTGAAACAGGCTTTGTAGTAGAGGTCTTTTTTACAGGTTGTTCTTCTTTACTATCAAAATCAAGTACTATACCTGCTTTTTCAATTATGCTCTCGTAAGTGTAAATCGGGCACTCAAAACGAAGAGCCAAGGCAACAGCATCAGAAGTTCTTGAATCAATATGCAACTGCTCTTCTCCTCTTTGACAAATCAATTCAGAATAAAATATACCTTCTTCCAGTTTATAAATTACTACCTCAAGTATTTCTATTTCGAACGATTTTGAAAAATTTAAAAACAGATCGTGTGTCAAAGGACGAGGCGGCTCAAGGCCTTCTAATTTAATTGCTATTGATTGCGCTTCTACACCCCCAATTATTATAGGAATTCTTCGGTCTCCTTCCTCCTCTGCCAACACTAACGCATAGGCTCCCGATTGAGTTTGACTGTATGATAATCCTAAAATATTGAGCTTAACCTTTTTATTACTCATAAAACAATTGTTTCTTCACCTTAAAAACCACTAAACAAGGCGAATTCTAAATACAAATGGTATACCAAAACAAATATAGTAATTACTTTTAAACTAAAGGAGGTTAGATTTTGAATTAAAAACCTGATATATGTGTTTGAATATTATAAAAATCTAATTTTCAGCATAAGTAAAGTAAATTTGTTTGTGTGATGCAATATTTTTTTATACTTTTGCACTCCATTGAATCTTGCGGGGTAGAAAAAGTGGCTGATTTTAGTGTTAAAGCCCACCTCCTGGATAGAACCATAAATAATTGGTGATATGTACGCAGTTGTTGATATTGCTGGACAGCAATTCAAAGTAGAAAAAGACAGAAAGATCTTTGTGCATCGATTGAGTGCAGAGGAAGGTTCCTCTGTAGAATTTGAAAAAGTACTTTTGCTTGACAATGAAGGAGATGTTAAAATTGGCGCTCCGGTGTTGGAAGGTGCAAAAGTAACAGCTAAAGTATTATCTCACGTAAAAGGAGATAAAGTGATCGTTTTCAAAAAGAAACGTAGAAAAACTTTCAAGAAGAAAAACGGACACCGTCAGTACTTTACACAAATTCAAATCGAAGAAATCGTAGGTTGATAACTCAAAAAAATTAGAATAAGATGGCACATAAGAAAGGCGTCGGTAGTTCGAAGAACGGTAGAGAGTCGGAAAGTAAACGACTAGGCGTAAAAATCTATGGCGGTCAAGCTGCCAAAGCTGGTAACATTTTAGTTCGTCAGCGCGGAACTCAGCACCATCCAGGCGAAAACGTTGGTATTGGTAAAGACCACACTTTATTCGCTTTGATCAACGGTAAAGTTGAGTTCACAAAGAAAAGAAACAACCGATCTTACGTATCAGTAGTTCCATTTGCTGAATAAGATCGCTGAAAGCACAATTAAATCTCCTGTTTTTATTACTTTCGTGATGAATTCAGGAGATTTTTTTATCCAATTAATTGAAGAAGTATGTTGACCTTAAAATTCATTCAAGAACAAAAGGATGAAGTCATCAAACGTCTTAAAGTAAAGCGTTTTGATGCAACCGAAATTATAGAGGAAATAATCCGTCTCGATAACGAGCGTAAATCCACCCAGGCTCAGGTGGAAACCTTACAAGCTGAAATGAACAGCTTATCTAAGGAAATTGGACAACTTTTTAAGAGCGGGCAAGTTGAAGAGGCAAACAAGGCTAAAGCCAAAACCGGTGAATTAAAGGATAGTATCAAAGAATTGGATAATAAACTTTCCGAAACCACAACCCAGCTTAACAACCAGTTGGTTCAATTACCAAATGTACCCAATGAATTGGTTCCGGAAGGGAAAGGAGAGGAAGACAATGTTGAAGTAAAAAACGGTGGTAAGATTCCTGAATTACACAATGCCGTTCCTCACTGGGATTTAATTAAGCAATACGACCTGATTGATTTTGAATTAGGCACCAAAATAACCGGTGCGGGTTTTCCAGTATACAAAGGCAAAGGAGCACGTTTACAACGTGCATTAATCAACTTCTTTTTAGATGAAGCTGTTAAAGCCGGATATATGGAAGTTCTGCCTCCATTAGTTGTAAACGAGGATTCAGGTTTTGGAACAGGACAGTTGCCTGACAAGGAAGGTCAGATGTATCATGTTACGGCTGATAATCTTTACCTGATCCCTACTGCCGAAGTACCGGTAACCAACCTTTATCGCGATGTAATTCTAAAGGCTTCTGAAATGCCTATTAAAAACTGTGCTTATTCAGCTTGCTTCCGACGTGAAGCAGGTTCATGGGGAGCACACGTTCGTGGATTGAATCGTTTACATCAATTCGACAAAGTAGAGATTGTTCAGGTTGCCCATCCTTCTAATTCATATGAAGTATTGGAACAGATGGTTGCTCATGTACAAACATTAGTAGAAAAGCTTGAATTACCTTGGCGCATTCTTCGTCTATGTGGTGGCGACATCAGTTTCACTTCTGCTTTAACATACGATTTTGAAGTATATTCTGCAGCCCAGGAACGCTGGCTGGAAGTTAGCTCTGTCTCAAATTTTGAAAGTTACCAGGCAAATCGCTTGAAGCTTCGATATAAAGAAGATGGAGAAAAGAAAACTCAGCTGGCTCACACATTAAACGGAAGTGCATTGGCATTGCCGCGTATTATGGCTGCCTTGCTTGAAAACAACCAAACAGAAGAAGGCATTCGTATTCCTGAAGTACTTGTGCCATATACTGGCTTCGATATCATTAAGTAATTAATATATACATGGCGGGATAAATTTATTCCGCCTATATTTTTATTTTATGTTTATTTTCAACACTACTTTTTCTGTACAAAACACAGCCATTAATAACTGGCGAACATGGATGGACAGAAACTATTTACCAACCATGCAGGATATGATTCAAGGAATTCGGGTTGAATTATACGAAGTAATGGCTGTGATTCATGATGACAGCACCAACTTCTCCTGTCAACTACTTTGTAAATCACCAGAGGAGCTGGAAACGATTAATAAATACAATACTATTTTAATGGATAATCTATCAGGTCATCTGGGAGAGAAATGTCTTCATTTTAGCTCTATCCTAAAAGAAATTTAGGCTTGCCACAAGAACGAATCATATTAGGTATTGACCCGGGAACAACTGTAATGGGTTACGGAGTTATTAAGGTTGAAGGTAAATCAGCCCACCTGGTAACATTAGGAGTTCTTGAACTACATAAATATACCGATCACTATCTTAAACTTCAAAAGATTTTTGAGCGTGTAGTTGGACTGGTTGACAGCTACCACCCTGATGAATTGGCCATTGAAGCACCTTTCTATGGTAAAAATGTTCAATCGATGCTGAAGCTTGGGCGTGCCCAGGGAGTTGCTATGGCAGCCGCCTTATCACGATCGGTGCCCATCTTTGAATATGCTCCTCTTAAAATTAAACAGGCAATTACCGGTAATGGGCGTGCATCAAAAGAACAGGTGGCAATCCTACTTAAACAAATGCTCAAATTAAAAGAAATTCCCGAATATCTGGATGCAACTGATGGACTCGCAGCTGCCTATTGCCACTTTCTTCAAAATCAGAAGTTACAACTTACAGGTGGCGTCAAAAGCTGGAAAGAATTTATTAACAAAAATCCAGGCAGGATAAAAAAATAGGGCTGCTTCAAAAGAAACAGCCCTCTATATCATAACACCTTAATTTACAAGGCTTCTTTTATCTTCTCTGCAATTACAATAAATTCTTCCTGCGAGTATTTAAGTTTAGGCTTTGAGAAACTAAGATCTGTCTCTGCCTGCAAAGGAACAAGATGAATGTGTGCATGAGGAACTTCCAATCCTAATACAGCCACACCAACACGTTTACATTCAATCACTTTTTTCTGAGCCAATGCAATCTTTTTAGCAAACACCATCATATCTGCTAGAAGCTCATCTTCCAAATCAAACAAATAATCAGTTTCCTGCTTTGGAATAACTAAAGTATGACCTTCAGACAGTGGATTAATGTCTAAAAACGCAAAAAAGCGATCATCTTCAGCTATCTTGTAACAAGGAATTTCTCCGTTTATAATGCGAGTGAAAATTGTTGGCATGCCTAATCTTTTTACAATGAAATTTCAATCACCTCAAAAGTCATCAAACCTGATGGCACCTGAATATCAACCTGATCTCCAACTTTCTTACCAAGTAATCCTTTAGCAATTGGGGTCTCAATTGAGATTTTACCTTCTTTCAGGTTTGCTTCACTTTCAGGAACCAGCGTATACGTCATGGTAGCATTATTCTTAAGGTTCTTAATTTTAACCTTATTCAAAAGCTGAACCTTTGAAGTGTCCAGTTTTGATTCATCCAAAATACGGCTGTTTGCAATAGTATCTTTCAGTTTTGCAATTCGCATTTCCAACAATCCCTGTGCTTCTTTGGCTGCATCATATTCGGCATTCTCAGACAAATCACCTTTATCTCTGGCTTCAGCAATCTGCCTTGAGATAGATGGACGTTCAACAGTTTCCATATGGTGCAACTCTTCCCTAAGTTTCTTTAAACCTGATTCGGTTACATATTGTATTGACATTTTTTCTTTTTTAAAGTTTTCAGTATGACCTAAAAAAACAAAAGAATCCCGATTACCTCAGAACTCTTTCGTACAAATATACGAAAGTTTAGCTCAACCACAAATTAAAATATTATCGACAACTTTTTAATTAACTGCTAAATAGCTCATTGTCATTGGTAGGGACGATTGAGTATTTCGGAGTAGATAACAGCCTTTCTCATATCTACCTCCTCAACATCAAAGATAAAAGGATCGTGCTCTTCTTCGGTATTTATCACCTCCAAGGGCTCTATACTTCTTTTAACAATCGGTTTAGCAACGTTTTTAGCAAATGGCTTTATTTCTGTTTTTGGCTTTTCAAAGACCGGCTGGGGTTTTGGAACTTTGGGTTTAGAAAACATTTCCCGAATCTCTTCCATCAATGGCTCCTCTTCATCCAATGGATCATATGGATTGGACGATTCAGAACCAGGCCTTGGCACATTCTTCTTGGCTTGTTGTGCTTTACGAATCACACTAAAAACCAATGCGCCTAACATCACCAGTACATATAATATATCACCAAAATCATCCATAACTAATCAATATAAGCATCTACTATTCTAAAGCATGATTGCATATGCTTTTTGATAACTGAACAGAATTTCTCTAACAATTACAAAAAAGCAAGCTTAAATTTAAGAGGGTTAAGATGATTCTCAAAATTTATTTGATGATTTCTTTAACTAATCTTAATTTTTTAGTGATTTACAACATAAAAGATATATTTGCACGTTTAATACTCATCAGGGTAAAAAATATAAAAATGAGAAAGTTCTGGATAGTTGGGGTAATGTTATTGATATCTATTGCATGCAACAAGGATCGTTATAATCCTATTCCCAATATTTCGTTTTACGGAACCATTAATCTTGAATTACCACAATATAACTACACCTCATTTGTAGTTAAATATGCAGGCAATGTTAAATTAGGGCATAATGGAGTTGTTGTATTGAAGCTTTCGAATTCGAACTACGACATTTCTGCTTTTGATTTGATGTGCCCACATGAACACGATGTTCCCGGATACTTTTACACCGAATTAGAAACTAATGGTGATGTGGAAGTTACTTGTCCACATTGTGGTTCTGTTTTTAGTTTAGCCAGTGGAAACCCGATTGAAGGTCCTGCTCAATACGGTTTGAGGCAATACCAAACAAACTTAAATGGCAACTACCTCACTATCTCCAACTAGGATTTTCATAGAATAAAAAAGCCCATCTTCCGATGAGCTTTATTGATAATATCTTTATACAATTAGTATCTGTAATGTTCAGGTTTGAATGGACCATCTGCACTTATTCCCAAATAGGAAGCCTGCTCATCAGTTAATCGAGTTAATTTAACTCCTAATTTACCAAGATGTAATCGGGCTACTTCCTCATCTAAATGTTTAGGAAGTGTATAAACCCCTACTTCATAATCATTTTGCCACAATTCCAATTGGGCCAATGTTTGGTTTGTAAATGAATTACTCATTACAAAACTTGGATGACCAGTTGCATTACCAAGATTCACCAAACGACCACGTGACAATAAAATAATTGCGTGACCATCAGGGAAACGGAACATATCAACCTGAGGCTTGATATTGATCTCTTCAATTCCCGGGAATTTCTCAAGTTTCTCAACCTGAATTTCGTTATCGAAGTGACCTATATTACATACAATAGCCTGATCTTTCATTCCTTCAAGATGCTCAATACGGATCACATCTTTATTTCCTGTTGTTGTAACATAAATATCTCCTTCTGCCAAGGCATCTTCAACAGTTGAAACTTCGTAACCTTCCATAGCTGCCTGCAAAGCACAGATCGGATCAATTTCGGTAACAATTACTCGCGCACCAAAACCACGCATACTTTGCGCACAACCTTTACCTACATCACCGTAACCACAAACAACAACTGTTTTACCGGCTACCATCACATCAGTACCACGCTTAATTCCATCAGCCAAACTCTCGCGACAACCATACAAGTTATCAAACTTCGATTTTGTAACAGAGTCATTAACATTTATAGCAGGAAAAAGCAACTCACCTTTTTCCTTCATCTGGTACAAACGATGAACTCCTGTAGTAGTTTCTTCACTTACTCCTTTTAGTCCTTTGGCTACATTTGACCAACGTTGAGGATCTGCTTCGAATGTGCTTTTTACAATTGCGATTAATTCTTTGTAATCTTCACCTTCGTTACTGTAATCGGCATCAAGGAAAGAAGCATCATTTAAAGCCTGAGCTCCTTTGTGAATCATTAAAGTAGCATCACCACCATCGTCTACGATCAAATCAGGTCCTTGTCCGTTACCAAAATCCAAAGCACGCTCGGTACACCACCAGTACTCTTTTAATGTTTCACCTTTCCAGGCAAAAACCGGCACTCCGGCCTTAGCAATGGCAGCAGCAGCATGATCTTGAGTACTATATATATTACAGCTGCACCATCTTACTGATGCGCCTAAATCAACTAAAGTTTCGATAAGAACAGCAGTTTGAATAGTCATATGTAACGACCCCATCACTTTAGCACCCTTCAAAGGCTTTTCTTTACCGTATTTGTCGCGCAGAGCCATCAATCCCGGCATTTCCTTCTCTGCAATTTCAATTTCTTTACGGCCATAATCGGCCTGACTAAGGTCAGCAACCTTAAAGTCTACTTTATCTGTTACTATATCTGCCATCTTTCTATTTTTAGGACTGCAAAATTACAAAATAATTGCGAATTAACTATTTAGAAACACTTTAAGAAGTCAATTGAAAACGTAACAACTTACAAAGTCTCCGTTTTATTTACAATTGACCGGATGGTTTGTTCATCTTTTTTTAACTGATTGATGAGGGCTTCAACATTTTCAAACTTCATTTCATCACGAACCCTTTGGATAAATTCAATCTGAATCTCCTCAGAATAAATATCACGATGAAAATCAAAAATATGCACTTCCAGAGAGCGGTGATCAACATTATGATTGACCGTAGGACGAAAACCTATATTAAGCATCCCTCCAAATAGCTTACCTTCAACATGCACTGAGCAAGCATAAACACCATCGGGTGGTATAAGCTTAAACGATTCGTTGACTTCAATATTGGCGGTCGGATAACCAATTCGCCTTCCCAACTGCTGACCTCCCATCACACGACCACTTAACAGATAAGGATAGCCTAATATCTGGTTGGCTTTTTCGATATTACCATTCAATAAATGATTACGAATATCGGTTGAACTGGTTTTTAACCCTGCTGTTTCAACAGCCTCAACCTGAGAAATACCAAAGTTATATTTCTCAGCTAATTCGGTATATTTTTCAAATCTTGATTCGCGATCTTTTCCAAAACGATGGTTATAACCCATTAAAAGATGATAAATTCCAATCTTCTGAACCAGAAACTCACTAATAAATTCTTCGGATGTAAGATTCGCCAGTTCTTTTGTGAATGGTATTAAAAGCAGGTGATCAATACCTAACTGACTGAATAATATTGTTCGTTCCTCAGGTGAAGTTAAAAAGCGAAGACTTTCTTTATCCTGGTTTAATACCATTCTTGGATGAGGCCAAAAAGTAATTACCACTGCTTCACCCTTTGACGCCTTTGCTTTTTCAACAAGCTGAGCCAGCAACATACGATGCCCTGTATGCACTCCGTCGAACATACCAATAGTTACAACTGGCCTTGTTGCTTTAAATGTGGATAAATCAGAATGGACTTTCACTTCTTTTGTTTTGCACAAAAATAACAAAAACAACTGCAAGCATAAAAGAAAACAGGTTTGAAACTGGCAATCTAGAAATCCAGCAGTTCTTTAAGCTTCTTATAACCTGTACGACTAACCTTTAATTTACAATCTTTACTGATTACTGCAAGCTGTGTATCTTTATTATATGGTTCCAGCTGCTTTATCTTTTCAACATTTACCACATAGCTTCGATGTATACGAATAAAGTTCTCAGGAGGCAGGTGATCCTCAAAATACTTCATGGTTTTAGCTTTCAGGAAATGCGCATCTGAAGTATATATCATTACATAATCATCCTGAGCTTCAATATACAATATATCTTCCAAAGGAATAACTTCCAGCTTATTGCCTTTCTTAACCACGATACGCTCCAGCTTTTCTTCTGATTGCTCCTGTATTGAATTAATTTGCTGTTGATTACTTTTCTCACCTGTCTCAAGTTTTTGAATCAACTTCTTAACAGCATCTCCAAAACGCTTCTCATTAAAAGGTTTTAACAAATAATCAACCGCATTCAATTCAAAAGCTTTTAATGCATACTGATCGTATGCAGTTGAGAAAACAACCAATACAGGATCGTCAATCACTTCCATTAACTCTAATCCTGTCACTTTTGGCATCTGAATATCCAGGAACATCAAATGAGGTTTATATTCCTTTACTGACTTTAATGCTTCAAAACCATTAGAACACTCATCAACCACTTCAATATTTTCCCATCTTTTGAGATAAGATTTAATGATATTCCTTGCCAATGGTTCATCATCAACAATTAAAGCTCTATAAATATTACTCATCAAACACCATATTTATTTTGAATTCTTCTGTGGAATTCTGAGTGAAACTTCAAAATAACCATTTTCTTTATTTACTGTCAATAAATCAGTCCGCCCGTATACCAATCGAAGCCGATCCCTGACATTATCCAACCCTACACCTTCACCTTTTCTGCTTCTCAGGGCCTCTTCATCAAAATTATTAACCACACTAATCTCAAGATCTCCTTCAAGACATCTGCAGAAAGTACGAATCTCAACAGGCTCAACACTTTCATAAACACCATACTTCACTGCATTCTCATATAATGGCTGAAGAATCATGACTGGCAAAACCATATCGTAACAGGTTGAAGGCACATCTGAAGTACTTGTTAATCTATCTCCAAACCTTACCTTTTCAATCTCCAGATATCTTTCTACATTTTTCAATTCCTCTTTGAGCGGAAGAACTTTCTCTTCATTTTTCTTTAATGAATAACGAAGAAATTCAGAAAGCTTATTAATCATTTCCCTTGCATCATCTGAATTGGATATGGTAAGAGCACTTATGCTATTTAAGCTGTTAAACAGGAAATGAGGATTCAGTTGAGATTTTAAAGCTTTCAGTTCTGATTCGCGTAGCAAACGATTCAATTTTTCCTGACTTCTGTTCTTCTCATCCAACTCTTCGTAGAACTTAAACATATAATAAATGAGCACAAACAACAAGTATTGAAAGGCGCCAACCACTATTCTTATAATGTAAGCACGCTGATTGAAAATAATATCTAACTCCTCCTTACTAAAGCTAAATTGTAAGATCAATTTACCCATTAACAACCATAGTCCAACAATTACAATACCTGCAATCAAAAACTGCATAAAAGTATTCCATTGCCCCTTATTTTTATCGATATACAATACCGGATACCAGATACTCAGTCCGATAAAAAACATTAAACTATTAAATACAAGACCATCAGCAATTAGTAACTTCAGGTTCAGGTCATATATCAGCCAATCCACAAGAGAATGAAGCACCGCGATAAGAACCCATACTACGGTATAAAATTTAAAAATTCTTGATTGACTAACTATTGGATGGATCATCAGCGTATTTATTTTACATTGATAATTAATTCATTACAACATAGGAACTCAAAGTGGTTATTTTAGAAATTTCTTAATTCACCTCCACCAAAAATTGCAACTCCTTTAATATACAATGTTTTTGAAGGATCTGACACTGTTTCATTATAGTAGGTTCTTTTATCAGCAAAACCACCAAAAATCGAAACCACTTCAGTTTTAACATTCCAACCTCGAGGTACGATCAGCTTTGCACCACCAAATATGGTTACCATCTCAAGTACAGCACCCTCATCAGAAAGTTGACATCTTTCCAAATTAATTTCACTTCCTCCGAATACAGCCGTTATTTTTCCACCTTTAAAATTATTGGATTCAATCTGACTTACTCCACCTCCAAATACATTCACCTCATCAATAATTTCATCTGAATTTGATGTAATATGGTTATGAGGTAATAATGGTTTTCGTTTAAAATAAATGCTAACTCCTATGAGTACTAATAATAATGGCCAGAACTTAAATACATCGCGAAAATCAACAAAAGGAAATAAATCAGGAATAATAAAAAAACCACCAATCGATAACAGAATGATTGCAGAAGTAAATTCCTTTTTCAACAAATTAAACAAACCAAAAGCAACCAAAATCATTGGCCACGTAAACAGAACACTACTTATTTCATATGGCAATATGTCTAATGTTCCTAATAATAAAACTATACCGATAGCGATAAAAAATAACCCTACCAAACCACGATGTCCGCCTCTGCTTTTTTGGTGTTCACTATGACTAAAATCTTTCATGATATTTTTTTTAAAATGTTTATACTAAAATATCAGGTTGTTACGTTATAAAAAACGAATAATCGGCCAACTACGAATTTAATGCGGTGAGTTACGAAAGGGGTATAATAATTCTTTCATTTTAGTTGGCAATTCCTTAAATTTATTCGTCAATTATAGTAACATATGGAAAATTTTGACTATCCAAAATCTTCAAACACCCTATCCATCGCCGGACTCGCCCTCTCCGTTATGGCTTTCGTTATAGCCTTAATTCCTTGTTTTGGAATGATCGCTTTTTTACCGGCATTGTTAGGTTTAGTTTTTGCATTAATTGGTTTAGCCCAACAGGAAAAACACAGAACCCCCAAAAGCATTGCCATTGTTGGTATTGTGATGAGCACAACTTCATTGCTTATTGCCGGGGCCTGGACCGGAATCATCTCCTCTCTTTCGGAACATGCCGATGATCGCGTTAAAGAACATGTTGAGTTTATTATCGATGACATCAAAAAGGATCTGAAAGATGCCAACATTCACATTAAAATAGAAGAGCACAGCTTAAGTGATGAAGAAATCGATCAAATTGCTGAAGATGCCGAAGCTGCAGGTGAAGTTGCAAAAGAAATTGTTACCGAAATTTTAAAAGGATTTAGGTCAATTGATATTAAATCCAATAACAAAACCATCACCATAAAGATTCCCCGAGACGAATTGACTTTAGAAGAACTGGATGAACTTGAGCATGAACTGGATAAACTGGAAAAGGAAATGCAAGAGCTCATCGAAGATTTTTCTATAACTCTCGAAGTCAGAAAGAATGAATAAAGGCAGCAATATTGGAGATTGGAGACTTTTTCAGTTCTTTTTACTGATTGGATTGAGTATTGGCCTCTTATATCCCTTGTTAAGCTTCAAAGGCATAACGGAAGTAAGTTGCCCTTTTAATCATCTAACCTCCGAACCGTGTCCTTCATGCGGCCTATCCAGAGCATGGAACCTGCTTTATAACGGGCAGTTTGAGCAGGCATTGGAAGCTAATCCCAATGCCTACCGATTACTAATGCTTTTAATTCTTCAAATAATATGGAGAGGCTATCTGATTGTTAAAGCCGTAAGTGGAAAACCAATTATAATCTGGGATTTTATCATCACTATTTCATCTGTTGCCTTACTTGCCGGCCCTTATTTAAAGGACCTTCTTCGATTTGTTATCAGTAATTACTCCTGATTACTTCTCTTCTCGATTATACATAAAGGCTCTCCACCTTTCTTCAGGTAAATTAGCTTCTTCGAGTGCTGCACGCGAAAGACTAAAAAACAAATCAGACAAACGATTGATGAATAATAGTATCGATCGCTCTACTTTATGTTGATTATGCAAACCAATCAGCTTACGTTCACCTCTTCTCAACTGAGTTCGAACAACATGACAAAGAGCCGAAATTTCATTGCCCCCAGGTAAAATAAAATAATCTGATTTACTGCTTAATGAATTCTCTATTTCATCAATCCATTTCTCACAAAAAACATCCATCCCATCTGGTAATGGCATTTTATTTTTTCCTTTCAATTCCTCAGGTGTTGCCAGATGCGACATGGTATTCATTAACTCAACCTGTATTTGGTGCAGTTTATCCTGCCAGCTGTGATTCGAATCCAATCTGGTTCGAAGTAATCCAATGAATGAATTCACCTCATCAAAGGTTCCGTAGGTATCTACCCTGATATCATCTTTACTTACTCTTACTCCTCCAAGTAATCCCGTCTGACCTCTGTCTCCTGTTTTAGTATATATCTTCATAATGTAATTATTTCTTCAAAGTCCTCGTCAATGCAAACAACCCATTTGAATAAATGTTGAGTAATTTTTTAAAACTTCAACAAATACAACAAGCCATTGTTATGGTATCAGAAAAACTGAAGAGCATGAATAATCTGGCAGACATTAGAGATGAATACACAAAAAACTCACTCGAAAGAAAAGACCTTAATGACAGTCCGTTTGAACAGTTTCATAAATGGATGAATGAGGCCATAGAGAGTCAATGCCTTCATCCTAATGCAATGAGTCTGGCCACTGCCGATAATGAAGGCATGCCCGACGTTAGAATAGTATTATTAAAAGATGCCAGTGTTAAGGGTTTTACTTTTTTCACTAACTACCAGAGTCAAAAAGGAAATGAACTGGCTGAAAACAATAAAGCTTGTCTTAATTTCTTCTGGGGTGAATTGGAACGCCAGGTGAGGATTAGTGGAAGTATCGAAAAAATCAATAAGCAACTGTCTGACGAATATTTTCAATCACGTCCAAGAGAAAGTCAGATCGGCGCAATTGTTTCTCCACAAAGTCAGGTTATTGCAGAAAATTTTCTGACAAATAAATACAACGAACTCAAAAATACATACGAAAATCAACCTATTCCACGACCGGAACACTGGGGAGGATACATTTTGAATCCTCATAAAATTGAGTTCTGGCAGGGTAGAACCAGTCGGCTTCACGATCGGTTTGTTTATACCAAACAAGCCGATGCATGGAAAATTGATCGGCTTGCTCCTTAATTTATTTATAATTTTATGGTCTGATGTTCTGTAAACGCTTGTTGAGTCTTCGTAATTTGAAAGTTTCGAAGTATTGTATTATACCTCTTAATACATCAAAGTACAGTGTGAAATAAAAAATTATAATCCCTAGCCAAATCACAAGCGTATTAAAAAATGGAGTCGTAATGCTAATCCCCATCACACGTTTACTGGCCGAATAAAAATGCGCCCTTCCCCAATTTGAAACTGGTTCCTTAAAAATTGGATGTCGTTTTCTGATAATTAACCGATCAGTTATCTCAATTTGCTGCAGTTCACGCTTATTTAAAACCAATTCCTCTAAAGCTTCGTTTTGGTACTTCTTTTTAAAATCAAGAAACTTTTCTTTTGATCCATATTTAGCGATCTGCTCTTCATATTCCCGGTCTTTTTTCTTCTTAGCTTCCTTATACTGGCTATTGTAAATTTTCTTTTCCTGCTCCAGATAGTCGTTTATCTGATCGTGCACTTCCTCTGAATATTTTACTTTACCACTTATGAAAAAAGATAAAGATGGAAAATGTGAAACAGGACTTTCTGACAGTTTTATTATCTCCGAAATCAGAAGCTGAGATTTACCTTCGAGAGCTTCTGTATTTTGTGCATCAAGAAACTGTTTACATTGAGTATTAATATCCTTCAATTCGGGTATAAGAACACTTCCTTTAAAAGATAAATTACTTACTTCCTTTTCGATATTAAAAAATAGTTTTTCGTAATCGTTATTCATGTACTGATTCACAGCCAAGGCCTCATAGGCCCATCTGGAAGTCATCATATCACCAATTCGTGGAACATATTCTTCAGAGGCTATTGTCCGGTGCAACTTATCAAATCCTACAATTACACCACTAAACAATAACTGGGGAACCAAAATTAATGGTATGAGAATGTATATGGTAACTACTGAATTTAATCCACTACTTATATTTAATCCAAGCATATTGGCAAAACATGATGTGCTAAACAGAATAAACCAATAGCTTAAAGTAAGCCCTTCTATTTCAAGTATATTATTCCCAATCAAAACAAAAGTCAACGATTGAATGGCAGAAATTATAAACATGATAACCACCTTGGCGTTTAAGAAACTGGATCTGCTCAAATTCAAAAATGCCTCACGCTGAAGCAGCCTTTTATCCTTAAATATCTCCTCTGCACTAACCGTCAAACCCAGAAAAAGTGATACTACAACCGACATAAACAGATAAGCCGGTAAATTCACATTTTTACTGAAGAGGTAGACATTCAGGTTTCCATCTTCACCACTGATATATTTGGTAAAAAACCCAAGAATCAAAGCTAATATAGGCGCTTCGAGCAGATTAATAAAAATATATTGCCTATTCTTAATCTTCGATAAAACATCGCGTTTAAAATAGATTTTAAACTGTTCAAAACGGCCTGGAATATTATATAAGTTAGGGGGTAATTTTTCTTTTTTATCAGCAACGGGTTTTATTTTCCACTCGAATTTACTTTCGAATTTCTCCAGATAATGATTATACCATTCTTCAGGCGAGACTTTTCTTCTACGAATTAATTTACCATTCGGATTAACCATACGAGCCTCAATAATTCTTAATGGCTGCTCAGTATGAATATTTCCACAGGCATAACATTCACTTTCCTCAGGGTTCACATAGTGAGCCATCTGTTTGAAATAAGTGATGGCATTGGTTGGATTACCATTGTAAATGATACGACCACCCTTATCGATAATTAAAAGCTTATCAAGTAATTTATATAAATCACTGCTTGGCTGATGAATATTAATGATAACCAATCTACCCTTTAAAGTTTGACGCTTTAAGAGCACCATTACTTTCTCCGAATCCATCGAAGACAAACCGGATGTTGGTTCATCAACAAATAAAATAGACGGTTCACGAATTAACTCCAGGGCTATGTTCAGACGTTTACGCTGACCACCACTGAGAATTTTATTTAAAGGCGATCCCACCACCAGATCACGAGCCTCTACTAAATCAAAATCGTGCAAAGCTCTTTCAACCACTTCAATTATTTCATCTTCGGTAAAATGGCTAAAACATAACCTTGCATTATAAAAGAGGTTTTCAAATACTGTCAATTCCTCTTTTAATAAATCATCCTGTGGAACATATCCAATTACCCCCGCAAGTTCTTCAGGTTCGTTGTGCAGATCATAACCATTGATCGTAATCTTTCCGGTAGCCAATTGATGTTTACCATTCAACACATTAAGAAGGGTAGATTTTCCTGTGCCACTTCCTCCCATAACGCCTACCAGCTGACCAGATCGACCTGTAAAACTAAAGGGATGAATACCAACATGATTATTATTGAATTTATAAGAAATATCCAGAGCCCGATATACGATTCTGCCACGATCGGCTCTTGCAATAAACTTTTCGGCAATGGTGCCATAATAAACAGGCGCTATCCTGGAAGTTTTAATAACTGATCCGGGTGATATGACAGTAGCTCTGTTCTGCTCAACCTTATGTCCATTCAAATATAAATTTCGGTTACCGGAATAACGGAAAATAAATTGATTGGTAGCTCTGATATGTAAAACCCAAACAAACACCTGTTGCTTGGGATTATATAAATGCTTTATTCGTTCATCTGGCTTTTCATGCTGCCCACTGATAAGCAGTACATTTTCTTTATGATTGACCCCTAGAGGATGATCCACTACAAATTGTCGCAGATTGAGATAATCATCTGTATCAAGCATTAGATATTCTGCCAATCGATCTGTAAACAGGCTTTCAACCTCCGATACAATTTCATCACGCATAATGAAATTGAGCATATTACTTACCAGCAAAAACTTAGTGGATAACTCAAGTTCCTGATTAAGCTCTTCACAAATGGCCTTAAGCTTGTCCATATTATAGGAAGCCTGCTTATCACGTGCTTCCTGATCATGGCTATATGAATTGGCATGATATTTTTTGATATAGAAATTGTAGCGATCAAGCGCCATTTCTACATAATCGCTGTTTAGGTTTCGCGACAAGAAATTTTTAACTGCGACCACACCATTACCTGTTTCCTGCTCTTCTTTCTGGTCAGTTAACAGTGCAAAAATCTGCATTAGTGCTTCAAGCAATAATTCACTCATTTATCAGGATTTTGAGTTGGATTTGAAGTTAATAATTTTTGCTTTATCGAGGCACAAAAAAAGGGAAACCCACAGGCTTCCCTATATATAACTTTGCCTTAACAGTTACGAAACAAACTTTTCACGAACCACTGCAACGTTTTCAACAATAGCAGTTAATTGATCCTCTGTAATACTACCTGCATCAATACTATTATAAATCTCATGAAGAATCTTCAAATCTTCAATGGTCTCCATAATATCAGTATTATCTTCTTTTTGATTTAGAAGAGTCATCAACTTATTTAATGGTTCTTTTTGATTCATAATGATAGAAACCATCTCTTTGTTGTTAAATGTATCTTCCGAAATATGAGTAGAAATATAAAGTGCTTCCACCCAGCTTCCACTAACTACTAACAAAGAAACAGACTCTCTTTCACTCTTATTTAAATACTCGTAAGTATCGTAAAATGAATCAGTGATTAAGTCAACCAAAGCCTCTTTATTATCAAGATTGCTTTCAATTTTTTGTAAAAGATCATTATCCAAAGCAGCTGCAATATCCAATTCTTCAATCAGACTTTTAGATGCACTCATAAAATCAACTGTTTCCTGCTTTTGGTTATAAGTACTGGCATAACTTAGATCAGCACTGTAGATACCCAGGTTCAATGCCTGACTTTTTTCTGTCAGATACTTTTCTACGTTAGAAACAGGGTTACTTAATGAAAGAATATAGGCTGCTTCAATACGGTTAAGCATTTCTGTCACCTCAAAAGATGTTGGTAACGGATACACAAATTCCCTAACCTCTTTTTCAACATTTTCTTTTTTAATTTCAGGAGCACTACTTGTTGTAGACGACTTACTTCCCATGTTGCATGAAGCAAATATTACAGTTGCAATAATCAATGATACTACCGGAAAAATGCTTTTCATTATTTTAGGTCTTTATAATTTCCACAAATATAATCGAAATTAAAAATAATTTGTTTTGATGTCTCTTATTTTTGTGACAATTATCAATAAAGCATGATTAAATTAAAAATCCACTCATCCATTTCAGGGTTGATTTGTTACTATCCGGAAGTCATTCAATTTAAATGTCTTTCCATAAACATTAAATTACCATAATTTATCTGTTGTATATTATTGTTATTTCAATGAATAATCAAACAAAAGGTGTTTTACTGGCTGCAACAACAGCATTGCTTTGGGGTATGCTGGCCATCGGTTTAAAAGTTTCACTTAATTATTTTGACTCTTATACAGTTGTTTGGTTTCGATTTTTTATAGCCACTGTTAGTTTGATCTCCATTTTCTCAATTAAAAAACCTTCATTCCTTAATGTATTGAAGAAACCTCCAAGGCTGATGTTACTGGCTGGTTTATTTTTAGGATTTAACTACATTGGTTACATGCAGGGAATTAAGCTGGCTGGTCCTGCTGCTACCCAAATTATTATTCAAACCGGTCCGATTGTTTTAGGTTTGGTAGGCTTTATCATCTTTAAAGAGAAAATAAATCTGATACGGGGAATAGGTTTTTTAATTGCCGCTCTTGGATTCAGTGTTTTTTATTTTTACCAAATTAGTGAATTTGGAACCGAAAAGACAGAATTCACCAAAGGAGTGGCATGGATTCTATTTGGAGCCTTATCATGGGTAAGCTATGCCGTTACCAACAAAAAACTGGTGACACAATGGCATCCACAACAAGTTAATCTAATCGTTTTTGCCTTGCCGGTAATATTATTTCTTCCAATGGCTGATTTCTCGGCTTTGACTTCTAATCACGAATGGTGGATATGGCTTTTAATGATTGCTTTAGGCATTAATACTGTTGTAGCTTATGGCACGCTTGCTGCTTCATTCAAATATGCCGAAGCGAACCGTATCAGCATTGTTATTACTCTCAATCCGATTATCACATTTATCTTTTTGGAGATAATGATGACTATGAATGTACAATGGTTCGAAATAAAACCTGTTCCAACCATGGCATTTGCAGGAGCCGCCCTTGTTTTACTTGGTGCCATACTCGCTGTTGGAATTAAAAGACGATAATTATCTGACAGCCTGCCCTCTTCTTGCAATCAAAACAATTCCATATTCCTTTTCGATGAACTGGAAATAATGGTAAAGTCGAAAATTAAAATCGATGCCATAGTCAGTATTGCTTTCGTATGGAATGTTAGTTTCATAAAAATCTCCATACCTGAATGGATTCGCGTGCCTGATATTCCATTCGGTACAATACTGAAGATTCCATTGTTTGTAATATTCATTTGAATAAAACTCTTTGGAATAAGGCTGTGATATCAGGTAGCTTTCGAATCGGGGATCAAGAACAATTAATTCGTATTCGGTACTGTCGGCAGCTAATTCAATTTCAGCCTTTGATTGGTTCTGAATGTCTTTGGTAGTTGAACAGGCCACAATTACGCCAATGACAAGAATAATAAAGAAATACTTTTTCATGACATTTTTGTTTGGTTACAAGCAATTTACAACAAAAAACATTCCAATCAATTATTTACTACTACATAAATCACTCTACCAATTTAATTACTATTGACCAAATATCACTCTTAGTCTTTTAAATTTCAAAATTGATGGGAAAGTACTATTCAAACTTAAAAGACAATAGAATTATGACCTGAACACAAAACAAAAGGCCATTTCAAAACGAAACGGCCTTTATTTATTATTTATTAAATAGCTAATTCAAGAATTAAACTACTCCCATTTAGTATTTTTCATGTCACCCGAAGTTAAAAGTTCGATGTGCATTTTAAATGCTGCGTTTAATGCAGTTGGAGTTTGCGGAGCACCTTCGGTTAATTTCAGGTATCCTCTTAAAATATCTTTATAATCAGGGTGAACACAATTTTCAATAATTGCCTCAGCACGCTGACGTGGAGACTTGCCCCTTAAATCGGCAACCCCTTGTTCTGTAATTATAACTTTAACAGAGTGCTCTGAGTGATCCTGGTGCGATACCATAGGAACAATAGCCGAAATAGCTCCACCTTTAGCAACAGAAGGACAAGTAAAAATTGACAGGAACGAGTTACGCGTAAAGTCACCCGAACCACCAATACCATTCATCATTTTTGTTCCTAATATGTGAGTAGAGTTAATGTTACCAAAAATGTCAGCCTCAATAGCCGTGTTAATGGTAATCAAACCTAACTGACGAACTAACTCAGGATTATTAGAAATTTCTTGCGGACGAAGAACCAATTTATCTTTAAAGAAATCATAATCTTCATAAATACCTTCTAGTACCGGAGGCGAAACAGTTAACGAACAACCCGAAGCAAATGTGATTTGACCCTTACGCATTAATTCAATTACTGACTCCTGAATAACCTCAGTATACATTTTAAACGGAGGAATTTCAGGGTTAGAACCCAACGAACCTAATACTGCATTTGCAATGTTTCCAACACCCGATTGAATTGGTAAAAACTCTTTTGGTATAATGCCTTTTCCGATTTGTCCGGCTAAGAAAGCAGCAACATTATCACCAATCTTTTGAGTTACCTCGTCAACAGGAGAAAAACCGCCTGTTTCATCAGGTGCATCGGTTTCAACAATACCCATAATTTTGGCAGGTGCAATTCTAAGTACTGGATCACCAATGCGCATTTCAGGTGTGTGAACCGGAATCGACTTTCTGTAAGGAGGATCTAACGGTTCATAAATATCATGAAGCCCCTTAATCTTTGCAGGGTGCTTTTTATTTAATTCAATAATAACTCTCTTAGCCAAACGAACAGCAGTGGGAGAAATACCAACACCCGAAGTTAGTACCACCTCACCATTTGGAGAAACATCAGCAGCTTCAATAACAGCCACATCAATATCACCAAAAAAGCCGTAACGCATCTCCTGAGCTAAAGCCGATAAGTGCATATCAAAGTACTCTACACCACCACTATTAATAGAGTTTCGAAGGTCTTTATTCGACTGATACGGAGTACGGAATTTTACCGCGTTAGCACGAGCTAATGAACCGTCAAGCGAGTCGCCTGTTGATGCACCCGAGATGACACCAATTTTAAATTCCCTACCTGCAGCATGTTCAGCTTCTGCTTTTGCTGCAATTGCTTTAGGTACAACCTTAGGAGACCCTGCCGGAGTAAAACCGCTGAAGGCCACATTTGCATCATGATGGATATATGATGCAGCTTCTTCTGGAGTTAATATTCTAAATGACATATTTTTTAAAAAATTTTCGCAAATATAACTGATGCCTGAAACATTCCATATTAAAATGGATACTTTATGGGTAAAAGTGTTGTATAGCAGGTAAATTTGTGGCAGTCTGTTTAAAGTTTTAGCAAAATACTAAACATTACTTTCGCAAATACCTTTAATGTTAAGTTCCGATTTGGGGCTTCAATTACGAATTGGTATTTTTGAAAACTATGAATAATATGACAGGCGAAGAGTTTGAGATGGAATGGGATAAACTGATATTGCGGCTAAGCAAGCACTTTAAAGTAACTGCCGAGTACGAGTTTATTCTTTTTATGATGGGTATTCAGGAAATGGGTATTGGTTTTAAAGAGTTTAGTAAAACCGAAAAGATGGATTTGATTAATGTGGCCCGATGTCGCATACTGGCTCGTCAGGGTTACATTAAAGAAACAGGTCTCGACCCCGACGGATGGCCTATTTTTAATGCTGACCCAAAACTAAAATCAATGATGCCATCCTATCAGAACCAACTGATTAAGAAAGGAATCATTGAATATTTTAAAAACGTAGAATTCAATAATTAAGAGTTATATATACAATCAATTCTTTTGATTCTTATCAATTAATAACAAAGTTTCAATTGAATTTAATTGTTTAATCAGACAAAAATAATTGACATATGAATAAAGTAGTAGCCTTACTAGCTGTTGCATTGCTTTTTGCTTCATGCTCTCCCCGATTAAAGCCTAACCAGGTTCTGTTTAAAACCAACAAAGGCGATATTTTAATTGAATTATATGATGAAACACCTAAACATCGGGATAATTTTAAAAAGCTTGCAAGCGAAGGATTCTATGATCAGTTATTATTTCATCGTGTCATTAAGGAATTTATGATACAGGGAGGAGATCCTGAATCCAAAGGTGCTGAAGCCGGAAAGCAGTTGGGGAACGGTGGTCCGGGTTATACTATTGATGCGGAGATCGATTTTCCGAAATTATTTCATAAAAAAGGAGCATTGGCCGCAGCTCGTATGGGTGATAACGTCAATCCAGAGAAGAAATCTTCAGGTTCGCAATTTTATATTGTACAAGGTAAAACATTTACTGATGAAGAATTTGTAAAGGTTGAAAACCGCTTGAAATCAATGCAGCGTCAGGGAATATTCTATCAGACATTAGAAGGATATAAGGATACTCTTATGAGTTTGCGTCAGGCAGGCGATCAGCAAGCCGTTATGGATATGCAAATGAAAATTAATGAACTGGTAGAAGAAAAAGTGGCAGCTGCTCCTGATGTTACAATCCCGGAAAACATTAAAGAGGTTTACCGAACTATTGGTGGTGTACCTCATTTAGATGGAAACTACACTGTTTTTGGTGAAGTAATTGAAGGTTTGGATATTGTTGATTCCATTGCTGCCGTTGAATGCGATAATAATGATCGTCCAATTGAGGATGTTGTTATTGAAAAAGTATTCACCGGGAAATAAAAAACAATAAAAAAAATGAATATCTCAGTTGGAAGAAAATACCTTGCATTATTATTAGTATACCTAATTGGTAGTTTTAGTTCGATGGCACAAGAGCCAGTATTCTATGTAACGATATCCACCAATATGGGTAATATGAAAATAAAGCTCTACAACGAAACACCAAATCACCGCGATAACTTTTTAAAGCTTGCCGGTGAACAACATTTCGATGGCACTTTGTTTTATCGGGTTGTTAAAGGGTTTGTTATTCAAGGTGGTTCTTCCGACTCCAGAAATGCAGCTCCGGGGCGAGCTATTGGTTATGGAAAAGCAATTAATATCGACTCGGAATTTAACCATGAGTGCTTTCATAAGAAAGGAGCCATCTGCGCTCCTCGCCAGCCCGAAGATGTGAATCATTTTAAGATGTCAGACATTTCTCAGTTTTACATTGTTCAGGGCCGAAAATACACCAGTGAAGAATTAGATTTAATTGAAAAAGCGACCAATAATCCGATTAAGAAAGAACTCAAAACACAATTTTATCTTCCTCATAAAGAAGAACTGGCTCGTTTAAAAGAAGAAAATCCGAAAGAATTTAATCGATTATTACGCGATATTAAAGATAAGATTGCCTTTCATTACGGCATCTCTGATAAAAAAGAATTTACTGAGGAACAACGTAGAGCTTATACCAGCATAGGAGGAACTCCTGAGTTGGATGGCGACTATACTGTTTTTGGTGAGATTGTAGAAGGTTTGGATGTACTCAATAAAATTGCAGCAATGGAAGTTGACAAAGCCAATCGTCCTTATACTGACGTTAAAATTAAAGTAACTGTAGATAAACTTTAATACTATGATCCGTATCCTGCTGATTACGATACTTTCAATGATATTTATCGGTTGTCAATCAGGTTCCGATAAATCAAAGAAAGACCAGAAAGCCCCGTTTAAAGGGTCATTTACCGATAATGCCCAGGGAATTGTCAGCCTACGTACTTTTGACCATTACACCCGCCGGCTTGATGATGGATATGGATTTTATGTTGGTCCTAACCTCGTTGTAACAAACCTTAGTTGGTTAAAAGGTGCATACAAAGTGCAAAGTTCACCACTCGATCTGGAAGACTTTTCATCGGTGCAGGGGTATCTTGCATATGATCTGAATCTTGACCTTGTGTTATTAAAGGCAACCCGTCGCAACCTTAATTACATCAAAATCAAGGAGTCAGAACAAAGTCCTGATTCAATCTACAGTTTGTTCCGTAAAAACAGTAAACTTTATGCAAACAATGGTACAATACTCAGTAAAGAAGTAAGTGACACCATTTCATTCGGACTATCTGATATCAATGCCCGCATTGGAGAGCCTGTATTTGCTGATAATCACCGGCCTGTTGGCATTGTACAATCGATAGATGAAAATACACAGATACTATTTTCCAAATGGATCGAAAAACTATTGAAAGATCATAGTAAAACAGCTCAATCGATCTATAACTTAAGAGATAAAACCAACAAGGTCTATATTTCGCACACCAAAGTTAAAGGGTTCAGAATCATCACCAACAAAGGAAATATCGAAATTGCCTTATCAGATCAAACACCTAAGTACCGTGATAATTTCATCAAGCTTGTCAGCGATCACTTTTACGATAGCTTACTGGTACATCGTGTTATCAAAGACTTTTTAATACAGACAGGGGCATCTGATACCAAATACGCAAAGAAAGATGATGTAGTTGGGTGGAAAGGACCCGGTTACACGCTTCCGATGAATGTGGTACCCGGATTATTTCATAAAAGAGGTATGATTGCAGCATCCAAACTACCGGCTGACCGAAATAAACACAATAGAAGTGATGGGTCGCAATTTTACATTGTTGCCGGTCGCATTTTCACCAACCAGGAGCTGGACGATCTGGAAAAAGAAAAAAATATTAAATACACTGCCGAACAACGACAGGTGTATACAACTATTGGCGGTGCGCCTTATTTGGATGGTGAATATACCGTTTTCGGATGGGTAACCAAAGGTATGGATGTAGTTGACAAATTAGCTGCGTCAAAAACGTATGCCATCGACAGGCCTGTTGACGAAATAAGAATCCAGACCATTGAAATATTGAAAAAATAAGTTTAACGGTATAAAAATAGTAGCAAAGACTGCCCTAAACCAATGCTTTTATTAATTTTGCAAGTCGCTATAATAAAGTAAATAAAGAAACAATGTTAGATAGGATCAATCAATTAGTTGAGGAAATTAAAAGTCTGGCTGCCAGTTCTGCAGAAGAGGCTGAAAAACTGAGGATAAAGTATTTGAGTAAGAAAGGTTTGGTTTCCCAATTATTTGATGAGTTTAAAACTATACCCAACGATCAGAAACGTGAAGTAGGTAAGGTGCTTAACATCTTAAAAACACAGACTCTCGACAAAATCAACGAATTGAAAGATTCATTTGCCGCATCAACCAATAGTTCAGTTGGTGTAGATTTAACGCTACCTGGCACATCAGCTGAACTAGGTAGTCGTCATCCACTTTCAATTGTGAAAAACGAGATTGTTGAGATTTTCGCAAGATTGGGATTCAATGTTGCTGAAGGTCCGGAAATAGAAGATGATTACCATGTGTTTACTGCACTTAATTTCCCACCAGAACATCCGGCAAGGGATATGCAGGATACTTTTTTCATTGCAACCAATCCTGATGTCTTACTTCGTACACATACCTCATCGGTTCAGGTACGTGTAATGGAAAAAACACAGCCTCCAATTCGAGCTATTTTCCCTGGTAGAGTATTTCGTAACGAAGCCATTTCGGCTCGTGCACACTGTATCTTCCACCAGGTAGAAGGTTTATATATTGACGAAAACGTTTCGTTTGCCGATTTGAAGCAAACCTTATTGTATTTTGCCAAAGAAATGTTCGGACCTGAAACAAAGATCAGACTTCGTCCGTCGTATTTCCCTTTTACTGAACCTTCAGCTGAGATGGACATCTCATGTTCGTTATGTGGTGGCAAAGGATGTAACGTTTGTAAATATACCGGATGGGTTGAAATTCTGGGTTGTGGAATGGTTGATCCTGAGGTATTGGAAGCAAGTAACATCGACAGTAAGAAATATACCGGATTTGCTTTTGGCATGGGAATCGAGCGTATTACAATGCTAAAATACCAGATCAAGGATATCAGACTGTTTTTTGAGAATGATAAAAGATTTCTTGATCAGTTCAAATCTGCTCAGATATAAAAAAGAAATAACCAACACAAAAAATCCCGCTATTGAGCGGGATTTTTTTATGACATTTATCATCTTACAGATGTTTAAAAACATATTTTGCTTATTCCACAATCCGTATTTCGGTTGTAAGCGGAATGGCTTTTTTGTATAAAGCAGATACTCCACAATATTTTTCTTCCGACAATCCAACTGCCTTTTGTAATTTATCTAATGGTAAATCTTTACCCTTAAACTGATAAATCACATGCATTTTCTCGTAGTATTTTGGATGTTCTTCAGTCATATCTCCTTCTACAATCACTTGTAGATCTTCAAATTCCACACGCATCTTCTTTAAAATACTAACCACATCCATACCAGTGCAACCAGCCAAAGCAGTTAACATAAGAGGCTTTGGTCGTGGCCCCTTATCTTCACCTCCATTTTCAGGAGCGGCATCCAAAACCAATTTATGACCAAACAATTCTGTTTCCCAGGACATGTTACCTGTCCATTTTAAATTTACCGTACTTTTCATATATCAATGCTTTTAGATATTTCCATGTATTACAAATATAATCT
This sequence comes from Carboxylicivirga caseinilyticus, assembly GCA_025499705.1. Classification (GTDB taxonomy): domain Bacteria; phylum Bacteroidota; class Bacteroidia; order Bacteroidales; family Marinilabiliaceae; genus Carboxylicivirga; species Carboxylicivirga caseinilyticus. The sequence goes on from JAFMVE010000005.1 coordinate 34,631, forward strand.
CTTTTTATATCTTTGTGCAGTTTTATGACATTTATCACTTTTTATAATCTTTAAGTTGTTCTTGTTATGAAAAGCATACAAAATGTGCCTTTTAACGAAGATATTGACCTTCTTTCATATGATATCTTTCACGGATTGAATGAAGAAGAGCTTGAGATGTTATCTCAATCAATGAGTTGCTCTCACCATAAACGCGGTAATATTCTTTATCACGAAGGAAGCCGGATCAATGGTACTTACATTGTGATTAAGGGAATATTGAAGATTTATAAAACCGGTTTTGATGGGAAAGAGCAAATTATTCGTTTTGCAAAAAACGGTGATTTAATAGGATTTCGCTCAATCATCAGTGATGAGTTGGCTTGTACAACTGCCAAAGTGGTAAATGAAGCTCTTTTATGTTACCTGCCGGGAGAATTACTAACCAATTTAATTAAGGTTAATTCTGAATTTGCAATGTCGTTAATGAAACTGACATGCCGCGAGTTGGGAGAATCCAATAAATTCCTTACTGATATTGCTCAGAAAACAGTAAGAGAACGATTGGCCGAAGTATTATTGCTTTTGATGGATACTTTTGATCTGGATGAAGACCATACCCTTCAAATCTCATTGACTCGTGAAGAATTGGCTAATATGGTTGGTACAGCTACCGAATCTGTCATTCGTTTACTTTCGGAGTTTAAAACCGATAAATTAATTGAACTAAACGGACGTAAAATCAAGCTTTTGAATATTCCTAAGTTGATTAAGATTGGTAATGTATACATTTAAAAATTGTTTACGATAAAAAAAATGCTGATCCAATGGGTCAGCATTTTTTTATTTTATTTCCAGATCTCAATTTTCAATGGTGGAATAGGTAAGTCCTTTCCTCCTCTAGAAATTCCAGTTTTTAATATCTCACCTTTTATATCTGAATCAGTTTTTGCTTTCAGAGCAGCTAAGATGGATGAACCAGTAGGAGTACACAATTCAACATCAATTGGCCCCATTACTCCAGGAAGTTCATTAGTGTCAAAAATGATCTTTGTTGCAGGAGCCGGCACTGGCATATGTCCATGCGAAAAGGTTATGTGTCCACCCCCCCAGCTTACAGCATTTGTTAACACAGCTTCGGTTGGAGAGTTCAACAGCTGCAAACCATAGGCAGCACCTGTAATATCAATTAAAATATCCTGAGCTTCATGCAAATAAGCATCTTCATGAGGATGATCGTGATCGTGATGATGTGAATGACTGTGATGATGATCATGTTCATGATGATGGTGAGTATGAGAATGAATATGATCTGTCAGGAAAGTATTTTCTTTATGTGCCTTGATTTCAGCTTTCACCAAAATGTCCAATGCCTTAAAACCAAAATCACGATAAAGACCCTCAATTTTCAAATCTTCGAATATATGCTCAAGCAAATGATACGCCTTATGTCCTGATAAATGACCATGATGGTGTTCCACCTGCATCGTCAAACGTTTTGCTCCATCGTCTGTTGTATTCACTTCAATGGTGGCATCTCCAATCTTATGAGCTGCCAAGAGCATTGCGTCAATCATTAATTTCTCGTCTGCTCCTGCCGAAATCAAAGCTGCAGCAAACATATCTCCAGCAACACCACCAGTAGGATCAATTACTAATTGCATAAAATATTTTTTTACTATTTATAAAACTACTACTTCTTCCTCTTCTGCGTCGAGTCCACGATTGATAAAATCATTTAATGGTTTAACCGTCTTTATGGCCTTCGCTAAAATATCTTTGCCATTCTTACCAGTCATCTCTTCATCTGATAAAGAATGAGACACGATATAGGATTTGTATTTTAAAAGATCAATGTCTTCAAAATCCTTTGGAAACCCCTTGGGAGCCATCTTCAGCTTGTCCTGATACAGCTCTGGATACATTGCTTTAAACTCTTTTGAATATATGATATCCTTAAATTCATCATTAAAATTATAAACTTCTTTACGAACCTTTTTTAATTCTTCGGCAGGTGGGCAATAGATACCTCCGGCAACAAAAGACTCTCCCGGTTCGGCATGAAAATAATAACCACCTCTCGGGCTTTTGCGTCCACCTCTAACGATATAGGCTCCCATATTTGTTTTATACGGAGTCTTATTCTTCGAAAATCGGGTATCACGATATATTCTGAAAACACAATCTTTTGGCTCAATTGGGCCAATACTATCATCAATTGAATGTATTAAAGCAATCAATTCGCTTACAGATTTTTCAAATGATGCTTTCGCTTTCTGATAAAATGGCTTATTCTCCTGAAACCAGTCTCTGGTATTGTTGCTTTTGAGCTGTGTCAAAAAATCGTATACAATTGGTTCAATCATATTAAAGGCTTTAAACGTATGAAAAGTAATCAAATCCTAAATATCAACAAAACAAAGATTGTTGTGGTTTACACTTGTTTCATTCTTTTTAGCAGTGTACATTTGACTTTAAGGAATGGAATCTAAAATAATATTGCATGCTTAAATACGCTATTATTGTTGCCGGAGGTAGTGGAAAAAGAATGGGCAGTTATATTCCCAAACAGTTTTTAGAGATTGAAGGACTTCCTGTTTTAATGCATACACTGCGTACTTTCAATCTTTTCGATCCTCAAATAAAACTGGTATTAGTATTACCGGCAACACAGGTCGATTACTGGAGAGATCTCTGTAATAAATACAGTTTCGATATTAAACACCACATTACGACAGGAGGAGAGACACGTTTTGAAAGTGTAAAGAAAGGGCTTAGTATCATTGACACTCCGTCATTAATAGGTATTCACGATGGCGTTCGGCCATTTGTTTCTCCCGACACCTTAAAGCGTTGTTATCATCATGCAGAAGTACTGGGTAATGCTGTTCCGGTATTGGATGCATTTGAGTCTGTTCGTCAGGTTGATGAAGAAAAAAGCCGGGCTCTGGATAGAAGTACCATTAAATTGGTTCAAACTCCACAGGTATTTAAGTCTGATCTTTTATTGGCTGCCTATAATCAGGAATACAGCCCCTTATTTACCGATGATGCCTCTGTAGTTGAAGCAAATGGTGACACTATTCACCTTGTAGCCGGCAATCGTGAAAACATCAAAATCACCACACCTACTGACATGGTACTTGGCGAAGCTTTTCTGAAGGCTGGTTTCAAAGACAACTCAGATGATAGTGAAGATATCAATGAATAACCCTCATGATATAAGTACTTATAATAGATAGATTAAAGTTGTAAAACAAAAATCCTATAGAATTATATTTATCCCATCTCAATGGCATAAAAATTGCATAAAATAAGTCGTAATTCTAAGTTTTGCTTTTAAGCAAGTCTCAATTATTTACTTATTACAACTCCCAAGAAATGGTTCGACTTCCCCTGGTCGAACCATTTATTTTGTAACTATTCGGTTTAATTATTTACCCAATGATGTCTTAAACTCTTCAATAATAGGCAAGGCTTTTTCTTCATCAACTTTTTGAATGTATAAATCAACAGAAGTTGATGTTCCACCTACAAAACCGGCTGCATTACCCGATTCATAATCATTTCGTATCAATGATGTTATACCATTATCTTCCAGAATATTCTTAAGGTGAGTTACAGTAAGTTCTGTATTACTAAATACATGAACCATATCGCTTGTATCATTCATAACGTATCTTTTTTAGTTGCACTTGTTTACTAAAGATAAACTAAATTGCTGAATTAGTTATACAAAAAAGAGCCATTCGAATGAACAGCTCTTACTTTTTATTGTGTTGTAACTTTACTTACTTTTTTCTATCAATTCGATAAAATCATCGAATAAAAACTCAGTATCAGTTGGTCCGCTTGATGCTTCCGGATGGAACTGAGTTGAGAAGAATGGTTTGCTTTTATGACGTATTCCCTCATTGGTTTTATCATTCACATTAACAAACAACGGTTCCCAATCGCTTGACAAACTATCATTATCAATAGCAAAACCATGGTTCTGGCTTGTTATATAACAAGTATCGGTTCCTACTTTAATAACCGGGTGGTTATGTGCTCTATGGCCATACTTTAACTTATAAGTATTGGCACCTGAAGCTATACCCAACAACTGATTTCCTAAACAGATGCCAAAAATAGGTTTTCCTATTTCCATGGCTTTTTGAATATGCTTCACTGTATCAGGACACATCTGAGGATCTCCGGGGCCATTAGAAAGCATTACACCATCATAATCCTCCTGAGTAAAGTCGTAATCCCAAGGCACTACTGTAACAGTTGTATCGCGCTTTAACAGGCAACGAAGAATATTATATTTTGCACCAGTATCGACCAAAACAACTTTGTTTTTACCATTACCAAATACTTTCTTCTCATTAACACTAACCTTAGCAACCAGATTCTCTTTATTAGGATCATTGAAATCAATGCTTTCTCCATCAATCTCAATCTTACCTAACATTGAACCCTTTTCGCGAAGAATCTTTGTAAGTGCGCGTGTATCAACATCAAAAATACCAGGAACTTCATTCTGAATTAACCACTCACGAAGACTGTTTTCAGCATTCCAGTGGCTGTATTCAAAAGAGTAGTCAGAAATAATTAATCCGGAGATATGAATTCGATCCGACTCATAAAACTTTGGTATACCATTTTCCTTCTCATCTTTTGGAACTCCATAGTTACCAATCAAAGGATAGGTTGCTACCAGTATTTGCCCTTCATAAGAGGGATCAGTTAAACTTTCAGGATACCCGGTCATTGCGGTGTTAAATACCACCTCACCGGCAACCGATTTATGATATCCAAATGATTTTCCCTCGAAGACTGTTCCGTCTTCCAACACTAATTTAATCTTTTGTAATTCTGGCATACCCATTGACAAATAAGTCGTTTGCTTTCAATAATACAGAAAAAATGCATTTACCTCTCTTTGATAAATGCATGCATATTGTTTCGTTTTTTATGCGGTACAAATGTAATAATTATTTGTTGGTTTGGCCAATATAAAATTCTCAAATGTATAAATATTACAATATTTTCGATTTGGTGCATATATATACAAAAGAAGGGCTGCTCAATCTCCCCCTTGAAACAGCCCTTCATACCCAATCAACAAAATTCTTTATCTATGGTCCATCTCGAGATATGGAATATATTCTAATACATTTTTATACGCTGGTCGAATAATTCTTTTGCTTGAACCACATACTTCTTCCAGGCGGTGAGCACACCATCCGGCAATACGAGAAACAGCAAATATCGGAGTGTAAATTTCTTTTGGAATATTCAGACAATCGTATACAAATCCACTGTAGAAGTCAACGTTTGCGCAAATCACCTTGGCATTTTCACCTTTAAATTGATAAAAAACTTCCGGTGCCAGTTTTTCAACTGATGCATATAAATTAAACTCATCCAATCGACCTTTTTCTTTCGCTAAGGCCTCTGCTTTCTCTTTCAATAAAACAGCACGAGGATCAGAATAAGTATAAATAGCATGACCAATACCATAAATCTTACCTGTATTGTCGAATGCTTTTTTATTCAGAATTTTTAAAAGATATTCAGCCACTTCCTGCTCATCAGCCCAATTGGAAACATTAGCCTTAATGTTTTCCATCATATCCATCACTTTCAGGTTAGCTCCACCATGAAGCCCCCCTTTAAGCGATCCTAGTGCAGCTGCAATAGCAGAATAGGTATCCGTTTGAGCCGAACTAACCACACGTGTTGTGAACGAAGAGTTATTACCCCCGCCATGTTCAGCATGTATTACCAGCGAAAGATCTAATAAATCTGCTTCCAGCTTGGTATAATTCTCACCTTTCAGCATGTACAGGAAATTCTCTGCTGCACTTAACTCAGGCTGTGGATGACGAATCACCAACGATTTTCGCTGATAAGAGTGACGCATTCCAAAATAAGAATAGGCAACAATTACAGGAAACTTAGCAATTAAGCTAATAGACTGCTTAATCAGGTTAGTAGGTGACAAATCTTCAGCTTCTTCGTCGGCAGTATATAAACCCAAAACAGAACGTGCCAACATATTCATGATATCACGTCCACGAAGCGAAAGAATCATATTTTTAGAGAAGAACGGAGGTAGATCACGTTCTGCCACTAGTAAATCATCAAAAGATTTTAAATCATCGGCCGTAGGCAAATGACCAGAAAGAAGCAAATAGGCGGTTTCTTCAAACCCATGACGACCTGCACTCTGAAAGCCTTTAACAAGATCTTTCAATTCAACACCTCTATAATACAATCTTCCTTCCCTCGGAGTAATTTTATTATCGACCCTGTCGTAGCCTACAACATCACCTATTGTAGTTAAGCCAACGAGTACTCCAGAAAAATCGGCATTACGCAATCCCCTTTTTACATTAAACTTATCAAAAAGTTCTTTATCAATATTGCTCGATTTTACAGCACCTTCAGCTAATTTATCATATAATGACATAGACAATGTTTTATTTTCAACGTACCAGTTTCTCAACAGCATCAGCTACTTCATTGAAACTGAATTCACTTATTACTAATTCTTTCTTACTCTTTATTTCACTGGTACAAAGGTTACCTATGGAACCTTCGTGCGTATGTTTTACTTTATAATCTGTCTCAAACTTTCCTGATTGAATATGCTCTCCAACCTGTTTGTAAGCATCTCTGAAAGGAATACCTTTTAATACCAACTTATTAACTTCTTCAACGCTAAAGGCCAGCTGGTATTTTTCTTCCTTCATCACATCCTGTTTCACTTCAATGTTTTGAATTGCAAATGTTGCAATTTCCAAACAGTTAATTAACTCGTCAAATGCAGGAAGAAACTGTTCTTTTATCAATTGTAAATCCCTGAAATAACCAGTTGGTAAGTTGGCAGTTATCATTCCAATACTTTCGGGCAATGCCTGCAATCGGTTGCATCTGGCTCTTAACAACTCGAATACATCCGGATTTTTCTTATGTGGCATAATGCTCGATCCTGTAGTTAATTCATCAGGAAGTTTAAGGAATCCAAAATTCTGACTGGTATACATACAACCATCGATTGCAAGTTTGCCAACTGTTGTTGCAATAGACGATAATGCATAGGCCACCGTTCTCTCCGTTTTTCCTCTTCCCATTTGAGCATACACTACATTGTAGTTCAGATCATCAAACCCTAACAAACGAGTTGTTAACTTACGGTTTAATGGAAACGATGATCCATATCCTGCAGCTGCTCCTAAAGGATTTTGATTGGCTGTTTTCCAGGCTGCCACCAACATGTGCAAATCATCCACCAAACTTTCGGCAAAGGCACCAAACCATAGACCGAATGATGATGGCATCGCCACCTGTAAATGTGTATATCCTGGAATTAAGACATCCTTATGCTCTTCACTTTTTGCCTGAAGCACTTCAAACAATTTGTTAATAGCAATAACTACATCGTGTATCCGATGGCGGATGTAAAGCTTCAAATCCAGCAGAACCTGATCGTTTCTCGATCTCCCACTGTGAACCTTTTTACCAACATCCCCGAGTTTACGTGTCAATAATAGTTCTACTTGCGAGTGAACATCCTCGATTCCTACTTCGATTTCAAATTGTCCTTCTTCAGCCTGAACATACAAATCCTTTAAAACTGGAATTAATTCATCCAGATCTGATTTACTTAATAGTCCAACACTCTCAAGCATAGTAATGTGTGCAATTGTTCCCATAATATCAAATGGAGCAAGTAACACATCCAGTTCACGATCGCGTCCCACCGTGAAGTCTTCTATCTTTTTATTTACCGAAATTCCTTTATCCCATAACTTCATAAGTCACATAAATTAAATGGTAGATAAAAAGTAAAGAGATCATAAATAAATCGTTTCTGTTTGTTATGAAACAAACCATATTTATTTCGATTCGTCAAATATATTTACTTTTTTCTACTAATTAAAGACAACCTTCTAATATTTATGACTTTTGTCATAATTTGTAATGCTTTTAAACTATTAAGCCATTTAATAGCTTAACATAGAGTTCAACTCCTTCCCGAATCTCACTTAAATAGATGTATTCATCAGGTGTATGAGAACGGGCAGAATCTCCCGGGCCCATTTTAAGAGTTGTAAAAGGCATAACTGCCTGATCGGATGTTGTTGGCGAACCATAATACGTTCGGCCTAATTCAATTCCTTTCTGAACCAATGGATGATCCAAAGAAATGAATGAACTATTTAACCGATAAGATCTTGCAACAACATCACAGTTCACCTCCTTTTCAATTATTGAATGCAGTTCCTTATTACTATAACATTCATTCAATCGAATATCAACCACAAACTTACAGCTGTCTGGTACCACATTATGCTGTGTTCCGCATTGAATCTGGGTCACTGTCATTTTAACTTCTCCAAGATGAGGCGATATCTTTTCAAATTGATGAGTTCTGAACCATTCAATATCGGGCAATGCTTTATACAAAGCATTATCTCCTTCATTACGTGCTGCATGACCTGTTTTACCATGCGCTTCACAATCCAATACCATCAATCCTTTTTCTGCAACTGCCATTTGCATTTGTGTTGGTTCTCCAACCACAGCCAAATCAATGTTACCTAATTCACTCAAAATAGAAGCAACTCCATTCTGTCCCGACACCTCTTCTTCTGCTGTGGCGGCGAAAACCAGGTTATAAGACTGATCTGTATTCTTAAGTGTGAGAAAAGTTGACAATAAAGCGACCAATGGACCTCCCGCATCATTAGTACCTAAACCTGTTAATTTATCATCCTCCAATGTTGCTGAAAAAGGATCATAAGTCCATTTTACAGATGGCCTAACAGTATCCAAATGAGAATTAAGCAGAATGGTTGGTTTATCAGGCTCAGGCTTTTGAGCCCAACACCAAACATTGTTACCTTGCCTGTTAACTTCACAATCCTTTGATTTCAGATACGAAGCCATCAGATCAGCAACCTTTTCCTCCTGCCTGCTTAATGATTCAATTTCAATCAGCTTTTTTAGAAGTTCTATCGCCTCTTCTGTATTTTGTTGCAGTTGGGTCATTTGATTATTAAAGTTTTAAAACGGTTCCGTGAGAGAAGCCATTTTTTAATCCGTCGGTATTGGAAATTACAATTTCTGCAACACCTCTTTTAAGAGCTGCAAAGCCATTATCGAGCTTTGGTATCATTCCATCGGAAATAATTCCTTCTTCTTTATACTGCTGATATAATTCTGTATCAAGCTTCTCAATAACAGAATCCTCATCCGAAGGATCTTTCAGTACTCCTTTCTTTTCAAAGCAGAAAGCCAGTTGAACTTTAAAATCCATTGCCAAGGATTTTGCCAGCTCTGATGCCATTGTATCAGCATTTGTATTTAACAGCTGACCTTTGCCATTGTGAGTAATTGGTGCAACAACAGGTATTACATCTGCGTTGATTAAGTCCAGTAACTGCTCAACATTCACTCCAACAACATCACCTACATAACCATAGTCAATATCTTTGACCTCACGTTTTTTAGCGCGTACAACATCCAGATCTGCACCACAAAGACCGATGGCCGATTTATTCATTGATTGTAATTGGGCTACAATATTTTTATTAACCAATCCAGCATATACCATCACCACAACCTTCAGCGTTTCAGCATCAGTAATACGTCTTCCATCCACCATTTGAGTTTTGATACCCAAGGCTTCTGAAATGGCTGTAGCAGATCTTCCTCCTCCATGCACCAGAATTTTCTTTCCTGCTATCTTCGAAAAATCATTAATAAAAGAAGTAAGTGTATCGGGATTCTCGACCACTTTACCTCCTACCTTTACTATGGTTAAGCGTTCTTGCATTTGTTTTTACTTTAAACTTTCAAGCATTCGTTTTATAACTACCTGAGCCGAAACCACCCTATTGGCCGCTTCTTCAACTACAATACTATTCTCACTATCAATAACAGCATCGGTTACAATCATATTACGACGAACAGGCAAACAGTGCATGAACTTGGCATTATTGGTTAAAGCCATCTTTTCTTCATCAACCGTCCAACTCATATCTTTCGACAGAATCTTTCCATATTCATTATAAGAAGCCCAGTTTTTAGCATATATAAAATCAGCACCTTCAAAAGCTTTTTTCTGATCGTACTCAATGGTTACTCCATTGCTGAATTCAGGTGCCAACTCATAACCTTCGGGATGCGTCACAACCAATTCCACATCTGCTTCTTTCATCCACTCTACAAATGAGTTAGGTACTGCCTGTGGCAATGCACGGGGATGTGGTGCCCATGTAAGAACCACCTTTGGCTTAGCCTTTGTTTTATGTTCTTCTATTGTAAATAAATCAGCAAAAGCCTGTAAAGGATGACGCGTTGCACTTTCCATGCTTATAACCGGAACACCAGAAAATTCAATAAACTGATTCAGGATACGCTCCTCATAATCGGCATTTTTGTCTTCAAATGAAGCAAACGATCGAACAGCAATGATATCACAATAACGTCCGATTACAGGAACAGCTTCACGCAAATGTTCCGGCTTATCTCCGTCCATCACCACACCGAATTCCGTTTCCAGTTTCCAGCCATCATTATTTACGTCTAACACTATCACGTTCATACCAAGATTCATAGCTGCCTTCTGCGTACTTAAACGGGTGCGCAGGCTTGAATTGAAAAAAATCATCACAATGGTTTTATTCTTACCTAAAGTATCCCATGCATAAGGATTTTTTTTCACTTCAGCCGCTTCTTTCAAAGCCTGGCTTAAATCTCCAATATCATCAACAGTTAAATAACGTCTCATCCCTGTGTGTTTTATTTAATTTGTAAGTTTTGAGTAGTATTCAGTTGTTATCAAAAAACAAACTCTTTCTACATTAAACTTTATCATTTATAGTTTAATTAATCTCTTATGTGTCCTTCTCCTCTAACAATCCATTTATAGCTGGTTAGCTCTTTCAAAGCCATCGGACCGCGAGCATGTAGTTTTTGGGTACTAATTCCAATCTCGGCACCTAAGCCAAATTGAGCACCATCAGTAAATGCCGTACTGGCATTGACATAAACAACAGCTGCATCCACCTCATTCAGGTAACGCTGAATTCTGTCGTCATCCTGTGAAATTATTGCCTCGCTGTGTTTGGAACTGTATTGATAGACATGATCCAAAGCTTCATCAAAGGTTCCTACCGTTTTAATTGACATTTTGTACGAGAGGAATTCAGTGCCAAAATCCTTTTCTGTAGCTTTTTTTAATAAAGCAGCTGGATATAATCCATCCAGTTTTTTATGGGATGCATCGTCTGCAAAAATCTCTACTTGCTCTTTTGCCATCGGATGTACCAATACAGGCAAATCATTTAACCTGCTTTTATGAAGAATCAAACAATCCAAGGCATTACAAACACTCACCCTTCGTGTTTTTGCATTAAAAATGACCTGTTGCCCCACATTTAGGTCCGCTGACTCATCGAAATAAGTATGTACTATGCCTGCACCTGTTTCAATCACAGGAATCTTAGCATTCTCACGAACATAATTAATTAATCCCTGTGAGCCACGAGGTATCAGTACATCAACAAAACCATCTGCTTTCAACAACTCTTCGGTTGCCTTTCTATCGGCCGGCAATAGCTGTAATATATCCGGATTAACGCCATGATCGCGCAACACGTTATGAATAACCTTAACCAGCTCGAGGTTACTATATTCGGCATCACTACCTCCTTTAAGCACACAGGCATTACCCGATCTCAAACAAAGTGCAAAAACATCAACAGTAACATTAGGCCTTGATTCATAGATAATTCCAACAACACCCAATGCAACACGTTTCTTCTCTAATTTCAAACCATTGGGCAATACTTTTTCTTCCAGCACTTCACCTACCGGAACAGGCAATTCAGCCACACTTTCCAGATCAGAGGCAATACTCTCGAGTCTTTCAGATGTAAGTTTCAAACGATCATATCTGGGATCAGCAGGATCCATCCTGTCTAAATCAGCTTTATTAGCTTCCAAAATTCTGGTCTCATCAACCAATAATGCTTTACTCAAAGACCTTAAAATAGCCTCTGACTGCTTCTCTCCTAATGTTGCCAGGCTACGGGCGGCGTTTTTTACTTTTTGAAAATAACTTTCGTACATAGCTTAAGACTTTTGGGGCTCGTTAATTAGTTCAGGATACAAATACAAATAATCGTAATGCACCAGAGGTTTATATCTTGAATCGCTTAAATGCTCTTCTGCTTTTTTATGATCATAGGCAGCTTTACCAATTCCGATGATCTGATTTTCTTCGTTCTTAATCCGAATCAAATCACCTTTTTTAAAGCTTCCATTAAAAGAAACTACTCCAGCCAGCAATAAACTTACTGCTTTAGGCGAATACAGTGCGTCACAAGCACCTTTATTAATCTTTACTTCAGCCTGAGCAAAACCTTCAGAATAAGCCATCCATTGCTTAATTGCCGTTTTTGGTTCAGATGCTTCGAAATGCGTATGCTCAAGTGTTTCATTGCTTTGTAACAAATCCAGCAAAACATTATCTCTGGTTCCGTTTGCAATATGAACATCAATCCCTGACAAAGCAGTTTTCTTGGCAATATTGCATTTCGTCAACATACCACCTCTGCCAAAATCAGATTTTGTTGTTGAGATATATTTACTCAGATCCTCGTCGTTACTTGATATCTTTTGAATCACAACCGATCCTGGCTCATCAGGATGACCATTGTAAATACCGTTAATATTAGATAGTATAACCAAGCCTTTACATCCCATCATAGATGCCATCATCCCACTCAATTCATCATTATCGGTAAACATCAAAGCTGTTACAGAAACGGCATCATTTTCGTTAACGATTGGCAAAATATTGTTTTCCCAGAGTGCCGAAACACAATTCTTCATGTTCAGATAATGCTCACGGGTTCTGAAATCCTGCTTTGTCACCAATACCTGGGCAACCTGAATGTTATGCTTCGCAAATAATTCGGAGTAAAGATTTGTGAGTTTAACCTGTCCAACCGAAGACAACACCTGCCTTTGTGAGACACGATCCAGTTTTTTATCCATCTTAATCAATCCTCTGGCTGAAGCCACCGCACCCGATGAAACCAAAACGATTTTTTTACCGGATTGATGCAATGCAGCAATCTGATCCACCAAATGACTGACTCTATCCTGATTAAGGCCGCCAGAACTATTAGCTAATACGTTGGATCCTATTTTAATGGTTAATTTCGAGTACATTACTTCTTGCTATTCTCAATCTTATTAAACGATGTCAACAAACCTTTTATCAATGAAGAGCTGAAACCCTGATGTTCCATCTCGTTCAATCCGGAAATTGTTACACCACGCGGGGTTGTAACTTTGTCAATCTCGTCTTCGGGGTGATTCCCTTTTTGAATAAGCAAGTCTGCAGCACCTTTTACTGTTTGGGCTGCTATCTGCAGTGCCAGTTTTGAGCCGAACCCAATTTCTATACCGCCCTGGGTAGCAGCACGGATAAAACGCATAGCAAAGGCGATACCACAAGCTGCCAATACTGTTGATGCTGCCATTAATTCTTCAGGAACAATCAGTGCCTGCCCCATTTGTTCAAACAAAGCTATGACTGTTTCTTCCTGCTTTTGGGTAGCATTGTGCGACGATACACAGGTCATTGATTCACCTATCTCAATGGCAGTATTGGGCATTGCTCTGAAAATAGGCAACGACATTCCACAATATTTCTCAATTTGTTCTGAAGATACGCCTGTTGCCAGAGAAATAACGATGGTCTCTTTTGTTAAAGCCGGAGTGATCTCATCAATCACCTCCTCTATCTGATAAGGTTTAACAGCCAGAAATACAACATCAGCATCTTTTGTAGCCAACAAATTATTATCTGTAACAACTACGCCTTGATCAGCAAAGTTGCTTAACAACTTAATACGTCTTCGTGTAATGGTTAACTGAGATGGTTTTACTAATCCTTTATCAATAATACCAGCAGCGATTGCTGAGCCCAGGTTGCCTCCTCCGATAATGGTTAATTTAGCTACTTCCATGTTGCGATAATTTGAGAAATCTTAGTGTTGATTTATAATTGAAAACCTTTTTAGAGATTATAAATTTACACAAAACTCCCAAATAATCGATAATCAGATCTATCAGGGCGACTATTATTAGGTCAACTAATGCTTCTCGCCTTTAACTTCTTCAATATCTACTTTGATATGAGACCAGTTTTCACCTGATTTTATCCGATATAACTGCATCTCACTAATTCCAAATTGTTTGGCAATTAACTTCAGGCGGGTTTTTCGATTCGGATCAAAGATTTTCTTTTTCAATCGTATCACCTGAGTTGCAGTTAACTTATGACCTTGCTGAGTTTTCCGTGTTTTTTGTTTTTCTCTGGCTTTAAGAACCAATGGGTTTTGTTGTTGATGTTCAAACATCTCCTTTTTGGAAGCCCATTTCAGGTTATCAATGTAATTATTTGATTTATTGTAATCTTTATGTATTACAAAGGTCTGATCATCTGAATCTTTTGGAATAAACAATTCGGCTACCAGCTTATGCACATAAAACGTTTTTGATTTACCATAAGGCCTTAAGGGTAATGTTGGATAACCTCTCAACATTCCACCTCTTATAACATCGGCATCCTCAGGTTTATCAATATAACTTATTATTCTTCCATAATTTGAAATTGAGTAACGCTTCATTAAAGCGCCTTCTCCGAATTTCAATTCCTTCCATTCTTCGTTCCAGTATGATCTAACCATCTAAATTAATATAAGTTAACCACTTTCAATAGCATCACCCAGGCTATTCATAAAATAGTCTACGTGACTCCTCTTGAGTGTTAGAGGAGGTAATAACCTCATTGTATTTGTGCCGGAAACGCCAGTAAAAATATGATTTTTTCTTAATAATCCACTCCTTAATTTACTTACCTCGGAAGTAAGTTCAACACCTATCATCAACCCAACACCTCTAACTTCCTTAAATTTATTGGTTTTGATAAGTTCATTTTTTAATAAATTTCCTTGCTCAAAACTATTTTCAACCAGTTTTTCTTCCTTAATAACTTCCAAAACAGCAAGGGAAGCTGCACAAGCCAGGTGATTCCCTCCAAAAGTTGTTCCGAGAAGTCCATAGCTTGGCTCAATATCCGGGGAAATTAATACCCCACCAACAGGAAATCCATTACCCATACCTTTAGCCATGGTTACCATATCTGGCTTTAAGCTGGTATATTGAAAGGCAAAAAACTTTCCACTTCTGCCATACCCCGATTGTATCTCATCGAGAATAAGCATTGTTCCATGTTTTTTACATAACTTTTCCAATCCTTCCATAAAACCAGCATCCGGTATAACAATACCACCAATACCCTGAATACCTTCTATTATTACCGCTGCAACATCATTTTTTGAAAGAGATTTTTCAACTGCTTCCAAATCATTCAATGGTAAAATTTCCTTCTGATGATCAGCATTAAATGGAGCAACAATCTTTGGATTATCAGTAATGGCAACAGCTCCTGAAGTACGACCATGAAAACCTTTTTTGAAAGAAATGATCTTACTTCGTCCTGTTTTAAAAGAGGCAAGTTTTAAGGCATTTTCATTTGCCTCAGCACCCGAATTACACAAAAACAATTGATAATCGGGCATACCCGAAGCTTCGCCCAATTTTTCTGCCAGTTCGTTTTGCAAAGGATTCTGAACAGAATTACTGTAAAAGCCAATCTTATTAACCTGATCTGTTATGCGTTCTATATAATGAGGGTGACTATGTCCAATGGAAATAACAGCATGACCACCGTATAAATCAAGATATTTATTCCCCTGATCATCCCACACATAGCAGTCTAATCCTTTAACAGGAGTAATATCAAACAACGGATAAACGTCGAAAAGTTTCATAGTACTGTGTTTTATAATGAATTAACAGTATTATTAAATCGTAAAAAGTTGGAAAAGGAATGGATGTTGTACCACAGACTCGTTAGTCTGCAGTACAGGCAAGTATGGAGTCGTACTCTATACAAAGAAGAATGAACACCTAAAAATTTAAACCAAATAAACCTGCCTAAAATGCGACGGGTTTGAGGAGTAGCCCCATTACTTCATCCAAACCAAAAAGAATATTCATATTTTGTACCGCCTGACCGGAAGCCCCTTTGAGCAAGTTGTCGATCACGCTTACTATATGTATTTTATTATTGTGTTTTTTAACTTGCACCACTGCCTTATTAGTATTTACTACCATTTTCACATCCGGACTTTTATCTGTAACTATGGTAAAAGGATGCGGCTCGTAATACTTTCTGTATAGTTCCTTTGCTTCAGTTTCACTTAAGTCACAATCCAAATATACCGAAGCCAAAATACCTCTAGGAAAATTACCACGCATCGGAACAAAGTTGATTTCCTTTTCAAAACCAGACTGCAACTGAACCATGGTTTCTCCAATTTCTCCTAAATGCTGATGCGAGAATGATTTATAAACAGATGCATTGTTGTTACGCCAGCTAAAATGAGTGGTTGCACTTGGTGCCTGTCCGGCCCCTGTAGAACCTGTTATGGCATGTATGTGAATCTCATTTAGCAAACCTTTAGAAGCAAGTGGTAACAAAGCCAATTGTATGGCTGTTGCAAAACACCCCGGATTGGCAATTTTATCCGCTTTCTTAATTTGATCAAGGTTGCACTCCGGTAATCCATACACAAAACCATCGGCATCTTTATTCAATCTGAAATCGTTACTCAGATCGATAATTTTACCTTTGTATGATTCAGGCATTTCATCCACAAACGATTTTGAACGCCCATGTCCCATACACAAAAACAATACATTTGCATTATCGTAATCCACTTCGGCAACAAAGTTCATATCAATATCTCCAATCAAATCAGCATGAATGCTACAAACATCCAATCCTGCCTGACTGTTACTTTGAATAAAACTAATTTCTGCCTGTGGATGATGAACCAGTAAACGAATCAACTCACCGGCGGTATAACCGGCCCCACCAACTATGCCAACTTTAATCTTCTGCATCCTCTAAATTCAGTTCCCCTTTATTTACTGCGTTATATATTTTCATTGGAGTAGATAAGATGGTGGTAAATCCTTCAACATCTGAGGCAGACCATGCCTTATTCATTTCACCATACTCACCAAATACACTACTCATTAAATCATGTTCTGATTCAATTCCAACCACCTGAAAGTGATAAGGTTTTAGTTTGATAATAACCTTACCAGTAACATTTCGTTGAGTACTTTCAAGGAATTTCTCAATATCGCGCATGGATGGTTCCAGGTATTGCGACTCATGTAAAAACATTCCGTACCAGTTACCCAATTGTTCCTTCCAATGCATTTGCCACTTGGTAAGAACATGCTTTTCCAACACATGGTGAGCTTTGATAATTACTAAAGGCGCAGCAGCCTCAAACCCTACTCTACCCTTAATTCCGATGATAGTATCACCCACATGCATGTCTCTGCCAACTGCATATGGCGCAGCAAATCCTTCAATGGCTTTTATAGCATCAATTTTATTATCGTAAGCCTGTCCATTGATTTTACTAAGTTCACCTTTCTCAAAATCGATGGTTAAAGTTTCCTCTCCATCTTTTACCATCTGACTTGGATAAGCCGCTTCAGGTAAAGTTTGATTGGAAGTTAAAGTTTCTTTTCCTCCAATACTTGTTCCCCAAAGACCCTTATTAATGGAATATTCCATTTTGGTCCAGTCGCGATTGATTCCACGTTTTTTTAAGAAGTCAATCTCAGCTTCACGTGATAACTGCAACTCACGAATAGGTGCGATCACCTTAATTTCAGGAGCTAATACCTGAAAAGTCAGATCAAATCTAACCTGGTCGTTACCTGCACCTGTACTACCGTGAGCAATGTATTTAGCACCAATTTTTCGTGCATACTCAACAATAGCAAGAGCCTGAAAGATACGCTCTGAGCTAACAGATAAAGGATAAGTATTATTTTTTAACACATTGCCATAAATCATATAACGAATACAGCGCTGATAATAGCGATCGGTAACATCTAAAGCAATATGTTTGGTTACACCTAATTCATAGGCTTTACCCTCAATATCCTTTAATTCAGTTTCAGAAAAACCACCGGTATTGGCTAAAGCCGAATACACGTCCAGTTGCCTTTCCTCGGTCAGGTACTTTACACAAAATGATGTATCTAATCCTCCGCTATACGCTAAAACTACTTTATCCTTCATCTTTTTAATGTTAGCTTTCTTTATCACTATACAAAAAGAGCCATTGCTCTCTTAAACTTATTCAGAACGTTATCTTTGTTATTGTTATTCTTCTTCAATTGCAATGTCTCTCGCACTGATTGCCAGCGGCTTTTCATACTTTTTGACTTCTGCTTTTCTTCGTTTACAGATTTCATTTTTTCAGGATCAAAAAGCATTCCTGTGCACAAACAGTGCTTTCTCGAAGTTCTCAGCAAAATATCATAGTTCACACAGGTTTGACAACCTTTCCAGAACATCTCATCGTCCGTTAACTCAGAGAAAGTAACAGGTCTGTAACCTAAATCTGAATTAATCTTCATTACGGCAAGACCAGTCGTCAGACCAAATAATTTGGCCTGTGGATATCGGGTTCTTGAAAGTTCAAAGGCCTTACTTTTAATGGCTTTCGCAAGCCCATTACCTCTAAAACGATCAACAACAATCAAACCGGAGTTAGCAACAAACTTCTCGTGTCCCCAGGTCTCTATGTAACAAAAACCTGCGAACTGTCCCTCGTGCAAAGCTAATATTGCCTTCCCCTCTTCAATTTTCTTTTGGATATATTCAGGATTTCGCTTGGCAATACCAGTGCCTCTAACCTTTGCAGCTTCTGCAATGGTCTCCAGAATTATATCCACGTATGTGGCATGTTCTTTTTGTGCGACAAAAATGTTGAACTCCATCGTCTTACTAATCTGTTCTGTTTTTCTTATATTGTTTTTTCTTTTAACCCTGGCATAAACAATGATAAAGCATTGATTACGTCCGTTTTACTTACTCCTTCACGACTAATGAGTAAAATTGTATCATCACCCGCGATAGTTCCTAATATCTCATATGGTCCGTGACTGTCAATAACAGATGCTATTCCGTTAGCAAATCCCGGACGTGTTTTAATAATTGCCATTTGACCTGAAAATTCCATCGATTCCACACCGCTTACCGGAAAATCTTCATTCGAAGGTAAGGAAGCTTCAACCTTTTGTCCAATATCAGGTATTACATATTTATATCCTGTTTCAACATCTGGCACTTTAGCTACCTTAAGGTATTTCAAATCACGCGATAGGGTGGCCTGAGTCAGTTTAAAACCTTCCTCTTCAAGCAAACTAACCAGCTCTTCCTGCGAACTAACTTTTCGCGAACTGACCAGATGCTTAATAGCCAATAATCGTTGCGCTTTAATTTTCATTCTTCTATTAATGTATATTTATTCGGTGTCGATGCAAATTTATTCATTAATTATTAATTTCAAAGCTGTTTTTTATAAAATTTATGTATTTTTGCATGACAATTTTATTTGAAAACAATAAACAGGTGGTCAAGTGACTATAACACTACTGAATACAAGCACTCTATCGATATTTTCTTACACATCATATCTATTCATTTTATTTTTTTTATTCATTATCAATCAAAAATTAACCTCAAATTTTAAGCTTGAGGCTTTTTTTTGCATAAAAAATGAATTTTTTCCAACAAAAAGTAAAAACAGATATACACAACTGTAAGAAGAGAGGGAGTAATAAAAATTGAATTATAAGTAGCTAGCAAACAATAAACTGCATTGTAAAATGAAGAAGAACGTCAAGAAGGTCGTTGTACTGGGCTCAGGAGCGCTAAAAATCGGAGAAGCAGGTGAATTTGATTATTCAGGATCTCAAGCTTTAAAAGCCCTGAAAGAAGAAGGTATTGAAACGGTATTGATCAACCCCAACATTGCAACCGTACAAACTTCAGAAGGTATCGCTGATAAAATTTACTATCTGCCTGTTACACCGTACTTCGTTGAAGAAGTGATGAAGAAAGAAAAGCCTGAAGGTATTCTTTTGGCTTTTGGAGGACAAACTGCTTTAAATTGCGGTACTAAATTGTATGAAGCAGGTACACTTGCCAAATACAATGTGGAAGTTTTAGGAACACCTGTTCAATCGATTATCGACACAGAAGACCGTGAGATCTTCGCCAATAAATTGAAAGAAATCGATGTTAAGACCCCAATAAGTATTGCGGTTACCAATATTGAAGATGCAGTGAAGGCATCCGATGTTATCGGATTCCCTATTATTGTGAGAGCTGCCTATACCTTAGGAGGTATGGGTTCCGGTTTTTGTTCGAACAAAGAAGAACTGATTGCCCGTGCTGAGAATGCTTTCTCTTATTCAAACCAGATTTTGGTAGAGGAATCATTAAAAGGCTGGAAAGAGGTTGAGTACGAAGTAGTGCGCGATGCATACAACAACTGTATTACGGTTTGTAACATGGAAAACTTTGACCCGCTGGGAATTCATACTGGTGAAAGTATCGTTGTTGCTCCATCACAAACCTTATCCAATGCTGAATATCACAAACTTCGTGAGTTAGCAATTAAGATCATTCGTCACATTGGAATTGTTGGAGAATGTAACGTACAGTATGCGTTGGATCCTTATTCAGAAGACTATCGTGTTATTGAGGTGAATGCCCGTCTTTCTCGCTCAAGTGCTTTAGCCTCTAAAGCAACTGGTTATCCATTAGCCTTTATAGCTGCTAAGTTAGGTTTGGGATATAGCCTTCACGAATTGAAGAACTCAGTAACCAAAACAACTACAGCATTCTTCGAACCTGCACTTGACTACATTGTTTGTAAAATACCTCGTTGGGATTTAGGTAAATTTACAGGTGTATCGAAACAGATTGGTTCGAGCATGAAGAGTGTGGGTGAGATCATGGCCATCGGTCGAAACTTTGAAGAAGCTATTCAAAAAGGTCTTCGAATGGTTGGTCAGGGCATGCACGGATTTGTGGCCAATCAACCACTTAAAAACAAAGATATTAAAGAAGAGTTAGCTGAGCCAACCGATCAAAGGGTATTTGCTATCTCTGAAGCGCTTCAGGAAGGTATGTCTGTCGATGAGATTCATAACCTGACCCGCATCGACAAATGGTTTCTTGAGAAACTTAAGAATATCACAGACCACAAAGAACTTCTTGAAAAATACAATACACTGGAAGATCTTCCAACAGAAGAACTTTTAAATGCCAAGAAAATGGGATTCTCTGATTTCCAGGTTTCTCGTTTGGTTCTAAAAACCGATGGTATAGAAATGGAAAAAGGTCTGCTTTCCGTTCGTGAATATCGTAAGGCAAATGGCATTTTACCTGTTGTGAAACAAATTGATACAATGGCAGGTGAGTTTCCTGCTCAAATCAATTACTTATATCTGACCTATAGTGGAACTGAACATGATATTGATTACGAAAGGGATGGAAAATCCGTAATCGTTCTTGGTTCAGGAGCCTATCGTATTGGATCATCAGTTGAGTTCGACTGGTGTAGCGTTAACTCTCTTAACACAATTAACGCTCAGGGTTACCGATCGATCATGATCAACTACAACCCTGAAACAGTGAGTACCGACTACGATATGTGTAGCCGACTATACTTTGATGAATTGACTCAGGAAAGAGTGATGGACATCATTGACCTTGAAATACCCAAAGGAGTGATTGTATCGGTTGGTGGACAGATTCCGAATAACCTGGCAATGAAATTACATCGTCAGAATGTGCCAATTTTAGGAACCTCTCCAACTGACATTGACCGCGCTGAAAACCGGCAGAAATTCTCAAGCCTGTTGGATGACCTAGGTGTTGACCAGCCACGTTGGAGTGAATTGACTTCCATCGACGATATTTTCAAATTTGTTGATGAAGTAGGCTTCCCTGTTTTGGTTCGTCCTTCTTATGTACTTTCAGGTGCTGCGATGAATGTGGTTTCGAACAAAGACGAATTGGAACACTTCCTAACACTGGCAGCCAATGTATCCAAAGAATTCCCGGTAGTTGTTTCAGAATTTATTGAAGAAGCCAAGGAGATTGAAATCGACGCTGTAGCTAACAACGGTGAGGTAATTGCATATGCAATCAGTGAACACATCGAATTTGCCGGTGTACACTCTGGTGATGCAACTATTGTATTCCCTCCTCAGAAGCTATATGTTGAGACCATTCGTAGAATCAAGAAGATAGCCCGCGAGATTGCTAAAGGCTTGAATATTACAGGTCCATTCAACATGCAGTTGCTGGCAAAAGACAACGATATTAAAGTAATTGAGTGTAACTTACGTGCTTCACGAAGCTTCCCGTTTGTTTCTAAAGTATTAAAGGTGAATCTTATCGATATGGCAACCAGAGCTATGCTTGGTCTACCTGTTGAAAAGCTTACCAAAAGTTCTTTCGAACTGGATTACGTGGGTATCAAAGCTCCTCAGTTCTCTTTTGCACGTTTACAAAAAGCCGACCCTGTATTAGGTGTTGATATGTCATCAACCGGTGAGGTAGGTTGTATTGGTGAAAATTATTATGATGCTGTTCTGCAATCAATGCTATCAGTAGGATATCGTGTACCTGAAAAGAATGTGTTGATTTCTTCCGGTCCTGCGCGTTCAAAACTGGAATTATTGAAGAGTGCAGCATTATTAAAAGAACGTGGTTATAATCTTTTTGCAACAGGCGGAACTCATAAGTTCTTTGCTGAGAATGGAATTGAAACAACATTGGTATACTGGCCAAACCAGGATCAGAAACCAAACGTAATCGATCTCATTCGCGAAAAGAAGATTGATTTGGTAATTAATATTCCTAAAAACTTATCTAAAGATGAGTTGAAAAATGGATAC
This sequence comes from Carboxylicivirga caseinilyticus, assembly GCA_025499705.1. Taxonomy (GTDB): domain Bacteria; phylum Bacteroidota; class Bacteroidia; order Bacteroidales; family Marinilabiliaceae; genus Carboxylicivirga; species Carboxylicivirga caseinilyticus. Next base: position 57,545 of record JAFMVE010000005.1, read on the forward strand.
CAAATACGTCGTGATGCTATCGACTTTAACATTCCATTGATTACTAATGCACGATTAGCAAGTGCTTTCATCTATTCGTTCTGTAAATTAGGACAAGAGCACATTAGCATTAAGCATTGGGATGAATATAAATAGAGTATTTATTATCACCATAAGAAAGGGACTGAATTGATCAGTCCCTTTTATTTTTTTCAAAACAAAAAACTGGCATCACATTTGATTCAATTATTCTGGAAAGAAATATTCATAGATCCAGGGAAGGATGAAATCAACCAGTAATAAAAATAATCCCCAAAAAAGAAAATTGAAGTGGACCATAGCAAGACCTGATCTTGCATTAATTGCCCGAATACTTTTGCTGGTGGGAATCCTATTTTTACTTTTTATCTAACAAATAGACTATTGCATCATAATTCGATTTCCAATAACATAAACGAACGGGCTTTTACATTGATGGATGCCCCTGTTATATCAACCTTATTGCCTGTTATCACATTAACTCCGGTAGTTGCACCACCAATCACCTCATCTTTATAATTGGTAAGATCTACTTTTTTATCCTCTGCATTTTTATTCATAATAAGCATTACAGCTTTTTCATCAGAATATCTAAAAACCGCATAAATACCAGATCCGGAAGCAGGTGCAAAATGCTTTAAACAACCTTTATGCACTTCATTACTACCTTTACGCCAGTTCAAAAGAGTTTTAACAAAATCCTGAGCATCTTTAGCATCAGCTGTTAATCCTTTACCGGTAAAAGCATTCACCTTATCACCAGCCCAACCTCCAGGAAAATCGGAACGTATCTCACCATGAGAATCCGAGTTTGGGTTGGTCATTAAAATTTCGGTCCCGTAATAAATTTGAGGAATACCCCGTGTAACAGCTATGTATGCCATTCCCATTTTAAACAAATCAAAATCTTCATTGATTTGAGTGTAGAAACGACTCATATCATGATTATCAGGAAATGTTACCAATTGGGTAGGATCGGCATACAGAAAATCATTCGCCAACATACCATACAAACGAATTAGACCCTGCCCCCAGTTTCTGTCATCCTCATTCAAAGCTTTGACCAAAGCTTCCTGTAATGGAAAATCAAAAACTCCGGGTAAGAAAGAAGTATAACCATCAGCATTGTGTTTTCCTTTCTGCCAATAAGAAACAATGGCAGGATTAACCGACCATTCTTCACCCACCATATTAAAATGTGGATATTCGGTCATCACTCTTTTGGTCCATTCAGCCATAAAATCTTTATCCGGATAAGGATAGGTATCCATTCTGATACCGTCCAGATCAGCATATTCGATCCACCAGATAGTATTATAAATAAGATAATCGGCCATTAAAGGATTACTCTGATTTAAATCGGGCATAGATTCCACAAACCAACCATCGGCATGCATCTTTTTATCGTAATCCGAAGCATAAGGATCAACATTAGTTTCACGCAGGTGAGTAGTTGGTTTCCAACCATCCTGAAAATGCAACCAGTCAGATGTTGGTAAATCCTTCATCCACCAATGCTCCGAACCACAATGATTCAGAATCATATCAATAATTACCTTGATTCCTTTTTTCTTAGCTTCCTTAACCAACCTCAGATAATCATCATTGGTTCCATATCGGGCATCAGTGTTATAAAAATCGGTAATGGCGTAACCATGATAAGATGTTCTGGTCATGTTATTTTCCATGACAGGATTTAGCCATAACGCAGTAAAACCCATCTCATCTATATAATCCAGATGAGAGATAATTCCTTCCAGATCACCACCATGACGACCATTCAAATCATTTCGGTTTGATTTTTCTGTCATCCCTTCCACATTATCGTTGTCGGGATTACCGTTAACAAAACGATCGGGGGTAATCAGATAAATCACATCCGAAGTATTGTATCCTTCGCGAAGCGCCGATCCTTCTTGTCTCTGCTTCAACTCATATTTATAAGTTAAAACGTTCTTTCCCTTACGGGTAAAGTTGATATCAAATGAACCGGGTTTAGTATGTTTATCAATATTCAAATAAAGAAATTGATAATTAGGTGATTCAACCAAAACAGAACGTTCTAATTGCACGCCTTCATAATTTATTTCGGCACGAAGTTCAGAGATATTCTCTCCATAAACCATAACCTGAAGTTCGGTATTTTTCATTCCTGCCCACCAAAAGGCAGGTTCTATCCGTTCTATTTTATTTTTTGCAACGATGTTAAATCCAAGAAATAACATCATTAAAAGAAGTAAAGGTGATTTTTGCATAATTGAATATTTAGTTAAGTTATTTACTAACAATCTCACACAGCACAACCTTCCAACAAAATTTTAATTTCGCTGACTTTTACTGCAATGTCAAATAAACTGCCTGAAACAGGCATCTGCAATTAATAAGGACAAAAAACAGAATCCGAATTATAAACAACAGGCTTAGTCAGAATGGTCATCCATACCTATCAAGCAGGTTTTCGTCCTGAAAAGGATGGACGTAAGACATTAAGTTTGTAATTTGCTAACCAAATAAACTGGCACATGCAAATAGTAAAAACTAATAAAGGGTTGATGGCCCGTATTTTAAACAACCGGGTTGTTCAACATCTGACTTACTGGGTAGTTTTTACTATCTTTTTTGCTTTTGCATGGGGAACATATGATAACAACTTTACCAAAACCATCTTGGTTGAATTAATCAATCTTCCTGCTAAAATTCTTTTGGTTTATACTGTATTGTACTTTCTGTTTCCTCGATATTTATATAAGGGAAAGATTTGGAAATTTATTATTTCGTTCCTTATAATCGTTTTTATTGCTTCGTTTATTCAGCGTATTACCGACTATTTCATCATTGTAGAGAATTTCTTCCCGATGTGGGAGAATGTGAGCATCCTCAGTATCTCACAATTGGTAAGAGCGGCAGTTAATTTTGGTGCTGTACTGGCAATTCCTATGACGGTGAAACTAATGGAATATCTTGCAAAAGTAAAGCAGAATGAGCAGTCACTTATCAACGATAAACTGGAAGCTGAACTTATATTTCTGAAGAACCAGGTTCATCCACATTTCCTTTTTAATACTTTAAACAGTCTTTACTCATTAATTCTGAAAAAATCAGATCAGTCGCTCGAAGTAGTTTTAAAACTATCCGGATTGTTACGTTATATGTTATACGAAACCAATGCTCCGGAAGTGAGTCTGGAAAAGGAACTGGAGAGCATTAAAAATTACCTGGAACTGGAGCAGATCAGATATGGAAAGAGGGTAGAACTAAGTTTTAATGCCTGGGGTGATTTCAATTCACATCGGATTGCTCCTATGTTATTACTTCCTTTTATTGAGAACAGTTTTAAACACAGCACCAAAGGCTTCTCGGGCATTGCGATGATTGCCATTGAGATAGGCGCAAAAGAGGATGAACTGATCCTGAAGGTTGAAAACAGCAAACCATCTGGCAATGAAAAAAGTTCGCTAGCCAGTGGTATTGGACTGCAAAATGTAAAGCGACGTTTGGATATTCTTTACCCCAATCAGCATCAGCTGAAGATAGAAGACGAAAAAGAATCGTTTTTGGTAATTCTGAAAATAAAACTGAAAAATTAAGCAGATGGATAAAATCAAGTGTTTAATTGTGGACGATGAGGAACTGGCTATTGATGTACTAAAAGAATACGTGAGCCGGATAGATTACCTTGAACTGACAGGATCGTGTCGAAATGCATTGGAGGCAATGACTTTTCTGAATGAGAATAAGGTTGATCTTATCTTTCTGGATATACAAATGCCAGGACTTACGGGTCTGCAATTGTTAAAGAACATAACCAACAGACCGGAGGTAATCATGACAACCGCCTATTCTGAATATGCATTAGAAGGCTTCGAGCTACAGGTTTTAGATTATCTGATAAAACCCATCCCTTTTGATCGCTTTATAAAAGCTATTAATCGCTTTCTTAAACTTCGCCAGCCCAATATGACTTTGACCGAAAAATCCCAGACTGACTCATATAACGATACATTTATCTTTGTAAAGTCTGACAAGATGATGATCAAAGTTTTGTTGCGTGAAATTACTTATGTAGAAAGTCTGAGAAACTATGTTGCCATTCACCTAACCAATGGCAAAATGGTTAAAACCATGAATACAATCAGTAATATAGAAGATAAACTGCCCGAGACACATTTCTTAAGGGTGCATCGATCTTTTATTATTGCCATTGATAAAATAGATAGTTTCATGTCGGGGAGCTTCAAAATAAACTCCGAAATAATCCCCATTGGCCGGCAGTATAAAGAATTGGTTAAACGTATCTTAGATCAAAACAGTATTGATTAAATCCGTTCCTGACTAAAGTAGTTTATCCTCTTTATAAGAATAAAGAATTGAAGAGACATCTATTCATATAACATAGATGCCTCAAACCAAATAGTTTAGCAATTGATTAAATATCTTTAATATCCTTTTTAAAGCGATCAGTCAATTCATGAATAAACCGATCAATCACCTTTTGCTCGTCAGGATTGATGCCATTACTTGAATGAGCAACCTCCTCCATCACATCAACCAGCATCTGATATTCAGGATCCGGACCATTCTCCTGGCAGATATTTAACACTTTCTGGTACAACTCTTCCACATCTGTCTGATGCAGGCGCTCGTAATCAAAAGACCATTCAATGTCCTTTCCTGAAGGGTGCTTTTTTAAGGCACTGTGTAACACCTCAAGTTCTTCGGGTTGAATAATACCATCAGCCATTGCCACAACATACAACATTTCGCCAAAAGCATCATAAAGGCGGGTTTTTACACTCATATTATTTGTTTATTAGTTTTTAAATATTGCAACTCCTTTTTCACCAAACGAATTAGCCCATCCACGGAACATGCCGGTAGAGTTCATCTCTAACACAAAATTACCGTTTTTATCAACAGCAATTACACCTCCATTTCCTGCTTCACTATTTAGTTTTCCATTTACTACTGTATGGGCAGCTTCAGAAAGACTCATACCTTTATATTCCATCAAGGCTGATATATCATGAGCAACTGTATAACGAATAAAGTACTCACCATGACCGGTTGCCGAAACAGCACAAGTTTTGTTATTGGCATAAGTTCCGGCACCGATGATCGGCACATCTCCCACTCGTCCATACCTTTTATTATTCATTCCGCCAGTTGATGTTGCTGCAGCCAGATTACCCTTTTTATCCATCACCACACAGCCAACAGTACCATTCTTTCCTGATTTCTGTAAAGCCTTTTGCAGGCTTTGCCATCTTTTCTCAGTATAAAAGTAACTACTATCAACCATCTCTATTCCGTTTTCAGCAGCAAACTTTGAAGCTCCTTTGCCAACCATCATCACATGAGGCGATTTATCCATAACCATTCTGGCAGCACTGACCGGATTTTTTATATCGCCAACACCCGCAATGGTTCCGGCATTCAAATCAATACCATCCATAATAGCTGCATCCAGTTCGTTACGTCCATCGTTTGTATATACAGCACCTTTACCTGCGTTAAACAGTGGATTGTCTTCCAGAACATTCACTACTTTCTCTACCACATCAACAGCTGAAGCTCCATTTTCAAGCATGCTAATACCCAACTCCAGTGCCACAGACAATCCTGCTTCATATTTTCTTGTTGTTTCTTCATCAAACAAATTCTTATCCAGATTTCCGGCTCCACCATGAATGGCGATCGTCCATTGAGGTTTCTGAGATTGAGTTTGGCACGAAACCATCAAAATAAGAATAAAAAGAAATACAGATAACTTTGACATATAATAAGAATTGTGTTTTTAAGCTTATCTCAAAAGTAGTAAATTACACCTGTATTGAAAGTAATATTGAAACCTGATTATTCCTTTCAAAACGAATATTAACCCATTCATTCAAAAATAATCCATAAAAATCAACCAACACAATTATTTTTACCACATAAACAAATAACCATGAGTATTATCCAGTTTCTTAATCTTATATTGATTGTTTTAGCTGCCTCATTTGGGTTAAGCTATTTCTGGAGTTTTTACACCCATAAGTTGTTTAAACCCTTTATCTGGTTAGATCATCAGAAGAAAGATTTACTCAGTAAGATTATGCTTAAAGAAGAAAAGGCTGATAAAGATAAAATACGTTTCTATAGTCATTGGCTACAGTTGAAACGTATCAAAGACAAGAATATTAAAGGTGATCTTGCAGAACTTGGAGTTTATAAGGGTGAAACAGCCAAACTGATTCATCATATGTTACCTGACCGCAAACTATATTTATTTGATAGTTTTAGTGGTCTTCCTAAGCAAGTCATTCGTGAAGATTGCGATGGAACTGTTCGCCCCCAAACGGTTAAGTTTGACAATACCACACCTACCGAAGTCATTAAACACATTGGAGGCAACGAAAACATTGAAATAAGAGAAGGCGTATTTCCTGAAACTACAAGTGGTTTGGAAAACAAACAATTTGCTTTTGTACATATTGATGCCGATTTATACCAATCGACTATTGATGCACTTACCTTTTTCTACCCACGTTTAATTCCTGAGGGATGTATTATTATTCATGATTATAACCACAACTGGGAAGGCGTAAAAAAAGCTGTTGATGAATTTGAAGCAACCATCCCTGAGTGTTTTATGCCAATTGCCGACATGTATGGTTCAACCGTACTAATCAAAAACAAATAAGACCACCCTATGACCAAACCAATTCTGTTTATATTACTTCTTGTTTTTCCAATTCTTTCAATAGCTCAAGAAAAAGACAGCTGCGTAACACGGCCCAAAATAGGATTGGTCCTTAGTGGTGGTGGAGCTAAAGGGCTGGCGCATATCGGTGTGATAAAAGTATTGGAAGAAGCAGGAATAAGACCCGATTACATTGCCGGAACCAGTATGGGTAGCATAATAGGAGGTTTGTATGCCAGTGGATACACTCCTGACGAAATGGATTCAATTGTTAGAAATATAGATTGGTCGGTTGTTTTGAGCGATATGGTTCCGCTAACGGATGTGGTACCCATAGAAAAAAACGACTACAATCGATTCCAGCTTGAATTTGACATCACTAAGGATGGATTAACCATGCCATCGGGAATGGTTAGGGGACAGCGTATCTCTGAACTTCTCTCACAACTTACATGGCATGTTTCTGACATTGAAAATTTTGATGATTTACCTATACCTTTCAGATGTGTTGCTGCCGATTTAATAAAAGGTAAAACCCATATTTTCGACAGTGGCGATTTAATGACAGCAATGCGGTCAAGCATGGCGATACCAAGTGTTTTCACACCTGTCATATTGGATTCAATGTACCTGGTTGATGGTGGCGTACTGGATAATTTCCCGGTTTCAACAGCAATTAAGATGGGTGCAGACATTATCATTGGTGTTAATGTAGGTAACGAAGATTATCCTACCTTGAAAGATTTAAACAGTATCACAAAAGTATTGCTTAATTCAGCCATGATTGGAAGTAATCAGGAAACATTGAAAGCAATAGATTTATGCAGTTTCATTGTAACACCACATTTGGACCCATACGGGGCATCTAGTTTTTTTGATGCCATTGATATTATCCAAAGAGGAGAAACAGCAGCCCGCTTACAATTTGACACCTTCAAACAATTAGCTGATTCACTTAACAAAATTGGACCAACTCCTCTACCAAAACAGATTCAAAAAGAAGAAAAAATACTGGTAAGTAAAATAAGCATCCTAAACCGAAAGGATATTTCAAAAAGCTATTTTTATAGCAATCTGGGATTCAGAACCGGTGATTCGATAACTGTTGAAGATATCAACAATGGCATGCGTCGTTTGATAGGCACACGATTTTATAGCAACATTAGTTATGAAATTAATAAAACGGATGGGGAATATCATCTAATCTTCAATACAACCGAAGCTCAACCTGCCAAAGCCAAATTCTCATTACGATATGATAACGAATTAAAAGCAGGCATAGTTGCCAATATCACTTTGCGAAATCTGGTATCCAAAAACAGTCGATTTAGTGTAACCGGTGATATCTCGGAAGATCCTCGTTTATCAGCTAATCTCATTACTTATTTAGGAGAAGGACAAAGAGTTGGTTACTTGACTGATTTTTATCTTGAACGAACTCCGCTTCCCCTTTATCGCGAAGACGCAAAAAAATACGGGACTTTTAACTATTTAACAATGAGGGCTTCAATCGGCACATCCTTTACACTCAAACGACGATCAATGCTTGAGTGTAAGTTGAACTGGAAGGAAGTAAAAGTAAGTGAGAGAAGTGGTATACCTGAGTTGTTCGATAATCAGATTGTACGTTTTGGGAATGGTTTTTTCAGAGCACAGGCAGTTTTGGATGTAAATACATTAAATAAACGTTTTTTTGCCACTCATGGAAAACATATTCGAATTGCCATTAATTCAAACCTAAAAAGTTATAAACTCTATAAAGGAATTGAAACTAGTCAGGCGCTTGTCGATCCATTTATTCAAGTTCCAAATGACTATTACTTATCAGGTATAGCAAGTTATAAAAAACACTTTCCGGTTTCCAATTCAATCCATATGTCAACAAGAATTGCAGGAGGAGGGTCCTTTAATAACGCCCCTTTCTTTGAGCATTTTTACATTGGAGGAACAATTTATAATCAGGGACTTGAAACAATTTCGTTTGCCGGATTAAATTATCGGGAAAAGATTGTTGAAAACTTCCTCATGGCACAAACCGAATTCAACTATAAAATTGGCCAAATCCTGTTTGGTCATGTCAGTATCAATGCTATTTATGCCACCGAGTATGGAAATAATCAATTTGATTCAAGTCAATACATGATGAATCCGGGTGAATTTATTCTAGGTGCCAATACAGGTGTGGCAATCAACAGTATAATAGGTCCTATTACTTTTGGTGTAGGAACTAATACTACCGACTTTAAACCAAGATTATATCTAAACATGGGATTCCCATTTCAATAATGAAAGATATTTCAGATTTGGAAAGCAAATAGTTTTTAAGAGGAATACCCAAAGTTCCATTTAAACTCTTTTGAGTTCAAACGGTAACGATGGGAAGGTGCAAAATACTTTAGATCGGTTGAGTTAAACCATATTTTTCAGCTATCTGAACCATGGTCAATGCTGAATTTGGTAATAAATCAGGTGGGCAGACTCCGTAAGCCGCTTTCGTAGCATATCGCTTACATAAAGAGTATTTTTCAACTCCTCCTTCACAATACTGAGTCTGATACGACTTTGTAGTCATCTTACGATATTTAAGTACTCCGTTGAAAATAGGGCATTTTTCAACATTTGGACAATTATTATTCATAAAAGGTATGGTTTGATCCTACTCGTATGGCTTTTCGGTTACGCCCCGTTTAATGGTTTCTGGACTCCATATGCGACTTAATTTACAGAATAAAGAAAGAAATATCCATTTAAACCCTAATTTAGAATCATTCAAATAACAGAATAAAAAAAGCCGCAGACTGATTTGTCTACGGCTCTTATATCTATTCTGATTCTTTTTTTTACTTCTTCAATGCTTCGGCTCCACCAACAATTTCAAGAATTTCAGTTGTAATAGCACCTTGTCGAGCCTTATTATATATTAACTGTAATTCCATTAGCATATCTGTGGCATTGTCAGTTGCCTTATGCATTGATGTCATTCTGGCTCCGTGTTCCGAGGCCAGAGATTCAAGTATAACTCGATAAAACATGGTTTGTAATGCTTCGGGAATTACCTTTTTTATGAAAGATATTTTATCAGGTTCAACAATATAGTCAACACTATTATAAACTCCACTGCCAGCTTCAGTCAATTGTAGTGGGAGAAATTGTTCAGATCTCACTTCCTGAACCGCTGCATTTTTAAACTCATTATATATCAAAACAACATCATCATATTTCTCATTTCTGAATGACTCCATTATTTCAACAGCAATTTCCTTAACCGCTTCGAATGTTGTATTTGTATAAAGTTCATTAAAATCTTTTACAACCGGATATCCATGAGACTTAAGAATCTTTTGGGCCTGCTTTCCAATTGCAAAAATATCCAGATTACCCTGTTTAAATTGATAATTGTACTTTGATTTAATAACCTTTTCTGTCTCTTTAATAACATTACTATTAAAGGCTCCACACAACCCTCGGTTTGATGAAACAACCACCAAAAGCACCTTGTTTGGATCACGTTTTGCTGACCATTCCAACTCAACACCATCATCAAGTGATTGACTCAGATCAAAAATAATACCTGCCAACCGATCCACATATGGACGGATATGCGAGATATCATCCTGCGCTTTTTTAAACTTGGCTGCCGATACCATCTTCATGGCACTGGTTACCTGCCTAGTTGTTTTAACAGAATTAATCCTGATTCGTATATCCTTTAAACTTGGCATATTGAGTTAATATTTAAATCCTATAAAGGTTACTATTCTTTAACAATTTGGGCTACAACATCTGCTGCAACTTCTTCTATCTTTTTTGTTATTTCATCACTGTACGCTCCAGCCTCTATTTCTTCAATCATCTTACTATGACGTACATCCAACGACTCAACAAATTCCTTTTCCCACAATTTCACTTTATCTGCCGGAACTTCTCTTAATAGCCCTTTGGTACCGCAATAAATAATGGCTACCTGATGACCAACTCTTGTTGGATTATATTGAGGTTGCTTCAATAGTTCAACATTTTTTCGTCCCTTATCCAACACCATCATAGTGGCCGGATCAAGATCAGAGCCGAATTTGGCAAATGCTTCCAGTTCGCGATATTGAGCCTGATCAAGCTTTAAAGTACCCGCTACCTTTTTCATTGGTTTAATCTGAGCACTACCTCCTACGCGTGAAACCGATATTCCTACGTTAATCGCTGGTCGAACACCTGAATTAAACAGGTCACTCTCAAGGAAAATCTGACCATCGGTAATTGAAATAACATTCGTTGGGATATATGCTGATACATCACCAGCCTGTGTTTCGATAATTGGAAGAGCAGTTAATGATCCACCTCCCTTAACAATAGGCTTTAGTGACTCAGGCAAGTCGTTCATTTTAGCTGCAATCTCATCTGATTCAATTATTTTAGCTGCACGCTCCAACAATCGACTATGTAAATAGAATACATCGCCCGGATAGGCTTCGCGCCCTGGAGGACGACGTAGTAACAAACTAACTTCGCGATAAGAAACAGCCTGTTTAGATAAATCATCATAAACAATCAATGCTGACCGACCAGTATCACGGAAGAATTCACCGATTGATGTTCCTGCGAAAGGAGCATAAAACTGCATAGCTGACGGATCGGCTGCGGGAGCAGAAACAACAACTGTATATTCCATTGCTCCATGTTTCTCAAGTGTATTTACTATCTGAGCAACAGTACTACCTTTTTGCCCAACAGCAACATATATACAATATACAGGTTCTCCTGCCTCGAAAAATGAACGTTGATTTATAATCGTATCAATCGCAATCGCAGTTTTTCCAGTCTGGCGGTCACCAATAATTAATTCACGCTGTCCACGACCTATAGGTGTCATAGCATCAACAGCTCTTAACCCTGTTTGTAATGGCTGCTTAACTGGTTGTCGGTAAATAACCTGTGGAGCCTTCCGTTCCAGAGGCATTTCGTAAGTATCACCACTAATTGGACCTTTACCATCAATGGGTTCTCCAATGGCATTGATAACACGTCCCAACATACCTTCTCCGGCGCGGATAGAAGCAATTCGACCGGTACGTTTCACCAAATCACCTTCTTTTACAGCCTGCGAAGAGCCAAATAATACTATACCCACATTATCTTGCTCCAGGTTAAGCACAACACCCATACATGAATCTAATTCAACCAGTTCGTTTGACTTAACGTTGGTTAAACCATAAACACGGGCAATTCCATCACCCACTTGTAAAACTGTGCCAACCTCTTCCAGGTCAGTTGCTGTCTGGAAGCCTGCAATCTGTTTTTTTAATAAATCCGATACTTCAGCCGGTTTTATCGTATCCATCTAAAATAAATTTAGTTAACGTTTAACTGAGTAATTGCTTCTTAATATTTTTCAACTTCGAACTCAGGCTGGCGTCTGCCATCTTACCATCAATGGTAAGTTTAAAACCTCCCAAAAGGGCCGGATCAACTTTTAAGATGAGCTCAATAGGTGAATTAAATTGTTTACGAAGGAATTGCATTAATCCGTCTACTTGCTGCTGATCTAATTCAATGGCAGAGTATAGTGTAACCGCTTTAATACCTTTTTCCTTTTTAAATAAACTTATGAATCCCCTAATGATATCTTCCAATAATACTTCACGATTATTGTTGATTAATAAATCAATAAAGCTCATTGTTGAGTTCTGAACCCTCTTTTCTAGAACAGAGTGCAAAGAATCTTTTTTTTGTTGTGGTTTAATAACCGGACTATTTAAAAGCTCAATGAATCCCTCAGCTTCATCGCAATAACTTTTCAGAAGAATAATATCATTATTCACCTGCTCAAGATTACCTTGCTCCGATGCCAGTTTAAACAGTGCACTTGCGTATCTATTGGCTATTAAACTCCTATTCATATTATTCTGCTCTCTGTTTAACCAAGTTCTAGTTAAAATTTACCTCTTGCAGATACCTTTCAATAATAGCTTTCTGCTTATCAGTCGATTCCAATTCCTGTTCCAATAGCTTTCCGGCTATGTTAACAGACAATTCGGCTACTTGCCTTTTCATTTCCTGGATGGCATCACTTTTTTCACGCTCAATTTGCTGACGGGCAGATACAATAATCTTATCTGCCTCTTCCTGAGCCTTGTTACGTGCATCATCCACGATGTTTTGCTTTAATTCCCTGGCTTCCTTTATTAAACTATCACGTTCATCTTTAGCTGCAATAAGAATTTTTTCCTTTTCAACATTTAAATCCTCAATCTCAGCCTTAGCTTTAGCTGCAGCTGCAAGAGAAAATTCAATTGTTTCTTCTCGAGTTCTTAAAGCATGTAATATTGGCTTCCAGGCAAATTTTCTAAGCAGAATAACCAATATACCGAACGTTATCGCCGTCCAAAAGACTAACCCGGGATCAGGTGTCAATAATCCCATAGCAGTCGATTTTTATCCTTTCATCAAGGCAACAACAATTGCAAATAAAGCTACTCCTTCAATAAGAGCTGCTGCAATAATCATAGCAGTTTGAATTTTAGAACTGATTTCAGGTTGACGTGCCATAGATTCCAGAGCACTTCCTGCTAGTCTACTAATACCATAACCGGCTCCGATAATTATCAGGCCTAATCCAATTGCTGTTAATGACATACCTTCCATATTTTAAATGAATATAAATGTATTAATGTTCTTCTTCATGTACGGCCATTCCAATGAATAGCGCCGAAAGTAATGTGAAAATGTATGCTTGCAAAGCTGCTACCAGAAGCTCTAACATAAACATCATTAACGACATTAAAATTGATACGGGTGCAATCGCAACCGATTTCATAACAAAAATGAGTGAAAATAAACTCAATATAATTATGTGCCCTGCGGTAATGTTCGCCATCAAACGAATCATTAAGGCAAATGGCTTTGTCAAAATTCCAATAAACTCAATTCCAGAAAGTAGGATTCTAATGGGTACCGGAACACCCGGCATCCAAAAAATATGACCCCAATAACTCTTCGTACCATTAATATTTGTAATCAAAAATGTGACTATCGCCAGAAACATTGTTACAGAAATATTTCCGGTAAGGTTACTCCCTCCTGGGAAAAAAGGAACTAAACCGATTAAATTATTAATCCATATGAAGAAAAAAACGGTTAAAAGATATGGCATATATCTTTCATATTTTTCTTTACCAATCTGTGCAATTCCTATATCATCCCGAACAAAAAGTATCAAAGGCTCTAAAAATGATTGAAGACCTTTGGGTGCCTTTGGTTCAGATCCATACCTTCGTGCAGCCCCAATAAATAGTAATAAAAGAAGAACAGCACTCAAAAACATCGATCCTACATTCTTTGTAATTGAAAAATCCCAGGGTTTTTCATTTAAAACGTTGTGATCTTCGTCATAGTGAATAGTTCCAGCTTCATCCGTCACATAAATCTTCTCATGGTATAATTTAAAATAATCGTCTCCCTTCTTAACAACCTTCTCTCCATGATGAAAGGCTGAAGACATGAAAATATTCAGATGACCATTATAAAATACTATAACAGGAAGCGGCATAGAAATATGAACTTCTTCACCATTGCTTTTTGTAAATGAAATCACATGCCATTCATGAGAATCAGCTATATGATGATCAATCATTACTAAGGGATCGAACACTTCTTCGCTTTCAGAAGCGTGTTCATCTGATGCATATGTAGTAGATAAGCTAAAAAAAATAGCTATCAGAAGTAAAATCTGTTTTATGTGTCGCATTAAACAGTTTTTGGGTTATTATTTCAATAATTTTACTTTGATGGCAAGGTCAGTTATCATCAATAAGAAATACGTCTTAAAGAACAAAAGTGTTTCCTTTTTGTTTTCTTCGTCCATCGGATTTATAAAAATAAATAGAAAGCCTAGGATAAATATAAATTTAAAAAACATTAAAACCAAAATGAAGATAACAAGCTGTTCCGGGTATTTTCTACGAAGAAAAATAAAAACAAAATAAAAAAGAAGATAAACTCCTCCGGTAAAAAATGAGGAAATTAATATCTTCTTTTTTTCAATCTGTACATGATTGTTTATAAGTAAACTTAACAATATACATAAAGCAACTGCTACAATATAAACAACTGTATACTTTACTATTTTATTAGCCGAGCTATTTTTTCGCATCCGTTTTTACAGAAACTGAAGCTGAAGAATTACCTCCCATATCGCAGGTACCCGTAAAAATTGCTCCCGGTTCAATAGATAACTTCCCTGTTTTTACATCTCCTGTTAGTTTACTGGAGGCTTTTAAGGATAATAATTCAGCTATTTCTATTTTACCGTCAAAGTTACCATAGATATCGCAGTTTGCACACTTAACGTCACCTTTAACAACTCCATTCTGTCCAATCAAAACTCTTCCTTTCGAAACTAAGTTTCCTTCTACAGTGCCATCAATTTTAATATCTCCATTGGTATCAATATCACCTTTTATTTTAGTACCTGATCCAATCTGATTTTGCAGCATACTATCTTGTTCTGGTATCTTAGCCATTTTTTTACTTCTAATAATTAAACGTTAAACAAATATAGATAATTTATGAGTAAAAAAAACGAATTTTACAGTTCGATGAGCTCCTTTAACTTCTGAAGTTGCCTTTCTTTATTGACTTGTCTTAGGTTACGGGCAGTATTAGTATAATAAGTATGAGTCGAAATAAATTCATACTGCTTTTTATTCCACTCATCAAGATCCATCTTGCCGTTATAAACATTCAGTTCACGGTAAAGGCTCTCTGAAACAGGTATAAAGTCAGCTCTGCCAAGGTAGTCCAAATCAGCATCCTTCATAATTTTCTCCATAAAGTTTCTTGGTTTCTTACCAACACGGGTTACATCAATTAATTCAACTACTTGTTGTACCTGGTAATCCTTATAATTATACTTTGGAAGAATCTCTTTTGCAAAGGTTATACTGTTTTCTTCATGATTTTCATATTCAAAAATAAACCCTACATCATGCAATAATGCAGCTGTTTTTAATAATAGCAAGTCTTCATCTGTTACATTCTCACCTCTCGCTATTATTTCTATTTGGGTTAACACATCCTGTGTGTGGGCCTTATTATGATAGTGCAACTCATCCAGTAATTCTGTTTCCAGTTTATTTAAAATGTATTCTTCTAAATCACCAAATCGAATATGCTGAAGTTTAATAAAGAACTTCTTGTTTGCCACAACTCCTTCATCATCATCCGAAAGTTCAGGTTTGATCCTTCTCACATAATACATATCTGTCTCCCCTTTATATTTGATAGGCATTTTGCCCCTATACTCACAAATAAAAAACTCTTTAACTAATTGATAAGTTATACCTGTAATATTAATCATTCCGGCTGTACCAGAGCTCTCCATCCTGGATGCAATATTAACTGTATCTCCCCAGATGTCGAAAGAAACATTTTTACGTCCAATCTCACCAGATATAACAGGTCCGGTGTGAATACCCACCCGTAACTCCCAAAAACCATATTCTCCCGTGTGCTTCTTCTTGCTTTCCTCCATATACCATTGCATCTCCAATCCAGCCAGAACTACTTCAATAGGATTTGTTCGGTTTTTATTTGGTAACCCACCAGCACACATGTAGGCATCACCAATTGTTTTGATTTTTTCGATGTGATATTTTTCTACGACCTCATCAAAATAGATAAAAAACCGATCCAGTTCATCAATCAGTTTTTCAGGATTAATATGCTCAACAATCCTTGTAAACCCCTGTATATCGGCAAATAAAACAGTAACTTTTTGATATTTTCTAGATCGAACTCTTCCTTGTGATTTAACAGCGTTAGCCAATTCTCCACTCTTATCCTCACCGGCTTTAAATTTCATCCGGTATTCCTTCTTTAACTTTAGTTCTACCTGCCTGGTTGCTCGTTGTAGTTTCTGCTTATAAAAAAGAACCATTATTATAAAACCAATTATAGATATAAAACCAATAACTGAGTAACCGATAACGGTTTTAGTCAAGAAGGAATTTTTAATTTTGATATGAAACTCATACTCATCTCCATCTGACGCCTGAATCTGAAATACATACTGACCATCAGGCAGATTAAAATATGCTTGCCCGTGCCTTTCACCCCACTCTGTCCAATCAAGGTCAAATGGCACCAATCTATATCGAATTAAAACCCAATCTTCATAATTCTCTTCCAAATAAAATGAAAACGAGTTGCCTTCAATAGGAATAATGCTATCGCACTCCTGAGTAAAAACAAATTTCTGGGATTCACCCTCTAAATGAATTTTTAATTCATTGTCTTTATTTGCTTGGTTAGAAACTGATGATGAGGCATTAGTTTGAATTAACAGAAACAATCCGAGGAAATAATAAAAATAACACTTATTTATACTTTGCACTCTATTGAACACCATTAACTTAAATAAACAGATTAAGTTCCTCTACTTGCTATTAAAATCAAAAGTACTATATTTATTCCTGAATTGCAGAACATTCATCACACGTTTTTATGGAGACATCAAAAAACACAATTCTTATTCCATTCGACTTTACTGAAGTTGCAGATATTGCCGTGCAACATGCAATTAAAGTAAGTAAGAAGCTGGATGCAGACATCCTTCTGTTACATATTGTAAAGAAAGATACATTAATTGCTGAACAAGAAAAGCAATTGAAGGAAAGTGCAGAAAAAATTAGTTCTAAGTGGGGTACACTACCAAAAACATTGGTAAAAGAAGGAACCATCTTTAAAACCATTAATGAAGTAGTTGAAGATTTAAATTGCATTCTTGTTGTCATGGGAACACATGGAATGAAGGGACTTCAAAAACTTACAGGAAGTTGGGCACTAAAAGTAATTGTTGGTTCTCAGGTGCCATATCTTGTTGTTCAGACTCCTCCTAAGCATGATGAATATGCTAAAGTTGTATTCCCGGTTGATTACAAAACCGAGAACAAAGAAAAGTTGAAATGGGTTGATTTCATCAATAAGATGTTTAACTCTAAGACTTTTATTTATGCAAATGCTTCCAAAGAAGGTATCTTAGACAGCAGAACCAAAGCAAATGTGGTTTTCTCAAAACGTTTTATGGAGGAAAAAGAAATTGATTATGAATTAGTTCTCTCTGAAGGAGAATCATCTTTTTCTCAGGAAACCATTCAATATGCCGAGAAAATTGAAGCTGATATGGTACTAATCATGACCACAAGAGATATCTCTTTCCATGATTACGTACTTGGTGCATACGAACAATATATTATTGCCAACAATGCACAAATTCCAGTGTTGGTTATCAATCCACGTACCGACTTAATGAAATATGGTTATGGAGGTTTTGGCTGATAAGACAAAATATAGGATATTGAACAGGCGGCTAAATATTAGTCGCCTGTTTATTTTTATCCAAAAAATAAAATAGTTTTACCACTTTAACCGTTATTCATCTATAATAAATAATAATGGAATTAGTTTTTGCCACAAATAACGTTAACAAATTAAAGGAAATACAAGCATCTATAGGCTCAGGCATCATTTTAAAAAGTTTAAGTGATATTTTGTGTTTCGATGATATACCGGAAACCAGCGACACCTTAGAGGGAAATGCACGACAAAAAGCCGAATATATTTATTCTAAATACGGTGTAAACTGTTTTGCAGATGATACAGGGCTAGAGATAGAAGCTCTAAATGGAGAACCAGGTGTTTATTCAGCTCGATTTGCAGGTCCTCAAAGAAATGCAGAAGACAACATGGAGAAGGTTCTTGAATTATTAAGTACTGAAACAAACCGAAATGCCAGATTCAGAACTGTCATCTCATTAATAATTGATGGCAAAGAATATCAATTTGATGGAATTGTGGAGGGCATAATCCTTAATGAAAAAAAGGGTGCCGAAGGGTTTGGCTATGACCCAATCTTTCAACCCATCGAACATAACAAGTCATTTGCAGAAATGTCACTTTCGGAGAAAAACAAAATAAGCCATAGAGCAAGAGCTATTCAAAAATTAGTTGAATTTCTTAAGAAGGGATAATGATTACTAAGTTTCTTAGACATCCATATTCAATCCTGTCAATATTCGTAATCCTAACTTATTGGCCTATTAGTTTTCTTTTGGCTACGCCGAAGTGGGATGCTCTAAACATTACCATTCCATGGAGACACTTTATTGGATATTGTCTGCAAAATGGGGAATTACCTTTATGGTATCCTTATCAATTCTTAGGGTTTGGACAATATATTGATAATCAAAGTTGGTATTGGCCTACATGGATTTTAGGGGCATTTGGTTACACTAACCTAACCTTTCATCTTGAATTCATTCTACATTTGATGATTGGTAGCTGGGGTTTTTATACACTATTGCGATATCTAAAGATTACAAGTAATACAGCCATTTTGTACTCTTGTATATATATTGCATCTGGTTTTTACATTGGGAATGCGCAACATTTTGGCTGGATAGTAAGTGGAATTTGGATCCCAATTGTTTTAACTCAATTCTTAAAATATATAAAAACCTTAGAATGGCGTTATTTGATAACCACTTCTTTATCTCTTTATCTCTTAATATCAGGAGGCTACTGGGGATTTACAATAACCACATATTATATTCTAATAATTATTTGGACAATAAACTTTATTAAACATAAAGATAAGAAGAAATTATTTAGTCGATCACTGATACTAATTGTGCTAAATATAATTTCAAGCGGTGTGGTCTTGATTTCGATATATGATTCAATCAATCTTATTCATAGATCTAATACAAATCTTATATCAACTACAGTTGGATCATTTTATCCTATAGATTTATTAACTTTACTTAATCCGATATCAACATATAATACATCAGATAATTTCTGGAAAGGAGATATTGCTCTAATAAATATTTACATTGGTTATATCAACGTTGTCTTACTGATAATATCTTTCTGGAAGCCTGTACGTTCAATTAATAAATATAAGTATTTATTGGGTATATCATTATTCTTCCTTATTCTTTCAATGGGAGAGACATTTCCTCTTAGGAAGTTTTTCACTGAATATATACCTCTTTTCGATTACTTTAGGTTTCCTTCTCTTTTTAGATATTTTGCAATAAGTACATTGTTAATCTACCTTGCAGTTATATATAACAATTTCGAGTGTTATGTACATCTTTTTAAGAAAGCAATTATAATGTCATCTATAACATTCACTCTCGCAATTTTTGTATTAGTGGCTTTTAATTGGGGTACAATAATAAAAATTGAAGTTATAAAACCTAGTCAAATATCAAGATCGATTTTAACAATAATACAATTATCCATTTTCATTATAGCCAACTTATCAATCATCATTCTATTAAAATATTATAAACCAAATTCGTTCGTTCATTATATTTTTATTGCTGAAATTTTTATTACCTCCCAACTAATGCTACCGCATACTGTTGTTGATAGAGGAATCTCACCACTATCTATTTATGATTCAATAAAATTATGCGATTCAGTAAATAACACAAACGATAAAACTTTAAAAGAATTAAACAAGATTAGTCACGACTTATTTAAATTTGGCAGGAACTTCTCCACCTATTCAAAATCCGTCTCTTATGATGGATATACACCATATCAATATAACGAATGGTTAAAATTAGAAGAAAGTCCAATGCTTGATTCGATTATTAATAGGCCATTATCTTATTTAGAAATTTCTGATTCGGAAGTTAATTTAATTCAATCCTCTCCAAACTTTTATAAGTTTGAAGTTTATACAGATACAGTTAATGTTGTACACTTTTCACAGAATTATCATCCAGGTTGGACTTGTAAAATTAATAATAAGCTATCTAAAATAAAGAAAGACAACATAAGCCTAATGTCTGTTGAAATTGAACCTGGCAGAAACACAATCACATTTCAGTTTACTAGAAAAATTATCTCATATTCTTTTATTATATCCTTAATTTCATTTTTAATTCAAGGTATCTTATGGATTACATTAATAAACCGATGCGAAAAATAATTATCACATATTTTTTCATCTTCATAGTGACTAACATTAAAGCACAATCATGGACTAACCATCAGCCAATGATTGAAGCAAATAGTATAACTACAGACTATGAAAAAATATATGTTGGAACTAAATTTGGAATGTTTTCATATGATTTAAACACTGAACAGATTCAAACCTATAATAAAGGATTGCCTTTATCAGATAGCGAAATCTCGATAGTTAAATACTCCGCAAATAACGATCTTATATTTATAGGATATAATAATGCCAATATTGATATAATATCTAACAATAACATTACCAATATAAACGACATATTAACTAGTAATATACAAGGGGAAAAAATTATTTACAATGTTGAATTTTTGGATCAGTTTGCTTATGTATCTACAAATATAGGTATTGTGAAAATTAATGTTGAGCGGTTAGAAGTTGCAGAAACCTATCCTCTTTCAAATAATAATAATATTATAAAAGTTTTCGATGTAGCCTTTCTAAACAACTATATTTATGCAGCGACATCAAATGGGATTTATTGCGCTAATATGGATGAATCTAATTTAATCAACGGTGACAAATGGAAACTCATCCTACCAACTTCATCATCGAATAACTATTTCAATAATATAGAATGTGTAAATGATGATTTTGTAATAACAAATGAATATTCATCTGTTTATTCAGACAAAAGTTTTACAATAAGTTCCACATTAGAGATCAACTCTTTCAAACATGACTTCAATTACATTTCTAATATATTGTTTACAGACCATCTATATATATTCTCCGACCTAGGAATAGCAACATATAACGAGAATTATGCTTTAGATAATCTAAAAAATAGTTATTTGGGAGTTAACATTTCTAGCAATAACATTTCACCAACATCTTTAATTAGGCATAATCAAATAAATTACATAGCGGATTCTAAACACGGACTAATAATCGATGATCAAACCGATTATAAAGTACACCTTAACAGACCTATAAATGAAAATGCATCTAAACTAACTTTTAACAATGAATTACAAGTAGTAACCGGCTCATTTGAAGGAAATACCCTTAATCCCCCAATTGTACATAAATACATCACTTCTACATGGGAATCAATTAATTACTCTAAAATACTTAATCAATCTTTTTACAATATCATAAAAGGTAATGAATCAAATGAAAAATCTTATTACGCTACTTGGGGATGGGGTATAATTGAAACTTCAAATTCTGATACCATACTATTTAATAATAAAAATAGTCCTTTGACAAAATACCAAAATTATAGGATTTGGACTACAGGTATTAGTACAGATAATTACGGCAACTTATGGATTGCAAATTCAATGGCGGATCAACCAATTTTGATCAAGTCAATAGATAATAATTGGTTTTTGGCTGACTACCCTGGAATAATAAATACGAGCACATCTGGATCAAATGAATTTATCACTGATTTATTTATTGATAGTAATCAGATAGTTTGGGTTGTTATATCCCACAATGGACTTTTTGTTGTTAATACAAATAGCACACCCACAGACTTTTCTGATGACAAATACAGAGGACCTAAATCATTAAGCGCTGACAAAAACACTCGAAATGCAGGCCAACTAAAGATATGGGATGAATCACTAAATGTGATAACAAATAATGTCTATTGTATAACAGAAGATAAAAATGGATACATCTGGCTTGGAACAGACAATGGTGTTGTAGTATATTATCGACCTTGGGCAATATTTACTGATGATTATCCTATTGCCAGTAGAATAAAAATCCCCAGAAATGATGGAAGTAATTTAGCTGACTACCTTTTAGAGAATGAAAATATTACGTGCATAACCGTTGATGGAGCCAACCGCAAATGGATAGGAACTCAAAATTCAGGTCTTTTTCTGGTTTCCGATGATGGGATAACCTCTTATGAGACATTTAATATTGACAATTCACCACTCCCATCAAACTATATTAATGATGTTGCCATTGACCCAAACTCAGGAGAAGTTTTCATCGCAACCAGCAAAGGAATTGTTTCATATAAAGGAAAAGCAACTGAAGGACACGAAGATTTAAATACAATTTATGCTTATCCTAATCCTGTAAGAGAAGATTTTTCTGGTGAGATTACTATAACCGGATTAGTAAAAGATAGTAATGTAAAAATAACAACTGCCAGTGGCAAGCTCGTATTCGAAACACGATCCTTAGGTGGTAAAGCATACTGGAATGGAAGAAATTTAAGTGGAGAAAAAGTTAAATCTGGTGTTTATATAGCTTATATATCTTCAGAAGATGGCTCTGAAGTGCAGACGACAAAAATATTGATAGTTCGGTAATTTTAGTTTTTACGTATTTGTTTGGCTATATTCCGCAGCTCTTATAGATTTGTAAGAAATCAACAGAGGTCGGATTATTGATTATTATAGCTAAATGAAGAAACACCATTTAATCATTGTATTCACAGTTGCACTTAGCATCTTAATATATGTACTGATACAGCTTACCAGATTCAAAGACTTTGATCACAATGAAAGTTCAATAAAATATATACCTACAAATGCCGGCATCATAATAAAGGCACGAAGCTTAAGCTACCTAAAACAACAGCTTAACGAACAAATAGATTTTGCTGATGAATTAAATTCATCAGAACTCATTAAAAGCGCTCTATCTCCTTTCTCCTTAATTGATTCATTAAATCAGATTGAAGGATTTTCGTTAAATGATTTAAGTAAACATCCAGTATATATCTCAATTCACGGACAAGGAAAAAACAGTGTTAAAACTCAATATATTATTGAATTACAAAACAAAAAGGAGTCTGCTGCAATTATAGATTTCATTGAAAACACTTTATCAAAAAGGTACACAATCACTCAAAGAAAATACAACTCTGCCAATATTTTTGAAGTTAAAGATAATATCAAAAACTCTGCTTTTGTATGTGTAAAAGAAGGATTAACAATAATTAGTGAATCAGCGCTTTTGATTGAGGCAACACTCAGACAAATGGATGCGGATGAAGATTGGACTACCTCTGATTCCTTTCAGAAGGTTAAAAAAACTGCAGGAGCCGGATCTAACATTAATATTTACATTAATTTTTCATCCTTCGCAGAGATTCTTTCTCCTATTACCAACCCCAAAGCAAACTCTCAGATTGAGAAAATTAAAAAACAGTCAGAATGGGGTGAACTGGATCTTGAAGTAAAAAACAACAGCCTATTATTTAATGGCTTTTTAACTGAGGGATCCGATGGCATCTTTTCAACCATCATAAGTAATTCGAAAACCACCAGACGAAATATTTTGCAATTTATTCCCAGTAATACGAATGCCTATATAACACTGTCACTTAATAAAGGAGAAGACTTCAACAAGAAGCTATCTACCTATTATCAAGAAAACAATCAAACGAATCCAATCACAACTTTTGAAAAAAAGAATAAGATTGAATTTAGAAATATATTTTTTGAATTACTATCCGATGAATTAGCAATAGCTTATGATGGTAATAACCAATCCAAGAACGGATTACTAGTTATTTCACTAAAAAGCCAATCAGACGCAGAAAAATCCATCAAAGAATTATTAGTTAAAACAGGTAATTCATCAACACCATTACTTTATAAACCAGACGATGGATTAAGTTATAATATTTATAAAAGTTTTCAAGAGCCGGTTTTTGAGATGTTGTTTGGTTCATTCTTAAGTGACATCCCAAATAACTATTTCACCTTTTATAAAAATAATCTGGTAATTGCAGACAACCCAAAGCAATTAGAACAATTCCTTTATAACAACATACTCAACAAAACCCTTAAATACAATAAAATACACCAAGAGTTTTTAGATAATTTCTCATCTAAAGATAACCTCTTTGTATTTGCTAAAGCAGGAGCACTACCTCAAACAACTGAACACTTCTTAAAACCTCTTTGGACTGATATTAATCGAACACAATCAGAATATTTATCGAACTTTTACGCTATTGGAGGGCAATTCAGCGAAACTGGAAATATGATCTATTCGACAGTTTTCCTGCAATATCTTCCAGATAAAATTTCAGAGCCAGAAACCATATGGCAAAGTTTACTCGACACCCTGGCAATTACCAAACCAACTCTTGTTCTTAATCATTATTCAAATGAAAAAGAAGTTATTATTCAGGATGCAAATTACAACTTGTATCTAATGAACAACAATGGACGAATGCTCTGGAAAAAGCCATTGGAAGAGCCAATCTTGGGCGAAATCACTCAAATTGACTACTATAGAAATAATAAACTACAATATATTTTTAACACTCCGTCTAAAATATATGTTCTTGACAGGAATGGTAATCATGTAGATAACTTTCCTATAAAGCTACCATCAAAGGCAACTAATGGCATTGCAGTAGTTGACTATGACAACAACATGAACTATCGTTTTTTTATTTCGTGTGAAAACAAAAAAGTATACCTGTATAACAAAAAAGGGAATATTATACCAGGTTGGAAATTTAACGGAAGCGAAGGCCTCGTACAATTACCAATTCAGCATTTCAGGAGTAACAACAAAGACTATATCGTTTTTGCTGATAATCGCAGAAATTACATACTTGACAGGAAAGGAAACATTCGAGTGCCAATTAAAAATGATTTTATTTCCAATTCTCAAAGCCCATTCTATCTTATCAATAAAAATCAATCCAACGATG
Organism: Carboxylicivirga caseinilyticus; assembly: GCA_025499705.1. Lineage (GTDB taxonomy): Bacteria > Bacteroidota > Bacteroidia > Bacteroidales > Marinilabiliaceae > Carboxylicivirga > Carboxylicivirga caseinilyticus. The sequence continues at coordinate 82,937 of JAFMVE010000005.1, forward strand.
CCATTGTAACATCTTCAAAGGATGGACAGATTAAAACCATAAGTCTCAAAACCGGAGAGGTTAAAAGTACTGATATAGGTCAGATTGATTCCAATCATAAGCTATCTGTATTCCATCAGGGTAATCGGGAAAACTATCTGATTTCAGAATCACAGAAAATTACGATTCTAAATAATCGATTTAATGAAGTATTTGAAAAGAAATTTGATCATGAAATTAATACAAGTGTTGACCTCTACCAATTCTCATCTCAAATAACTAAATTTGGTGTATCTGAGTTAAATGGCAACAAGATATTCTTAATCAATGGTGATGGATCCGTTTATAAGGGATTCCCGTTAATCGGTAAATCAAGGTTTAGCATTGGTTTCCTTAAATCATCATCGGTTAAATTCAATTTGATTGTAGCTGGAGTGAATAACTACCTTTATAACTATAGAGTTGAATAAGATGCAGAAAGTTAGAATAGGCGTATTAAGTACATCTAATCATTTTATAAAAAGAATTATACTTCCCGTTCAGCAATTGGATAATATTGAATTATATGCAATTGCATCCAGATCTGAAATAAAAGCTCAGGAGGTTTCTAATGAATTTGGCATTCCGGTCCATTATGGTAATTATGAAGATTTACTAGCAGATGAAAATATTGATGCCATTTATATTCCCTTACCTAATCATATGCATGCCGAATGGATAAAGAAGGCAGCAGATGCCGGCAAACACATTCTTTGTGAAAAACCACTCTGTATGAACACAACTGAGGCCGAAGAAGCTTTGGAGCATACTCAACGTAAAGGTGTATTATTACTTGAGGCGTTCATGTATAAATTTCATCCACAGTGGCAATTGGTTCGCGACATAATCAGAACTAACAACATTGGAAAAATAACTTATATACATACATCATTTTCATATAACAATCCTTCAGCAAATAACATTAGAAATATAGCCGAATATGGAGGAGGCGGGATACGTGATATCGGTTGTTATGCTATCTCAGTCCCAAGATTTATCCTGGATAAGGAACCTTTACAAGTAGTTAGTAACATTATTGAGCATGCTGACTTTAAAACAGACATGCTTTCATCCTCAATACTAGATTTCGGAGGAACCGTTGCTTCTTTTCATGTTGGCACTACCTCAGACTCATTTCAAAAAGTTGATATTATTGGTACGGCCGGTCATATCAACATTCATCTTCCATTTAATACCTATTCTGATGTGCCGGCCAAAGTTACTGTATCCACATCAATTGGATCACGTGATGTCATTTTTGATCCTGTTGATCAATATGGACTTATGTTTCAGAATTTTGCTGATGCTATTCTAAACAAAACACCACTCCCATTTAGCTCTGATGATGCCATTTTAAATCAGAAGGTAATGGATGCTGTTTTCAGGTCGGCACAAAATAAAGGTTGGGAACTTGTTGACTAGTACATGAACTTTTACGAATATAAATTGAGGTGTTTATTATTGCAGAGGACTTTCGAAACAGGCCCAATGGCGGTATTTAATCAATTGGTGCAATATAAACATACTATAATCAGAAAGTTTTTATGGTAATGTAATTACTTCTCAGAATGGATAATTTGGCAAAAAGAATCAAATCCATTCCTAATCATACTCTCCTCATTAACAACACTTAACATCACTTTAACTTAATTTGAAGGAAATTACGAATTCTAACTCACATACTATTTTCATGAATACTTTGAATGTTTTTACCTTCTAAAGCTCTTAAATAGCCCAAAAATGTCGAACAAATCTTTTTTTTTCCCGTAAGAGCAAGTCGATATGAATTCAAATCTTTAAGTATCTAGTCGCAAAAGGTTGATTTTTTGGCTGTAAAAAGAAAAATTAAGACCTTTAAACGAAAAATTATTAGCATATTTAAATGCTAATATTATTTTGAAAGATTGGCTATATATATGGTTCTTGCTATTTTTGTTTCCCGTGTTTGAGAATAAATGGTAAGAAACCAATAAAGAAAGAATAACACACTTGTAGACATGGATAAAAAAAATGAAAATCAAGGTTTTCTGGATTTTGCCTACCAGATGTACAAAAGCATGAAAACCAATGAGATTAATTTAGTTTACGAAGGTGAGGTAACACAGGAAATCACAAAGACCTTTACATCACTGACGGAAAAAAGTCTTGCCAAAACTGAAGAATCCAATACGGTTCAGAGAAAAGTATTCAATGTAATGGTTGAGTGCCTTCAGAACATAAGCAAACATGCCGATTCTTTAACTGACGAAGAAGACGACAGAAGAGGTATTGTAATGGTAAGTCATGGAGAAGAAAGTTATAACATTATTACAGGTAATGTTATCAAAAATGAGAAAGTTGAAGACCTGAAAAAAAATCTCGAGCAAGTTAACAGCCTTGATAAAAAAGGACTATCAGACCTTTACAAGCAACAAATGCGAGATGGTAAAATTTCAGAAAAAGGAGGTGCCGGTCTGGGATTTATCGATATCGCTAAAAAAACAGGAAGTAAACTTGGATATCAGTTTAAAGAACTGAATAATGAGGTTAGCTTTTTTATCTTAACATCAACAATTAAACGAACTTAAATCATAAATATATGGAACTTATAAACATTAAGGGAACTGACGATACCCCCAATGTAATACTTGATAAAGACAGTGCTAAATTTGAGATTTCAGGCCGATCTCTTCCGGAAGATGTAAATATGTTCTATGAACCTATTCTTAACTGGATTGACGAATACGCCGAATCACCATGTGAAAAAACTGAATTTAATTTCAAGCTGGAATACTTTAATACAGCATCATCTAAAATAATTCTTGACATCCTTTTAAAGTTCGAAGAAATTGTTGAGAATGGACATGATGTAGTAATCAACTGGCATTATCACGAAGATGAAGAAGATATGTTGGAAGCCGGTGAAGAGTATGCTGACATTGTAGAAATTCCATTTGAATACGTTGCTTATACCGACTAATTAAAAGACACAAAAACACCCCCTACATTTAAACAATGAGTGAAGAAATTCTAAAAGCCCTGATGCAGCTGTTTGGTCTTATTGCCAAACAAGATGGTGGAGTTGAGGCAAATGAAACTGAATATGTTAAGACTTTCCTTAAACAACAGTTAAGTTCTGATGCTGTAGAGGAATATTTCTCACTGTTTTTAAAATTTTCAAAGGATTCAAAATTAGGCAAGGACGAACCTGAAGGTACAGTCAAGCTTACATCCATGAAGGATTCGGTGAAGATTCTGGGGATTTGTAAAAAAATAAATAAGCAACTTAATAAAGAACAAAAAGTAGTTGTTCTTTTGCGTTTGTACGAATTGGTTAATGCCGACCGTAAATTTACAGAACAACGGATGGCAATTATCAATACTGTTGCTGACGTATTTAAATTGCCTAAGGAAGAGATTGACGCAATCGAATCCTATACTGTTAATGATGACATAACAAAATTGGATCTGACTGATGCAATGGTCATCAACGACAGTAACCAGACATTTAACAATGCAAAACACATACAATGTGGTACCTTACACGGACATGTTTTAATTCTTCGTGTTAAAAGTGCCGGATTGTACTTCCTCAGATACACGGGGCAGCAAGAATTATTTTTGAATAGCTTGTTGATTAACAATCGTCGTATCTACTTATTTTCGAAGGGCAGCTTCATTAAATTACCCAAAGGACCTCCTGTATACTATACTGACGTAGTATCTCATTTTTTGGCCGATTCTACTGCATCTAAAATTTCGTATGAAGTAAAAGATGTGATGTATCAGTTTAAATCCGGAGGCATTGGTCTTCGTGAAATAAACATTTCTGAAGGACAGGGGAAGCTAATTGGTATAATGGGAGCGAGTGGTGCTGGTAAAACAACGCTACTGAATGTATTATCGGGTATTGAATCTCCAACACAAGGGGAGGTTTTAATCAATGGATACAATCTTCATAAGGAAAGAGACAAGGTTGAAGGTGTTATTGGTTACATTCCACAGGATGATCTTCTGATAGAAGAACTGACTGTATTTGATAACCTTTATTATAACGCTAAACTTTGTTTTAAAGACAAAAAAGAAGACGAAATAAAAGAACTGGTTGATAACACTTTAAATAATCTGGGCTTATATGAACGTCGTCATTTAAAAGTTGGTTCGCCATTAAACAAAATGATTAGTGGAGGGCAACGTAAAAGGTTGAATATTGCGTTGGAGTTGATTCGCGAACCCGGTATTTTATTTGTTGATGAACCAACATCAGGTTTATCATCACGCGACTCTGAAAATGTAATGAACCTTCTTCGTGAGTTAGCACTTAAGGGCAAACTTATTTTTGTTGTCATTCACCAACCATCATCGGATATCTATAAGATGTTCGATAAAATGTATATTCTTGACACAGGTGGATATCCGGTTTTCTATGGAAACCCAAGCGAGTCGCTTATTTATTTCAAACAACTTGATGCACAAATCAACAGTGATCAGGGAGAATGTCCGGCCTGTGGTAATCTGAATCCAGAACAGATTTTTAACATCATCGATGCGAATGTTATTGATGAATATGGAAACTATACTAATAAACGGAAAACAAAACCTGAGGAGTGGCATGTTCATTACAAGGAAAATATTGAAATTCCGATCACTGACAGAGTAAATAGCGAACCTCCGAAATCACTTAATATTCCTTCCTGGTTTAATCAGTTCAAGATTTACACCATAAGGGATTTCTTTGCTAAAATAAGTAACAAGCAATATATTCTGCTTAACTTATTGGAAGCACCTCTGCTTGGTTTTATTCTGGCTTATCTGATTCATTACATTGTTGATCCGGAATCAAACGTTTACATCTTCCGTGAGAACGATAATATCCCTCCATATTTCTTTATGGGTATTATTGTTGCACTCTTTTTCGGGCTTATTGTAAGTGCTGAAGAAATTTTTAAAGATGCAAAAATACTAAAGCGGGAATCTTTTCTGAATTTGAGTCGATCAAGTTACCTGGTTTCGAAGATTTTGATTTTGTTTACCATATCGGCAATACAAATGGTTCTGTTTGTGCTGGTCGGTAATTTTATTCTTGGTATCAAAGGTATGACGCTGGAGTTTTGGTTGGCTTTGTTTTCAATCTCAGCTTTTGCAAATATTTTAGGCTTAATTCTTTCGGCATCCTTTAACTCCATTGTTACCATTTATATTTTAATACCATTGGTTATGATTCCTCAAATGGTATTGGGTGGAGCAATGTTTACCTTTGACAAGCTAAATAAAGACTTTACAAGTATTGATAAGGTACCTATTGTTGCAGAGGTAATGCCATCAAGATATATCTATGAAGGCTTGATGGTACATCAGTACAAACACAATAATTATCGTAAAAATATTTTCGATACAGAATTAATCAACAGTCAATCTGACTTCAAACAGGTATACTACATTCCTGAATTAGAAGAGATTTTAAATGATTGTAGAAAATATTTTCTGGATTCAACAGATCAATCTGAAGAATCATTCATTGCTGATTTAGATTTATTGCATAACGAAATTTCCAAAGAACTTAAAAGAGTTCCTACAATTGGTTTTGACAAATTAGAGCAGATAAATAAGGAGAGTTTTAACCCTGAACTGGCATCAGAAATAGAAGCGTATCTAAAAACACTTAAAAGTCATTACAGCAATTTGTTTTTTGAAGCCAATAATAAAATTGACTTATTTATTTCACAGAATTTAAAGCACAACAAAGAAAAATTCAATCGAATCAAAGATGATTTCATGAATGAAAGTATCTCAGACATTGTGCGAAAGACCTTCGATAAAAACAAAATTCTGAGAGATGGTAATAAGTTGGTACAGGTGGTTGACCCTATTTATCAAATTCCTGAACCAGAAAACTTTATCGACTTTAGAACTCATTTCTTTGCTCCACAAAAGTACTTTGCAGGTACATATTTTGACACTTTGTGGTTTAATATTACCATTGTTTGGTTATTAACCATTGTTATGTATCTTGCATTATACTTTGATTGGTTAAAGAAATCATTGGATTATCTTGGAGAATTAAAGCTATTCAAAAAGTAACCTTTTCCAGGTATACCGTGTATAACAAAGCTAAAATGAAATTTAAATTTACAAATATGTTAAAAAAGTTCACTTACTTAACCCTTACACTAGCAGGTGTATTTTTAATGACTGCTTGTGGAGGATCATCGAACAAGGGCGGATCGTCATCTGACGAACTAACTTTTAATGATTCATTGGCTAATACAGCACCACTTGAGCTTTCACAGGAGGTAATGAGTGATGTAATTCAAAATATCTCTTCACCTGTTGAAATGGCAGCATTAATTAAATCAACCGGAGTGGAGTTCTCACAAAGGATTTTAAATAGCACTAACCAAACCGATCAATATAACACAAGCTTTAAAAGAGCTTTGAATCTTGGTGTTTATAGTGCTGATTTGGGTTACATTAATACATTTGACAAAAACACGATTGTAATTGATTATCTGGTTGCAGTAAAATCATTGGCAGAAGGAATTAAAGTTGGACAGTTTTTTGATTTTAATTCATTAAAAAGACTTGCGACCAATAGTAATAATCTTGATTCATTGATGCAGATCTCTATTTCCAGCTTCAATAAGATGGATTCTTACCTACGTAGTCAAAATCGTAGCAATGTTTCTTCACTTATTATCACAGGAGCCTGGATTGAAGGTTTATACATCACAGGAAAAGTTATTGAACAAACGAATGATGAAAATTTAATCAAGCGTATTGGTGAGCAGAAAGATATCATTAATATTCTTGAAATTATTTTGAAGAACTATAGCAGTCAACCAAATTTTTCAGAGTTAGCTGATCAGCTTGGTAATTTGAAAGAGGCTTATAAAGATGTTAAGATAACAACTGAAGTTGGTGAACCAACTACTGTTGAGAAAGATGGTAAACTGGTAATCATTCAGGATGAGATCAGCCATATTGAAATTACACCTGAGCAAGTAACTGCCATCATCGCTGAGATCAATGCTTTACGTGAATTCATTGTGTCATAAATTTGAATAATCTTTAAAAAGTTTATTTTTGTCACATTAATTTTACTGATCCACATAAAATTACGAACATGAAGAAGTCATTATATACACTACTATTTCTATTAACAGCTTTTGCATTTGCAGGTCACGCACAATGTGGCGATGACTTATTAAAGGAAGCTTTGAAAGAAATGGGAAGCAGTCAATACATCAAAGATTTTACAATCGAACTTATTAAAGAAAAGAAAGATGTAAAAACTGGATATATTAAGTTTTCTATTTTCTTAAATAGCAACACACAATATAAATTCAACGTTGCCAATGGAATATCCAATGTTGATAAGGTTGTGATGCAATTAAAAGATAAAGAAGACACAAAGGTTCTTGCCAGCAATTTATATAATGGCAAAACATTCGACGAGTTTAGTTTTGTTTGTCGAAAAGCAGGGGTTTATAACCTATTATTCTCTTTCAAAGGAGGCCAGGAAGGTTGCGCTAAAGCAGTGATGTCGCTGGTAAAACAAATGCAGTAAGAAATTACACAAGATATTAAAAAGGTCATTGATTATTCAATGACCTTTTTTGTTGCCCTTTGTTTTATCCACTTATAAAGTTGAATATTCAAGGCGATTAATAAAAAACCATAAATACTATCCTCAACAGGTATTGTTCCTATCCTGATTCCAAGATTTTCCTGATTGTTATACCAAACAATTGGTTCAGCTATCCATGAGCCGGTTAAAATTCCATTACTTGCCATAAAAAAGGGTATAATTAACAAATAAGAAAGATATATCCAGGCTAAACTGGTACGACTAAAATAAATGGTCAACAGAAATATTCCTGCAGATAAAAAGGTTATAAAAGTGTACAACCGATTAAAACTTATAATTGCCAAACCAATTAAGAAAATAGCCATAATCAGACTTAACGATCTTTCAATATGTCTCAGAAAGTTTTGACGAAGCAAATATTTTAATGCATACCAGGTAAAAACACAAGCATACGGAATAAATATAAAAAACAAGATTTCTTCGATCGGGAGGTTTAATATATAGAGTCCGGTAAGATAATCCGCATTAAATCCCCAAATACCAGCTTCAGTAAAAAAATAGTCCCAGATGATGAATAATAAACCTACTAACAGATTAGCTGGTAAAAAATACTTCCATTCTTTATAAAAAGGATGTTTAGGATAAAAGCTGGCAATGAGCGGTATTAGAATACAACTCAAATCAACAAACAGGTATGTCAAATTTTGCCAATTCAAATCAGTCCGCTTTTAATCTCCTGAACTGACAAATGTTTGGCCTCTTCCATAAATCTTTTGGGTACATAAAGCATCCCAAAACATTTACCTCCTTTATGGTGACTCTTATGTGCTAACCATAGTCCTTTGAAGTAAGTATGCTCAACATTCTTCATCCAATTAAATCGTTGATGTATATATACGTCATGAATGAGAAAATAAGCCATCCCATAAAAGAAAATACCCAAGCCAATAAAGAACATATAGTTTAAAACAGGATTAAACCCAAAATAGAATAGCAGAATACTAGGTGTGGCAAAAATGATAAAAAACGAATCATTCTTCTCAAAGGTTGTTTCATGCACTAAATCATGATGATCCTCATGCAATACCCATAAAAACCCATGCATAATGTATTTGTGAGTAAACCATGTTATCCCTTCCATCAATAAGAAAGTAAGAATGACAATTAGAATATATAAAAACAACATAAGCAACATTTTATTGATTAATATTCTTGTTCATCAAATCCTTCACTTCATCTCCAATTAATGACTTATCTAATTTATTCGTAATAAATTCCTTATCCTCTACTTTGTTAGATGAATATCCAAGAAAAAAAGGGGCATTTGTCTGAACTAAAAAACGAACATATCTTCCATCAATGCAATTTGGGTATTTCTCAATATAATTTTCAAGCAGCTTTTTCCCCTTATTGAAAAACTGTAGTTTACGATAAGGAGAAACAATGTATTGCGCTTTTTGCATATATGCCGATGCCAGGTAAGCATCTCTAATATCAAGTTCACATTCATTCAATATAGATATAAACTTATTTAGTTTATCGTCACTATCTATATTATGATAGGCCAACCTAATCGAATCAGTCTCTATTCCAGAGAAAAGCAGTACACTTATTAAAGCAAGAGCAGGCATTTACAAAATATTTAACTTATAGCGCACATATGCTTTTAAAAGAATCTCCATCTTCAGAAAATTATTAACCCGTACCCTTTCTTTCATTATTTTCTTGCTATCCGTTACTTTTAATTCTCTTAGCAAACGCATGTAATATCTGTAAGCCAGATAAACCCCTAATCGGCCTTCCATCGGTAGCCGTACAATTCCCTTGTAGGCTTCTTTAAAATCAGATTCTATATCTTTTATTATATCTTGTTTGGTATTTTCATTTAAAGTATAATTCTGAAGATTTGGAAAATATGATCTTCCTAGATTCAATGTATCATCTTTCAAGTCACGCAAAAAATTGACCTTCTGAAAAGCTGAACCTAATCTTCTGGCGAATGGCTCCAACTCAGCATAACGCTTTTCGTCACCTTTAACAAAAACCTTCAGGCACATTAAACCAACCACATCCGCCGAACCATAAATATATTCGGCATATTCTTCAACTGTTTTATAGTTGGTTTTATACAAATCCATTCTCATACTTCTCATAAAATCATCCACTAGATTGTATAATTTGTATTGATGAACTATCTCCTGAAAAGCATTCAAAATTGGATTCATACTAATTTTTCGATCAAGTGCTTTTTGGTAATTCTCCTCAAATTCGTTGAATAACTCATCCTGATTGTATGAATCGAAAGTGTCTACTATTTCGTCAGCATACCTGACAAAACCATAAATGGCATAGATAGCCGGCCTTACCGAAGGAGCAAGTAGAGTGATTGCTTTTGAGAATGAAGTACTGTAGGTTTTGGTTACCAATCTACTACAGCTATAGCTCGATTTATCAAACAACTGTTTCATGGTTTTCTGGTTTTAGTGATTAATGAACTAACAACTTTACCGGAAATCAATGAGGGCGGAACTCCCGGTCCTGGAACGGTCAACTGTCCGGTGAAATAAAGATTTTTCACCTTAGCACTTTTTAATTTGGGTCTCAAAACATGTGTTTGTAACAAAGTATTTGCTAAACCATATGCATTTCCTTTATATGAATTATAGTCAGATACAAAGTCGCTTACACCATATGTCTCTTTAAATAAAACATGATCTTGAAGTTTTTGTTTAGTTAACTTTTCCAGTCTTGAAATAATAATATTAAAATATTTTTCTCTTATCTGATCAGAATCATCCAAACCGGCTGCAATAGGAATCAGAAATATTCCTGCCTCTTTTCCATCCGGCGCAACGCTAGAATCTGTAATACTTGGAAAGCTTGCATAAAAGAGTGGATCTTCGGGCCAACATTTATTATCATAAATAGCTGCGGCATGTTTTTCAAAGTCTACATCAAAAAACAATGTATGATGAGATAGATTTATCAGTTTTTTATCAAACCCTACATAAAACAATAAAGCAGATGGAGCAAAAGTTTTATTTCCCCAATAACCTTCGGAATATTGCCGATACTTCTGAGGTAACAATTGTTCGGTAAAATGATAATCAGCACCACTTAAAATAATGTCAGCTGTATATTTTTTATCATTAACAATAACTCCACGGGCATTACCATTCTCAACAATTATCTCATTAACCGGGCTATCCAACACAATTTCAACACCTAATTTCTCTGCTAATTTCTGCATTGCTTTTGCCACTTCAAACATACCACCTTGAGGATGCCAGGTTCCAAGTTTAAAATCAGCATAATTCATAAAGCTGTAAAACGAAGGTGTCGTAGACGGTTTTGCACCTAAAAACAAAACCGGGAATTCAAGAATCTTTCTCAATTCCGGACTCTTAACAACACTTTTTACTCTTTTTTGAATGGTACTGATGAATGAGCCCAGTTTTAAAGCTGTTTGTGGTGTTACAATCTCCATAATATTCTGACCCGGCTTATATACTAAATCTTTTATGGCTATTTCATAGTTTGATTCGGCCTCAGAAATAAACTTTTGTAGTTTATAAGAACTACCTGATTCAATATTTTCGAAGGTTCGTTTAATATCTTCAAAGTCAGCTGAGATTTTTACGGAATGGTCTTCATCAAAAAAAACTTCATAAGCGGGATCAAGTTTCTTTAAACTGTAGAAGTCTTCAGGTTTTTGATTAAAATCAGCAAAAAAAGATTCAAACACATCTGGCATCCAATAAAAAGTTGGACCCATATCAAAAGTAAATCCATCCTTCTTAAGCTGTCTGGCTCTTCCACCTGCATAGCTATTCTTTTCAAAAACAGTAACAGAATAACCAGACTGAGCTAAATAACAGGCAGCTGATAAAGATGAAAATCCGGCACCTACAATAATCACTTTTTTATGGCTCACTTTGTTTAATTATTTTTTATATTTATTAAACACTCAAATAAAAGATAAGTTCATCCGAAATAGAAAATATTTTATAACTCATCTTTAAAACAATCTTCATTTGGATTTAAGTAGGTCATTTAGTTAATTGCTTATGAAAAATAAATCTATGGACTTAAAGATTCTTTCAGCTAACTATAAAATTGAAGAGCAAATATCAAATGGATTATTTATCGGATCGAGAAAGACGGATAACCGAAAGGTAATGATCAAAAAAGCCAAACATAAAAACCATGGATATCTCGAATCTTTTGAAAGATTTTCACAAATACATCATCATTCAATAGCTAATACACTGGAATTAATAAATGATTCAGGCGATCTATATGTTGTTCGTGAATATCATCAGGGAACAAGCCTTAAAACTATTCTTGATACAAGATCGATTTACCATAAAGTAAGTGAGCGCTTTTTTATTCAACTAACCATAGAGTTATTAAAAACCGTTGATCTTCTTCACCAGTCGAATGTTCTTCATCTTGATCTTAAACCGGCTAATATCATCATTAAGCATAAAGAAAGTGAAACTCCATCTGAATGGAAGCCGGAAAATATCCTGCTTATCGATTTTGAGCAGTCATTATGCTTTCCGGTAGAGAAAGGTCTGCGAAACCGTTTTACTTTAATTTATAGCCCTCCTGAGCAACTATTAAATAGATTGCATTTATTAAAACCATCGAGTGATATCTCGGCAATAGGTATTCTGTTATACGAGATGATTGCAGGTAGTGCCCCTTATTGCGACTGTAATCCTGAAATGTTATTACATCTCCAGTTAACTTATCCAATTAAGAAAAGGCCAACTATGAGAGATGAATTTTTTGAAATAATTCATAAAGCTTCATATAAATCACCCTTCCCAAAACCACCAAGAATGCTTGATTACGATACCATTGATGATATTTTATCCAAAGGAATTAACGAAAGATATCAATCGTGTGGTGAGATGATTACGGCACTTAACAATTACCTTGAATTAATAAAGGATTATGATCCTTCGTGGTGGCATAAGATGTTAAGACGTCTTGGTTTCTAATTATATCTACATCAATATTCCCCAGAATACCATCAAAAAACCGAGAAAAAATCCGGTATGAACCTGAGCCGGGGTATGTGCATTTAGGTATAATCTTGCACCTCCAACAAATCCTGAAATGAGCACAACGGCAGAGAATACAATCCATATATCCAGACCAAAACGCATGGATAATGCCAACATGGCTCCTGCCAGACCACCAATCCCAATCATATGCATACTAATCTTCCAAAAGAATGTCACTGCCATTGCAACAATAATGGTTACCAGGGTAGCCAGCATAAAACCTTTTATAAAATAGGGTACAACCGGAAATCGAACAAGAAAATAATAACCTAGTAAATAAAACAAACCTGTGAAGGCAACAGGTAATAAACGCTCTTTCCGTTCTTCCATATAAACCGATTTGATCACACCTAAAAGTAAAAAGAGTGGAATTAAGCTTAATGGAAGAATGCAGGTGCTTAAAAACACAATTAAATAGACAATTCGTTGATGCTCAATTGGCATGTATGAAAAATGTCCACCTACATTAAAAATGAGAAATAACCCAATAGTTGGGATTAACAAAGGGTGAAATATAGTTGAGATTACTCTGGAAAAAACTTTCATTTCAGACAGCTATAGCTCTTTTCTTAATCGTGCCACCGGAATACCTAACTGTTCACGGTATTTTGCAACGGTACGACGTGCAATATTATATGATTTTTCTTTCAAGATACTGGCCAATTTATCATCTGTCAACGGCTTTCGCTTATCTTCATTCTCGATACATTCTTCGAGAATCTTTTTGATTTCACGAGTACTTACTTCCTCTCCGGTATCAGTTTGCATACCTTCGGAGAAGAAATACTTAAGCGGGAAGATTCCAAAATGCGTTTGTATATATTTACTGTTCGAAACTCTTGATATAGTAGAGATATCCAGATTAGTAACATCTGCAATATCCTTTAAAATCATTGGCTTCATCTTGGTTTCATCACCTTCAACAAAATACTCTTTCTGATATTCAAGAATTGCTTCCATCACAGTTAATAAGGTATTTTGCCTTTGCTTAATAGCATCAATAAACCATTTGGCCGAATCAAGTTTCTGCTTCACAAACATCACAGCATTCTTCTTATCTTCGGTTTGATTTTTCTTATTGGCACTATAATCTTCAAGCATGTCAGCATACGTATTACTGATACGCAATTCTGGCACATTTCTGTTATTCAGACTAAGCTCAAATTTCTCATCCTCAACATCCAGAATAAAATCAGGAATGATGTGCTGAACCGTTTTGGTCATGGTATTGCTATATGAGCTGCCCGGTTTAGGATTTAACTTTAGTACTTCTGCCAAAGCATCCTTCAACTCATCTTCATCAATATGAAGACGTTTTGTTATTTTATCGTAATGTTTACGAGTAAATTCTTCGAAATGATATTTTAATACCTGAAAAGCATTCTCTACATCCGGAATGGTTCTGTCTTTTCTGCTGATTTGCAGCAACAGACATTCCTGTAGATCCCTCGCACCAACTCCTGCCGGATCGAAGTCCTGAACAATCTCCAAAACATCAAGAGCTTCTCGTTCATCAACCTCAATATTTTGAGCAAAAGCAAGGTCATCAATAATCTCATCCACTTCACGACGAAGGTATCCATCCTCATCGATGTTACCAATAATATATTCGGCAATCTCATGCTGACGTTCAGTAAGCCTGCGAAGCCCTAACTGGGCAATCAGATGTTCATGAAAAGTGGTTCCATTTGAGAACGGAATATCTTCATGCTTATCATCCTTCGAGAAGTTTCTTTGTTGCAGTTTATAAGCAGGAATATCCTCATCAGTGATGTAATCATCAATCGACATTTCATCACGTTCATTTTCTGGCTCCTTATAATCCTGATCATCACTATCAGGATCTGCAGGTTGTTCACGCTCCAACTCTAATACAGGATTCTCTTCAATTTCCTTTTTAATACGTTGCTCAAGCTGAGCTGTAGGTATCTCAAGAAGTTTTATCACCTGTATTTGAAGCGGTGATAACTTTTGAAGAAGCTTTTGTTGTAAATTCTGTTTTAACATCCCCTTAATCTTTATTCAACTCAGTTGGCACGAAATTTACTTTCCGTTTTACAGAAGATAGAACAATCCCTGAACAACTATCAACAAAATTAAAATTTATTCCTCAAAACAGACAGTCGGCCTGTTATTTTTAACGATTAATTACATAATAAAAAAGCCGGCTATTCATAACCGGCTTCTATATCATCTCATAATATCTTAAAATTCTGCTGTTTTAGGTGTACGTGGGAACGGAATTACATCTCTGATATTACCCATTCCTGTCACAAATAACATCAAACGCTCAAAACCTAATCCAAATCCACTGTGAACTACCGAACCAAAACGACGGGTATCAAGATACCACCACATTTCTTCTGCCGGAATTTCCATTTCAGTCATTCTGTTATAAAGCTTATCATAGTTTTCTTCACGCTGTGAACCACCAATAATTTCACCAATCTGAGGGAATAAAACATCCATTGCCCGAACAGTTTTACCATCCTCATTTTGCTTCATATAGAACGCTTTGATATCTTTAGGATAATCTGTCAGGATAACCGGTTTTTTGAAATGCTTTTCAACCAGGTAACGTTCATGCTCAGACTGTAGATCACTACCAAATCCATCAATAGGATATTTAAATTTACCTTTCTTATTCGGTTTTGAATTTTTAAGTATATCAATCGCTTCGGTATAAGGTAAACGGATAAAATCATTAGACAATACAAATTCAAGCTTCTCGATTAACTCCATGGTTTTATCTTCAGCTTTTTTACCTTTTTCCTCTTCCTGTAATCGATTACTTAAGAATTTGAGATCATCCAAACAGTTATCTAATGCATATTTGATCAGAAACTTAAGGAATTCCTCAGCAAGATCCATATTATCGTTCAAATCATAGAAAGCCATTTCCGGTTCAATCATCCAGAACTCGGCAAGGTGACGGGAAGTATTTGAGTTTTCGGCTCGGAAAGTAGGCCCAAAAGTATAAATTTCGCCCATCGCCAAAGCAGCCAACTCTCCTTCTAACTGTCCTGAAACAGTTAGGTTAGTGGCTTTTCCAAAGAAATCTTCTTTAAAATTAATATCTCCTTCTTCCGTTCTTGGCAGATTATCTAAATCAAGGGTAGTTACTTTAAACATCTCACCTGCACCTTCAGCATCTGAAGCTGTAATAATCGGAGTATGGATATTAAGAAAACCTTTCTGTGTAAAAAACTGATGAACGGCAAAGATCATAGCATGACGTACACGAGCGATAGCACCAAAAGTGTTTGTACGGAAACGCAAGTGAGCAATCTCACGTAAGAATTCAAGGCTATGCTTTTTAGGTTGAAGCGGATATTTATCCACATCACAATCACCCATTACCTCAATTTCTTTAGCTAAAACCTCAACAGCCTGTCCACTACCTGTTGATGCACATACCTCTCCATTAATAGATACAGCAGCTCCTGTTGTGATTCTTTTCAATTGAGACTCATCAAAATTAGGTACATCAACAACTATTTGCAAATTATGGATACATGTACCGTCATTCAATGCAACAAAATTAACTTGCTTATTTCCTCGCTTGGTTCTAACCCAACCTTTCACATTAACTATTTGACCTGTTTCTGTAGTTTTTAGCAGGTCGGTAATTTTAGTACGACGTATCTGTTCCATATTGTATTCTTAAATTATTTCAGGAAATGCAAAATTAATGATTTGTTTTTATTGTATGTAAACTTGATGGGTAAATGCAAGAATAAACATCAAATATCTTTCAAATTAGTAATAAAAAAAGGTGACCATTAGAAAATGACCACCTCTATTTATTATCTAAGGTCTTTTATTTCTTTGTAAACTGTTCCATTTTATTGTCGTAATTGATATAGTATTTACCTTTTTCAAGTGAAGCCACATTAACTTCTCCTGAATAACCCTTAAATACAATACCTCCATACTCATCATAAATTTCGTAAAGTGTTGGAGCAGTAAAAGTCAATACATCGTCTACCTTATTTGATGATAAAG
Organism: Carboxylicivirga caseinilyticus; assembly: GCA_025499705.1. GTDB lineage: Bacteria > Bacteroidota > Bacteroidia > Bacteroidales > Marinilabiliaceae > Carboxylicivirga > Carboxylicivirga caseinilyticus. Next base: position 99,602 of record JAFMVE010000005.1, read on the forward strand.
TAACTTCAGCTTTAGTTGAGATAAATGTAACCTCATCAGAATAACGAGGCTTTTTACGATAATCAACTTGCTTTATTCTAAACTTATTCTCACCGGCATGCTGACGCACTTCTGCTTCATACTTGCTTTCAGTCGCAGTTCCCTTACCATTAATCTCACCTACTTTCACCCATTTGTTCCAACGGTACTGTTCGATAACATATGGTAATGATCCGGCTTCATTCTTAGAAGTCCAGCTGATCTTACCATCGGTTACATTGATATTGGTAACATCAAAAGTAGCCCTTGCATTTAATACTTCAGGATTTAATACCTTAGGTGCACAATCTTCTTTGTACTTAATGCCAACACTGATAGGCTGGCCAATACTAAACTCGTATACCGTTAAATCAACCTCAAATGCACTTGAGTTAATTTCATCTGTTGTTGTTTGCCCGTTTACTGTTACTTCGTAAACACAAAAACCAACACCGGAAGCTGCAAAAGGATTCTTTACATATAAGTTTTCGCCCTGAAAGGTACCATTCAATACCATTTCACCGGCAAAAAGGCTACTTAAAGAAACAACAGTCGCAAAACAAGCAAAAAGTATTTTTTTCATGCTAGGCTTGATCTAGATTTATTTTGGGAAAGCAATTTAAAAAACATAATTACCATTGCAAAATTTTCATTCTCAGATAAGGCAAAAAATCCACTATTTATATTCTTTTTTTGACAAAAAGAGATTTTAGCCCTCCGGATCAACCCAATCTCCGTTCTGTTTTATCAATTCAATCAGTTCATCAACGGCTTGTTCGCCAGGTAAATTTCTTTTAACCAGTTCTCTGTTTTTAAATAAACTTACCGTTCCCGGACCAGAGCCAATGTAACCATAATCAGCATCAGCCATTTCACCAACACCATTTACGATACACCCCATCACACCAATCTTTAAACCCTTGAGATGAGAAGTTTTACTCTTAATCTTCCGGGTAGTTTCCTGTAACGAGAATAATGTACGTCCACAACCGGGACATGAAATGAATTCTGTTTTGGTAAATCTAACCCTTGAAGCCTGAAGGATACCAAATGAAATATTTGTTAATTCGCTTTTAGAAACAGCTCCCGTATTACTTAGCATTATCCCATCCACAAAACCATCCAGTAACAACAATCCAGCATCAGCGGCAGATTTAATCTGTAAATCTTCAAGGTTATCCTCGCTGTAATCATTCATTAATACCACCGGATGAGTTAATCCAAGTTCATCCATCTTAAATATCAAAGCTCGTTGTTCAACAGGCCTGTTTATATGGTTCGAATAGGCTAATACAATAATGTTTTGATTGCTCTTTAATTTTTCAATAATTTGTTGATCCAATTCGGACAATGAAAGCTTCACAAAAACCGGTTTCACAGATTCAATTGACTCTTTCAACTCAAATGCAGTCACTAACGGGTAGACATTATCTCCCAATTCCGGCTTCCAGTTTTTGTAGGGAATAACATATGCCCTGCTGCTATCAGGTTTATCAATCTCATCAACCAACAGATAGTCTGCCTTTTGCTTTTCATTATCGGCTTCACCAACAACAACTGCTACATTCTCACCACCAATATTCAAAACTGCATGAGACTTTCTTTTATTATACTCATAAGGAGTAAAGGATGTCACCATACCAACGGGAATTGAATCATGATCTTTTCGTTGGATGATATAGTTAACCAATTTCTGAGCTACCGGAACTTCTTTCTCAGGATCTTCAGTTAACGAAACACGAATGGTATCACCCAAACCATCGGCCAATAAAGTACCTGACCCAACAGCAGATTTAATGCGTCCCTCATCTTCACTGCCTGCCTCAGTAACTCCCAGATGTAAAGGATAATTCATTTTTTCCTTTTTCATACTGGCAACCAGTAATCGTACAGTATGAACCATAATTCGTGTATTGCTTGCTTTTATACTCAATACAATATCATTAAAATCAAGCTCGCGACACATGCGCAAATATTCCATACACGATTCCACCATTCCTTGTGGCGTATCACCATATCTGCTCATAATACGATCGGACAGTGAGCCATGATTGGTTCCGATACGAATAGCTGTATTATTCTCTTTACAAATTCTGATAAAAGGCTTTAGTTTAGATTTAGCTGATTCCAGCTCTTCGTCGTAAGCCTCGTTGGTATAATCAATCAGATTGAATTTTTTGGCACCACCTGCGAAATTACCCGGATTGATACGAACCTTCTCTACTTTTTCTGCAGCAATCTCAGCAGCATTAGGATTAAAATGAATATCGGCAACAATAGGAGCATTATATCCCTTATCCAGCAAAACCTTTTTAATATTCTCAAGATTATATGCTTCCCGTCTACCCTGAGTGGTAATACGAACAATATCAGCTCCTTCATCCAGAATACTTATCACCTGACTGGCTGTACCTTCAGTATCAAGTGTATTGGTAGTTGTCATTGACTGAATTCGGATGGGAGCCTCACCTCCGATTGTCGTATTTCCAACCTTTACTTCTATAGTTGGATTTCGATGATAATTAAAAAGGTCTTCGCAATAGATTGGTTCTTCCAACATGATTGAAAATTTATCTCATTTACTTAACAGCAACACAAAAGTAATACAATGCATCAAGGATTGCTTTAACTTGCTTATTACTTTTTTATAACTTTATTGCCAATAAATAACAAAGTATGTCGATAGTAGTTAAAGGTATTGCGAAAAATTTTGGCCAGCAAAAGGCACTTGATCAGGTTTCGTTCAATATTAAAAGCGGTGAAATCGTTGGCTTTCTGGGACCTAACGGAGCCGGTAAATCAACCATGATGAAGATCATTACCGGATTACTTACTCAATCAGTAGGTAGTGTTGAAGTATGTGGCCTGAATAATAGCAATATCAATAAAGACTATCGACGCAAAATTGGTTATCTGCCGGAGCATAATCCACTATACCAGGATATGTATGTGAAAGAATATCTGCAAATGGTTGGCGGTGTTTATAAACTCCCAAACCTCAAAGAGAGAGTTAATGAGATGATTGACCTCACCGGCCTGGAAAGAGAACAACACAAAGTGATTGGCAGCCTCTCTAAAGGATACCGGCAAAGGGTTGGTCTGGCTCAGGCTTTGATTCATAACCCGGAGGTTTTAATACTTGACGAACCTACAACAGGTCTGGATCCAAATCAGATACTTGAAATCAGAAACCTCATTACCAACATAGGCAAAGAAAAAACTGTAATGCTAAGTACGCACATCATGCAGGAAGTTGAGGCCATATGTGAACGGGTGATTATTCTTAACAGGGGCAAAATAGTGGCTGATTCGCCGGCTTCGCAACTTGATACTCTAAAAGGAGAATCAGAAGTAATTGTTGATGTAGAATTCAATAAAGAGTGTGACCTCAACAAGCTTCTTCAATTAGAAGGAGTACAGTCTGTTGAAAAAGCATCTTCTACGCATTACAAAATCAAATCCAATCCTAAAGCAGATATTCGCCCGACTGTTTTCCAGTTTGCTGTTGATAACCAATTGATCATTCTGGGTATGTCAAGAAAGGAAATGGGTCTGGAAGAGTTATTTCATCAGCTTACTCAATAAAAAAGATGCTTGCTTAAACTTTCCCTATCCTCAGATTGTAGTAATGGGAAACTTTAACGATGGATTTAGGAATTAAAAACCAAACATTCCTGGTTGGTGGTTGTACTGCCGGTTTTGGCAAGGCAACAACTGAGGCTTTACTGAATGAAGGAGCAAAAGTTATAGGTGTTGCCCGTAAAGAGGAAGGTTTAATTCAGTTACATACCAAGTATAAAAAGTCTTTTATCCCATTAGCCGGAAATATTACAACTTCCGACACGATAAATACAGCTGTTAACTTGGCGAAACAAGAAAATATATCAGGCGTTTTGATAAATGCAGGTGGCCCTCCGGCTATGTCATTCGAAGAAACCCGTCTTTCGGATTGGGATGAAGCATACCGTAATTTGCTTCGCTGGAAAGTAGAATTAACCCATAAACTACTACCTCATTTTAAAGAAAAGCAATACGGCCGGATAGTTTTTATCGAAAGTTCATCAGTTAAACAACCCTACGAAAACCTGGTACTCAGTACTTCATTGCGATTGGCGGTGGTGGGCATGATGAAAACAGTTTCGCAGGAAGTCAGTGGTCAGAATATTAACTTTAACATGATTGCTCCGGGCTCTCATAACACCTCAGCCATCAATCGTTTAATTGAAAAGAAAAGTCAGGTAACAGGTGATGACTTTGACAAGGTGAAGCAACAATTTATTGATGCCATCCCAGCCAAACAATTTGGTAATCCTGAATACTTGGGTAGTTTGGCAACCTGGTTACTGTCGCCTTTAGCTGAGTTCGTTACCGGTCAGGTTTATGCCATTGAAGGAGGGGCTGTACGATCAACCTTATAACAAAGGGCTAAATAATCGGGCAAAGGATTCCTTTGTCTTTTGCCATAAAGGTCGTTTAATCCATTGGCTTAGAATAATTTTATTCGACTCCATCAAATCATCCATAAAATATCCTTTCACCTCTTTGGCTGTATCTTCATTATAGATAAAAGCATTCACCTCAAAGTTCTGCTCAAAACTTCTGAAATCCATGTTAGCTGTCCCAATCACACATAATTGGTCGTCAACCACCATCATTTTACTATGAAGGAAACCCGGTTGATAATAATAAAATTTCACCTCCGATTCCAACATCTCTTTGATGTATGACTTGGTGCATAAAGCTGTAAAATAGGCATCACTCTTTTCAGGAATCAAAATTCGCACATCCACACCACCTAAAGCAGCCGCTTTGAGAGCCAGTAATACACTTTCGGAAGGCATGAAATAAGGCGTTGTGATATAAACATATTTCTGAGCCATTGAAATGGCCTGATACAATCCCATCATAATGCCCGGCCAATCAGTATCGGGGCCGCTGGCAACAATTTGCATTACTTTATCGCCAATGGGTTCCTTTGGTGGAAAATAAAACCGTTCAGCAATATCTTTCTGGCTAACAAAATACCAATCAGTCAGAAATACAGTTTGAAGGGCATTAACAGCATCACCCATCACCTGCAAATGCATATCACGCCATATGCCATAATTTGGATGACCTTCGATGTATCGGTTAGCAACATTTAAACCGCCAACAAAACCGATCTCTCCATCCACCACCACAATCTTTCGATGGTTACGATAATTTACTTTTGCTGTAAAGGTTGGGAAACGAACCTGTAAAAAGCTATATGCTTCAATCCCGTCTTTCTGAAGACCTTTAAAAAAATCTTTTTTCAGCTCCCAGCTCCCAACATCGTCTACTAAAAAGCGAACTTCAACACCTTCCCTGGCTTTTTCTTTAAGCATCTCAAGAATCTGATTACCAATAGCATCAAGATCAAAAATATAAAACTCAAGATGAATAAATTTCTTAGCTTTTTTTAGCGCCTCGATGATCGCATCGAATGTAGCCCTCCCGTTATTCAGCACTTTAACACGGTTACCAATGGTAACAATAGAAGATGAATTATTCAGAAGTAACTGCACCAACTTCATGTTTCTTCCCAGCTCTGGATGATCATTCATCTCACCTTCGGCCAGCTTATGGCTCTGAGAATGGGCAATGGAAGTAAGTAAATCGTGATTTTTTAGACCTTTTCGGGCTATGATCTTTTCTTTCCTTAAGTTCTGCCCGAAGAAAATATAAAAAATAATGCCCAAACCCGGCAGAAGCAGTAAAACCAAAATCCAGGAAATCGCTTTTAGAGGGCTTCGGTTTTCGTGCATAATCAACACAATAATCACCAGCATTGTGAAAAAATAAGCCGCTTTCACAATGGTAATTAAGGTTGGTGATATGGTATCGACAAAATCCATCTTTACCTTTTAATTTAGGATAAAACCCTTACGGTTACTGCTAAAATACAATATTATTACGATACACAAACAACCGACTATCACCAAATTCTTTTTGATCTATACAATCTGCATTTATTACAGGAGCTTTTATTCCAGTTCCAAAAAAAGTATTACCAATGTATTTATAGGCCTCATCCCAAAGATTATGCATGATAAAAGAATCTAGAGTAGCCCTTCCACCTTCAATAATTATTGATTGAATTCCTTTCTCCCAAAGGATTTGAAGAATCTGTTCGGGTAAACGGTTATCAAAATCAGCCTGAATGTATTCTATATTATTCTCCATTTCATTTTTAAGAGAATTAATTACAATTGTTGGAGCGGAACCATCCAATAAATGATAATCTGAAGTGAGCTGACATCTTCTGTCAATCACAACTCTCAAAGGCTGTGGACCATCCCAGTCTCTGACAGTTAGTGATGGATTATCTTTTAAAGCAGTATTGGTCCCCACCAATATTGCCTGCTCTGTACTTCGCTGCTTATGAACAGCTTTACGGGCCCACTCATTGGTAATCCATGTTGGTTGACCAAACAGATTACTTTCACGATCGATATCAATAAAACCATCCAGAGTCTGGGCCCATTTTAGAATTACGTATGGCTTTTTTTTGTTGTGATAAGTGAAAAAACGACGATTTAAATCGCGACTTTCTTTTTCAAGTATTCCATACTCCACCTTAACTCCGGCCTTTTCCATCATTTCAACTCCTTTTCCTGCTACTTCCGAAAAATCATCGATACAACCAATGACCACATGAGGTATTTTTTCATCAATGATAAGTTTAGAACAGGGAGGTGTTTTTCCGTAATGCGCACAAGGTTCAAGATTCACATACAAAGTAGATTCTTTCAAAAGAGTCTTATCTTTAACAGAATTAACTGCATTTACTTCAGCATGAGGTTCACCTGCCTTTCGATGATAACCTTCACCTATTATTCGACCATTATAAACAATTACACTTCCAACCATTGGATTTGAGTAGGTATGGCCTTCGGCCAATTGGGCAAGCTGCAAGCAACGCTGCATATATTTCTCGTGTTGTGAAAGTGTATTCATTGCGGTTTTGTAAATTTGCGTCACAAGATACAAAAAATGGCTCTCAAAGGAATTCAAGAATTTAAAGCTTTACTGTCTGATAAACTTCGTAATCTCTACCCTAAAACCGAGATAATGCAACTTAGTAAGCTAATATTACAGGATGTATTAAAAGTTAATTCAACTCAGTTACTTCTCATTCAGGATGAATGTTTTAATAAAGAACAGACAGATCTACTAGAGCAAATAGCTGACAGATTAGCTGATTCAGAACCATTACAATACATTCTGGGCCATACTGAGTTTTACGATTTAGATTTAAAAGTTGCTAAAGGAGTTTTAATACCACGCCCTGAAACGGAAGAGCTGGTTCATTGGATTTTAAACGATCCCCAAGCTGACAAATCAAGAATTTTGGATATCGGAACCGGAAGTGGCTGTATTCCGCTTGCCTTAAAGAATAATCTGAATCATGCGCAAGTTGAAGCATGGGACATTTCAGATGATGCATTGAGTATTGCAAAAGACAATGCAACCAGACATGGCTTAGAAGTTACTTTTAAAAAAGTTGATGTGTTGCAAGCAATATCTGTCAGCACTCCTTTTACATGCATTGTAAGTAATCCACCCTATGTGCGAAATCTTGAAAAAGAAATGATGGAAGCCAACGTTCTTCAGCATGAACCACACCTGGCCCTATTTGTTGAAGATGATGATCCTTTAGTGTTTTATCGAGCCATTGCGAAGCTCAGTTTGAAAGCATTGACTAAAAATGGCTCACTATTTTTTGAGATTAACGAATATCTTGAAAAAGAAATGAAAGAACTTTTAGAATCGCTGGGATATACAAATATTGAATGCCGAAAGGATTTGCAGGGAAAAGCCAGAATGATGAAGGCTACATTAGCTTAACCAACTCTTCGTGTGCCATCATTTTAACTTCCTGAAAAAACTTTAGAAACTCATCATTAAACTCATTGTCAAACAGCCTCATCTGCTCCACTGCCCAATCTGCATGTGCTGGTAAAGATGAATAATTTGACATGATCTGCAGACTGCGATGGATACCGTCAACAGTGGCGTAGGTTTCCAATCTTCGGCTCTTCACCATAAAAGGAAGAAAACTTTTGACTTCTTTCGGTAATTTAAAATAATTGCTCAACAAATTTTTATGCACTTTCGATACAAATTTAGTCAACGAAACATCTGAAAATGTGGTCCAGTTTTTTCCCAAATAATGATCGTAAAACACATCAATTACAATACCTGAATACCGTCCGTACTTTTCTGTCAGCCGTCGAGCACTTTGTTTTACAATTGGGTGAGTATCGGTAAAAGAATCAATTTTTCTATGAAGTAAAATACCTTTCTGTATGGCCGGAGCATACCTCAGGTAATTTCGGCCTTTAACATGATCACCAATAAAATTACCAATCTGCACCAACGGATCATTTCCTGAAAGATATAAATGAGCTAAAAAATTCATACAAAACTAATAAAGGTAATAAATCGGCCCTTTTTATTCAAAACCAAAAAGCTGTTTCTTAACATATTGCCAGCCTTTACTATTTGCTCAGGAAGACTTAAATTTATGATAAGCAATGAATAATCAGAACGTTTGAACACCGATCTGAAATATAACAAACCAATTAACAAATTGTATGGGGCTGTTTACAAATATACCCATATAAATGTTGAGGATAGCCCCACATCCTAAAACAACGCGTATGAAACGAGTCATCATTATTGGAGCTGCCGGAAGAGACTTCCACAACTTCAACACTTATTTCAGGCATAACAACGAATACACTGTTGTAGCCTTTACAGCGGCTCAAATACCAGACATCGAAGGTAGAAAATATCCGGCCGAATTAGCTGGCCGAAAATACCCTGATGGAATCCCTATTTACGCTGAGAAAGATTTAGAAAAGTTGATTGTTGAATATGAGGTAAATATTTGTGTGTTCTCATACAGCGATGTTCCTTACAAAAGAGTAATGGAAGTATCTGCAAGGGTTAATTCAGCAGGAGCATCATTCATGCTATTGGGACCGAATGATACAATGATTAAAAGTAGCAAACCAGTGATTTCGGTTTGTGCTACCAGAACGGGTTGCGGTAAAAGTCAGACTTCGCGCAAGATCATTGAAATACTGATGAACGAAGGATTAAAGGTCGTAGCCATCCGCCATCCGATGCCATATGGCGATTTAGTTAAGCAGAAAGTTCAACGTTTTGCAACCATCGAAGATTTAAAGTTTCATAAATGTACGATTGAAGAAATGGAGGAGTATGAGCCTCACATTGTTCGCGGAAATGTAATTTATGCGGGAGTCGATTACGAAGCGATACTTAGGGCAGCAGAAAATGATCCGGATGGCTGTGATATAATTTTGTGGGATGGAGGCAACAATGACTTTTCATTCTATCAACCGGATTTAAGCATAACAGTTGTTGATCCATATAGAGTTAATCACGAACTAAGTTACTATCCGGGAGAAGTTAATCTACGGATGGCTGACATTATTATCATTAATAAAATTGACAGTGCTTCTCCCGAAGATGTTAATCAATTAAGAAGTAATATTGAAAAAACTAATCCCAAAGCGATTGTTATAGATGGAGCATCACCTATCAGAGTGGATGATATTACTGCCATTAAGGGCAAAAAAGTTTTGGTTGTAGAAGATGGCCCGACTCTTACTCATGGTGAAATGAAATTAGGAGCCGGAATTGTTGCTGCAAAAAAATACGGAGCAGCAGAAATAGTCGATCCACGACCATTTGTAGTTGGAAAACTAGCCGAGACTTATAAGATCTATCCTAATATCGGACCACTTCTACCTGCCATGGGCTATGGCGATGAACAGGTAAAAGATCTTCAGGCTACAATTGATGCTGTTCCTTGTGATTCAGTGATCATCGGAACACCCATTGATTTGAACAGAGTAGTAAAAATAAATAAACCTAACACCCGGGTACATTATGATTTGCAGGAAATAGGATTCCCTACATTAAAAGATCAATTGAAAGAATTTATTAAAAACCATCATCTTACTGGAGTGAAGTTGTAATTATTTGGATTTTTGATTGGCTCCTCACTCCGTCCGGATTGGGGAGTTTTTAAAAAAAGTGGCTCCTATCAGTTGCGAAGGAGCCATTTTTTTGATGGGATTCAATCAGGTTATTTTGTTGCATGAAATTCAAAATTAATACCTATAAATTTAAATATCAAGCATTTATAAATCATATTTCCTTTTAACTACAAATCATTGCTAAATACATGTTGTTTTCTTTCAATTTCAAATTTCAAAGACTTTAAAACTGTCAATTAATTTTCTTAACATTTACAAAACCAACACTTTCAAGCATTTTAACCGGTTTATCCGATGTATTTTGCAAATCAATACTAAAAGCTTTAAACTCTCTTCGTATTGGATAATTACCTCTTTGCTTTTCAAATTCATCGGTTCTCATACGTAACCTAATATCATCCTCTTTAATGGTATAAGTCTGATTAAAAGCATTGGCTACAACTTGTTCAGTATTCAAATATTTACAATCAATTGTAAGTTTATCGTTTTTGGGCAAAGGTATATCATTAGGCTCCCAATTATCCAGACCCAGATTAAACTCCTTACTAATTGCCTGAACACTCATCATGGTTCCATTTGCCTTTCCATCCAATGAATAACCAGCAATATGAGGGGTAACCAACCAAACCAAATTCATCAATTCCTTATCAATTGCAGGTTCATTTTCCCAAACATCTAAAACTGCGGCTCCTATTTGCTCCTCAGCCAACGCTTTTTTTAATGCTTCACCATCAACAACTTCACCCCTTGATGAATTTATTACCAAGGCGGTATCTTTCATTTTAGATAAAAGCAACGAATCGCAAAGGTGATAAGTTTTGTCTTCTCCTTCTCTGTTAAGTGGAGTATGAAATGTAATAATATCCATTTCGCCAATAATATCATTAAGTCGATAGAACTTTTCTTGATCTTCCTTTCTCTCACGAGGTGGATCAACCTTAAAAACGATCATTCCCAATGCCTCTGCCAGCTTAACAATTCTTCCTCCTACATTACCAACACCTACAACAGCAAGCTTTTTACCTTTTAAAATCCATCCTTTCTCAATCACCAACATTCCAAAAACAGAAGCTATATATTGCTTTACTGATTCAGCATTACAACCTGGCGAATTAGTCCACTTAATTCCGTTCGCTTCACACCATTGAGTATCAATGTGATCATACCCGATGGTTGCAGAAGCAATCATTTTTACACTTGTGCCTTTCAGACTTTCTTCATTACACTTTGTTCGTGTGCGTGTTATCAATGCATCGGCATCCTTTAAAATATCATTGGATATTTGCGCACCTGGTAAATATTCTATCTCACAAACATTTTCAAATACCCCTTTCAGAAATGGGATTTTATCATCAGCTACTATTTTCATCTTTTCAATTTATAAATACAAAGTTAATCTTTTGCTTCTCAGAATTATCAAAACCATAAGTAGAAGTTTTACAATTACATAATGAAATAAAAACAGCTCTCATAAAATTTACGTTCGTGTGAAAAATGTGTACTTTTGCAAACGGTTTGAAGACTGATCTACTGTTGTGAGATTATACAACTTTAGAAACAAGCTGTTAAAGTGCTTCTACTATTAGTCAGAAGCATTTTACAGCAAGTTCCATCTGCCGAAAGTCAGGTGAAATCATTAATTTAAAACTGTAATGGACAAAAACATTTCAAAAAAAGCAGCTGACAACATCAGGGTATTATCAGCAGCGATGGTTGAGAAAGCCAATTCAGGACACCCTGGAGGTGCCATGGGAGGAGCCGATTTTATTCATGTGTTGTTTTCTGAGTATTTAAATTATGATCCAAGCGACCGTAAATGGTTTAACCGCGATCGTTTTTTCTTAGATCCAGGCCACATGTCGCCGATGTTATACGCTGCCTTAGCTATGACAGGCACATATTCGATGGAAGAGTTGTCTAACTTCAGACAATGGGGTAGTCCAACACCTGGTCACCCTGAAGTTGATGTTGAACGAGGAGTTGAAAACACATCAGGCCCACTAGGTCAAGGACATACAATGGCTTTAGGTGCAGCTATTGCAGAACGATTCTTAACAGCTCGTTTTGGCGAATGGATGAGCCACAAAACCTATGCTTTTATTTCTGATGGTGGTGTGCAGGAAGAAATCTCTCAAGGTACGGGGCGTATTGCCGGATACCTTGGCTTGAGTAATCTGGTTATGTTTTATGATTCAAACGATATCCAGTTATCTACCACAACCAATGATGTAACCATCGAAGATACAGCAGCAAAATATCAAGCCTGGGGATGGGCAACCATGACCATTGATGGAAATGACCATGACCAGATTCGTAAAGCTTTGAATGCTGCCAATGCTGAAACAGAAAAACCATTCCTGATCATTGGTAAAACCATTATGGGTAAAGGCGCCGTTAAAGAAGACGGTTCTTCATTTGAAAAAATGGTTTCAACTCATGGACAACCTTTGAGTGCTGCAGGAGCCTCTTTTGCTGATTCAATGAAAAACCTGGGTGCTGATCCAGAAAACCCATTCCAGATATTCCCTGAAGTTGCAGATGCTTATACAAAGGTAAATGAAGAAAAAGCTAAAAAAGCAGCTGCTAAAAAAGCAGAACAGGCAGAATGGGAAAAAGCAAATCCTGAATTGGCTGCTAAACTAGCTCAATTCATTTCGGGCGATGCTCCGGCAGTTGACTATGCAGGTATTGTGCAAAAAGCCAATTCAGCTACTCGTGCGGCTTCTGCTACTGTGTTAGCAGCATTTGCCGATCAGGTTGAAAATATGATTGTTATGTCTGCTGACCTTGCAAATTCAGATAAGACAGATGGATTCTTAAAGAAAACAACCATCTTCAAAAAAGGTGATTTCTCTGGCTCTTTCTTACAGGTTGGAGTTGCTGAGTTAACCATGGGTGCAATTGCCAATGGTATGGCACTTCATGGAGGAGTTATTCCGGTTTGCGGTACTTTCTTTGTATTCTCTGACTACATGAAACCAGCTGCCCGAATGGCTGCCTTGATGCAACTGCCTGTTAAGTACGTTTGGACACATGATGCTTTCCGCGTGGGAGAAGATGGTCCAACACATCAACCTATTGAGCAGGAAGCTCAGATTCGTCTGATGGAGAAATTACAAAACCACCACGGACAAAACAGTATGTTGGTTGTTCGCCCGGCTGATGCTGATGAAACAACAGTAGCATGGAAAATGGCAATGGAAAACACAAACACTCCTACAGCCTTAATCCTTTCGCGTCAGAATATAACTCAACTACCAAACGGTTCATATCAAACAGCATTGCAAGCTGAAAAAGGAGCCTATATTGTTGAGAAAGATGCTGACCAGCCAGACATTGTACTTTTAGCTTCAGGTTCGGAAGTTAGTACATTAGTGGAAGGTGCTAAATTGTTACGTGCTCAGAAGGGATTAAAAGTTAACGTAGTTTCTGTTATCTCAGAAGGTCTTTTCCGAAATCAGGATGCAACTTACCAGGAAGCAGTATTACCTGTTAATGTAAAACGTTTTGGTATGACAGCAGGTTTAGCTGTAACATTAGAAGGTTTGGTTGGTGCCAATGGTAAAGTTTGGGGATTAAATCATTTTGGATATTCTGCCCCTTACACTGTGCTTGATAAAGAATTTGGATTTACAGGCGAGAATGTTCTTAAACAAGTAACTGAGCTTTTAAGCTAGTTGATAAAATAATTGCAAAAAAAGGAGTTGACTTCGTTAAGTCAACTCCTTTTTTCTTCAGATCAATCCCGATATTAAATTGTAAAAAGCAAAGCGGCTTTAACCATCAACCTGTCAAAAGCCTCGTTGACCTGATGTACCAATTTATTAGTAAGTAGCGGGAATGGTGTTACGTGGGAATATTTAAATTCAAAATCCCACTCTTCAACCATTGTCCCGGCTAAAGATTCCTTTACATTTTCCGGTCTCATAACCGTATCTTTCTTCAATACAACTGTTGCAAAACGATCTTTTAGCGTAGAAAAATACTTTTCCTTTCTCTTCTTTAATCCTTCCATCGACAGCATGCTTCTGAAAGATTCACCTAACAAAGTATTATTTAAAACTTCGTACAGATATGAATTGTTCTTTGCATCGCTTGAAATTTCTTCATTATAATAATGCTGAAGTTTCTCAAAAGCGACACTATCTAAAATATACCTGGAAGTTCCCCGCATATCTGCAAAAGTGCTTCCTCCACAGAAGTTAAATATTTTCGACTCAGCAAAATACTCATCTCCATGAGCCATCATGACAATTTGTGTCAGGAAAGTTCCAATGGAATAGGTGAATAAATTAACATTGGCATCTTTATTAAACAAAGGATGATGTCCGGATTTGATCACTGAAGTTAACTCCAACAAATCGTTTGCTGCCTGAAAACCCGACAACAAAAATCGTTCAGGTCGGTTGGTTAGTCTCGAACTTAAGGCCACATTAGCTACACTCGAGGCACTTACACCCGGATCATTGGCAAATCTTTCTCTTACAAAAGGATTCATCATCCGTGGATCCTGCCAATCCTTTGGTGAACGATTCATATGGTATGCAATTGGAAATAATATCACTGGCTTGTTAGTATACATCGCCAATGTATAAGCCCAGGGTAAGTATTTGTCCCAACTGCGCTCGTTTAAGCCATGAAGCATTATAATACAATCATCTGCTTTCTTATTTCCTGTCGGATTAATAACCGGATATGAAAAATCATTATTCGGATTATTATCCTTGTTTTCTATATCAAATGTTGAATTCGAATTTAAATCTGGTAAGTATGCCTTGGTATGCGAATGAAACTCTTCGAAAGAAATTCCAAGGGCACTTCCATCAGGAGAGTGTGTGGCAGCTCCTGATGAAAATTGTGCCTTTAGAGTCTGATATAGATAAGAGTAGTTCATTCGGCAATTAAGGTTAATTTCTGTGATGCTTAAGTGGTATTTATACATCAACAATGCAAACAAAATCAACAATTCATAACTATGCAATTTTATGTGATTTACATAGCTCGATTGGGCTTAAAATGGGTATTTAGGGGTGAAATTCATTATATAGGGATGAAAATTTCATTCATATTTATACAGATGAATTCAATCCTAAAGAATAAATATTTACTATTTTTAGGCATCATTATAAAACAACATGGATTTCAGCAGACCCATACCAGGATATTTAGTAAAAAAACAAAACATTGTGCGCCTGATTTTATTTACGGCTGCCTTTGCTTTGGTCTTTATAAATATTTATTCCCCATTTGGAGTTTCATCCTGGTTTAATATCTCCAAACTTGAACTTTTGTTTTATTCCAGTCTTGTAATACTAACAGGTGTTTTGGTTGTTGTAATCAGTCGTATTATAATGTATCAGCTGGCTAAGCGAGATGTAAAAATTTCATTGGGTAAATACCTTATTTGGATTGCTATTGAAATTGTCAGCATGTCTCTATTCTATACCTTCTATGAATTATTAATTTTAAAGGATCCAAGATCATTTGAAGGTGCTATAAAAGCATCCATTCAGAATACTTCTCTGGTTCTATTACTACCTTATTCAACTCTCTGGCTTTACTTTTCGTGGAAAGACAACAAAGAAAAGCTGGAAGAGCTAAAATCTGAAACAGATATTTCTATAGAAAAAAAGGGGATGGTTATCTTCAATGATGATAAAGGAACCATGCGTCTGACTCTAAAATTAGAAGACCTTCTTTACTTAAAGGGTGCTGACAATTATGTCACCATTTATTATAATGATCACCAGAAGCAAGAAAAATTTCTTTTACGTAATACTTTAAAGCAATTGGAGGAGTCGCTAAGACCCCATGATATTATCAGATGTCACCGTTCTTATATGATTAACTTCAATAAAGTTAAACTCATAGAACGCAGCAAAGAAGGCCTTCGAATAAGACTGGATGTGTTGCCCGTAATTGAAATTCCAATTTCCAAAACCTATTCCTCTGAGGTATTTACATTGTTTGAAAGAAATGGCTAATACATATATTTTGCAACACTGTTGCAAAATATAAATAAGGATGCTATTTTTGCAACAAAGTTGCAATTATGGAAGCGAATGATTTTTTATCCGAATTTGGTTTAAGCCGCACTGCAATCCGAACAAAACTGGTTCAAATTTTAATGGATGCTAATGAAGCATTATCGTCCAAAGAAATTGAAGCATTCCTGGATGACAATATAGACAGGGTTACCTTATATCGTACCATTAAACTATTTGAAGAAAAGAAACTGATTCACAAAATTGTTGTGGATGAGCAAATAACCAAATATCGTTTAATCAAACCCAATAAAAACACAGAACATCCACATTTCCATTGCGTCAGATGCGACAAAGTAGTTTGTTTACCGGATACTCCGTTACCCTGTTGTGATCTTCCTGAAGGATTTAGTGTAAGCAATCAGAACACCATAATTGAAGGCACCTGTCAAAAATGCAATAAATAAACCTATGAAACTTAAACACACCAAGATATTACTGTTGATTATAAGCATTTCAGTTTTAATAGCCTGTAATCAGAATAAAACAAAAAATAGTAAACCAACAGTATCTGTAAGTATTGGACCACAGAAATATTTTGTCGAACAACTAACGGATACCTTGTTAAACGTTAATGTTATGGTTCCTCCCGGGGCTAGTCATGCAACCTACTCACCAACTCCTAGCCAACTGGTTAAATTAAGTCAGTCGGAGGCATACTTTCTTATGGGACATCTTAGTTTTGAAACAACATGGGAAGATAAACTGGAAACAGCTAATAATAAGTTGAAATGGTATAATCTATCAAAGAATATAACACCCATTGAAGGAGATCATGATCATCACCATCATGATGATGAATTATGCAGCCATGGAGTTGATCCACATACATGGACGTCTCCAAAAGAAGTTAAACAGATCATTAATAATCTAAAAGAAGCTCTTCTTGAATTGCATCCTGAGTTTAAGGAGACAATAGAAAAGAATCACCAGACCTTTATGGCAAAAATAGATGAATTGGATGCCCGTTTACTAAAACTGCAAAGTATCAATCCTGATTTATCGTTTATGATTTTTCATCCTGCATACACATATCTGGCACAGTCTTATGGATTTGAGCAAATAACAATTGAATTTGAAGGCAAAACACCAACCCCGGCGCGAATGCAAAAAACCATCCAGGATGCGAAAAAGAAAAATATAACAACAATATACATTCAGGAAGAATTTGATAAAACCAATGCCGAAACCATTGCCAATTCTATCAATTCAAAAACAGTACAAGTTAATCCACTTTCTGAAAACTGGCTGGAAGAGATGAATCGCTTTATCACACATCTTGAAAAAAACTAATATGTCAGCATTACTTGAATTGAAGAATATTAGCGCCGGTTATGACGACAAAACCATTTTGCAAGGCGTTAACCTGCAGGTTAATCCGAAAGACTTTGTTGGAATTATTGGCCCCAATGGAGGTGGTAAAACTACTCTTTTGAAAGTACTACTTGAACTTTTACCTCCTTTTGACGGAAAGGTGATTAAACAAACAGGATTGCGCATCGGCTACTTACCACAAATTAATTCCATAGATAAAAAATTTCCCATTTCTGTTAAGGAGGTTATTTTATCAGGACAATTATCAAAAAGTTTGTGGAATAAAAAACACGAAAAGACATCCAATAAGGTGGATGAACTTTTAAAGTTTGTTGGTCTGGAAAAATATAAACACAGTGCAATCGGTGACCTCTCAGGAGGGCAGATGCAACGTGTGTTTTTATGCAGGGCCCTCATCAGTAATCCTCATCTACTAATTCTGGATGAACCCAATACATATGTCGATAAAACCTTCGAAGCCAACCTATATAACCTTTTAGGTGACTTAAATAAAGATATGGCAATATTACTGGTATCGCATGATGTAGGAACCATTGCTTCTATGGTAAAGACAATTGCCTGTGTGAATGGAGGATTACACTACCACGCATCCAATAAGATCACCAACGAAGTATTAAAATCATACAATTGTCCAATCGAAATTATTAGTCACGGCACTATTCCTCACCGCGTTTTAAAAGATCATAAGCATGAATGATTTTATTGAATTACTATCCTTTTCCTTTTTCAAGAATGCACTATTGGCGGCTATTCTTACATCCACAGTTGCAGGAATAGTAGGAACCTATATTGTTGCCCGAAGAAATGTGTTTATAAGTGGAGGAATTACACATGCTTCATTTGGAGGAATGGGTATTGCATATTTTTTTGGTTTATCACCACTTTTAGGTGCTGCTTTATTTGCAATTGCATCTGCCCTAGGCATTGAGTGGAGTAGCAAAAAGGCAGGCTTACGCGAAGATAGTGCAATCGCCATTATCTGGTCTTTAGGGATGGCCATCGGTATCATCTTTGTTTTTCTTACTCCTGGTTATACACCAAATTTGATGGGATTCCTATTTGGTGACATTCTAACCGTTAAAATTACCGATCTTATACTTTTGGCCGTACTAGCTGTAATTATCGTAGTTCTAACCATAATTTATTATCAACCAATTTTATTTACTGCGTTCGATAGCGAATATGCCCAAACAGTAGGATATAAATCAACTCTGATCCGATACATAATATCAATAGTTATTGCTATATCCATTGTGTTATCAATTAAGATTATGGGTATTATTCTAGTACTTTCACTATTTACCATACCTCCATCAGCTGCCAATTTATTTTCGAAAAGTTTTAAATCAATCATCTGGTACTCCGTAATTATTAGTCTGACAGGTAGTATAGCCGGCTTACTATTTGCCTATCTTTTTGATTTACCTTCCGGAGCCACCATCATATTTACCCTTACCGGAATCTAT
Source organism: Carboxylicivirga caseinilyticus (assembly GCA_025499705.1). Lineage (GTDB taxonomy): Bacteria > Bacteroidota > Bacteroidia > Bacteroidales > Marinilabiliaceae > Carboxylicivirga > Carboxylicivirga caseinilyticus. The sequence continues at coordinate 118,517 of JAFMVE010000005.1, forward strand.
GTTTTACTAAGAATTTTAAAAACTATTATTCGTAATTAGATGAGAAGAACACTTTCGGCTATAATAACATTAACATTTTCTATAATAGTTAATGCTCAAATTTCTGGCATCATAACTGATAAGAACAGTTCTGAAAAACTCGTTGGCGCAACTGTTTATATAATGGAATTAGACAAAGGTACAACAACAGATACTAACGGCCGATTCACCCTCAAGAACATACCTGACAACGAAATAACTATTCAAATATCATATATTGGATATCAAACAACATATATTAAATGGTCTCCTGAATCAAACCAGTATGATTTAAGTATCAGTCTTGAACATGTTATGATACGACACGAGGAAGTAGTTGTTTCTGCAGGTTTCTCTGATACTCAGCATAGAAATGCTATTTCTGTCGATTTTTTAGATAACAAACAAATCTCATCAAGCCCGGCTATCTCATCGACCCAGCTTTTGGCAAAATTCCCGGGCGTAGATGTTGCAGGTGGCAGTCCAGCTGAATCGCAACCTGTTATCAGAGGATTATCAGGCACCAATATCTTAATGCTTAATAATGGAATCCGCTTGGAAAACTATCAATTCTCACGTCACCACCCTTTTATCGTTGATGAATACGGAACAGAAAGAATTGAGGTCATCAAGGGTCCTGCATCATTATTATACGGTTCTGATGCCGTGGGCGGAGTGATCAATTTCATAAAAGAATTACCAGCTGCGACTAACCAGATGGAAGCCGTTTTTGGCAGTCGGTACTTTAGTAACACAAATGGCTTTAATACGACTATGGCTGTGAAACAAAGCTCTGAAAACTTCCAGTGGGGAGTAAGAGGAGTCGTTAAATCACATGGTGATTATCACGATGGAAATAATAATGCGATTCCAAACTCACGATATACGAGCAAAGCATTAAAAAATTTTATTGGTTATAATTTCAAAAATGGTTCAACTAAATTATTTTATGATTATTCAACAGACAATATTGGTTTAACAATTGGCGGAATTGATACTATAACTCTTGGGGACAGTAATAATCCAATAGTTTATTATCAGGATCTGGAAAACCATTTTATTAGTTCAAAAACAACCTTGTTTATTGGTAACACTAAACTAAATGCAAACTTTGGATATCAAATTAATAAACGTAAAGAAATTGAGATAGCCACTGCCGAAGAAGACGGAATTGCTATCAATAGTCAACTTAACACCTTTAATTACGAGCTAAAAGCACAGACTAATTTATCTGATAAAATTAAATCCATTTTTGGTTTTCAGGGAATGTATAGAAACAATGCCAATCATGAGGCAGAAGGTAAAATCATACCTGATGCTGATTTATTAGATCTTTCAGGATTTGGATTCTTCCAGTATACACCGAATGATAAATTTGTAATGCAGGCTGGTTTAAGATACGATTACAGAAGCCTCGACGTGCCATTGCAGGAAAGGGGATCACATGAACACGGAGAAACAACCGAAGAAACTGCTCATGAAGAAGAATATATTGAACTCTATCGTAATTTCAATAACATAAGTGGATCAATAGGTGCTACCTATAATTTATCCGAGACAAGTCTTTTACGAGCCAATTTTGCAAGCGCATTCAGGGCTCCTAACCTGGCTGAACTAACTCAGGGTGGATTGCATGCAGGTCGTCATGAAGAAGGTAATATGAATTTGGAAGCTCAACGCAGTTACGAAGTTGATTTGGGGTTACATAATCATCATGAACTATTTACATTTGATATCTCAACTTTTTATAACAACATTACTAATTATATTTATCTGGCTCCAACCGGGATAATTGAGGATGAAAACCCTGTTTACGAGTATCGCCAAACACCAGCTGGTTTGGCAGGAGCTGAAGCAGGTATACATTATCACCCCAGTTCTGCCAAATGGCTGCATATAAAAGGAACTGGTGCCTATATTCATGCACAACAAAAAGATGGGAGCCCTCTTCCTTTCATTCCTCCTTTAAAAGGAAATCTGGAGATCAAGATTGAAAAAGATAACTGGGCTTTTTTGAAAAGAAGCTTTTTCCAGATAGATCTGGATCTTGCTTCAAAACAAAACAATCCTTCAGAATTTGAAACCGTTACCAATGGTTACTATTTGGTAAATGCCATGGCAGCAACAGAACTTAACCCGGGAACCATAAATATTGAGTTATCAGTTTCAGCGAATAATTTAATGAACATACAATATGTTGACCATTTAAATCTTTTAAAAGATTTAGGCTATTACAATATGGGTAGAAATATCTCCATTGGATTAACCGCAAGGTTTTAGAAACAGAAAGGCGATGCTCCACCACGATGCATCGCCTCTACCTTTCAATTGTCAAACAATTCTTAATCTTTGGCATGATAGCCAACTTTCTCTATTATTTTAGCTAAATCTTTTCTATTCACTTTTAAGGTATCTGCTTTTACCGTTGTAATTCCTGTTTCGTGATCAGCTTTTACTTCAGCTACACCTTCGAGTTTCATCAAACCTTTTTCAATGGTCATTTCACAGCCATCACAAGTCATTCCTTCAACATTCAAAACTATTTCACCAACATTTTCAAAAGAAACAGGCTCAGTGTTATTTTGTTCACTTTTTTTACTTTGACAAGCCCCTAAAAACAGGGTAACAAAAAATAAAAGACTTAGTATTCTCATCATTGCTATTTTTTTAGTTTGTTAAATCTGATCGGCATAAATCAAAATGATCATCCATAAATAGAACGTATTAAAATACAAAAACATCTTTCTCAAGCTCGTATTCTGATTCTCGTTCTTTAATTTTATGGTAATACGAACCGACCAAGCCATCATCAGAATTGTTGATATTGTAACAATCCATATCACAGGTCGATTGGTAATTACATTAAAAAATGGAAGAAACATTGCTGAAATAAACGTAGCCAAAAACCAAACCAAATTAATTCTATTGATCTGTTCCTTGGATAAAACATCTGTAATAACAGGAAATCCGGCATTTCTGTATTGCTCTCCATATTTAAGAACCAATAACCAAAAATGTGGCATCTGTCCTAAAAAGAAAAACAAAGCCAGGAAATGAATACGAGCATCCATTATTGAACCTCCGGCAGCAATCCAACCAGCAATTGGAGGAATAGCACCAACAACAGCACCCGGAAACACTGAAAACGCACTCCATCGTTTCATTGGTGTATAGATAAGGTTATACCAAAACACTCCCATCCATCCACTAAATATAGCCCAAAACCCAAAAGGCAAAAGAGCAAATGTTCCTGCCAACAAAAACAGTAAAGATAAAACTACCGCCCCTGAAGTATTGATAATTCCAATTGGCAAGGGACGATTAGCTGTTCGGGTCATTAAAGCATCAAATTGTTTTTCCTGCAATTGATTAATCGCTGATGCTCCGGCAGAAAGAAAGAATATACCAACAAACACCAACAAACCTTCAAACGATAACTTACCGTCATAAATAATGTAACCGGTATAAGCAGTTAAGCCTACAGGTAAGGAAATAGAGAATTTTCCAAAGGTTTTAATATGTAGTAGAGATAAACCCACTATTCAGATAATGACTGGAAATATTCTATTAAATGCATCATTTCATTTTCAGTGATTTGATCCTTATAAGATAGCATCAAGCCTTTATCATATCCCTTAACAAGATCAGCATTCGGATCCATAATAGATCGACGAATATATTCCTCATCAGCAACAACTTCCCGTTCTTTACCATCAGTAATAACAGTACGGGTTGATCCAATAATTCCTTTATATGAAGGGCCTACTAATTTACTGCCATCGACAGTATGACAAGCAACACAACCGTACTTTCTCAAAACACTAACCCCGGCCAATCGTTTATTAGTACCTTCATTGGCTTCTTCTACAGCTACTGTATTCTCTTCCATCCATTTATCAAAATCAGACTCAGGAACTACTTTAACTGCCGACATCATATAGGAATGTCTTAAGCCACAATATTCAGCACAAAAAACCTCGTATTTACCTTCTTTTTCTGATTCAAACCAGATATAAGATTCTTTACCCGGAACCATGTCCTGCTTCACTCTGAATGCCGGTATATACATACTATGTATAACATCCATAGCTTTCAAATCCAATTTTACAGCTCGGTCCTTAGGAACAATCAGTGTATCTGTAACCATTCCGTTTTCATATTCAAAAGCAAAACTCCACATACGTGCTATCACTTTAACAGGCATTGCATCATCTGGTACCTCTTTTTGAGATTTCCAACCTTTCCATCCATAAGAGAACATTACCAAAACCAGAATAGTTGGAATTACAGTCCAGATGATTTCCAATTTGGTACTTCCTTCAATATGTGTAGCTTCCGGATTTTTACTTTTTCTGTATCTAAAAATATAATACACCAAAAAGGCAGTTATCCCAAACAAGAATAGTAAGGCAACACCAAAAATAAACAGGAAGGCCGAATCAACCTGCGAAACAAAGGTGGAAGCATTTTGTGTAGTTTTGTCGATCATATCTTAACGATAATTATAATCCAAAAATGTTACAAACATCACCAATGCAATCAAAATAAACACAGCACCAACAAGCGCCTTCAATAGTTTATTATCAAACTTAAGATGCATAAAGTACACCAGAACAAAACCTGATTTAACTGCAGCAATCAATATGGCAGTAAATACTGTAAGACTTGCCAAATCAATTTGAGTAACAGCTACTGACAGAAGCGTTAATACTATTAATACTGCCAGTATAATTCCATAGGTTTTAAAAGGAACGATATGTGATTCATTATGATTTTCCATAGTATTGAATTTATGCGATAAGGTAAAACAACGGGAAAAGGAAGATCCAGATTAGATCAACTAAATGCCAATATAATCCTGCGTTATCAAGCAGTACAGGATTCTCAGCAGTTAGTTTATTATTATTCACTTTCACACTTACAATAGTGATTAAAACAATACCTACTATAATATGCAAAGCATGCAATCCAGTCATAAAAAAGTATAATCCATAAAACAAAGTATCACCTTGTCCCAGCTTTAACAGATCTTCGCTTCCGGGAAATAACCCATGATGAAACTTACCTTCCCACTCAAAATATTTATTCACCATAAACATAAAGGCGATAAACAAAGTGGTAGCAAGCATAAGCATGGTCATGCCCTTCTTTCGCATGCGAATTGCACTACTGGCCATAGCCATACATGCGCTACTTACCAAAAGTATAATGGTATTAACCGTTCCAACTGTCACACTTAATTCCTCAGCTGCCAAATGAAACGCAACCGGATTTAAGTATCGGTAAACACCGTACACAATAAACAAACCGGCGAATAACAACAGTTCGGTAAAAATAAAAAGCCACATTCCAATTTTCGACCCTTCATCGTCGCGATGGATATCATGTGATAATGCAATTGTTTGACTCATATTATTTGGATTTTATCTGTAATCGTAAGGACTACGTTCAATTACTGGTATTTCTTCAAAATTTTCAAGTGTTGGTGGAGAATCCACTTCCCATTCCAGAGTTCTTCCTCCCCATGGGTTTTTACCGGCTTTAGGTCCGCTTTTTGCTCCTTTAATCAGATTAACCAGGATGATAATTAAACCTGTGATCAATACCCACGAACCCACCGTGGAAATAATATTAGGTCCGTGAAAACGATCTACATAATCATAGTAACGTCTTGGCATTCCATCAATACCTAAAAAGAACATTGGCAGATATAACGTGGTAAAACCGATAAAAAACAAAATCCATCCAGTAGTTGCAACTCTGGTATTATACATTCGTCCCCATATTTTAGGAAACCAGTAATGAATAGCCCCCATGAAGGCAAAACCGACACCTCCAAATACAATAAAATGAAAGTGAGCAACCACAAATGCAGTATCATGCAAATGCACATTCGTTGCTAAAGCTCCTAATGCTAATCCCGAAAGCCCTCCGATCATAAACACAAACAAGAACGATGCAGCCCAAAAGAATGGTGGCTCTAATTGTATAGATGCTTTATGAAGTGTTCCAACCCAGTTAAAGACTTTTATAGCACTTGGTATTGCAACCAAAAAGGTAAGGAACGAAAATGTATACAAAGCCGTACCACTCATTCCGGAAGTAAACATGTGATGTCCCCAAACAAAATATCCTACGAATGCAATTGCCAAGGTAGAAATCACAATGGCCTTATATCCAAAAATTGATTTATTGGCAAAGGTTGGAATGATTTCAGAAATAGCTCCCATGGCAGGTAATATCATGATATAAACAGCCGGATGGGAATAAATCCAGAATAAGTGTTGATATAAAATCGGATCTCCTCCTAATGCAGGATCGAAAAAACCTATATGAAATAATCTTTCTCCAACAATCATAAGTAAGGTGATTCCTACAATTGGAGTTGCCAGAATCTGAATCCAGGCAGTACCATACAATGTCCAGGGAAATAATGGTAAACGGAACCATGTCATGCCCGGAGCTCTCATCCTATGTATTGTTACAATGAAATTGATACCAGTTAGAATAGATGAAAAACCTAAAACAAATGCCCCTATAACAGCGGGAAGCATATTTGTATTGGTTTTAAAACTATAGGGAGCATAAAAAGTCCAGCCTGTATCAGGAGGTCCACCGCCCATGAACAAAGCGGAAAGAGCTATAATCGCTCCTGCAATATACACCCACCACGACATCAGATTTAATTTTGGAAAAGCAACATCCTTTGCCCCAATCATAATAGGTAGAAAGAAGTTACCAAATACTGCAGGTAACCCTGGCACTACAACCAAAAAAATCATTATCACACCATGAAGTGTAAAGATGGCATTGTATGCTTCTGGATTCATGATGGTCTTTCCTGGTGCAATCAGCTCTAATTTCATAGCAGCCCCTAACGAAACCCCTACAAGAAAGAACGTAACAATGGCATATAAATACAAGAGGCCAATTCGCTTGTGATCAGTTGAAAAAATCCAGGCAAAAATACCTTTGTATTTTCCTTTCTCTTCTCTAAAACTCACATGTGTTGTAGTTTCCGATTCGTGATTTGACATATACTAACGATTGATTTGAATTTAATTAGTAGCTTTCCTTTTAGGTTTTACAGTTAGAACTAAAAGAACCAAGCCGGCAATTACAATTATTAAAACACCGGCCAACTTGGTCACATTCAAAACATATGACTGTCCAACCGGATCGTAACTATAACAAAACTGTAATATTCTATTAACAGTAGGTCCTGGAATTCCTTTGGATGATTCTATAACCGCAAGTTTGAATTCGAATGGTAGAAAATAAGTTCCGTTAAGGTAACGGGTTATTTTACCTTCGGGACTTATAAGAATTAAACCTGCTGTATGAATAAAATCTGAACCTGTTTTTTTATAACTAAAACCTAAAGACTGAGTTAATCGGGATACATTTAAACTATCGGCTGTAAAAAATAACCATCCATCTTCCATTCCTTCCTTTTTAACCAGCATCGAATAGTTATTTCTTTTTTTCATGGCAAGATCAGCACCTTCTGTAAAATCAAAACTTACCGTTACAATCTGATAATCTTCCCCCAACACCATATCTGATCCATTGACAAGCTCTGTTATTCCATCCATTAATGGAGTACATATTCCGGGACAACGATAATAGACAAAATTTAAAACGGTGGGTTTTGTAAACAAAGAGCCAATCTGTACCTTCTCATTATTCACATCAACCAGTTCAATATCTGACGGAACCAACTCATCCAAATGCTCAATTATACCGATCTTTTCAGGATCCTGACCCAGAATATCAATTATTATTAAACCTAGAAATAAAAAAACAAATGCTATTCTCATAGAAAGATGTTTTGGACTTAATCGCTAAAATACTATTAATATTTGTTTATCTTTTATTCTTTTTAACACTTCAACCATCTAAATGTTTTCTCATGTCAGACCTACAAACAACGATATATTAACGTTTTAAAACATTTATTGTAGAGCACTTTTATAACAATAAAGAGTGCGTAAGGTTTAAGAGGTGTTAAATTTCTTATATACAAACACAAAAAAAGGGCTGCCAGAACGGCAACCCTCTTATATATTTTTTCAATCAGCTTTCTACTTCAACCAACCAATGATAGTTTGTCGACCCGTTACTTTTTGTTCAAGCTGAACATCAATTCTGGAATCCAAAGGTAAATAAAGATCAACTCTGGAACCGAACTTAATAAATCCCATCTGCTCACCCTGAGAAATGGCTTTTTCTTCTTCAGCATAACATACAATACGACGAGCCATTGCTCCTGCTACCTGACGAACAAGAATCTGAGTCCCTTTATGGTTTTCAATCACCACAGTTGTTCTTTCGTTTTCAGTAGAAGATTTTGGCAAATAGGCAGCCATAAATCTACCGCTGTGATGTCTGAAATACTTAACAACTCCTTTAATTGGAAACCAGTTGATATGTACATTTGTAACCGACATAAAGATAGACACCTGAAGACATTTGGTTTTTAAATATTCATCTTCTACCACTTCTTCGATAGTTACCACTTTACCATCAGCCGGTGCAATAATTGCACCATCCTGGATAATAGCATCACGTTTTGGACTCCTGAAAAAGTTAACTATCAGGAAATAAAATAACGCCGACACAAAAGTTGTAATATTTGTGATTTCAATACCAGCTAAAAAATAAATGCCGGCATTTAGGCCCAGCAGTACTATAAGTACTACAAATAACGTCGAGTAGCCTTCTTTATGTATAGTCATATTTATAAATTACAATTATCCGAATAAAACAAAAAGTGCAAATACCATTGGTGCTGCAAAGAGCACAGCATCAAAACGATCTAATATTCCACCATGCCCAGGTAAAATATTTCCCGAATCCTTTGTATCAACATTACGCTTTAACATCGATTCGATTAAATCGCCCATTGTACCAAATAGCGAAATAATAACTCCAGCTCCCAGCCAAACACCCAGAGATGCCAAACCGGTTAGCTTAAAAATAATATATGCGGCCGCAAATGTAAATATAACTCCGCCAATAAATCCTTCCCAGGTTTTTTTTGGTGAAATTCTTTCGAAAAGCTTATGCTTCCCAATGCTAACTCCTACAAGGTATGCTCCTGTATCATTGCACCATACCATTGCAAAGAATCCCAGTAAATAGTATCCATTAAATGCACCATCAACCCATCCAGTAAGATACAGAAACGATAATGGCAAAGAAACATATATAGGAACAAGTAAGGTTAGTCCAATTCTCAGGAAAGGATTATCTCCTCCTTTAAATAATTCACGAACAAATGGAATCCAGATAATTGGCATCAAAACTACATACCAACTTTGGCTAATAATATCCATTGTATCTAAAAAAACAAGAATTTGAAAGGATAGCCCTAATGATAATGAAGCAAGCAAATTTACTTTGTCGTATTTACGCTCAAGCAGGCGCTTTAGCTCTAACATACCAACCAATGCCACGACCAAACACACGATAAAAAATAGAACAGGATGATATAGGATAGACCCTACAACCGTTACTACGAAAAGGATACCTGTTAAGGTGCGTTGTATAAAATTATTCATTGATTGACGTTAATGCGCTGCAAAGTTAATATATCCTCGCTAATTTTAAAATCAAGCTTCCAAGTCAATCAAAACAATTAATTCTTTAGGTCCGTGTGCTCCCATAACGAGTGTCTTCTCAATATCTGCAGTGCGGCTTGCACCCGTAATAACTGTCATTTGAGAAGGCATATTACCGTCATATCTTTCTTTCATTCCATCAATCGCCTCCTCTAAAAATGGAACCAGCTGAGATGCTTTTGCCACCACAATATGTACAGGTGGAAAAATATTCATTAATCTACCTGATGGATGAGCAGAACTAATAACAACGGATCCGGTTCTTGCCACCAAGAACTCACATTTTGTTATACCAACTTCCATTTCCACAAAGTCATCATCTTCAGAAGAAACTTTCACAACCTCTTTCAGTTGCTCTTTTAATTCCGGATCACGAGTAAAGAGATATTTACATCCTTTTTCATCCAGGATATTTTTAACCAATGCGGAAAATTCTCCCCCCCCTTTATAAACATATGATAATCCCTTTATTTTCTCCAACTCCTCTCTAAAGATAACAAGTAAATCCTCAGGGTAGGGAAAAACACGAACGGATCGATCTCCTGGCGAGAACGATCCGTCTGTAGTATTTTGAGCCGCTTTAAGTCTGTTCAGAATCTTTTCGCGGTCGTTTTTTGACTTATTTTGCTGATTATTGCTCATTTTTTTCAGTTGTTTCAGATGGAGAATCAGCCACTTCATCTTCAACAGCAGGAGTTTCGATAGAAGTTTCTGCTTCCTTCGATTCTTCCAAATCCTCTTCCTCAATTACATGTTCTGAGAGTTTTCGCTTACCGAATAATTTTTCCAGATCCTCGCTAAAAATAACTTCTCTCTCTAACAACACTTCAGCTAGCTGAACATGTTTATCATGATTTTCAACCAAAATCTTTTTCGCACGGGCATATTGTTCGTCAATGATACGGCTGACTTCTTCATCGATTAGCTCAGCTGTTTTTTCGCTATATGGCTTTTGGAATGAATATTCCGACTGACCTGATGAATCAAAGAAACTCTTATTTCCAAGTTTATCACTCATACCAAAATAGGTCACCATAGCATAAGCCTGTTTGGTTACTTTTTCAAGGTCATTCAAAGCCCCCGTACTTATTTTACCAAACATGATTTCTTCAGCAGCACGACCTCCCAAAGCAGAACACATCTCATCCAGTATTTGCTCAGTTGTGGTCAACTGACGTTCCTCAGGAAGATACCATGCAGCACCTAAAGCTTTACCACGAGGTACAATGGTAACTTTTACCAATGGGTGAGCATATTCAAGCAACCAACTGATGGTGGCATGACCAGCCTCATGATAGGCAACGGCCTTACGCTCGTCTTTTGATATAATCTTATTTTTCTTTTCCAGTCCGCCAACAATACGGTCAACAGCGCTAAGGAAATCTTCTTTCTCAACAATCTTTTTATTACCGCGGGCAGCAATTAAAGCAGCCTCGTTACAAACATTGGCAATATCGGCACCCGAGAATCCAGGTGTCTGCTTTGCCAAAAATTTGCTTTCAACCTCTTTACTCAGTCGCAATGGACGTAAGTGAACATCAAAAATTGCTTTACGTTCCTTCAGGTCAGGTAACTCAACATGTATCTGACGATCGAAACGGCCAGCACGCATCAATGCACGATCAAGAATATCTGCACGGTTGGTAGCTGCTAATATGATAACACCACTATTGGTTCCAAAACCATCCATTTCTGTCAATAGTTGGTTAAGGGTATTTTCGCGTTCATCGTTGGCTCCCATGTTAGGACTTTTACCTCGAGCTCGTCCAATGGCATCAATCTCATCGATAAAAACAATACATGGTGCTTTTTCTTTTGCTTTCTTAAACAAGTCACGTACGCGGCTGGCTCCAACTCCCACAAACATCTCAACAAAATCGGAACCCGACATGCTAAAGAATGGTACATTTGCTTCACCAGCAACCGCTTTTGCAAGCAATGTTTTACCTGTTCCCGGAGGGCCTACCAAAAGTGCACCTTTGGGAATCTTACCTCCCAGTTCGGTATATTTTTCAGGTCTTTTCAAAAACTCGACTATTTCTTCCAATTCCTGTTTTGCTTCAACCAAACCAGCTACATCCTGGAATGTAACATTAATGGCTGATTCCTTATCAAACATTTTGGCACGCGACTTACCTACATTAAAAATATTGCCGGCACCACCACCGCCACCTTGAGCTCCCATACGACGGAAAATAAATACCCAAACTGCAATTAAAAGCAATAGAGGCCACATAAATGCGAAGAAATCACCAAAAAAATCGGTTCGTTTTTCATATTCAACAGGAATACTTATGCCAAGTTTTTCTTCTGTCTGCATTCTTAATTCCTCAAATTTATCAATCGAAGGAATCTCTACTTTAAAATGAGGACCTGAAGCAGGAGGCCCGGAATTGGTTAGATTCTCCTTAAAAAGGTCTTTAAATTTATCTAACCTATCTTCTTGCATGGTAATTTCAGCAATCCCTTCGTTGCGAATTACCACTATTTGTTTAATATCACCACTTTCAAGGATTTCTTTTCTGAATTCGCTATAAGAAATACTATGTGGTCCTTGTCCAAAGTCCATTTGACTCACCAGCAACAAGGCAACAGCAATCAATCCATAAGCCCAATACATATTGAACTTTGGCAACTTTGATTTCTCTTTATCGTTCCCTTGACCTTTTGGTTTTTCGTTTGCCATATGTTAATGCATCTAATTTTTAAAATAAATTCTCTATGTCCGTGCGTGCTGCATCGGCCCATAGACCTTCCAAATTATAGAACTCCCTTTGTGATCGCTGAAATACGTGTACAACAACGTCAAAATAATCGAGAAGAATCCATTCAGCATTTGTAAATCCTTCAGTATGATTCGGTTTCTCTCCTGCATATTCTCGCACATAATCTTCCACCGAATTTGCTACAGCATCAACATGAGTGTTACTGTCGCCATCACAAATTACAAAATACTGACAAATGGTATTATCCAACTCAGTAAGGTCGAGTATCGCAATATTTGTGCCTTTCTTTTCTTGTATTCCTTCAACAATGGTGTCAACTAATTGTTTGGCAGTCATATTTTCTTCCTTCATTCCTTATCTGCTTCTTTTTTCTTTAATTTTTTCTCTGGATATTTTAGATTAATTCTTCATAAGCCGATGCTTTGTAGCTTGTTAGCACACATCGTACAAAATGATTCTGTCAAAGATAGCACTTTTAGATAGATATAATTGATGTATTTTTACCTTTCGATTAAGTTAGCAGTATTTAACTGACAATTTTACACTAACACTGAAAGGATGGCACACATTTTTAAAATTGCCTACATAAAACATGCTGAGTTAAAATCTACCAATGAAGAAATGAAGTCATTGCTGTCTCGACAAAAACCGGAAGAAGGAACTGTTATTCTCACTGATCATCAGGTAGCCGGAAGGGGACAAGCTGGAAACTCATGGGAAAGCGAGAAAAACAAAAACCTCACCTTCAGCCTGTTGTTACGACCTCATTTTCTGGAACCACACAAGCAATTTTATATTTCTAAAATAGTGTCATTAGGATTGATTGATACAATCCGGGAATTTTTATGTGGTGTTACCATAAAATGGCCTAACGATATTTATATTGGTGATAAAAAACTGGCTGGTATCTTAATCGAGAATTCTATTCTTGGATCCCGCCTCGATTATTGTATCATTGGCATTGGATTGAATGTTAATCAAACTGAGTTTATCTCTGATGCCCCTAATCCGATTTCGCTAAAAAACATCACTTTGACGGAATTCGACTTAAACGATGTTCTGGAGAAATTACTCACTCATATAGAGAATAGATACATTCAATTGCAAGAAGGTATGGAAGAGGAAATAGACAGAGAATATTTTAGTTTACTCTACCGTAATATTGGTAAGCATCCATTTAAGGATGTAAGTGGAGTTTTTCGCGCTTCCATCAAAAGTGTCAGTGAAATGGGACTACTTACTTTGAAAGACGACCAAGGTAACTTTAGGGAATATGCTTTTAAAGAAGTAGAATTTATTCAGGAACCTACATCCGGTCAAATGCCTGGAAGATGTTAACAATACTCATAGCACAAGATTTAATCACATTAAAACGATAAACTTTTCATTTCAAAAATTAAAACTTTAGGGCCTATATTGTGTTTTTTGAATAAATATCAGACCATGAAACTATCTCAACATTATATGGCCGCCATCGAATTAATAGATCAGGCATATCAAACGGAACCCAACATCGAAATATATGATGGAAAAAGTTATCCACGGGAGTATCTGTATGCCCAACGAATGGTAACTGAACTCATGACATTTCAACCAAATGCCAGCGAAACAGAATTGATAGCAGCCAGATGTCAACATCTTAATCGATGGGATATACCTCGTACAGATTATCCGAATGGCAGAAAAGGTTATCATGATTGGCGTACAACTCTTTATGATTATCAAGCTCAAAAGGCAGCCGATATAATGCAAAAAGTCGGATATGATCAGCAATCAATTGATGAAGTTAAAGCAATGGTTGGAAAAGTTCATATTAAACTCAACAACCAAACGCAATTAATAGAGGACGTAGCTTGTCTGGTATTCTTAGAATATTATATCCAACCTTTTGTTGATAAACACAAGGAGGATGAAATAAAATTAGTCAGGATAATTCATCGTACCTGGGGAAAAATGTCAGATAAAGGACATGCAGCTGCTCTGCAATTAAATATTCCTAAACCTATACTGGCACTTATTATGAAAGCCCTTGAAAGAAAGGAATCCTGATATTTAAGATATATAAGAATGGATCGCATTTATATCAGATAAGATGCGATCCATTTTAATGTTATTGATATTGATGCTTAGCAATAGCATCAGAAAGTACTTCCAGAAATTTATTAATTGGTTTACTGGCTACCATTTTAATCATCGGATTCATATCAGCCTTAATGGTAAGTTTGATACGAGTATCATCCTCTGCAACTTCTTTCAATTGAATCCAAAGAAAGAAATTAAAAGGAGTTTTACCTTCAGCGGTATATTTTATGGTTTTAAATTCTTCTTTCTCAACAATTCGCAATCCTACTTCACCTACAGGATCAATAGTAAAACGACACGAATCGCTATTTGACTGCCAGTTTGTTATCTTATCCTTTGGAATCAGATCACCAAAATGATCAAAATCAGCAAGGAAATTAAAAATAGTTTCAGAAGAATAGGTCGACTTCTTAATGTCACTTTCAAACGTTGTCATGACTTACAAAATAAAAGAGCAAGCCATTCACTGACTTGCCCTGAGTTTATTTACAAATTTCTTACTTATTCCAGTTGGCAGGATCTTTTCTCCACTCTTGCAGTGTTGCCACGTCATCGGCTGTTACATAGCCCGACTCCTTAGCATATGGAATCATTTGTTCGTACGAACTAAGTGTTGTTAATTCAACATTGGCTTCATCAAATGCCTTCTCGGCAACACCGAAACCATAGGTAAAGATAGCTAACATACCCATTACTTCAGCTCCGGCTTCACGAATGGCTTCAACAGCTTTTAAACTGCTACCCCCTGTTGATATCAAATCTTCAATCACAACCACTTTTTGTCCAGGTTGTAAATCACCTTCAATAAGGTTAGTCATACCATGCGACTTGGCTGCCGATCGAATATAGATGAATGGTTTATTAATAGCATCTGCCACCAAAGCTCCCTGCGCAATAGCACCAGTAGCAACTCCGGCAACCACATCTACCTCCGGGTATTTCTCTAATACCAGGCGGGCAAATTGCAACTTAATAAAATCGCGCACTTCTGGGTAAGAAAGTGCTTTACGGTTATCACAATAGATCGGAGATTTCCATCCCGATGCCCATGTAAATGGGTTTGCAGGTTGCAACTTAATTGCCTTAATTTGCAACAGCTGATTGGCTATGATTTCTGCTAATTTTTCCATGCCGCAAATGTATAAAGTTTTTTTCAACGATAGAATACTTTTTTTAACCGACTCGCTCGAACAAGACCTTATTAATAACGACTTTGATGCCTTGCATAAATTCACATCGCATCATGAACTGAAGCAATTTGTTGAGTCGTTTGAGAACAATAAGGATTTGCAACAAGCTTTTCTTTACGGTCGTCCAAAAGAGCAATTATTAACCGAACTGAAAAAGTGCTTTAAATTTTTAATGGCAGCCGGAGGATTAGTATCTAATAACAATGATGATTTATTGATAATTCATCGTTTGGGTGTATTTGATTTACCCAAAGGAAAAGCCGAAAAAGGCGAAAGCATTGAAGAAACAGCATTACGTGAGGTTACTGAAGAGTGCAGCATTGCACCGCTTTGTCTAGAAAACAAATTATGCTCTACTTTTCATACCTATCTGCAAAAAGGAACCAACTATCTGAAAGAAACAGTCTGGTTTATGATGAAGTTTGAAGGCTCTGAAAATCCTGTTCCTCAAACAGAAGAAAATATTGCAAGTGCCCAATGGTTAAGCGTCACACAATTGGATAAGGTTAAGAAAAACACGTATCCTTCAATAATCGAAGTTTTAAACACAGCCGGATATTAACTGTAACCAATCCTTTTTAATTCATTTTAACACACTTAAAGCAACAAAAAAGGCCGTTAACGTGTAAAAAAAGTAGAAATTGTGCAAAATCAATAGTTTTTTAAACTATTTTAGTGCTTAATTAAAACACCTGACATGTCCGAAAACGAGTTCACCGAGCAAAAAACAAGGCTTCGGATAGAAGCTATGGAAAAAGAAATAGAGCGATTACGCTCTTCCAGCCATAAAAAATCTAATAAAATAGGATCGCTTCGTCGAAACTTATACTTTCAGCTGGTATTTTTTGTGTCCTTATTTTCGATTCTTTTATTTAAAGGATTGATCTTGCTTCCCGGCATCAGTAGCTCAGTAGACAAAGCACCTATGCAAGCAGAGGTGATTATACCACAAGATACCATAGTTACTAAAACTGAAATCAAAACTCAGGAAGATACAATCAGTCAGATCGTTTACAACACTCATAAAGGAGCCTTGCCCAAAGAAGACTACGATGGTATTCTATTTGCCATTCAAATAGGTGCCTATACTGGTATTGATCTTGATAAATACGACGGTAACCTTTTAGGCATCAAACAGGATAGTTTTGAAGGAATCAATCAGTTTACATTAGGTGAATTTATTGAATACAATGAAGCTGAAGAATTTTTAAATATCGTAAAAGGCATGGGCTTTAAGGATGCCTTTATCATGTCGTTCAAGAATGGACGCCGAATTAATATACAGAATGCGCTTGCCATGCGACTACAGGAACAACCTGTAGAAGTAACCGTTAAAGAAGCATATGAAGAAGAAGGCACTTCTGATGCTAATCTGGCATCAACCACACTTACTGAAAATGATACAAAAGAGAGTATTACAGTACCAGTTTCTACAGATGGAATAAGATTATAACATAGATAAAATAACAAGAAAGCCACCGTTGCAATCGCTCCGGTGGCTTTTTATTTAAATACAAACTATTACTGATGCAGTTCTTGTCGGATGTAAGTAATAATTTTCCAACGATCGTCGGGGATCACTTGTGCAGCATGTGACCCCATCATTCCAAAACCAATCGTTATTACATGAAAAATTTCTCCATCCGGATTATTTCTGATCTTATCTGATAAAAGTGTAGCTGGTGGATAAGGATACTTACCTGAAGTATATAAAAATCCTTTACCATCCCCTTTATCACCATGACAGTTAATACAATATATTCCGTACAACTCTTTCCCTCTTTCCACAATTTCAGTTTCACCATGATATGGATTTTCTAACTCCTGACCAGCCCAGGTACGATTCACATCGGTTTTTTCAAAATCATATGGAATCATTTCACGAGGAACAGTTCCCTCTGGTGGTAACTGATTTGTTTTACCATCTTTCCAAACAGGATTTTCAGCATATGTCTCATATGCCTGTGATTGTTCCATATCAGGAAAGTAACTATAACCTGGATGATTTCTGTTTTTATCACACGAAGCCAGTATAGCAAGAAAGGCAACACCCAGGGTTAATGTTTTTATAGATTTCTTCATATCAGCGAATGTTGTCATAATCAAAACTCTCTTTAAAGTATGGATGATTCTCAGGTACCACGGGAGCTTTAGCAAACTGTTTGAAAAACAGAAATAAAAAGATACCGGCAACAAGTATTGTCATACCAATTTCAAGCACTCCAAATTCAGCATGCCCGACGGCACCGGGCCATATGGATACATACATATCTATCCAATGTCCTACAAATACTATTATTGCAGCAATAAGCAACCAATTCATCTTTCGTTTTGTACCTCGTGGCATCAAAATTAAAAATGGTGTTAAAAAGTTGATGATTACATTAGTCCAAAAGATAAACTGAAAATCATTCTGCCGCGTCACAAAGTATACTGTTTCTTCAGGAATGTTACTGTACCAAATTAATAAATACTGCGATATCCACAGATACATCCAGAATATACTAAATCCAAACAAATATTTTCCAAGATCATGCATGTGTTCATCATTAACATGATCCATATATCCCATTCGTCTTAAAACAAATAATAGAATGATGATAACAGCAACTGCCGAAACAAAGGAACTTACAAAAATATACCAGCCAAATAACGTACTGTACCAATGGGCATCTATAGACATGATCCAATCCCATGCTGATGTAGAACTGGTAATGGCAAAAAGTACAATAAAAATACCTGCCCAATTACGACTGCGGGTAAATAGTTTTAAATCTGTTGATCCATCCGAAGCCAATGACAGCTTACGTATTTTTCTCACAAGAAAAGTCCAAAGTGCGATATATACAACTGTACGTATACTAAAAAACAAAGGATTTAGAAATGCGCTTTTACCTTGGAGCACTTCATCCAGATCCTCGGTATGACTCCAGTGGTAAATATCGTGCATACCCACCAATACCAAAAACATGATGACTCCGCCATAAGGAACATATTGTCCCATGGCCTCAGGGATACGCTGAATAGCGGTATGCCAACCTGACTCACCTAAAATATGAACCACCACAAAAAAAGCTGCGCCCATTGCAATGGCAGTAAAATAAAAACCATTTAACAGCACATTTGCCCAAATTCGATGGGTATGGTCGAGGTTAAGAAACACCCCGGCAACTGTTAATACAGCCCCGATAACCATCAGCACAATCAAGAAGGTTTTTAGCTTTTGCGTAAATTCAAATGACTTATACATGATTATCGTTTATGATTTAACTTCGTGTAATTGAACTCCCAATGCTCCCACTGATTGTAATGACTCATGCAGTGACTCAGCATTTCCCTCTTTGGCCTCCAATAAAATCTGGAATCTATCATTGGTTACCTCTTCGTCAAAAATATGGTTATCGGCTCCCGGCCCCAGATTACTTCTTATAAGAAAGCCAAAAACTAATGCAAAAGCTGCAAACAATACAGTTAATTCAAAAGTAACCGGCACAAATGAAGGTACTGATAAATAAGGTTTACCACCGAAATTCAATGGCCAAGCTTCAGTAAAAACCCAGGCCTGAAATCCAAAACCTATTATGGAACCAATTGCTCCAGCCACAAAGCCAGCCCGAGGCAATCTTGAACGGCGCATCTTTAATACTTTATCTAATCCATGCACAGGAAAAGGAGTGCGAACATCTGTGATATCCACATTTTTTTCCTGTAGCTCTTTAATGGCTATTATCAAATCCTTATCATCCGGAAAATATCCTGAAACGTATGTCTTATTCTTCATAGCTCTTTATTTTCCTTTTTTAATAAATTTCTCTGCAGATGTTTTTAATACACTCTTAACCTCAGCAATCGCTATTACAGGGAAGAAGCGAATAAACAAGAAGAACAATGTAAAGAACAATCCAAAAGTTCCTAAATAGATTCCGACCTCAACCCAGGTTGGAGAATACATACTCCAGCTTGATGGCAGAAAGTCGCGGTGCAGAGAAGTAACAATAATTACAAAGCGTTCGAACCACATACCAATATTCACAAATATTGAGATGATAAAAGTGGCAACAAAACTGCGTCGTATCTTTTTAATCCAGAATAACTGAGGAGTAATAACATTACATGTCATCATAATCCAGTAAGCCCACCAATAAGGGCCGAACGCACGGTTAATGAATGCATATTGTTCATATATAACTCCTGAATACCAAGCTATAAATAACTCAGTAATATATGCTATACCAACAATCGAACCGGTCGCAATTATAATCTTGTTCATCGACTCAAGATGCGCCTTGGTAATATAGTCTTCCAGATTGATCGCTTTTCGGGTAATAATCATCAATGTCAATACCATGGCAAAACCTGAAAATACCGCACCCGACACAAAATATGGCGGAAAGATGGTTGTATGCCAACCCGGTATAACAGAGGTGGCAAAGTCGAAACTTACAATGGTATGCACTGAAAGTACCAATGGAGCAGCCAAACCTGCCAAAATCAAACTCATCGATTCATGTCTCATCCAGTGACGAGCTGATCCTGTCCAACCAAAACTCAAAAAAGCATAAATCTTCTTTTTAATACCATTTTTAAGTCTGTCGCGTATTGTACCAATATCAGGAATCAATCCCATATACCAGAACAATAAAGAAACAGTCAGATAGGTTGAAATCGCAAAAACGTCCCAAAGAAGTGGGGAGTTAAAGTTGACCCATACATCCCGTGTGTTTGGATATGGAAAAATAAAAAATCCCAAAGGCAAACGTCCCATGTGAATCAGTGGGAAGAGCCCGGCACACATTACAGCAAAGATGGTCATTGCCTCTGCACTTCTGTTAATGGATGTACGCCACTTCTGACGGAATAATAATAAGATGGCAGAAATAAATGTACCGGCATGACCAATACCAACCCACCATACAAAGTTGGTAATACCCCAACCCCAACCGATGGTCCGGTTCAGTCCCCAGGTTCCAATTCCATCCCATACCGTAACAAAGATGGAAAACAAACCAAACATCAATGCAATAAGTGCCAATGTAAGACCAGCATACCAGGTTTTACCCGGCCGGCCTGTCATCGGTGCATATATTTCCTCGGTGACTTTACTATAGCTTTTTTCTCCGCTAATGAGCGGTTCTCTTACTGGCGATACGTACATTAGCTTAGCGTTTTATTTTGATCTTTATTTCTTACTTTACTCAAATAAACAACCGATGGTAAGGTATGCAGCTCTTCCAATAATCCATACTGACGGGCATCTTTCAATAATTTAGATACTTTACTGTTTGGATCATTCACATCACCAAAAGTGATCGCATCGGCAGGACAAGTCTGTTGGCAAGCTGTTTTTATTTCTCCGTCTTCCAGCATTCTTCCTTCACGCTTAGCTGTTAATTTCTTCTCCTGAATACGCTGAATACACATCGAACATTTCTCAATAACTCCTTTGGCTCGTATGGTAACATCCGGATTGAGAACCATTCGTTTAAGATCAAGCGTCATTCCGGCAGGATCGACACGGTTATTCGGAATAGTGTCGGCTCCGGTATAATCATACCAGTTAAAACGACGCACTTTATAAGGACAGTTATTATTACAATAGCGAGTACCAATACAACGGTTATAAGCCATCTGGTTAATACCTTCGGAGCTATGGTTAGTAGCAGCTACCGGACAAACGTTCTCACAAGGAGCATTATCGCAATGCTGACACATTACCGGTTGACGAACCACTTCGGGATTATCAGATTCGCCTGCGTAATAACGATCCAATCTTAACCAGTGCATTTCATGTGACCGGCGTACTTCATTTCGTCCTACAACCGGCACATTATTCTCCGCCGAGCAAGCTACAACACAAGCATTACAACCGATACATGAATTCAGATCGATAACTAATCCCCAATGGTGTCCTTTGTATTCATGCTCATGATAAAGGGTTGTATGCAGTTTTTCAACCTCTTCGTGTTTTTCATTTCCTGAGGCAGGATTCTTTAGGTATTCGGCAATGGTTGTTTCCCTCACCAAAGCTCGTCCTTCCATGGAATGATGAGACTGTGTGGCAGCCAACTCGTAGGTTGCTCCTGTTGCAACAGCATCAACATTCTCAACGAAATACTGGCGATTGCCATTCTTCATTTTCACCAAAGGATAAACATTCTTACCCAGATCAGTTGCGACTCGGCCGGCATTCTTACGTCCATAACCAACAGCAATAGCCAAGGTATTTCTTGCCTGCCCTGGTTGAATCAAAACAGGTAATTCAATTCCATTCACTGCAACAATATCACCCTGACTCCATCCCCTTAATGCCGCAAAAGCTGGCGAAACAGCTACATAGTTATCCCAACAAACGCGACTAACCGGATCGGGCAATTCCTGTAACCAGGGATTATTGGCCAATGTTCCATCTCCAATCGGAACATTCTGATAAAGAACAAGCTCCAATTCATTTCCTGAAACAGGATTGGCATACTTTGATATAAAACTGGTGTCAACCCCAGAAAAGGATGGGACACTATTTTTCTTTGTATCATCAAATACCAAACCATCTCTAAGGGAAGTCTTCCAGAATGTTTCGAACTGTTTACCTTGTGACAAGTTTATATTATAGATATTCTCTTTCCAGTTTGACTTGATAAAATCGTAATACTTACCTTCAACACCAGCCCATGCCATCAGGTTTTCCTGGGCATGTCGTGTTTTAAACAGAGGACGGATAGCTGGTTGAGTAAGCGTAAATAACCCTGAAACCAACTCTGAGTCATCCCAACTTTCGAGAAAATGTGGAGCCGGCAAAACATATTTACATGCTAATGCAGATTCTGTTTGCTGCGAATGAACCGCAATTTTCAGATCCACCTTAGCCAATACATTCTGAGTTTTTTCATCCAATGGAAGGTGATACAAAGGATTGGTATTCCATAACATAACAGCTCCAACCTGATCGGCTTCAATTCTATTTAACAGATCTTCAAAATCCTTATCCTTTCCTTCAAATAAACTGATTGGGTAATCCAAGCGAATGGTATTTCCTTCACTTTCGAGGATATGATTGATACCACATACCATTGATTGTACATCCACATCATTACTACCCGATACAACCAGAGATTTACCTTTTGCAGACCAAAGTTCTTCTGCAATTTTCTGTATTTGTTCAGGTGCGTTTACTGTTGGTACCGACACACCGGCTTTACCGGCTAATAAAGAAAATAAGGCTGCGATATAATGTGCTTCGTCTGAAGCAGCCATCGGAACACGTTCATCGGAATTTGAACCCGTTAATGTCATGGTGGATTCGAACTGTACATGACGCATCATCTCGCGTTGTCCTTCGGTTAACTTCCTTGCTGAAGCATACTGACGACCAAAAGTAACCGGTTGCAACCAGGTCCCCAGAAAATCAGCATTAAAACCAACCACCAGTTTAGCCGCATTAAAGCGATAAGAAGGTATGATTGCCTCACCATAATTTAATGCAAATGATTCGCGTAATGCTGAATACGAATATGCATCAAATGTTTCATGAACAACAAATGGATATTTTGCTTTAAAATCAGCCAGTAGCTTTTTTGTTGAAGGACTTATGATAGTTGATGTCAGAATCACAAATTCCTTCCCTGCATCCCATTCACTCAATATTTTCAACATATCAGCATCCACCTGCTCCCAGGTAGTAGCTTTCCCGTCCACCATTGGTTGAGCCGGACGTGACTCATCATATAAATTGAGTAACGAGGCTTGTATTCTTGCAGATGCCGAACCTCCGGTCATCTTACACATGTCATTTCCTTCAATCTTTATTGGGCGACCGTCTCTGACCTTAACGAGGATGGGCACCATTTCTGATCCATCGTAAAACGAAGATGCGTAATAATTAGCTGTGCCGGGCTTCACCTCTTCCGGCTGTATCAATAAAGGGATGGCTTTCTTTACAGGGCGTTCGCATCCTGCCAGAACAGCAGCCGAGGCGATACTAAATCCGAAGTACTTCAGAAAGTCGCGACGCGAATTTGTTGAAGAATCCTTCCCGTCGTTCAATATATAAGAAGATTTCTTC
The DNA here is from genome assembly GCA_025499705.1 of Carboxylicivirga caseinilyticus. GTDB lineage: Bacteria > Bacteroidota > Bacteroidia > Bacteroidales > Marinilabiliaceae > Carboxylicivirga > Carboxylicivirga caseinilyticus. The sequence continues at coordinate 142,215 of JAFMVE010000005.1, forward strand.
TCCTGAACAACTTCTTCTTCGGGTATTAATTCTTCAATGCTTTTCCAGTATTGCTTCATAGTAATAACTGATTTATTTTGGGTAACAAGGCAATTCCTTAATTAAATTTCTCTTTGATTAATGATGACAATTCATACAATCATTTGCACCAACATCAGCAGCCTTAATTGAGTCAAGAACTCCTTCTGCAATGTCTTTATGCAAGGCTTCAAATGTTTTGTAATAATCGTTATCGTAGAAGTTTACATTGGTCTTTTTATGACAATCCAAACACCAGCCCATTGACAGATCATTTTCTTGCTTAAGAATGTGCATCTCTTCAACTGTTCCATGACATTCAGCACAATCAAGCTGACCCGCATTTACATGTTGAGAGTGATTAAAATAAACATGGTCCGGTAAATTATGAATTCGTATCCACTCAATGTCTTTATTATTCTCATAAGCATCAACAACCTTGGCAATTTCAAACTGCCCGGAATTAGTACCATTACGCACTACCATATGACAGTTCATACATAAACCAGCACTTGGAATTCCGGCTGACTTTCCGTGTTGAGCATTATAATGACAGTAATTACAATCTATCTGATTATCCTGAGCATGCACTTTATGCGAAAATTTAATAGGTTGATCAGGCATATAATCCGGACTTCTTCCAAAATCAGTTAATGTATGTGCAATAACTTTACCCTGATAGGCCAGTCCACCCATAATAATAAGAATATGAACAAGTTTAAACTTAACCCTTTTGGTAAAAAAGATATCAACCAATGCAACAGCCATTAGTACTCCCAACAACAAGAAAATCAAAATTGTATTGATTGACATTTTCTTTTCAGGAACACCATTTTGAGATAATTCGGTAAGATAACCATGAAGATGAAACAGCTGCTCATCAGTCAATTCGTAATTGATATGAACCTTCTCCCTCATTGCCCCAGACGGTGTCAACAAGTGACTTTTAAAAGTTGCAAGATCCATATCAGCAGCCACTTTGGCCATTTCCAATGCCGAAGGATTCCAATTGATGGTGTCGGAAGTGTAATAGGTATGACAAGATGCACAGGCTTTCGCATCTTCTCCCGTTGGAATTAATCCATAATACAGCCGTTCGCCAACTTTTAAATCAGGTTCGGGTGTTCCCTTTTTACCGCGTTTTTCTTCTGCCCCAACATTTATTGTTGAAAGAACAACAAAAAAAAGTAAGAAAAACTTTAAGAAAATCTTCCCGGAAGAACGGGACTTAGATAAAGTTTGAACCATATTAACGTATTATTTATCATCTAAAAGAATTCTCTCACACACGTAAGTATCATCTAATCAGAAGATTTAGAGTTAATGACAATTAATCTTTTTTAACATTTCAACTTTTAACCATTCATAACGATTTAAGTTGAAGATTGTTTAAGAGCTTTATTTGATTTTAAAGATTTTTTTCTCTTTTATTCTTTTAAGTTTTCGGTAAGTTTTTTAACCAACTTATAATTAAAGAAGAACTCCCTGGCAACCACACGGATTATTGTATACACAGGTATAGCCAAAAACATTCCAAGTATGCCTGACATATATCCGGCCATTAAAATAATCAGGAATATTTCAAGAGGATGTGCTCTCACACTTGATGAGAAGATAAACGGCTGGAAAATGAGATTGTCCATTAACTGAACAATCAGATAAACAAAAAATATCCCCAGAATAAAGTTCAGAAAATCGGGTGGAACACTTAATTGAACATACACTATTAAACCCACAAGAAAACCAAAAAAGGCTCCAATCAATGGCCCAAGGTAAGGTATTACATTAATGAAACCAGAAAATAAACCAATGATTACAGCATGTTGAAACTCAACTCCAACAATTAAAAACCCTACTGTTACAAAAACAGATATAAGTGTAATCTGAATTAAAACTCCTATGAAATAACGCCTTAGTAAAGTCTTAATGGATAACAGCATATGCTTTAAGGCACCTTCAAAATGTGTCGGAATAAATAAAAGAAGTCCTTGAATAACCAACCATTCTTCTTTAAGAAAGAAAAAGGTCATAAACGAAACACTAAAAACAAAAATAAAGACGCCTCCAAGAAAACCTAATACTCCGGTAAATATGCTTCTCAATTGTGTGAAATCAAAAAATGTAATAGCTGTTTCTTTCAATTGATTCTCCAATACATCAAGACCGGCCTTACCAAATTCTGAATGATTAAGCGGAGCCAGAACATTCTCCAACAAACGGTTACCTTTACTAAAAACAACATCAATATCCACATTTGATAAAAAGTGAATTTCTTTGATAACAAATGGGACTGCAACCCTAAAAAATGTAAAAACAAAAATCCACAAAACCAGAACGGTTATCAATGCAGCTACAGAATTCGATAATTCCCATTTTTTAACTCTGATTCGTTTAAGCAAATCAAAAACGGGACGTATAACAAGGGAAATTACAACAGAAACGAGAACGAAAGACACCACCGCTCTGAAGTACCAAAGTAGCAACGCTGTCAGGCAAGCCAGTAAAATCCATAATAAATATTTAATTCTTTCTGTCATATAGCCCCTAAACTGATTCATGAGATGCTATTAACAAGTTATTCCAAATATTTGAGAATAGCATATTTTCTTTTCAAATCATATGGTCAAAAAGTCATCAAAATCCACTATTTAAGCATTATATATTCCAATTTTATATACAAAATATATAGAGATATATGTTTTTTCACTACATTCATCCCCAAGATGAACACTGAACCCATTTAGAGAGAGCGCACCATTTTTTTAAAGCCCATTACCCACACAAATCATGAGAGGATCAATAATCGGAGACATTATTGGCTCTGCTTTTATAGAGTCACCACAAAGCACAACAGATTTTCAGCTTTTAAAGCCATTTTCGGCCTACACAACAGATACTGTTCTGACGATTGCCATAGCTGATGCCATTATAAAAAAACAATCATACGAGGATAGTTTACGTCATTGGGTCAGTAAATTTCCAAAAGCAGGTTACAGAAAGAAATTTATGGATTGGGCATTATCCGATAAACCTAATCAACAATATAACAGTTCGGGTGATGGAGCTGCACGAAGAGTAGCACCCATCGGTTTTTCTGCTCAAACTCTTGAAGAAGCAATGGAACAGGCTAAAGAAGCTACCATTATAACGCATGCCCTTGAACCTAAAATTAAGGCCGCACAAGCTATGACCGGGGCTATATTTTTAGCAAGAAAAGGTGAAAGCAAAGAAGAAATCAGTGAATTCTTAAAAAGTAAAATAGGGTACGAGCTTCCAACTTCACTTAATAAAGAAGAAATAAACCCATTAATTAAAAAATATAAATCTCCGGCTCCGGCTGCTTTGTTAGCTTTTCTGGATTCAACCAATTTTGAAGATGCTATTCGCAAAGCAATATGGCTGGAAGGACCAACCAATACTATTGCATCTATAACCGGTGGTTTAGCACAGGCTTATTATAAACATATTCCTAAAGCATTAGTTAGAAAAACACTCTCCAGAATTGATCCCGAAATGGAAAGCACAATGGAGGACTTTGAAAAAATACACTGTAAGGAAGTTTTACAGAGTAATCAGGACATTAAATTTAATTTTCATTAAAATAAAAAAGGTCAGCTCTCGCTGACCTTTTCATTTATATACTAAGTGGCTTTTTCACTTTTTCATCCAATAAGGCAAATGCCAATACCTCTGAAATTTCCTTCACAAAATGGAAAGTCAATCCTTCAAGGTATATGTCATTGATCTCATCAATATCTTTCTTGTTATCCTGAGACAGAATAATATCTGTTATACCAGCCCGCTTTGCAGCCAGAATTTTCTCTTTGATACCACCAACAGGTAAAACTTTACCTCTCAATGTAATTTCTCCGGTCATTGCCAAACGGGCCCTGACTTTACGCTGTGTAAATATCGAAGCTAACGAAGTTACCATTGTAACACCTGCAGATGGACCGTCTTTTGGAATGGCTCCTTCCGGAACATGAACGTGAATATTCCATTCATCAAAAGTTTCGGTTTTTAGACCCAGCATTTCGGCATTTGCTCTTAAATACTCAAGAGCCAAAACAGCTGATTCTTTCATAACATCACCTAAGTTACCGGTAAGTGTTAATTTACCTTTTCCTTTACTAATGCTACTTTCAACAAAAAGAATTTCACCTCCAACAGCCGTCCATGCTAAACCAGTAACAACACCGGCAGTTGAATTATCCTGCCATTTATCCTTCGAGAATCGCGGAACACCTAAGAATTCTGCCACATCTTTGATGGTGAGATTCTTCTTAACTTCTTCGTCTTTGGCGATCTTTAATGCAACTTTTCTGCAAAGTTTAGCCAAAACCTTATTCAGTTCACGAACCCCTGATTCGCGTGTATAGGATTCAACAATATAACCCAATACATTTTTATTGATGGATAGCTTACCTTTTGCGATCCCATGATTTTCCATCTGATAAGGCAGCAAATGACGTCGGGCAATCTCAACTTTCTCATCTAATATGTATCCGCTAACATCGATCAACTCCATACGATCAAGTAATGGTTGTGCAATATTACCAATGGTATTTGCCGTAGCAATAAACATTACATTCGAAAGATCGAAATCAACCTCCAGATAGTTATCATGGAAATGTTCATTTTGTTCGGGATCCAGAACCTCAAGCAATGCTGAAGCCGGATCGCCATGAAAACTACTGCTTATTTTATCGATCTCATCAAGAATAAATACCGGGTTTGCTGATCCCCCCTTTTTAATATTCTGTATGATACGACCTGGCATTGCACCAATATATGTCTTTCTGTGTCCCCGGATTTCTGCTTCATCATGAACTCCTCCAAGCGACATACGAACATACTTACGTCCTATGGCATTGGCAACAGATTTACCTAATGAGGTTTTACCTACTCCCGGAGGACCGTATAAACAGATGATAGGTGATTTTAATTCACCTTTCAGTTTCAATACCGCCAGATGCTCAAGAATACGTTCCTTCACTTTATCCAAACCGTAATGATCACGATCAAGGAATCTCTCCGCCCGTTTCAGGTCATAATTATCTTTGGTATAATCATTCCAGGGAACATCCAATAATGTTTGCAGATAATTATACTGAACCGAATACTCACCTGCTGCAGGATTCAAGCGCTGAAGTTTATCAATTTCTTTAGCGAATAAATCAGCCACCTCCTTATTCCATTTTTTCTTTTCAGCTCTTTCTCTTAAATCGCGAACCTCCTGCTCAATAGGGCTTGAGCCTAACTCATCCTGAATGGTTTTAATTTGCTGCTGAAGCAAATATTCTCTCTGCTGCTGATCAATATCCTGTTTTACCTTGCTTTGGATATCATTCTTCAGCTCCTGCATCTGAACTTCACGTGCCAAATGCTCTAACAATGCCATTCCTCTATCCAATAGGCTCTCACATTCCAGCACGTCTTGCTTTTCCTTAACCGACATTTCAGAGTTGGAACCCACGAAGTTGATCAGGAAACCATCATTTTCAATATTTTTTATTGCAAACGATGCTTCAGGTGGAATATGTGAAGATGCTTTAATAACCCGTAGCGAAAGATCTTTGATGGAACTTACTACTGCTTCAAACTCACTCTTGGTATTGTCATTAGGCAAAATATCTTCCAGACCTGTCACTTTAGCCAAATGATAGGGCTCATCAGTCACAATCTCATCTAATCGAAAACGTTTTTTACCCTGTATGATTACGGAAGTAGAATTATCAGGCATTTCAAGTATTTTAATAACCTTGGCCATCGTTCCCACTTCGTAAAGATCTTCTTTCTGAGGATCATCCACTTTCACATCACGCTGAGCGATAGCTCCAAAGTAACCTTTATTGCGCTGCACTTCTTTAATTAACTGAAGTGATTTGGCCCTACCCAAAGAAATAGGAATAATCACCCCAGGAAACAACACCGTGTTTCGAAGCGGTAAAATCGGCAATGTGTCAGGTACCTCAAGCTCATTTACGCTTTGATCATCCCCTTCTGCAACGATTGGAATAAACTCAGCATCAGACTCAAACACCTCTGATAGATAGATACTATTTTGCTTTGTCTTATTTTTATTCATATTAAGTCTTTCAAAAAGGCAGACATTCCTGTCAATATGTCCGCAAAGCTCATTAAAATACAACGATACCTATTGTATCAATACATGTGCCAAAAACTAGCGCAGGGCACTTCTAAACTTAATTGTATCATTGAAAACCGTCTTCAGTATGCTACGATCTGTATCGGTAAAAGATACATTTCTTCTTCCCATTGCAATGGTTGCAACATTTTCAACAGCCTTCAGCCCGTTAATCCTGTATCCCTGTGGTCCTCCAATCACAAATGAAGGAACAAAATTCCTAGGAAAACCGCTACCAAATAAGTTACTACCCACACCTACAACAGTACCTGAATTAAATGCAGTATTAATAGCACAGCGGGAATAGTCCCCCATCACTAAACCACAAAACTGAAGATCTGTTTTCTGAAAGCGTTCAGTTTCATAATCCCACAGCTTAACCAGTGCATAATCATTCTTCAGATTTGAAGTGTTAGTATCAGCTCCCAAATTACACCATTCTCCTATGATTGAATCACCTAAATATCCGTCATGCACTTTATTACTATATCCGGTTATGATTGAATTACTCATCTCTCCTCCAACCTTAGACCATGGACCGATGGTAGCACCTGGATAAATTTTTGCACCCATGCTAATTTGTGATGATTCGCATAGAGCAATCGGCCCGCGCAGCATGGCACCTTCCATAACCACCGCATTCTTACCAATGTAGATGGGGCCGCTTTGTGGATTCAGATAAGCATATTCTACACTTGCCCCCTCTTCTATAAATATCTGATCAATTAATTGGGGATTTTTATTTAATCCCACCACATTGACTGTGTCACTTAAGGGCTGACTTCTTCTTCCTCGTGTAATGAGTTCGAAATCATTCCTGATCTCGTCCTGATTGTAGGGAAGTAATCGAAATATCTTATCCAGATATTTTATTTCACCATCATACTCTTTAATATTAAATGATGATGTTTTTCCTTCTATAATTTCTGATGTAAAATCTTTTGAAGATCGCACTGCCAGCAAAAGTCCTTCTTTTACAAGGGCTTCATTAAAGCCTAAAGCACTTACTTCGTCAACTAAATTATTCGCTGGCAGTAACGAAGCCGAAACAAATAAATTATCTTCTGCCAGTTCGCCTCCATATTTGGCAGAGAGCTCAACAGATGTCAGATAGCCGGCAGACCGACCTAGATGTAACTCCCATTTTTCTTTGATAGTTAATATTCCACAGCGTAAAGCAGCTTGTGGTCGGGTAAAAGTTAGCGGCAACATTGCCGCATTATGTTGGTTGTCAAATAATATGAGATTCATCGCAATAATTTTACACTTAAAAATACAAAAAAAGCTCCGGAAGTTCCGAAGCTTTTTTTATATCTTAACAAGTAGTAATTACTTACGCTTGTCGAAATGCTTTTGATAACGGCTCATAAATTTATCAACACGTCCAGCTGTATCAACTAATTTCATTTTACCTGTGTAAAATGGGTGTGATGTGTTAGAAATTTCCAACTTCACCTGAGGATATTCAGTCCCGTCAATCTCAACAGTATCTTTTGTTGCAACAGTAGAACGAGTAATGAATGTTTCCCCGTTTGACATATCGGTAAAAGCTACCAATCTGTAATTATCCGGATGAATTCCTTGTTTCATTGTTATATGCTTTAAATCCTTACTATTCTAATTCTATTCGGGCTGCAAAGATAATTCATAAATTATTAACGACAAAAGATTTAAACACAGAAATTACAAATCTTTTTTGTCTTCATTTGAATACTTTGTATCCACAGGTATTTCTGTAGCCCTTTCTTTACTTATTTTCTGACCATTAAAGAGGTATCGATAAGTAATGTGTTTCTTGCCAAAAGCCGCACCCATCGATTCCTGTAGCACTCTCATCTTAGGATTAAAATCTCCTACCCACGAAAGTTCAAGCTCTTTTATATGTGATTTCTTCTCTACCGCTCCTTTTAAATTCCAAAACAGACCAGATTCAATACCCGACCTTTGAAACTTCGGTACAACTCCCAAAATAACAACTCTTGCCCGGGTCATTTTATTAGAATATTTGCGCCACAGAAACTTAAGCTTATTTACGCCATTCAATTTACCTTTGAATCCTTTTATGATTTGATTCACATCAGGAAACAACACAATAAATCCAATGGGATCGTCATGGTGATAAGCAAACCATATCAAATCTTCCATCATAAAAGGCTTGGCTTTCTCCATGGTTTTATTCAGCACCTCCCGATCAATGGGTTTAAAGTTCTCATGAAATTGCCAGGCATCATTATAGATGGTTTCGAAATCATCCAGAAACTTTTCTGATTGTGTCCAACTAAAATGTCTGAAATTAAAACCCTCTTTTTTAACCACCCAACCTGCAATTTTCCAAAATCGCTCAGGGAAAGGAACTGTCAAATCCAGATGATTGGTTATCTGTTCGAAATAGTTGGAGAATCCGTATTCCTCGAAAAATTGTTTGTAATAAGAAGGATTGTACTGCATTCCAAATCCTGGCTGTGTAAATCCATCAACAAGCAGCCCCCAAAAATTATCGTTCTCTCCAAAATTAATGGGCCCATCCATGGCTTCCATGCCACGCTCTTGCAACCATTCTTTGGCTTTATCAAACAATAGAAAGGCAGCCTCTTTGTTATCGATACATTCAAAAAAACCTAACCCACCTGTTGGCTGCTCAAATCCAAAAGCCTTTTTTTCATTGATAAAAGCAGCAATTCGACCAATTACCCGATCCCTGTCTTTTAGAATAAAACGAGTAGCTGTACCGTGTGTAAAGAAAACATTTTGCGTAGGGTCAAAAATTTCTTCGATCATACCATCTAAAGGACGAACATAAGCATGGTCGTTTTGATAAATTATTTCAACGACATCTAAAAACTGCTTATTCGAAATTTTATCTTTTACCTCAAATATTTTCATAGGACAATAAAAAAATGGTGAAACCACAGGCCTCACCACAAAAGTATATGATTATTTTAACTTTCCTAAAACTCAAACCAGTTCACATAGTCTTCCGGAAGCTTTGCAGGGACATCTTTGTGATAGAATTCATTTCTGGAAGCAACATAATTATAATCCCCTTCCCATTCTTGCCATTTATCTGCAATGGTTTTTACTGCATCAATAATATAATCCAATTCCTGATCAGTCATTGTAGGATGAATTGACATACGTATCCAACCCGGTTTTTCAGATAAATCACCATGATTTATTTTACTGGTAATCTTATTAGATGTATAATAATCAACATGTAACAGATAATGCCCATAGGTACCGGCACAAGAGCAACCGCCGCGAACCTGAATACCGTATCGATCATTCAATAATCGTACTGCCAGGTTAAAATGAAGATTATCAATATAAAATGAGATGGCACCCAATCGTTCTTCTGCATTATCAGCCAGTATATTCATTCCGGGAATCATACGAAATTCCCGAAAGATCTTTTCAATCATTTCCTTTTCACGAAGATGAATATTTTCAACACCCATCTCCTCCTTTAATTTAATGACCATTGCAGCTTTTATGGATTGCAGAAATCCGGGAGTTCCACCGTCTTCGCGTGCTTCAATATCATCAATATATCTGTATTTACCCCAACGATTGGTCCAGTCTACCGTTCCTCCTCCTGAATTATCTGGCGCCACATTATGATACAATGCTCGATTAAAAACCATTACTCCAGAACTTCCCGGACCCCCAAGAAATTTATGAGGTGAAAAAAAGACCGCATCCAAACTTTCTTTTGGATCTTCAGGATGCATATTAATCTCATCATAAGGAGCCGATGCAGCAAAATCGACAAAACAGAACCCTCCATTCTCATGCATTATCTTTGCTAAATCATAAAACGGAGTTCTAACGCCTGTAACATTCGAACACGCTGTAAAGGATCCTATCTTTAATATGCGGTTTTCATATTTTTTAATTTCTCTGCGCAGTGAATCAGGATCAACCAACAATTGATCGTTGGGTTCCAGTACAACCACATCAGCATTGGTCTCTAACCAGGAAGTATGATTTGAATGATGCTCCATATGGGTTATAAAAACGACCGGACGTTGATCAGCAGGCATGCTGCAGAATCGCTTTGCTTGCTCTGGAACTCTCATTCCCAGGATTCGTTGTAGTTTATTAATAACATTGGTCATTCCAAAACCGGCTGTAATAATAATATCATCATCCCCGGCATTAACATGCTTTTTTATAATCTTATGAGAAAGTTTATAAATATTGGTCATGATCATTCCAGTATCACTCGACTCGGAATGTGTATTCGCAACCATCGGACCAATTTTTTCCTTCATTACTGATTCGATGGGCTCATACAGCCGTCCACTGGCAATCCAATCGGCATAAACAAGAGGTTTTTCACCAAAGGGAGTTTGAATAATTGCATCGTACCCAATTGTATTCTTTCGAAACTTTTCGAAGTGAGATTCAAGCTTGCTCATTCAATTAATCATTTAATAAGTCGACACATTGATAATATTATCATATCTACATTAATACAAATATAAACTTTCAATCAGTAATGAAAAATGACTTTTACCAACTTCAAAAGTTAATCTATTTACCTTCATCAACGAACTGAATTTCGCTTATAATATCTTGTGCAGTAATTTTCAGCGGCTCTGATTCCGATTGACTTGCTTCTTTCACCCAATTTTTAAGCTTTGGTGTGCTTATTCCATTAACACGCAACATTTTTTTAACTGCAAAAGCAATTGATTTTAGATAAAAATAATCTTCTTGCCACAAACGATCATTAATCAGGTTATCTATCTCTTGTGTACTCGTCTTCTGTGAGTAATAAACAGACCATCCTTTTGTATAATTAGATAAAATCTGCAACCATTTATTATCAGCTTCTCTCCATTCATTAACCAATTCATCTGCAATAGGCAACTGCCCCCAGAGCAACATAGATGTTCGTTCAACCAAATCGATATTATTGATTAAAGCAGCCCAGTCTCTGCATCTTTCAATGGTCATCTCTTTAGCAGGCACCAACATGGCTGCCAACAACATCGTTTCTCTGATTTCTTTATGCCATAAACGTTCGGCCAATGTATAATCTGATCGATGCATTGAAGCAAGTTCTTTTAAATGTGGAAATCCAACACCATAGTTAACACGGTATCGAATGCCTCTTCCCTCCATTTGTCCCACTGTTGTGCCATTCATCCGTAATCGTATACGATTTATAATTGACTCAAGCTCGCTATCCAACTCCTTATTTTCGATAAAAAACTTCATCTCGATAAAATTTACATCTTTTAACCTCGACTCCAACCATCAGAATTACCAAACTGATATCCAATGTATTTATTTTGATTATCACTCTGAAATATCGATGAATAATCGGATACAAAGTAAAAGATTTAAAATTTTATTGCCTAACTATTGCAAGATTCAATTTGATAATATTATCTTTGCATCGCTTTAGAAAAATGGTGAATGTAGCTCAGTCGGTTAGAGCGCTGGATTGTGGTTCCAGAGGTCGCCGGTTCGAACCCGGTCTTTCACCCAGAAAAAAGGTCAGCAATTTTGCTGACCTTTTTTAGTTTACACTATTTCTGATTTAAAACACTCACCATTGATTTACTGTTAATGTAAAATATTAACTCGTTTATTCTTCTTATTAGTCTGTCTGACCAAAAGGAAAATTATAAACCGGGTATTTTACTATTTTTGGTACACCTAACAAGAAATAATGATTCGCATCAAATTTATATTATCAATACTCTTACTAATTATTTCAATTGTTTCTGTTCACTCTCAAAACCTGATAGAAATAATCGAGAAAAGTGAAAAAGCTGTATTTGAGTCGCATAGTTACGACAACAAAGGCCATGTGATTGGTAACGCCGCAGGTTTTTTTATATCACCCAACGGTCTGGCCATAACCATGAGTTCCATTTTTGAAAAGGCTGATTCGGCCAGTATTGAATTAAGGAGTGGACGCAAATATAGTATTGAAAGGGTCATTTCAGTTCATCCGTATACAAACCTGGCATTAATAAAGGTTGAGCCAAGCAGATCACGCCCGTTTAATTATCTGTTACCCTCGAAAATATCATTCAGAGAAAATGAAGAAATTCTGACCATGATATTACCTCAAAAGGATGATGATGCAGATGGCACCTATCTGGCAGAAGTTTCGGAAATTAAATACTTTCCATTTATCAGCCGATCAGGAGTTATTAATCAAAACGTTTCCCATCATACCAACGGAGCACCGGCAATTAATTATAAGGGGGAATTGGTTGGTATTCTTAAGAGTCATGCTCAAAAAAATAAAAAGATCATTTACAATTCATATCTACTGAACGATTCGAACTGGGTTGATATCAATCAAAAGGTGCCGAATGTTAAAATGAATCCTGAAATAAGCTCTTTGTTAAGCCCCGAGATTAGTGAAGGTATCTTCAATATTATAGTCGAAGATTATATTGATGCCGCACGAGAGTTAAGCAAGCATATCAACCAAACCATTGAAGACGTAGAAGGCAAATGCCTTAGAGCTTATGCCAGGCATAAATACAACAATAAGGTTGGAAGCAGAGAAGATTTTGTTGATTGTAACCGTATTGATCCTAATTACTTTTTACAGTATTATTTAAAGGGATTGATTGATATGGAAGAGAACAAAAAAGACGATGCCCATATAAATTTCACTTTGTGCCTTGACAATCAACCCAATTTTGCAGCAGCCATTGTTCAACAGGCCATGATTGATCTTGACCGAAGAGAAAACATTCAGGAAGCATTTAACCGTTGCTCAGAAGCCATTCTGCATGATTCGCTGGAAGCTACAGCCTATTACGAACGCAGTCGACTACGATTTCAACATTCCGACAATAAAGAAGGAACATTGGATGATGTAAATAAAACCATTTACCTTAATCCCAACCTTCCCGGCATTTACACGCTTCGTGGCATTATTCGTGCTGACAACCAGGATTTACTGGGTGCTATTGAAGATTACGATCGAGCCATCGAAAAGGATCCGAAAGATGTTCATGCCTATATTAATCGTGGAATAGCCAAATATAATATTGGGTTAAAGGAAGAAGCCTGTAACGACTGGAGCACCGCCGGAAATCTGGGTAATTACAATGCTTACAAATACCTCTCGAGATATTGTAAAGAGGTTAACAGAAGTATTTATCCCAATTAATTATTTTTTCTTTTTGACTTGAAAAGGTCATTTAAAGCATTTGAACCAAAATATCCTGTTGGTTTGTTACCTTTGTATCAAATATAAAAACAATGATTACACAAGAAACACTTAAAGATTTAGCAGGACGCGAGTTAGCGTTAAGGAGGTATCTTTGACGTCGATCGTAAACTGATTGAAATAGAAGAAGAAGAAATGCGATCACAAGCTCCTGATTTTTGGGATGATGCCAAAAAAGCAGAGGAGCAAATGAAAAAGCTTCGTGAATTAAAAAGCTGGGTTAATGATTATAATGAAGTGAAAGCTTCAGTAGACGACCTGCAGGTATTGTTTGATTTTCAGAAAGCAGGAGAAGCTGATGCTTCTGATGTTGATGAGCAATACGAATTGACCCTTGATTTAATTGAAAAGCTGGAACTGAAAAACATGCTTCGCCGCGATGAAGATAAGATGGGTGCTGTATTAAAAATCAATGCAGGAGCAGGTGGCACCGAAAGTCAGGACTGGGCGCAAATGCTGATGCGTATGTACATTCGCTGGGGTGAAGCACATAAGTATAAAGTTAAGGAAGTAAACTATCAGGAAGGTGATGAAGCCGGTATTAAAACCGTGACTTTACAGTTTGAAGGAGATTTTGCTTACGGTTATTTAAAAAGCGAGAACGGTGTACACCGTTTGGTACGTCTTTCGCCATTTAACTCAGCCAATAAACGAATGACATCATTCACATCTGTTTTTGTTATTCCTCTTATTGATGATAGTATTGAGATTGAGGTAAACCCAAGTGATATAGAATGGGATACTTTCAGATCTGGTGGAGCTGGTGGACAGAATGTAAATAAGGTAGAAACCGGAGTTCGACTGCGACACATTCCATCAGGCATCATTATCGAAAATACTGAATCACGTTCACAGTTAGGAAATAAAGAAAATGCCTTGCGTCTTTTAAAGTCGCAGCTATACGAGATTGAACTTCGTAAAAAACTGGAAGAACAAAACAAGATTGAATCGCAAAAGAAGAAAATCGAGTGGGGATCTCAAATAAGATCATACGTACTTCAGCCATATAAATTGGTTAAGGACGTGCGAACCAATCACGAGACTTCGAATGTTGCAGGGGTGTTAGATGGTGATATTGACGATTTCATTAAGGCATACCTGATGGAATATGGTGCTCAGGAAGTATTTGAATCGAACTAAAAGCAAGCTTTATGATACAGATTTTTCATAATCCACGATGCGCAAAAAGCCGGGAAGGGTTAAAGCATCTTGAAGACAAAGGGATCGAATTTGAAATCATTAAATACCTCGATGAGCCACTAACCCCGGATGAGCTTACTGATGTATTACGCAAATTAGGCAAGCGACCAATGGAGATTATCCGCACTAAAGAAGATATCTTCAAGGAAGAGTTTGCCGACAAGGAACTTTCGGATGAAGAATGGATTCTGGCAATGCTCGAATATCCACGATTAATAGAACGTCCGATAATCAGTAACGGCGAAAAAGCGGTTATAGGAAGACCTGCTGAGAATATTGATAGCATACTATAATTGAAATCCCGATGAACATAATTTCATCGGGATTTTTCTTGATTATAACTTTATAAACCTTACATAGGTATCATCCTTTTTCAAAATATATAAACCTCCTTTCAGATCACTCACATTTATGCGATTAGCAAAACATTTATGTGATTTAACTTTTTCTCCTGAAATAGAATAAATCGAGACGATATCACCTTTGCTTATATTAGAAATAGTCATCCAATCTGTAACAGGGTTTGGATAAATAATTATTTCATCAGTTTTAGATATTCTCTCAATTGATGATGATACGCCATTCCATTCTACCTCGACAAACAATCTGTCGTAAGGATAATAAGTAGTAATATCTCCCGAAACTGAAGTAGTAACGTTATCAGATGAAAAACCAAGTGCATTCACCTCTTCATTTAACATTCCATAGTTGGGCATTGGAGTAAATGTCTTGCCTAAAAACAATTCTTCAGTTTCAGTATTTTCAAAAGTAAGTCCATCCAGATTTTTTAAAGTTATACCATCATAATTGAAAACCTTTGGATATTGATCTTGCAGGAAAACAATGATATTGGCTGATCCATCATTTAGAGGGTACAAATTAGCCTTTGTTGTAATATCACCATCCATAAAAGGAGTGAAAGAATTATCGAAATTGATTCCATTTTTACTTAACCAAATCGTTGGTCCAGATGGCTCGTTATTTTCGATATACATGAAAAAATAATTTCCACCCTTATCTGCATCCAAATCAAAATAATGATAATTCCCTTTAGTAGTTGTCCTCAACCTTGTTGGTGTTTGCCAAACACCGTTGACCTTATGTGCATAATCAATATAATATGTTCCCAACGAAGGTGCCTGTTTATAATACACCAGATGTTGATCTTCATTATCAATAATTTGCCTACCTATCCATGAAGTTCCTCTATCAACCGTTCCTTCTGAATATTTATAAATTTGGGTCATAGTACCCCAATTAACCTGCTCATTACTGTAATCAACAATTACCTCGTGCAATTCTCCTCCATAGTTCCACCATCCGCGTCGATGCAAAATAATATGAACCTTTCCTTCTGAATCCGTATTAATAGCAAAAGGTACTAAAGCATAATTATACGACCACGAATCCTGTAATTGTGTATAATAAACCTTCTCTTCCCACCCTTCCATTGTTTCAACCAATACAACAGTTGTTTGCCAAAATTCATATCCATAAGATGTTCTGGCCCCATAGTTAAAATAGGGATTATACGAATATGCTATGACACGCTGATTATTTCCTGTAAGACCAATAAATGCAATATAAATATCCCCGTCATGACCTGTAGGAATTAATTCTTTTGTCCAGACATCTGTTCCACGTTGATTAGTAAAACAATGTAACTCGTAATTATCAACTATCAGAGAATAAAGTGTCCCATTCTCATTTAATATTGTTGAATATTCCAGATAATTTGCTGGTGAAGTGTAGTATTGCCTCTGAAATTGAAGCGATTGAGCATAGGTATAAGATGAGAGCTGACCCGACTCATTTTGAGCTGATACAGGTAAAGAAACGATTATTAAAATAACCAAAAATTTAAGAAGTAGACATTTTGTTTTCATGATAACTTAATTTAGATAGGTGTAAAAAGTGCATTAAAAAAGTTAATCAATATAAGAGACAAAATCAAGCACAAAACAATTCTATATATTTTATTATCTATATATTAAAGATTGTTCAACGTTAGTTAAACAAGATTATATATAACAATTTTGACATAATTCAGATCCTACCTATATTAGACAGTTACGCAACCATTCGTCTATATATTCATCATTAAAACATAAGAATCTAAACCCACAAATGATGAAAAGACATATCTTGCTTATTGCAATCTGTATAATTAGTATTTCAACCTTCGCTCAGAAACATAACAGTACGGTATATCTGAAAAATGGTACTGTCATCAAATGTGACATATTAGAAATACTGCCGAACGATGGTGTTAAAATACAAACCGGTTCGCATGTCTTAATGTTATCAAACAATGAGATTGATCGTATTGAAATGAATAACAAGAAAAGCAACTTAAATTTTGAGAACGAAAAAGAATACAAGGGAGTTTTTAATAAAACCTCATTGGGCATATTAGCAGGCAATACTTCCAATAATGAAAAAGCACCCCTAACCTTTACTTCAACTTTTGGGGTTCATGTAACACCGAAAATTACCCTGGCTGCCGGATCTGGTGTGGAATTTTATAAAGAAACCATTATTCCGGCTTTTGCAGAAATCCAGTATTTCTTTAAAACAAAAAAACTAACACCCTATCTATATTCAAATGGCGGCTGGTCTTTTAGCATTGATGATAGGAAAAGTACTTCATCATATGAATACAATTCACACGGAGGAATCAGATATGGTGGAGGTGCAGGCATTCGTATATGGACTAATTCAGGTATAGGCTTAATTATAGAGGCCGGTTATCAATACCAGGAAATTAAAACAGACAAAACACAAAGCTATATGCAATACGAATCGACATTAACTGATGAATACAATCGTTTTGCTTTTAAAATAGGACTATACTTTAACTAAACCCAACCATGAAAACAAAATTATTATTGACTTTTTTTGCCGGTTTATTGATACTAAGCAGCTGCAAGAAAGAATGTGATCCATGCATGACACCCCCGGCTCCATTTTATTTTGATATTAAAGATGCCGAAAGTGGTGAAAATATTTTTACATCAGGTATAGCCAGTTCTGATGATCTGGAACTAATTAACACATCAACCAACGAAAGCATGGATTTTGATTTTATTGATGATGAGGATGTGAACATACTAATGATAAACAGCATTGGTTGGAAAACAGAAATTATTTCGGCTAAACTGCTATTAGATGGAGAAGAAGTATTTACGTTAACCGTAGATGCAGAAAGAAATTCAGGTAATTGTTGCAGCTGGACGGAGTATAACGACATTGAAATTAGTAATGCTGATTTTACGATAGACAATATTTATGGTACCTATATCGTTTATTATTAGAAGTCTGATACCCCATTTGTATTAGAACCTCATTTTACCCCTATAAAAACGAAGTCCCTGCAGGCCTAAAACCTACAGGGACTTTTCTATTTATCACTTATTACCAAATTCTATCTGTATGACTGGCCACCTGAACTGGTGTTACCTACAACTTTGATAGGTCCCCGCTCTATAACCAGATTTTTCTTACCACTACTACCTTTTGCATTTAATCCTCCGGAAGATGCTGTTAAAGCAAAGCTCAATTCTTCAACATCATTTAAGAAATCCATGCTTACACTGCCCGATGAAGCCTTAAAGTATGAAGCTCCGGTTAATTTAATGTTAGTACCTCGCTGGCTTCCACTTGAACTTGAAAGATTAACAGCACCGGTTACTCTATCCAACTTCATACTGCCTGATGACGTGCTTGCTTTTACATCTCCAGTAACATCAGTAATATTTAAACTACCGGATGTTGCCGTTGCCCAAAGATTACCTTCTACCATATTAATGGATTGTCCACCGGAAGAAGTATTCATATCAAGATCACCACCAATATTTTCAGCCTTGATACTACCTGAAGAAGCTTTTGTTTTCACATTTCCTTTCACACCAACAATACGTTGCGAACCTGAAGAAGTACCGGCACGTAAATCACCACCTATATCTTCGATTGACAAACTTCCGGAAGAAGCGCTAATGTTCAGATCAGAATTAATATTACGGGCTTTGATACTTCCACTGGATGCTTTCAGTCGAATATTGCTCTGTCCTATACCTTCAACACTAACACTACCACTTGAATTATCCACCATAATATTGGTATTCTCAGGCACCTTAAATTCCAGTTTACCTTTAAGGTTACCACTGATAGAATTAGGACGATCAATCCAGACACGAAGAGTTCCACCACTTACATTATGACGAATTTTCATATCATAATTTTTAGATGCATAGATCTCACCAGTAAAAGACACATCATTGGTTGACTCTCCTGTGATGATTACCGAACAGAAAGAACCTTCAACCTCAACGGATGTTACATTGCTATAATTTTCATTTACCTGATCAAGCAGATTTTGTGCCTGTAGGCACGAAACGGAAAGGGTTAATATCATTGCCAGGGACAACACAAACCCTAATCTGTGCATATTTCTCATTTCAAGGGGTATTTAATTAATAATCTATCTATCACTTAGTTTTATGACTACGATAAATAGGACGCCTTGACATAATAAGAAGTTACAAGCCTTTTTACTTTTTTTGTAGAATCGCAGATTTGTTGAATTGTTTAATTGCTCATCCACAGTTCAACAACTAAACAAATTAGCACTCACGGTATTAAATCAATTCTGCAGCCAGAGCTTTTAAATCAACACCTGAGAAATTGCCTGATGTCATAATCAGTAAATTTGAATTTTTCAGATCTTGTTTCTTTAACCAACCGACTAACTCTTCCGATTCAGTCATCACCAACAATCCTTCCTGATCAAAAGCATCACTTACCTCCAACTTTGAAATATCAGGCAATCGTTTGTGTTTTAACACTTCAGGATTATAGAAAACAATGGCTTGATCGGCCATTTGCATTGTATGTTTGTACTGTGGTAAAAAGTTTTTATTCAAGCTACTAAAGGTGTGTAATTCCATTACGGCTATTAACCTGCGGTCAGCAAACTGCTGCTTCATGGCATTGGTGGTTGCCTTTAGTTTAGATGGAGAATGCGCAAAATCGAGATAGATATTGGTATACTCATTCTTTTCTAATAATTGAAGTCGCTTAGCAGCCCCTTTAAAGGTACCAATGGCTGTCAGAAACTCATCATCTGAAATACCAATCTTATTACAAACCATGCGGGCACCATTCATATTCTGAAGATTGTGATCACCAAACACCGACATTGGATATTCTTTACCTTCCCATTTCACAACCACTTGCCCCATTTTGTTTTCGTAGGGCAAGGTGGAATAAGCCTGTACATCCAACTTATCTTTTTTCTCAGTGGCCAGCTTAACCAATTCTTCATCACCATCAAAATAAATAAGGGCGGCCCTTTCAGGCATGCTGTCTGCAAAAATGGTAAACTGACTAATATAATTCTCCCATGTTGGGAAAACATTCATATGGTCCCAGGCAATACCAGTCAACATAGCAACCTGTGGTTTGTACCAATGAAATTTAGGAGTCAGATCAATAGGTGAAGACAAATATTCATCTCCTTCAAACACTGCTATCGGAGCTTCTTTTGTCAGTCGAACCATGGTGTCAAACCCTTCCAGCTGTGCACCTACCATGTAATCAAAATCTTTCTCCAATGTCTTCAGAACATGCATTACCATGGCAGTTGTTGTTGTTTTACCATGACTTCCACCAATAACAACACGGGTTTTATCTTTGGTTTGCTCATACAGATATTCAGGATATGAATAAATCTTTAATCCCATCTTTTGAGCTTTCAATAGTTCAGGATTATCTTTTCGGGCATGCATACCAAGAATGATGGCATCCAGTTCGTCATTAATATTGGCTTCATCCCAACCTTCTTTCTTAGGTAATAAGCCATGAGTTGCCAATCGTGATTTGGAAGGTTCAAAAACCTCATCATCCGAACCAGTAACAGTAAAGCCTTTCAAATGCAAGGCAATAGCCAGATTATGCATAGCACTTCCACCAATGGCAATAAAATGAACCCTCATAGCAGTTTTATTTGATTTTTTGAACAGCTAAAAGTAGTAATAGTTTTTCAGGCAGAAGGCAGAAGACAGGAGTATTTTAGCCTATCAAGACTCTTTTAGAAGACTATAGACAGAAGGCTTGGATTATGGATATCGGACTTCGGACTGATTGCTGCGGTCTTTCATTATTGAGAAATTAAGTTTAAACCATATTGATATGATAGAGAATACTTACTTTTGCAAAAAACTCAATAAAAATGATTGATAAGCACGAGTGTAAACAGATTGGTATCATTGTAAAAACACACGGTATAAAAGGTGAATTGGTAGTTCGTTTATTTGATGAATTCAATATTGATCATATGGATACCGAGTTTTTGTTTATTGAGTTAGATGGTGGTCTGGTACCTTTTTTCCTGGAAGAAGCCCGAGAAAAAAACAAAACCGATGTTTTGGTTAAGCTTGAATTAGCTAAAGAAGAAACCGAGATTGAACGCCTGATTGATGGACGTGTGTTTGTTAAAAAAGGCAATGTTGATGAAGCTTCTGATGATGAGGCCTTCTCTGCATATCAATTAGTAGGTTATTCTGTTCAGGTCATTGGCATTGGTCCACTTGGTAAGATTATTGCCATTAAAGACATCTCGAAAAACCCGTTGTTCGAAATCGAATTTGAGGGTCGCGAAATTCTAGTGCCTATCGTAGAAGATTTCATTGTGAATATCGACGACGAAAATGAGGTTATTATTTTTGAATTACCCGAAGGGTTGATTGATCTTGATTAGTAGAATTGCTGAATTGTAGAACTGTTCAATCGTCGACTCAACAAATTAACAGCTCAACAATTAAACAACTTAAGACCATTTCTCCGCCTCACCAATTCTCATACGCCAATCAGATAAAATCTCTATAGCCTGATGCATTTTAGTATCAAAGGCAACCATCACTGATTTACATACCACCTTGGTTTCCTGTGTCCTGACATCAACTATATGTTGTTCCATATTCAGACTCTTGGTGCCAATTTTGACAATGGCCGTTTTCACCTCAATCTGATCTTTTAAAAATACCGGAATAATAAAATCGGTATGGATAGATGCAATGATTAAAGCCTGTGTTCTTTTAAAAAAGTCATCTCCAAAAACGTCATGAATATAGTGCATACGACCTAAATCGAAATACTCCTGTAAAGTAGCATTGTTTACATGTCCAAATGAATCAATATCGTTAAAACGAATTTGAACCGAGGTGCTATGATGAAATGTTATTTCTTGCATCTTTAAATCTGTTAGCTATTAGCTGATAGCCAATAGCTTTTTACATTAATATTATATCTTACGAAATTAAGTCTAAAAGCTAACTGCTAGTATCCGAAGCTTTATTATTCCCTGATAATCTTAATCTCCCCGCCTTTTCCAAGCTTAACAATACTTGAAGGTGCCGGATTACTGGTTTCATTCTGACGGTATTCAACAATAAAGTCGACCCCATCTTTAATTACATCACTTATCTGGCTAAAGTTCTGCGGAGAAGGTTCTCCACTAACATTTGCCGAAGTACTGACAATAGGCTTTTTAAAACGGGAACACAACTCTTTTGAAAAATCTTCTTCTGTAATACGGATACCAATACTACCATCTTCCGCTATCAGATTTGAGGCCAGATTTTTGGCATCATCATAAATAATAGTCAATGGCTTATTGGTTAACTCTGCCATATCATAGGCTACTTCCGGAATATCATTCACATACGAGGCCAGCTTGGCAGTATTATCAAGCAAAACAAGCATACTTTTAGAGTCGGCTCGTTGCTTCAATTCATAAATTCGCTTCACTGCCTCAGCGTTGGTAGCATCGCATCCAATACCCCAAATGGTATCTGTTGGATATAATAGTATACCCCCGTTGCGTAAAACTTCAAGGGCCTTTTTTAAATCGTCGTGCATAATCAATATACTAATGATTGAGGCTGCAAGATAAGAAGAAAGCAAAATTATTTAACCATTGATTGTAATAAATACACGGTTATTAGACTTACTCTGTGTTCATTAATTATTCAATGGTTTTCGGCCTGGTACATTCCAATATAATTCTATTAATATGCACGCTTTCCGGAAACTTTAACCGTTACAATATAAACAAATAAAGCAGTAGCTATTCCATAAATATTAGCATCAAATCCCAAAGGTAATTGTCGCCCTGAGAGAATAAGTAGCAATGTAGTTGTACCTCCTGTAACCATTGATGCCAAGGCAGCAATAGAACTGGTTTGCTTAGTGAACATAGCTGCCAATACCGGAACAATCATACCTGATACCATAAAAGAGTAGGAATGCAGCATTAGATCAAGTACACTTGTCATTTTAAGTGCCAACAGAAGAGCTATCACACCAATAATTAATGTAAGTATTTGTGAATACAGAAGACTCTTTTTTGCTCTGTGTTTTTTCAGCACATCGGTCAATATATTACCGGACGCTGCCATTAAACAGCTATCGGCTGTTGACATTATTGCAGAGAAATAGGCAGATAAAACAACACCCAGAAAACCGACAGGTAAAATAGTCTTAAGTAAGACAGGCAGCCCCATTTCCGCATCCAGGCTATCGAAAGTATAACCTGGCAATTGATTATTTTCCATCGCTACTCTCGCAAACATTCCCAGTATCACACCAATAAAAGCCATGATGGGATATTCGAACAGTCCAGCGATAAACCAGCCACGTTGCGCTGTTTTGGTATCTTTAGCAGCATAGATGCGTTGATAAAGAGTCATTCCGATAAACCAGATAGGAATGATGGTAAACATCCAATTCACAATTTTTTGCCAGCTTATTGCCTGCAAACTCAAAAATGAAGGATCCAGAGTTTCCCGAATCGCCTCAATGCCACCAATTTTAATATAGGCAAAGGGCAGACCAACCAAAACTAATCCACCCATTAATACAATCCACTGAATTGTATCCGTATAAATTACTGCTTTTAATCCTCCCAAAACGGTATAAACAACCGCCACAGTCCCCATTACCAACAAAGCCTGATTAATTGAAAGAGCTGGAAAAGTTGAAGAAGCCAATTTAGCCCCAGCAAGAATTTGCGAACTGGTGAAACCTATATATCCAATAGCAGAAATTAATCCGGCTAAAAGCGCTACACGTTTATCAAACACATGCTCTAGGTATTGAGGAAAAGACAAAAATCCTTTCTCTCTAGCCAAGTCCGAAACTTTTGGGATCAATAGCACACCGCTCAACCAGGCACCCAACAAGCCAGTAAACAACAACCAGCTCCCTGATAATCCCATTGTAAACCCCAGTCCTCCAAGTCCTATTGAAAATCCTCCACCAACGTCAGTTGCAACAACTGACAGGCCAATATGTAAGCTACTTAATTTACGTCCTCCAACATAATAATCCTCTGTAGAGTTATTTTTTCGCATGAAATAAAAACCTACCCCGAGCATTACAATCAGATAGGAACAAAAAATGAGAATATCTACTATATGCATTTAGCTAATAATTTTTGCCCAATACCCCAATCCATTCATTATTAATTCAATGGAAACAGTACCGATAAGAAGAGCAATTACACGTCCGGCAATATCAATGTATTGTTCAATAAGCTCCTCTTTTTGTTGCTGTATTTTGTCGTGAATATGTTTTAAAATAAGTATGATAGAAGTACAAAGACCAATTGCCAATACAATTGCTATTACAGCCTGCATTTTATTTAGACGTTCGCCAATAAACACACTGTAACTAATTGTTCCGGGACCTATAAAAATAGGCATAGCAATCGCACCTGCCACATACTTAGATTCACCTCTCAACGTCTCTATCGAAGCACTGCCTTTAAACACAAACTGTATACCCGTTATCAGAAAAACAACTCCCCCAAATATTTGAAATGAAGCAAAACTGGCATTAAATACCGAGTCAAAGATAGTATCGCCCAGCAATGCGAAAGAACAAAACACAACCGAACTAATCAACGAAGCTCTGATCATCACCTTTGTAAATATTGCTTTCGACTTTTTCTTAACAATATCTATCAGGTAAACAATAATAAGAAAGGGATTAAGCAGAACCAACAACATGGTAACAGATTTAAGTATTTGCTCCATTCTTTATGTATTGATTATTAATGTTCGAGCTCAACGTTTAATTCATAATATGATGACCTTCCTACATTTTTGATATAACCTTTATACGTCAATGATAAGATTATCTCTGAGCCCTTTGTTGGTGGAATTTTTAAATCTTTAAAAATATTACCATACAAAACGCTTCCTTTCTTTTGAAGAAATTTTAATACCTTTTTTTCACCCTCCGGGATTGTCGATAGTTTTAAGTTTCTCTTTTCTGTCATTTACTTCTTTTAAATCTTTTTGATTAATAATATATGTTTTACAGTTACCCCAACCATTTACTCCCCTGTAACAAAAAACATTGCGATAAAGGGCCAACGGTGTATCTCCAGTTTCTCCTTTACCTGCAAAAACAGGACAGCTTTTTGAATTAGGACATAAGTTTTTTGACATATTAAATGTGTTTAAAATAAACGTTCATACTTTCGATGGTACCTGCAATATTCGTGTTTTTAATCAAGGTTCCGGAATAACGGTAACCAGCCCGTAAAAAAGTTTTATTCATAGGTACGGAATTAAGCCTGGCTATGGTATATAAAGTATAAATACCCTGCTCCTTCATCTCTTTCTCCATCGCTTTGAGTAAAATACTTGACAAGCCATTGCCACGATGAACAGCACTGGTTGCAAAATCAGTCATCTCAGCATTTTTGCCTTTGCAATCAACTTCTGAAGAAGCTAACGCCCCAATCACTCCATTCTTAAATGCACCAAAATATTGAATATTCTCATTCATTGTTTTCTTAATATAATCGGCTTCATGAATAGGGAAAGGGTATGTTTCAAACACTTCCTTATATATTGCTACCATTTCGTCAACATCTTCCTTATTTAATCGCCTTACTTCATAACCCGACTCACTACTATCATAAATCAATTTTGATTGCATTTCGTCCTGAAGTAATGAACTTAAGATACTTAACTGATCTTTTTCAATATGAAGAAGTCGATCAGAACTTAAAAACTTAGCCATAAAACAAGCATCATGCTCACCTTCATAAAAATGAGGAATATGCCCTTCCATTATGTACCCATCAGCAATAAACAACGGGGCAACCTTCTTGGGAATTTTGCAGAATATTTTTGTATAACCATTCTGTCGTGCAAGAACTGAAAGTTGTTGAATAACCAATTCAGCTTCCTGTACATCCAATTTCATTAAATAAATCCGATTGTTGTGTTTACCATGTTGAATTAGCGAACTATTTCCAATGGTTTCGGCAACATCATGCATTATCATCTCTTCTTTGAAAACGCTCATTATTTTCAGGTATTAAAGATATTGTATCATCATTGTCAGATAGAAGCTTTTCAATTCCAACAGCTTCCAATTCTTCATTATTCTCATTTATTTGTAGTTCCAGGTCACACTCTTCACAATTTCTGTCACACATTTTTGGCTCATAGCTATCCGGCTCTTTATAAGTTGTTATCACTCCTTCATAATTACGCAACACTACTTTATTTGTGGACCATGAAATAATATAGTTAGGCATGGCAGGAATCTTGCCTCCTCCACCTGGCGCATCAATTACATAGGTAGGACGGGCAAATCCACTGGTGTGTCCTATCAAACTTTCCATTATCTCAATTCCTTTACCAATTGGCGTACGGAAATGCGAAAGACCTTCGGACAAATCACATTGGTATAAATAATATGGACGAACCCTGTTTTGAACCAATTTGTGTAATAGTGTCTTCATTATTCGGGGGCAATCATTAACATCAGCTAACAGAACTGATTGGTTACCTAAAGGAAATCCCGCATCAGCCAGTTTTGCCAGAGCCTCCTTTGAAGAGGTTGTAATTTCATTCGGATGATTAAAATGGGTATTAATCCATAGTGGCTGATATTTTTTAAGTATCGAAATTAATTCATCAGTAATTCTATAAGGAAGAACAACCGGCATTCTTGTTCCTATACGAACTATTTCAACATGTGGGATCTTCGTTATTTCAGCTAACAGCCAATCTATTTTACTATCTGGCAGCATAAACGGATCTCCTCCAGAAAGCAAAACATCCCGAACCTGTGGAGTTCTCTTAATATATTCTATTCCTTCCATTAATTCATCATTTGAAGGTACAAAATCCACATCTCCAACTTTCCGCTTTCGGGTACAATGCCTGCAATACATTGAACAAATATTACTAACATGAAACAAAACACGATCGGGATAACGATGAGTAATGCCTCTAACCGGACTATCTTTATCCTCCGATAAAGGATCATTTAGCTCTGACTTCAAAGTAATTAACTCATCAACGCTGCCAAATGATTGCTTAAAAACAGGATCGTTCTTATAATTGTTTTTATCAATCAACGATAAGTAATAAGGCGTAATAGAAAGCGGAAACTTTTCAAATGTCCTCTTAAGATCATTTCGTTCTTTTTCACTAAACTTTATACCCGTGAGGTATTCAAATTTTTCGAGTGACCGAATGGAATGTTTCAATTGCCATTTCCAATCCTTCCAATTAGAGAACTTGGAAGATTCAGCAATTTTAAAAGCAATTTCTTTTTGTGCGTTGTCGTATATCATAATTTGTTCGTATGTGATGTATTTGTTGAACACTTCTGGTTCAATGAAAAATAATTTTACACCTCAATAGATGTATAGCACTCTATTTATGGATACTAATATTGAAAAACACTATTAACCAATACCAGAAAAGAGGCTCAGAAGTTATTTTTGTTTCTATGCGAACAAATTTACAAAAAAATATAATAATCCCAGAATAATCTATACTTATTCAGAATATCCCAATCAATAAGAAATTAAGAAGAACTATTGATTCAATACTTCATCCTCTTCCAGATCACTTTCAAGCGTAATCAAAGGCGAAGCCTCTACCTGTTCAATATTAAGCAGTTTTACCAATGTATTTAAACTATGCTGCACGCTTTCTAATTCTTTAGAATCTAATTTTTGGAGTCTTTCAGATAACTGCTCATGAAGTAACGCAGGTATACGATCCAATAAAGAATCACCTGCTGAAGTTAACGCAATATTAACAACCCTTTTATCTCCGGTTTTTGGCAAACGGGCCAGATAACCTTTTTTTTCAAGCCGGTTAATAATGCCGCTAACAGTTGATGAATTGAGATTTAAAAATTTACGAATCTCACCCTGAGTAGCCTGATAATTACTTGAGTCATGAAGAAAATTTAAACACAACACCTGTGGAATACTAACACCATATTCTTTTTGAATCTTTTTTGATTCAATATCAACAGATCGAACAATCTTTCTGATCTTTATTAAAATTTCGTTTGTATCCATCATAAGGTATCGATTACAAAAATAATATTTTTCTCAAAACCTTTACAAATAAAAAACCGCCAAGCTACTGCCTGACGGTTTAATTTTATTCTATTTAAGTCATTTACGACTTCTTGAAAATCGTTTAATAACATATTACACTGCTACATTATTTTCGCGCAACGCATCGTTTAAGGAAGTCTTTTTATCTGTCGACTCTTTGCGCTTACCAATGATTAATGCTGCTGGTACCTGAAAATCACCAGCAGGGAATTTCTTGGTATACGAACCCGGAATAACTACCGAGCGAGGTGGAACATATCCTTTATATTCTATTGGCTCATCACCGGTAACATCAATAATTTTTGTAGACCCGGTTAATACCACATTAGCCCCCAATACAGCTTCTTTACCAACACGACACCCTTCAACCACGATACAACGTGATCCAATAAAAGCATCATCCTCAATTATAACCGGAGCAGCCTGTACCGGTTCCAATACACCTCCAATACCTACACCTCCACTCAAGTGAACATTTTTTCCTATTTGTGCACAGCTACCTACTGTTGCCCAGGTATCAACCATGGTCCCTGTTTCAACATGTGCTCCAATATTAACATATGAAGGCATCATCACCACTCCACTTTCAATAAATGAACCATAACGTGCAACGGCATGAGGAACTACTCGAACACCCAATTTCTGATAATCTTTTTTCAATGCTATTTTATCATGAAATTCAAATGGCCCCACTTCGATGGTTTCCATTTTCTGAGTCGGGAAATATAAAATCACTGCTTTTTTCACCCACTCATTTACAATCCACTCGTCACCATTAGGCTCAGCTGTTCGTAATTCACCCTTATCCAGTTTTTCAACCACCGTTTTAATGGCTTCAACGGTTTCTGTGTTATTTAATAAGCTTCGGTCTTCCCAAGCTTGTTCAATCATATTTTTTAAATCGCTCATTGTGATGATTTTTTAATTTTGCTGCAAAAATAAGGCTTAAAAATAAGTAATCAACCCGAAAAAGACTACTTCGTCTGATTTTAACCAATTCATCTCTAGTTGTTAATATTTTAAAACTATTAATACAACTCTATAGTTCATATGAATTTTCAACTCACGACGTGGTTGTTTATCTCTTATTTCGTAAACTCCTCGCTTCGTGCAGGGTTATTGATGAATATGTCTATCTCACATTTCAAAACCCCCAAAGGAAGTAATATAATTAGCCCAGAATTACAGCGGTGGTATACAAATGTATCATAAAAGAATCCCATCGTGATTCAACTGTTAATTCGCATTATTGTCAAGTTCTATAACCTTACAAATTAAAATTTCAACATGTTTTAAACATATCAGGCAACCATTACCCAATCATTAGCATTATTTAAACAAGGTAATAATCCTGACTCATGAAATTAAACCCCCTTTCGTCGTTATGTATTGTCATTCTGCTTTTTTTAAGCACTAATTTACAAGCCCAGTTCGAACTCGAAACTGGAATAAACGGACAAGTAATAAGCTCAATAGACAGCTCACCAATTCCTTATACACAGATAGGTGTTTATGGTCGAAACCTGATGTTTGCAACCGATTCATTAGGCAGATTTAAGATTGTTTTTCCGGAAGGCGACAGCCTAAAAGCACTGGCTCTGGGTTACGAAACGGCCATTCTTTATGCGGATTCACTCTTTAATCAAGAGACAATTGTTAAATTCATTCAATTAAAGCCCAAACTTTTTCAAGTGACAAAGATTGATATCACCCCATATAAAAAAGAAGTCGATTCTACCGAAATTGTTAATGATTGAAATAAAATCTAATTTAATAATTCTCATCAGGCAACCATTTAATCCTGATTTGCATTTAACTTAGATAATATGATTTCATAACGAATGAAAAACCTCCCTTTCTATATCATCCTTATTTTTTCATTTTTAGTAAAGCTGAATTCAGTTGCTCAACAGCCAGAATTAATATGGATTCATGGAAAAGTAATTAATCATTCCGACAGTATCCCCATACCCAATGCACAGGTTGCCAGTTTTAAAATGGTAAGAATCTTTGCCTGTGATTCATTAGGTGAGTTCAAATCTACATTTCCAAAAGGCGACAGCCTGATGGTAACAGCTCTTGGCTTTGAGCCAAAGGTTTTCAGCAGAGACAGTTTAAATAATGATGAACTGGTTATTTTCGATCTTGAATCAAAAAGCTATATGCTTGATAAAGTAGATGTAAGTGGATTCAAAGAATTTCGAGAATTCACTGATTACCTGATAGAGGAAAGAGAGAAACAAAAAGAACTGGAATTTCCTTCCTATGTACCATACGACACAATGGCCTATGCTAAACCTATTTATCACAACAAACCTCCCATCTTAGTAGCATTATTTCAACCCATTAATTACATCTATTATTATACAAGTCCTTCTGAACGACAAAAAATAAAATCTTTACGAGAGGTGCAGGAAGATAAAATAAGAAGTCGTCTAACCAGAAACCTCGTTCATCAACTTACTGAGCTTGATGGTGAGAAACTGGATAAATTTTTAATATATTGCAACACCAAAATACATCTTACCGAACAAGACAATGAAATATCTATTACCAATAAGGTAATGGATTTATACTTTCATTACCAGCAAGAAAAAGAAAAATAATGACGGGAAAAAGACTTATTGTTTTATGTGCAATAATATTGTTGATTGTGGGTAACAGCATTGCTCAAACATCAACAAAGGGAAGAATTTTGGCAAAAATACAGGATCAAACAACTAATAATCCTGTTCCGTTTGCATTTGTAGCCAACAGCAAAACAGGTATTGGAAAAGAAACCAATGAAAAGGGTATTTTCAGAATGGATATTGCAGCGACCGACACACTACTTTTCAGATGTATGGGTTTCGAGGATAATAATTGGGTACTTGCTGATCTGGATTTAAATAATGATACATTAATATTGAATGTGACTCCTAAAGCCTATGCTTTAGATGAAATAAAAGTATTTCATTTTAGATCCTATGCTTCATTCAGAAGTATGGTTGCCAATATGCCTATGATGGAAACAGGTGAATATATTCTTCCGTTTAAAATTGACATAAAAGAAGCTTTGGCCTTTCAGAAAGCAGAAAAAGGTGATTTTAGCTACAGTTTAAGTTTTGGAGGCAAAAGTCAAACACATGAACAAAAGCATTATAGTCATGTATTAGCGGAAGAACAACTTTACTCACTTTATAATAAGGTTACTTCTCGCGACAACTTACAAGCATTTACACAATTAGAAGGCGCAAGCCTTGACTCATTCATTGTTTTTTTAAGAACGAAACACAATATCGATCCTAAACTATCGGAATATGATATGATGGTAGAGGTAAGTAAAGCTTATGATAATTTTTTAGCATGCAAATCAGATAGTATTTCTACCTCTTTTTAAAAATTGAAATCCCTTAATCTGAACTTACAATTTTATTTGATATTATTTAACTGTCAAAAAACCGACCAAATGTTCTAATTATCTGTATTTCTGGCTTATTAAATAATACCCCGAAGTCCTTTAATGTTTTCGCATTTTCGAACTTATATAATTACAGAAAGAATACATAAAAACAATAAGCTATTTATACGACAAGCTTTCAATTATTAATTTTTTTTGGATTTTTTTTGATTATTTCTTTGGAGTTAACGAAATCAATTCTACATTTGCTACCGTAAAAAGCACAAGCATAGATGAAATTCAACTTAACACTCGTTCTCGATATTATTATTATTCTCTTAGTCATTATTAGCTGAGGGTCGTGAGAATGGTGTATAGTTAATTGAATATAAGATATTATTAAGCCTTTCTCACACATGAGAAAGGCTTTTTTTTTAAGCAAAACAACCATAAAAATCAAATGAAACGAATTTTAAGAAGCGCAACAACAACAGAAGGAAGACGAATGGCAGGAGCCCGCAGTCTTTGGCGAGCCAACGGAATGAAAGAAAATCATTTTGGCAAGCCTGTTATTGCAGTTGTTAATTCATTTACACAGTTTGTACCTGGTCATGTTCATTTGCACGACATAGGTCAAATGGTAAAGCAACGCATTGAAGCAAATGGATGTTTTGCTGCTGAATTCAATACAATAGCCATCGACGATGGTATTGCCATGGGGCACGATGGTATGTTATACTCTTTGCCATCTCGTGATATTATTGCCGATAGTGTTGAATACATGGCCAATGCACACAAAGTAGATGCAATGGTTTGTATCAGTAACTGCGATAAAATTACTCCGGGAATGTTGATGGCTTCCATGCGATTGAACATCCCAACTATTTTTGTTTCCGGTGGACCAATGGAAGCTGGTAAAGTAGGAAACAAAGCATTAGACTTGGTTGATGCAATGGTAATGGCTGCTGATGACTCAGTTTCGGATGAAGAAGTTAATGCTGTTGAGCGCAATGCATGTCCTACATGTGGTTCATGTTCAGGTATGTTTACTGCAAACTCAATGAACTGCCTGAATGAAGCAATCGGATTAGCTTTACCAGGAAACGGAACCATTGTTGCGACTCATCAGAACCGTAAAGGTTTATTTGAAAAAGCAGCCGACTTAATTGTAGATATTACTTATAAATATTATCGCGATGGTGACGATTCTGTATTGCCTCGCTCAATTGCCACTTACAAGTCATTCGAAAATGCAATGACATTGGATATAGCCATGGGTGGTTCAACTAATACAGTATTGCATATTTTAGCAATCGCCCACGAAGCAGGCGTTGATTTCAACATGGATGATATTGACCGCTTATCGCGTAAAACTCCTGTATTATCTAAAGTAGCTCCAAACTCGCATTATCATATCGAAGACGTTAACCGTGCTGGTGGGATCTTGGGTATCTTAGCCGAATTAAACCGCGGAGGATTATTACATACTGATGTAAGTCGTATTGATTACCCAACGTTGGCTGATGCATTGAAAGATTATGATGTTGCAGGTGGTACTGCCACTGAAAATGCTTATGAAGTGTATTCAAGTGCTCCGGCAGGTATGTTTAATCTTACTATGGGTTCGCAAAAAACAAAATATGCTGAGTTGGATTTAGATCGCCAGAAAGGTTGTATCCGCGATATCGAACATGCCTATTTTCAAGATGGAGGTTTAGCTGTTTTATTTGGTAACTTGGCAGAAAAGGGATGTATCGTAAAAACTGCCGGTGTAGATGAATCAATCTTCACCTTTAACGGAACTGCTCGTGTTTATGAATCGCAAGATGAAGCCATCGATGGTATTTTGTCTGATGAAGTTAAAGCAGGTGATGTGGTAATCATCAGATACGAAGGACCTAAAGGCGGACCAGGTATGCAGGAAATGCTATATCCAACTTCTTATCTTAAATCAAAACATTTAGGAAAAGCCTGTGCCTTATTAACTGATGGTCGCTTTTCAGGTGGTACCTCTGGTTTATCTATTGGTCATGCATCACCCGAAGCCGCAGCCGGTGGAAACATTGCATTGGTACAAAATGGTGATCCTATCACAATTGATATTCCCAACAGAAAAATTGAACTCAATATCTCAGACGAAGAACTGGCTCAACGCCGTAAGGAAGAGGAAGCAAAAGGAAGTTTAGCTTTCAAACCCGGTGATCGAGTCAGGAACATTTCTAAAGCTTTAAAAGCCTACGCCAGCCTGGTAAGTTCAGCTGATAAAGGCGCAGTGAGATTAATTGATTAAAAACAGAGACTATAATTTAAAAACGAGTTTCTGATAAAACATCCATAAAAACTCCAAGTGATATGGAAACAAAAACGCAACCAGAAACAAAGGAGGCAAATCCAATGAAAAAGCAAAGAATGAATGGCTCAGAAGCCGTAATTCAGTCGTTACTGCACGAAGGTGTAGACTTAATTTTTGGATATCCGGGAGGCGCTATCATGCCAGTATATGATGCCCTATACCACTATCAGGAAAAATTACGCCACGTGTTGGTACGTCATGAGCAAGGTGCTGTTCATGCAGCTCAGGGATTTGCACGGGTAACAGGTAAAGTTGGTGTTTGTGTAGTAACCAGTGGTCCGGGTGCTACTAATGCAGTAACCGGCATTGCTGACGCAATGATTGATTCAACACCAATGGTAGTAATCAGTGGCCAGGTAGCTTCTCCATTGTTAGGTACTGATGCATTTCAGGAAACAGATGTAGTTGGTATTACCCAGCCCATTACCAAATGGAATTACCAGGTTAAAAGAGCCGAAGAAATTCCTGAAGCCATTGCCAAGGCTTTTTATATAGCCAGAACAGGCAGACCTGGCCCTGTTGTGCTTGACATTACAAAAGATGCCCAATTTGGCATGCTTGACTTCGAATACAATAAGCAAGTTAAAATACGTAGTTACAAACCTACATTTCCAATAAAAAAGGATTCAATTGCTGAGGCAGTACGTTTAATCAACCTTTCTAAAAAACCATTGGCTTTAGTTGGACAGGGTGTTATCTTAGGTGGTGCTGAAGATGAATTGAAAACATTCCTTGAGAAAACAGGAATTCCTGCAGCATGGACCTTATTAGGATTATCTGCATTACCATCTGATCACCCTTTAAATGTTGGTATGTTGGGAATGCATGGTAACTATGGCCCCAATGTTAAAACCAACGAAAGTGATTTAATCATCGCCATTGGTATGCGTTTTGACGATAGGGTGACAGGTAATGTTCAGAAATATGCTACCAATGCAAAGGTTATTCACCTTGAAATTGATAAGGCTGAAATCAATAAAATCATATATGCTGATGTTCCGGTTGTTGGTGATGTTAAACAATCGTTACCTATGATTACCGAAATGGTTTCAGAAACAAACCATGATGAATGGGTAAAGGAATTCAGAGCATGTGATAAGATCGAAGACCAGAAAATCATCACTCCGGAGTTATATCCTGCCAAAGAAGGATTAACCATGGGAGAAGTGGTTCGCAGAGTGACTGAAGCTTATGACAATGACGCTATCATGGTGACTGATGTAGGTCAGCAGCAAATGATTGCTTCGAGATATTTCAAATTTAAAAATACCAGAAGTGTAGTTACCTCAGGTGGCCTTGGAACCATGGGATTTGGATTACCAGCTGCTCTTGGAGCACAATTAGGTATGCCAGAAAGACCGGTGTGTCTGTTTGTTGGTGACGGAGGTATTCAGATGACCATTCAGGAGCTGGGAACAATTTATCAGACTAAAGCGCCTGTAAAAATTATTCTTCTGAATAATAACTACCTGGGAATGGTACGCCAGTGGCAGGAACTATTTTTTGACAGAAGATATGCATCAACGCTATTGGAAAATCCTGATTTCCAAACTATCTGTAAAGGATATTACGTCGAAAGCTCGATTGTTCATAAACGTGAAGAATTGGATGATGCAGTGAAGAAAATGGTAGAACATGACGGACCGTATCTACTTGAAGTAAGAGTAGAAAAAGAAGGTAATGTATTTCCGATGGTACCAACAGGTGCATCTGTTTCAGAAATACGCCTTGAGTAAATCGATATCAGATTCTTATAAAATTAGATTTTAGAAATTAAAAATGGAGAATGATAATAAGCCATTAAGCTAGCTTCGATCATTCTCATATCTAAAAAAAGAAAAGATGAAACAAGAATTCACCCTATCA
Organism: Carboxylicivirga caseinilyticus; assembly: GCA_025499705.1. GTDB lineage: Bacteria > Bacteroidota > Bacteroidia > Bacteroidales > Marinilabiliaceae > Carboxylicivirga > Carboxylicivirga caseinilyticus. The sequence goes on from JAFMVE010000005.1 coordinate 177,830, forward strand.
ATATACTCAGAAAATCATGTCGGTTTGTTAAATCAGATTACAACTATTTTCACACGCCGTCATATCAACATCGAAAGTTTGACCACTTCTGAGTCAGCCATACCAGGTGTGCACAAATTTACCATTGTGGTCTTTACATCTCGTGATCAAATTAATAAATTGCTTGGGCAAATCGAACGTCGTATCGATGTATTAAAAGCCTTTGTATTTACAGCGGAGGAAGTTATACATCAGGAAATTGCTTTATATAAAGTAAAAACAGAAGCTTTGCTCAACAGCAACGAGATTGAAAAACTGGTTCGCCAATATGGAGCAAGGATACTGGAAGTAACTTCTGAATATACAGTAATTGAAAAAACGGGTCATAAAGATGAAACGCAGGAGCTCTTTGATAAACTGAATCGGTTTGGAGTTTCTCAGTTTGTTCGATCAGGCCGAATTGCAGTTACCAAACTCAATCAGGAATTACTCTCAAACTATCTGGTTAAATTAGAAAACGATCTATCAATATTAGATTAAAAAGCTATCTGCCTTCAGCTAATAGCTATCAGATTTAAACATAAACATTAATCAATATTTTATCATGGCAAAAATTAATTTCGGAGGAACTGAAGAAAACGTTGTAATGAGGGAAGAGTTCCCATTGGAAAAAGCACGCGAAGTATTAAAAGACGAAACCATTGCGGTAATCGGATATGGTGTGCAAGGTCCTGGACAATCTCTTAACCTTAAGGATAACGGTTTCAACGTAATCATTGGTCAGCGTAAAGAATCAAAAACATGGGATAAAGCAATTGCTGACGGATGGGTTCCCGGAGAAACACTTTTTGAAATTGAAGAAGCTCTAGAACGCGCAACAATTATTCAGTATCTTCTTTCTGACGCTGGTCAGATTCAGATGTGGGATACAGTTAAAAAACACTTAACTCCTGGAAAAGCCCTTTACTTCTCTCACGGATTTGGTATTACTTACAAAGAACGCACTGGTATTGTACCTCCTGCCGATGTAGATGTTATTTTGGTTGCTCCTAAAGGATCAGGAACCAGCTTACGTCGCATGTTCCTTGAAGGACGTGGTTTGAACTCAAGCTTCGCTATCTTTCAGGATGCTACCGGTAAAGCATGGGATCGCGTAATTGCATTAGGTATCGGAGTAGGTTCTGGTTACCTGTTCGAAACTGATTTTAAACGTGAGGTTTATTCTGACTTAACTGGTGAGCGTGGTACTTTAATGGGATGTATCCAGGGTATTTTTGCTGCTCAGTACGAAGTATTACGTGCAAATGGTCACTCTCCATCTGAGGCTTTCAACGAAACAGTTGAAGAATTAACTCAAAGTTTGATGCCATTGGTTGCTGAAAACGGTATGGACTGGATGTATGCCAATACATCAACTACAGCTCAGCGTGGTGCATTAGACTGGTGGAAACCATTCCGCGATGCTACCAAGCCAGTATTTGAAAAATTATATAGCGAAGTTGCTGCCGGTAACGAGGCACAACGTTCGATTGATTCAAACAGCCAGCCAGATTATAGGGTTAAACTGGAAGAGGAACTCAAAGAACTCCGCGAATCGGAGATGTGGCAAGCAGGTGCTGCTGTCCGTAAATTGAGACCAGAAAACCAGTAATAATATTCAACCATACTCAACACCGGATAAAACAAAACAAATTATCCGGTGTTTATAAAAGGTTGAAACTCCATTAATACTTAGGGGAAAAGGTAATGGAGTAATCATTTAAACCCGATTATCATGAGTAATAAAGTATATATATTCGATACAACTTTAAGAGACGGCGAGCAGGTGCCGGGATGTCAGTTAAACACTATTGAGAAAATAGAAGTAGCCCGTCAGCTCGAGAAGCTTGGTGTGGATGTAATCGAAGCAGGATTCCCCGTTTCAAGCCCGGGTGATTTTAACTCGGTGGTTGAAATATCTAAAGCTGTAACAAACCCAACTATTTGTGCTTTGACACGTGCCGTTAAAAAAGATATTGAAGTAGCAGCAGATGCACTTAAATATGCAAAAAACGGACGTATCCATACAGGTATCGGTACTTCACCATACCATATAAAGTACAAATTGAATTCTAATGAAGACGAAATTATTGAAAGAGCTGTTGAAGCTGTTAAATATGCTCGCCGTTTTGTTGAAGACGTAGAATTCTATGCCGAAGATGCCGGTCGTTCTGATAACGAATATCTGGCACGTGTAGTTGAAGCAGTTATTAAAGCCGGTGCTACCGTAATTAATATCCCTGACACAACCGGATATTGCTTACCAGCTGAATACGGAGCTAAAATTGCTTATTTGGTTAACAATGTTCCAAACGTTGATAAAGCCATTCTTTCAACACATTGCCATAACGATCTTGGTATGGCTACCGCTAATACTTTATCTGGTGTGATTAATGGTGCCCGTCAGGTTGAGGTTACCATCAACGGATTAGGTGAACGCGCGGGTAATACGTCTTTAGAAGAAGTGGTAATGGCAATGCGATGCCACCACGATTTGAATTTCGATACTTCGATTGATACCACTCAGATAATGAAAACCAGTAAGCTGGTTTCAACATTAATGCGCATGCCTGTTCAGGCTAACAAGGCTATTGTAGGCCGAAACGCTTTTGCTCATTCATCGGGTATCCATCAGGATGGAGTATTGAAAAATCGTGAAAACTACGAAATTATCGATCCTGCAGATGTAGGCGTAAAAGAGTCGAGTATTGTATTAACCGCCCGTAGTGGTCGTGCTGCTCTTAAGCATCGCCTGAGTGTATTGGGATACGATTTCGACGGAGAAGAACTAAACGACATCTATCAGCGATTCCTGGAATTGGCTGACAGAAAGAAAGATGTTGCTGACGAAGATTTGGAAGCTTTGGCTGGTACTGAGCGAATCAAAGAAGATCGTTCTATCAAGCTTGAAACCCTTCAGGTTGTTGCAGGTAGTTCTACTGTTCCAACTGCAACCGTTGCAGTAAGCTTTAATGGCGACACATTTGTTGAAACAGCCTCAGGAAACGGACCAATTGACGCTGCTTTTACAGCCGTTAAAAAGTTGGTTAAACGTAAAGTTCACCTTGAAGAATTTTTGATTCAAGCTATCACACGTGGTAGTGACGACATTGGTAAGGTACATGTTCAGATTGATCATAAAGGCCAGTCGTTCTATGGCTTTTCTGCCAACGTTGACATTGTAACTGCTTCGGTGGAAGCATTTTTAGATGCTATCTCAAAAATAGGATAATTATTTAGACATAAGATTTAAAGTATCAACCCATAAGACATTTATTACCTACAATTGGTAAATACTCTTGATAGTTGATACTTAAATCTTGATACTTTAAAAAAAATGGCAAAAACATTATTTGATAAAATATGGGACAGTCACGTTGTCAAGACTATTGAGGACGGACCTAATGTCTTGTATATCGACCGTCATTTCATCCACGAAGTGACAAGCCCTCAAGCTTTTGGAGGAATAAAAGCAAGAGGTATTCAGGTTGCCCGCCCTAATCAGGTGATCGCAACTCCCGATCATAATATTCCAACAGTTGATCAGCACCTTACCATTCATGATGAATTATCAAGAGTGCAGGTTGAAACATTGAAGAAAAACTGTGAAGAGAATGGAATTACCATGTATGGTTTAAATCATCCTTACAATGGTATTGTTCACGTAGTTGGACCAGAAATGGGTATCACTCAACCAGGTATGACCATTGTTTGCGGTGACAGTCATACTTCTACTCATGGTGCCTTCGGAAGCATTGCTTTTGGAATTGGTACCAGTGAGGTTGAAATGGCCTTGGCTACACAATGTATTATGCAGCCAAAACCTAAAAAGATGCGCATTAACATTGAAGGTACTCTAGCCAACGGTGTTACATCAAAAGATATCATTCTTTATATCATTTCAAAAATCTCAACCGGAGGTGGTACAGGATATTTCGTTGAGTTTGCAGGTTCTGCTATCCGCAGCCTTTCAATGGAAGCCCGTATGACTATCTGTAATATGAGTATTGAAATGGGAGCGCGTGGTGGTATGATTGCTCCTGACGAAACTACTTTTGAGTATGTTAAAGGTCGCGAATATGCACCACAAGGTGAACAGTGGGAAAAAGCTGTTGCTTACTGGAAAACATTGGTAACTGATGAGGATGCTGTTTTCGATAAAGAATTACATTACGAAGCGGCTGATATTGAGCCAATGATTACCTATGGAACCAATCCGGGAATGGGTGAAAAAATTGTAGGTAACATTCCTACTTTGGATAGCATCGATGCCAGCTCTAAGGTAACCTTTCAAAAATCGATGGATTACATGGGATTTGCTCCTGGTGATAAACTGGAAGGAAAACAAATCGATTATGTATTCTTAGGTAGTTGTACCAACGGTCGTATTGAAGACTTACGTGCTTTTGCTGCTGCAGTAAAAGGTCGTAAAAAAGCTGACAATGTAACTGCATGGATTGTTCCTGGTAGTAAGCAGGTTGAAAAACAGGCCATTGCCGAAGGTATCAAAGAAGTATTGGAAGAAGCAGGATTTGAATTACGTCAGCCAGGATGTTCAGCTTGTTTGGCTATGAATGATGATAAAATTCCTGAAGGCAAATACGCTGTATCAACTTCAAACAGAAACTTTGAAGGTCGTCAGGGACCCGGTTCACGCACGTTACTGGCAAGTCCGCTGACTGCTGCTGCAGCTGCTGTAACCGGTACTATTGCCGATCCAAGAACCATTTTTAATTTGTAAAACGGAGGAATACATTATGCCAATAGATAAATTTGTAACAGTACAAACTACGGTAGTTCCATTACCAATTGAGAATGTGGACACCGATCAGATTATTCCGGCCCGTTTCTTAAAAGCAACAACAAAGGATGGTTTCGGAGATAATTTATTTTTCGACTGGCGTTACGACAAAGCTGGTCAGCCAAAAGCAGATTTTGTTTTGAATAATCCAATTTATTCAGGAAGTGTGTTAGTGGCTGGTAAAAACTTTGGTAGCGGATCGAGTCGTGAACATGCTGCTTGGGCTATAGCAGGCTATGGATTCAAAGCAGTTGTATCAAGTTTCTTTGCTGATATTTTCCGCAATAACTCATTAAACAATGGTGTTTTGCCAGTGCAGGTAACGGATGCATTTCTAGCCGGTCTGTTCAAATCAATTGATGCAGATCCAAAGGCAGAGGTAAAGATTGATTTGGAAAATCAAACTATTACCAATGTCAGTACAGGTGAATCTGAATCATTCGAAATCAATTCATATAAAAAGAATTGTCTTGTGAATGGATACGATGATATCGATTACTTATTGAGTCTAAAAGACGAAATAAGTGCGTACGAAAAGCAAGCGATAAAATTTTGATTCTTTGTTTGAACCTACCGATACTTGCCATTATCGGTAGGTTTTTTGCATAACCACTATAAAGCAAAACACATAAACCAAAAACCATAAAGGGGATGACTATAGAGCTAATGGATACGACCCTCAGGGATGGCGAGCAAACAACAGGCGTTTCTTTTAACGATTCTGAGAAGCTTACCATGGCGCGTATTCTTCTTCAAGAACTAAAAGTAGACAGAATAGAGGTAGCATCAGCCAGGGTTAGTGCAGGGGAGTTTAAAGCTGTTCAAAAAATTAGTGAATGGGCAGCAAAAAATAACCTGCTTGATAGAATTGAGGTTTTAGGTTTTGTCGACAACGGAGTATCTCTCAATTGGATAAAGGATACCGGTGCAAGGGTTTGTAACCTTTTAACAAAAGGTTCTTTAAAACATGTAACCAGCCAGTTACGAAAAACTCCTGAAGAACATATTGAAGACATCAGGGGTGTTTTAAAACAAGCCCGTGAGATGAATATTGATATTAATATTTATCTTGAGGACTGGTCGAACGGCATGATTGACTCACCTGAATATGTATTCTTTTTATTAGATCAATTACAGGATGATTCCATTAAACGATTTATGCTACCTGATACACTTGGTGTTTTAAATCCTGATCAAGTAAAAGAATTTTGTTCAGCCATCATCACCAGATATCCAAATCTGCATTTCGATTTTCATGCGCATAACGATTATGATTTAGCTGTTGCAAATGTTTTTGCAGCCGTAAAATCTGGATTTAAAGGTATTCATACCACCATTAATGGTTTGGGCGAAAGGGCAGGAAATGCACCAATGGCTAGTGTTGTAGGGGTGTTGACTGATCAACTGAAAGCTAAAACCAATATCGACGAATCGAAATTAACCAGAGCCAGTCAGGTTGTAGAAAGTTTCAGTGGCATTCGTATTCCGGCCAATAAACCACTAACCGGCGAATACGTTTTTACACAATGTGCAGGTATTCACGCCGATGGTGACAGTAAGGATAATCTGTATTTTAACAATCTGATGCCTGAGCGTTTTGGAAGAGTCAGAAAATATGCTCTAGGAAAAACTTCAGGAAGAGCCAATATTCTTAAAAACCTTGAGGAACTTGGCATCAGTCTTTCAACAGAAGAGATGCAACGCGTCACCAAAGAAGTAATAGAACTGGGTGATAAAAAGGAAACTGTCACTACGGAAGATCTTCCTTATATTATTTCTGATGTTTTAAAGAGTTCTTCCATCAATGAGTATATAAAGGTTAACAATTACAGCTTATCTTTGACACGCGGAATGAAGCCAACGGCTTCGTTAAGCATTAAGATCAATGATAAAGATTACCAGGCTTCCTCAGCTGGCGACGGTCAGTACGACGCATTTATGAAGGCACTCTGGAAAATCTACGATGAGTTGAAAAAACCACATCCTTTATTGGCCGATTATTACGTAACGATCCCTCCTGGCGGTAAAACCGATGCCTTTGTTGAAACGGTTATATCGTGGGAGTATAATGATAAAGTATTTAAAACACGGGGATTGGATGCCGACCAGACAGAAGCAGCCATCAAAGCAACCGTTAAAATGCTAAACTTAATAGAAAACGAGAACATTAATTTATAGAACTAGCAACTAGTTGCTAGCTTCTAGCAGCCAGATAAAACTATCTAAGATAATGAAATTAAATATTGCAGTTTTGCCAGGAGATGGCATCGGACCAGAAATTGTAGCACAAGCTCAAAAAGTAATTGATGCTGTTGCTGTTAAATTCGGACATGAAGTAAACTATAACAATGCTTTGGTTGGCGCCACTGCCATTGATCAGGTTGGAGATCCATACCCGGAAGAGACACACGAAATTTGTATGAAAGCTGATGCGGTTCTATTCGGTGCCATTGGTGATCCTAAATTCGATAACGATCCTAAAGCTAAAGTTCGTCCTGAACAAGGACTTTTGGCGATGCGTAAAAAATTAGGCTTATATGCCAATATTCGTCCTGTTACAACTTTCCCTTCATTGCTTGACAAAAGCCCTTTGCGATTAGATATTGTTGAAGGTGCCGACTTTGTTGTGGTTCGCGAGTTAACAGGCGGTATCTATTTCGGTGATAAAGGTCGTTCTGAAGATTTGAAAAAAGCTTTTGACACCTGTACCTACACGACCGATGAGGTTGAACGCATCCTTAAACTGGCTTATTCATATGCTGAAAAACGTAATAAACGATTAACCATTGTTGATAAAGCAAACGTTTTGGCAACCTCTCGTCTGTGGAGAGAAACAGCTCAGGCTATGGAAGGCGATTATAAGGATATTGAAGTTGATTACATGTTTGTTGATAATGCCGCCATGCAATTAATCCAGTGGCCAAAGAAATTTGATGTGATGGTTACTGAAAACATGTTTGGTGACATCCTTAGCGATGAAGCTTCAGTAATCACTGGATCACTAGGCTTATTACCATCGGCTTCAGTTGGTATTCACACCTCTGTTTTCGAACCAATTCACGGATCGTATCCACAGGCTGCAGGAAAAGACATTGCCAACCCGGTTGCAACTGTTCTTTCAGCTGCCATGTTATTAGAATCGCTTGATTTATTGGATGAAGCACAAGCTGTGCGCGATGCGGTTAATAAATCATTGGAAGAAGGCGTTGTTACAGAAGATATTTCAAGAGGCGCAAAAGCCTTTAAAACATCTGAAGTCGGCGACTGGTTAGCAGATTACATTAAAAAGTAACATAGAAACACCGGTCAGATTCATGGCCGGTGTTTTTTCTTATCAACAAAATGAAAAACAATAATCAATCAACACAAAATCCTTACTCTCCCAAAGTTGAGGATATACTTGCTGCCAAACTTACACTCAATAATATTGTTGAGACTACTCCCATTACTAAAAACCGCAATTTATCAGCCAAATACCAGGCTAATATATTTCTGAAGAGAGAAGACCTTCAAACGGTACGATCTTATAAAATAAGGGGTGCTTATAATAAAATAAAGAGCCTTTCTGACGAACAAATCAAAGCAGGCATTGTATGTGCCAGTGCCGGTAACCATGCACAGGGAGTTGCATATTCATGCCAGATGCTGGGGATTGATGGTATTATTTACATGCCAAGCACAACACCCAAACAAAAGGTGAACCAGGTTAAAATGTTTGGTCAGGATAAAGTTAAGGTAGTATTGATTGGCGACACTTATGATGATTCGTATAATGCTGCCATGGATGAATGTACCAAAACAGGCAAGACCTTCATACATCCGTTTGACGACCCCAAAATAATAGAAGGACAGGGAACTGTTGGATTGGAAATACTGGAGCAAACCAAAGAAAAGATTGATTATATTTTCGTTCCTATTGGAGGTGGTGGTTTGGTAGCCGGATTAGGAAGCTACATAAAGCACATGAGTCCTGACACCAAAATAATTGGTGTTGAACCTGCCGGAGCACCTGCTATGTTCGAATCGCTTAAAACAGGTGAAGTGATTGAACTGAAGGAGATTGATAAATTCGTTGATGGTGCAGCCGTTCAAAAAGTAGGTAGCTACACTTTTGCAATATGTCAAAAGATTATAGACGATATGATTCTGGTTCCGGAAGGAAAAATTTGCACCAAGATTCTTGAATTATATAATTTTGATGCTATTGTGGTTGAGCCTGCCGGAGCATTAAGTGTCGCAGCACTTGAGTTTTATGCAGACAAAATCAAAGGTAAAAACGTGGTGTGCATTCTTAGCGGAAGTAATAATGATATTACCCGCATGGAAGATATTAAAGAGCGATCACTCCTTTACGAAGGTTTAAAACACTATTTTATCGTTCGTTTTCCTCAAAGAGCAGGTGCTTTAAAAGATTTTGTTGATCAGGTTTTAGGACCCGGTGATGACATTACCCACTTTGAATATCGCAAGAAAACCAGTCGTGAAAAAGGTCCGGCTCTTGTTGGAATTGAACTTCACAAAAAAGAAGATTTTAATGGCTTAACTGAACGAATGAAGGCCAATGGGTTTGTTGTTGAATACCTCAACGATAATCCCGATTTGTTTCAATATCTTATTTAAAAACATTGAAAAGCCAGACTCTGAAGAATCTGGCTTTTATTTTTAATAAATATATCTGCGTCTTATAGCTCGATACCAATTAAAAGTACATCATCTACCTGCTTATATTCTCCCATCCAGTCATAGAATGATTGGGCAAAATGACGTTCGAAATGGGCCATTGTTTGGTTAGGAACTTCAGTAAGGGTTTCACGAATTCTCTTAGACTGGAATTTACGCCCTTCTGGTCCACCTATCTGATCAGGTAATCCATCAGAGAAAATAAAGAATTGGTCTCCTTTCTTGTACTTTATCAGATGGTTTTCAAAGTCTTTCTCAACTTTCTTCAATAATGGTTTTCCTCCAATTCCTTTTCGTGTTCCTTTATACTCAAGCAATTCTCCTTCCGATAAAAGATATAATGGGTTATGTGCTCCGGCAAACTGCATCTCATCCGATTCCAGATCAATCTTAACCAAAGCCAGATCCATACCATCTCTGCCATTGGCACCTTCCTGATCCTGTCTCAAAGTACGACGTACATCCAGATGAAGCATATCCAGGAGTTCTGCAGCTGTTACATCGTTGCTGGCATTTACAATATTATTCATAAGGAAATACCCAATAAACGACAACAAAGCTCCTGGCACACCATGTCCGGTACAGTCAACCGCTGCCACATAAAAATGATTATCTTTTTTGAACATCCAGGGGAAATCGCCACTTACCACATCTTTTGGTCGATAGAAAATAAAAGATCTTGGAAAGAATTGCTGTAACAGATTTGTATCGGGCAAGATTGCCGTTTGTATACGCTGTGCATAATTAATACTATCTGATATCTTTTTATTCTTCTCTTTAATCTCCTGTTCAATCTTCTTGAAATCGGTCATATCGTGAGCTACAAACAAGATAGATTCAAGATCGCGTTCTTCATTAAACTCAGGAATGGCTTTAATTTCCATTATATGCGTACTTTCTACTCCATCAACCTCAACTTCATTAATTGATTGCGATAAAGTAGATCTGATGTCAATCAGTGTCTCTTTCATATAATCTCTCAGGCGATTATCAACTTCCAGCTCATTCACTCTCATTTTAACCAATTCGGCGACAGGTTTTCCGATAAATTCTGAAACCTTAGGATTGACGTAAACCAATTTACCGGCAGTGTTAATACGAATAATCATATCAGGAGAATTCTCTGATAATGATTGCATCCTACTTTTCATTCGTTCTTCCTTCTCTGCCCTCTTTCGCTCTGTTATATCCTGGGTGTTAAAAATTATTCCTTTAATGGCCGGATCGTGCAACAGGTTTTTACCTTTTGTTTCCAAAAATAATTTTCGCCCGTCTTTTCTCAGATAGGTATACTGTGCTGTTTGCTCGCCACCAGGTGTTTCCAATAAATATTGAAACAGATTATTGATTGTTTTATATCCTCTGGGAGTCATCAACTCAGGATCCATACCTGTAACCTCATCATCCTGAGTATAACCAAGAATCTGCTTAACAGAAGGACTTTCAAATAAGAGTTGTTGATTCTCGTTATAAATAGAGATAAACTCAGAAGCATTGGTTAATAAAGCCTCAAGACGTTTTTGCGCATGTTCAACCTCCTGAATCTGATTCTCAAGCAACTGATTTGATTTCTCCAATTCTTCTTTCGCCTCAAGCATCTCGGCTGCATTCTGCTGCAATTGCTTTTCATTACTCTGAAGAATCTCAGTCATCTTTTGAGATTCAGTTAAAAGATTGGCTGTTCTCTGATTGATTTTAAGGTTATAAATGGTTCGCCCTATAATACCACTCAGTTCTTCTGATAATTCCAAAACATGTTTGGGAAGACTATTAGCAAGAAAAGCCACTTCCACAACTCCCTGCAAATCTTCTTCCTGAAGTAACGGGATAATAATCAAGCTTTTTGGTTTTTTATCTCCCAATAAGCCTGAAGTAATATAGAAATAGTCGTCCGGAATCTCCGTACGATAAATCATTTGCTTTTCGAAGGCAACTTCACCTAACAACCCTTTTCCGATACTTATTCTTTGTCTTTCAAATCTCTTACGATTGTAGGCATAACTTGACGAGTTTACCAATTCATTCTCGTCGAGCAAATAAAGTGTTCCCTGAATACCTCCACAATATTCGATGAAACCACGAAGTACATCATCAGTTAATTCTTCAATTTTGTTATGAGATCGGAGTATATCTGAAATTCTTTCTTTTCCACGCGCAATCCAATTATAAATATCTTCCTGTTCTCTGTTTCTCTTCAGATTTTCACCCAGATTAACCAGTGTTTTCGATAATTGATTATTATCATGAGTGATACCATCCAATTCACCATTACTGATTTTCTCGGCTAATTCAATGCTCAGGTTAATTCTCTGACTTAACTCATCTACCTGATTATTGAGTTTCATATTCTTAACTCTGCTGTAGTTAATTGCATACAGTATACCCAACGGGGTTGATATAACCATAAAATCAATAAACCAAACCAATATGGAGCTATGAATAGCGATAATATTTACGATAGAAAAATATGAATCTGTAAAAGATAGAAAACCTGACCAAATCAAAAACAACAACATGATTAGCCCAATTACCAATAAGTACCAGTCCCGCTCGTTAATGGCGGTATGGCTAAACATCAGTTTCAATCTTTTTTTTAGTCCTGCCATGTTTTGTCAATTTAATTTTGCCCTGCTTCAGATGAATATACACTTTTCAGATACTCATTCCAGATGGAATCTAATCCAAGTTTTTTAAACGAAGCGACTTCTAGTAAAATACCTTTTCCATTATACTCTACGGGCAAAAAGTAAATATATGTTGGTTGAGCTTCTCCACTTCCTGAAGAAGCAACCAGATAATCTGCGGGTATGTCAGCTAATTCCACTGCTTTTCTCTCAACGATCACCTGACCATGTATGCCTTCTCCAACAACAATGTTTTCTATTACATATTCCTCTTCCAAACCATATGTCTTTAGAGGTTTATAACATTTTTCCACATCACACTGCACATACAGAATTCCGGCTACTAATTCAACACTGCTTTTAACCAACTCAAATATTTTGAAGGGCCTTTCCTGTTCTTCACTTTGTTGAATCACTTCACTTATTTCGGCCAACATTTTATCTTTAAGAGTATGATAAACCTGTTCATTTTGTCTTTCTATTTCCAGTTCCCTAATTTTGTTTTCTAGTCTTGTATTTTCATTCTGAAGACTAGCAATGTCTTTTTTTAACTGATCATCATTGCATTTTCCTTTAGGCATTAACTGGCTATTTACAAAGAAGATCATGCCCAATACAACAAAAAGGGATAATAATTCAAAAGTAAAGTAAACAGGAGAAATTACTGAGGGTACAAAATAATACTTAGTAATAACAAAAATCAGAAAGATGAAGCCAAACCAAAATATATACTTGTCTTTACTCATAAAATTATCTCGCTAGTTGGTTTAAATACTGAATAATTTCATCCGGTGACATCACCTTGGATGGGGTCATCAATCGCAAAGCCATCTTTGGCATTGTGTCAACATCACAGGTTGCCGGATCCTGAACAATGGTAAAACCTTTTTTATCAGCAATATCTTTCATTCCCTTAGCACCATCCTTATTTGCACCGGTTAACAGAATTCCAATAAGTTTATCACGATAAAAATAAGCTGCCGAAGAAAGTGTATGGTCAATTGATGGACGACTATGATTTAACGGTTCCTCCGTTGATAAGCTAAATGATCCATCGTACTCAATAAATAAGTGATAATTAGATGGTGCAAGATATACTTTGCCCGGTACTATCGAATCCTTATCATGAGGTTCAATTACTTCCAGATTTGATTTAAGGTTAATACTCTCAAGTAATCCTGATCTTACGTGTTTTAAACGATGCAAACACAAGATAACGGGCAATGGAAAGCCAGAGTCAATTTTTGATAAAATTTTACTGACCACAGAGAAGCTACCTGCCGAACCTCCTATTACAACCGCTTTGTATTTTAAAAACATCAACTGGATTATTGAATTAAAGCATTATACTTATTATAAATCTTTTCTTTACTGTCGATACATTCAAATCTATCTGAAAACGGATTTGGTAATTGTTCTCTAACACCAAGACATAACCATCCGCCTGGTTTCAGGCATTTATCTATTTCATCTTTTAGAATTATATGATAGTCTTTTTTGTAATAAAGCATCACATTTCTAAATAGAACTAAATCCACTTTACTATCCGGCTGACCTTGTGTAACACATCCTTTCTTAAATCTTACCTTTTGAAGCAACGATGATTTAAGCCTTAATGATCCATTCTCCTCCTCAATATAATCTTCTAAGGCAGCCTTACCTTCATACCGTTTGTAATTATATAGATTGGTATCCATCTTTTTACTAAGTAGAATACCTTTCTCTACTAATTCTTTAGTTTCTGATGCACAATAACCAGCTGTAACATCAAGCTTATCGAAAACACCAGTCTCTTTTGCAATAATCAAAAGCGTATATAATTCTTCACCCGAAGATATTTGTGGTATCCAAACCAGAATTTGAGCTTGATTGGATAAGGTAAGAAAATGATCTCTTATTTTTCGCCAGACACCAGCATCACGAAACAACTCTGTAACAGGAACTACAACGCTACTAATCAGTTCTTCTTTAAAAACTTCATTTTTTAATCCGGTAATCAGCTGCTCATTTCGTTTAATACCTTTTTTTTCACCAAACAGATACAATCTTCTTTTCAGGAAAGATTGACTCATCTGATCTATTGGCATTTTGGTTTCTTTTGCCAGAGTATCTGATAATTCCCTTAGTTCTCGTATGCTATAGTTTAAGGCCATTCAACTAATATTTAAAATGAAAGGAATTATTTTTTACAAATAAAGGCCCATTCTTACTAAACTTAGTTTTATAAAAACCTGACATACCTTCATGATTACCAAGCAATAGATAACCACCCGGAAACATTTGATCATGAAACCGCTTAAACAGCTTTGATTGTAAACTGGCATTGAAATAAATCAACACATTTCGGCAAAAAATTATATCAAATTTATTATAGAATGGTACCTCTTCCTGAACCAAATCATGCTTAACAAACCATGGTATCTTACGCAAAAATTCTTTAACAACTAAAGAATCTTCACTTTCATCAAAATCGAAATACTTTGTGAAATCAATCTCTGAAATCCCTAAGATTGGTTTTTTCTTTAAAGCCTTATTAAATGCTTTTAACTGAGCCAGATTAAACTTTAAGGCATACTTACCCATTTTTGCCTGTCGGATCATACGGGCATTAATATCCGATCCGTACACTTTAACCCGATCAAGAAATCCCAGTTCACTTAAAAGAATTAGGTTAGAATACACTTCCATGCCGGAACTACAGCCAGCATGCCAAATATTAATGTTTTTCTTCCCTTTTATTCCACTATAAAGTTTATCGTAAACGCTGGTCCATACTTCTGGATCCCTGAATAATTCAGTAGTGTTAACGGTAATTTCTTCTACAACTTTCTCAACAAAATCTTCGTCGGTCTTTGTCTTTTCCAACAATTGCTGCATAGTGATATCGTAATCCTTCAAAATTTTCCGGATTCGCCTATGAATCGAATTATCAGAATACTCACTAAAATCATATGGAGTATGCTTTTTCAATTCATCTAGGTAATCTCTAAATGCAGTCTCCCCTATCATACTATCCACTTAAAATAACTCTACCTCAACATTTTGGATAAATGCAGTATAAGAATGGTCTTCACCTACTTTGGCTTCAGAAAGAAGGAATAAAACAGGTTCTTCACTACCCACCTTATTTTTTATTGGTGCTTCTCTACGTTCACCAATAATTTTTTCTTTTTCGTTTGAAACAAAAGCAGATATAAATTCATCGTTTTTGGCTGTTTCTTCAGAGAACAACATAGAAACATGCTTACCTAAAACTTCACTCCGGTCAAATCCCCAAAGTTTTTCAGCAGCCAGGTTAAAGAACTCCAGTATTCCATCTTTATTGGTAGTGATGATGGCATCCAAAGCTCCTTCAAGCGTTTTTTCATTTCTAATTTTAACAGCCTCTATTTCTTTAAATTGTTCGGTCACCTCTTTTTTAGCCTCTTCAAGCATAATGCCCAGCTCATCTTTACTGCGCTTCAGCTCCTCTTCCATAGCAACCTGCTCGGTTATATCGTTTTCAAGGCTTAGTATTTTAATAATCTCACCTTCGTGGTCAATAACAGGTGTATACGTAGTTAAAAGATAGATCTCATCACCCATCTTGGTTCTTCTTCTAACCCTTCCCTTAAAGTTATGTCCATTTCGCAGATCAGTTAAAATCTGATCCATCTCAGCTACATCATCTTTAAAGAAGAAGATTTTTATATTCTGACCTTCAATCTCTTCAGGATTATATCTGAATGTTCGTAAGAAGTTTTGGTTGACATTAATTAATGTACCATCTACCTCAAATTCAGAACTGATTGCTGCATGATCGATGGCTTCCAGAATACCCTTCATCTCAATTTCACGTCTTTCACTTTCTTCCTGGGTAGCTTGCATCTCCTCAATATTCTGACGCAATTCTTCTTCCTGCTGAGACATTCTCTCAGCCTGATTTTGTGTTTCTTTTAATAGCTTGGTTGTACGAATAGTATTCTGAACAGATTGAATTGTTAAGGCAATACTTTCTGCTGTTTTTTCAACAAATTCAATCTCATAATCATCAAACTCCTTAAATGAAGCCAGCTCTAAAACACCATAAACCTCTTCATTTGTCTTTAAGGGCACAATTAATATTGAACGAGGATTAGCCTCTCCCAAACCAGAAGTGATGTTAAGATAATTATCCGGAACATCAGTAAGATAAATGGTTTCTTTTTCTAATGCACAACGACCAATTAATCCTTCTTCCCAGTTGATGCGCTTATCAGCAAACTTCTTTCTATCATATGCCACACAAGCTGTCAGTTCGAAGAATTTTTCAGTTTTGCTTAAGCTATTCAATAAATAAAAACCCGACTGATTAATTTTCATATAATCAACCAGGTAACGAATAATATTATAGCTTAAATCTTCAAGGTTATCACTTTCTTTTCGAAGAATTTCTCCAAATTGAGCCAAACCCCTGGTCACCCAGTTACGTTGTTCTTCTTCAATTCTTCGTTGCTCAACATCTTTTTTACTTTGAATCAAATAATCGCGTAAACGAAGCAGTGAATTAGCCAATACATCATTCTTAAGGTTCAGATTCAATGCGGAATCAAAATTGTCTTTACGCAGATTATCAACAAACTGAAGTACTTCATCACTTCTGTTTGCTTCATATTTTAAATGCTTTCGCTGTTTCTTTATAATTTTTGAGAAGTTAACTGCAATAAAGTAACCTATCAGTCCTGAAAGAAAAGGAACCGGTGTGATAAACCACAACATAGGAAAAACTCTATAAACATTAATTACAGTTAGCTTTGCATCAGCATCCTGCAATAGTCCAAAACCTCCTAATAAAACTACGGTGTATACAGCAAGTCCAAAAACAAAACCTCTTAAAGTAAATCGGCTTCTGATATTTTTAATATTTTCTTTACCCATAAGAAACAGCGTTAAATTAAACGACCACCAGGTTAAAGGTTATTTTACTTTTGAAACCAAATATGGCGCAATTTTTTCCAAAGATAAGATTTCATCGGCAGCTCCAAGCTTTATTGCTTCTTTTGGCATACCAAAAACTACAGAAGAAGCCTCATCCTGTGCAATTGTATGAGCTCCCGCCTCTTTTAGTTCAAGTAAGCCTTTAGCTCCATCATTACCCATGCCAGTGAGCAAAATACCTGTAGCATTGTTACCTGCATAACGAGCTGCAGACCGGAATAATACATCAACCGAAGGACGATGACGATTTACCAGCGGACCTTCTTTTACATCTACAGAATATTCTTTCCCAATCCTCTTGAGAAGCATATGCTTGTTACCCGGCGCTATTAGAACTCTACCCTGGTAAAGTCTGTCTCCCTGTTCAGCTTCTTTCACTTCCAATCCACAGATATTGTTAAGGCTATTGGCAAATGATTTGGTAAATCCTTCCGGCATATGTTGCACAATAGCAATACCCGGCATCTTATCAGGCAGTACTTTTAGAAAAGATCTGATTGCCTCGGTTCCACCAGTTGATGCCCCAAGCACAATGACTTTTTCTGTACTAATAATTCGATTAAACGTTGGGGCCTTATCAATGATGACATCAGCCGAAAGTTTAGGTTGAACCTTTGTGATAACTGGTTCAGCAATTTTGCGACGCTTTAACTTTACGTGAGAGGCAGCCTTTACTGCGTCGCACAACATTATTTTTGATTCGTTGATAAACTGAGCCGCATTCATGGCTGGTTTACCAATAATTTCACTGGCTCCATATTCTAATGCCTTCATGGCAACTTCTGTTCCTTCTGAAGTCAGACTTGAAATGACCACAACAGGAATCGGATGTTGTGACATTATCTTACGAAGAAAAGTAAGTCCATCCATTCGGGGCATCTCGATGTCAAGGGTTATAACATCGGGAATTTCCTTCATAATTTTTTTAACGGCAATTATCGGGTCGGCTGCAGTACCCATTACCTCTATATCAGGATCTGATTCAAGAATGGATGACAGACTTTGTCTCACAACGGCTGAGTCATCCACTACCAATACCCGAATCTTTTTTTCCATGTGTCAATCTTATTTACATCACAACAGGCACATAAAGTTGTTGTTGCTGTCTGCTACTTATCAGTTTAAACCATTCATATCCTATTTATCCCAAACTTTAGTGCACAAACGGCTTTCAAGGCATTAATATACCTTTTTTTCAAGAAATTTATGCCTTACTTCCCCGGTGTCTGTAAAAAATATAATTTTTCTTCCTCTTTTCCCTCCTGTACTTGATGCAACAATGGGAATATTACGTTCCTCCAGCATCAATCGTGCAACCCTTATATTTCTTTCACCAATCAGCATTGAATTACCTGTACTTGCTTCAAGCAACTCTCCACCACCAAACATTTTCGCGATCAAATCTTTACGATTACTACCATAATAGAACATTCGCTCAATCAATTTATCAATTGCAATGTTGCCATATTTTGGTGAAGCCAGGTCATTACCATTCCAGTTTGGCAGCATATAGTGATTCATACCACCAAACTTTAACTTCTTATCCCAGATACAAATCGCAACACAGCTGCCTAAAATGGTTTTGATCACATAAGGTTCTTTGCTGACGTATAAGGAAGAGGGGTATAGAAAATGTTGTAAATATCTATTCTCCATCTAGCTCTCCTTAAAAAATCTCGTCACCTTCATCAAAGAACACATCGTTTCCATCGCCACTGAAACCTTCAATCATGTTTTTGGCTTCTGGCAGGCTGATTGTAAACGTTGATCCTTCACCTTTTTTACTGTCAATCTCAATTTTACCACCCAGCACGTCAAGTAATGCTTTGGTGATAGATAATCCTAAACCGTGCCCACGGTTGATAGAATTAATTCCTGAATCAAGCCTTTTAAAACGTTCAAAAATGATCTTTTGATTCTTTTCTGAGATACCCGTTCCAAAATCCTGAACAGAAACATTTAAAATATCATCATCAACCCAAATCTTCACAATCACCTTACTGTCTTTATAACTGTATTTTAAGGCATTGTTGATAAGGTTACTCAAAATCAATTTAAGTTTTTCAGAGTCTGTTTTGAAATAGAAATGTTTTCCAAAACCATATTCAATATTAAACTGCAAATCGATTTCAATACCCATCTTACGCGAGATGATATTAAATGAATCAATTACCGTTTGAGTAAGACTTCTGATATTAACTTTAGTAATGTTCGGAGCAATTTCTCCTGCTTCAATCTTTGCTGCCACAAAGATATTTCTTAATTGGAAGTCCAGGTTAAAGGCTTCACTGTGGATAAGTGCTACCATTGAAACCACTTTTTTCCAATCATTTTTTTCTACTGATAAAATAGCCTTTGACAACCCAAGAATGGAAGTAAACGGGTTAACTATTTCATTAGAAATATTTGAAATGAAGTGACTCTTTAAGGCTTCCGATTCCTTCAACTTTTTCGTTACTGTCTGAAAATCTTTCGAAAGCTCTTTCATCTCTGTATCGAGCTTCTTTCTTTCATCAATTCTAATTTTCAACTCGCGCAAAAGTTGCTTATCCGTTAAGTTACTCATAATTCTTGTTTTATTTTATTCCGGACTTTCTTTTATTCTTTTCTAAAAATGGTGGGTTTGATATGTTTTAATGGCACATTCATCCCCGATAATGATTCTGAGTGACCAATAAAGAAGTATCCCCCAGGTTTTAAATACTGACATAGCTTATTAATTACTCTTTCTTGTGTAGCTCTGTCAAAATATATTAAAACGTTACGACAAAATATTACATCAAAATTATCTCCTACATCAAATGAGTTATCCATTAGATTAACATACTTCAATGCAATATTTTTTTGCAACTCCGGCTTTACCCTAACCGATGGGTTATCTCTATCTTTACTCTTTAAAAAATATTTCTTTTTCATTTCAAGAGGAATCAAGGCAACCTTATGCTCACCGTAAACTCCTTTTGAAGCCGTTGTCAGAACTCTATTGGATATATCTGATCCTAGAATAGTAAAGTTAAACAACGGATTTTTTGCTTTAAACTCATTCAACACTATGGAGATTGTATAAAGCTCTTCACCGCTTGAACAACCGGCACTCCATACTTTTAAGCCTCTATTCGTCTCTCCATATTGTGGCAAAATCTGATTTTGCAAGAAATCGAAATGTACGGGTTCTCTGAAAAAATCAGTTTTATTGGTCGTAACAACATTCAAAAAGTTAAAGATCTCTTTTGCCTGTCCTTCTTTACTAAAAAAGTAGTCTTTATACTCAGTATACGACTGCATATTCAGTTCACGTATTCGCTTCAATAATCTTCCCTGAAGCATGATACGCTTAATAGGCGGCATCTTAATACCATATTCGGTATAAATAAATTCACTGAAAGCCTTGAAATCGGCTTCGGACAGCTCTGCTTTGAAGCAATCCAGGTCTTTTTGAACGTTATTCTCCTTACCCTTAAACATTCTATTCTGCCTCTATACTTTTCCTGATCTCGTCAAGAGCAATAATATCCTTATCATTGAACACTTCTTCGGTATTCAATATCATTACCAGATTCTCCTCTGTTTTATAAGTTGCTGAAATATATCCTGGCTTAAAATCGTTCTCAATAGTCTTTATTTTTTCCATTTCCGATTCAAACACATCAGAAACAGAATCAACAACAGCTCCTATAATAAATTTTCCCGATTCACCTGGTTTATCTATTTCCAGCACCACAATACATGTTTGAGGTGTTATGTCAACTGGTCCAAGATTAAATTTTAAACCGGTATCAATTACAGGAACAATATTTTCTCTATGGTCAATTACTCCGGTGATATATGGCAAGCTTTCAGGCACCGATTTTGGTTTCTCATACTCCAGAATCTCAACCACCTTACCAACATGCACTCCAAAAGTATTGGTACCTACAGAAAAAGTCAGATATGCATTGATTAGCTCACTCATTAATTCCATTTTTAATTTTCAATTTCCATAACAGTTTCATCCAAATCAATTATATGCACAAATTCTTCATTTTTATGAATTGTACCCAGGAATGAATTTACAAATCCTGAATTGCCATGGTAAACCGATTCATTTATCTCCAATCCATCAATATCGAAAACTTCTTTAACACCGTCAACAACAATTCCAATTAAAGAATCATTTTTTCCATCGCTGGAAACAACAATAATTGAAGTATCCGCTGTGTTTTCGATATGCTCTGTTGCCATCATCACCCTCAAATCTGCCACCGGAAAAATATTTCCATGCAAATTCATAACACCCAAGATATAATCCTTTGTATTAGGAACCCAGGTAATCTTCCCAAACTCCAGAATATTTCGCACTTTAAGAGTATCAAATGCGAAGACTTCTTTGTTCACGTAAAACGAAATCAGTGATGTAATTTGATCTTTCATTATGCTCATTTCTTAGTTCGGTATTTCTTAGCTGCGTTACTATGGATCATTCTATTTGTGTCTATCACCAAGGCAATACTTCCATCACCCATAATGGTTGCTCCAGAAATATTCTCCTGTTTCTTAAGGAATCGTCCCAGTGGTTTCACAACTGTTTGATATTCTCCAATAACCTGATCAACCAACAATCCCACTTTACGATCTTCAAACTTAACCAATATTAATTGCTCACCGCCCGAATTAGCTGTATCGCATTCGAAAACGTCTCTGACATCAATATATGGAAACTGCTGATCACCAATTGAAACAACATTGTTTAAAGTATTTCCAAAATTCACGTCATCAATGGCATGAATCTTTTCAATATTGGCGATTGGAATAACATATTGATTATTGGCAACTTTTACCAGCAGGCCGTCAATAATCGAAAGTGTCATTGGTAATTCAAGTGTTAGAGTAGTTCCTTGTCCTACTTTGGAATCTAGTGATACTTCACCCCTGATTTCACCAATCTTTTTCTTAACAACATCCATTCCAACACCCCGGCCGGAAACATCAGAAACAACTTCTTTTGTAGAAAATCCACTTAGGAAAACCAAATCAAAAATTTCCTTACGACTCAATTCTACATTTTCATCAAGCAATCCTTTGCTTATAGCTTTTGCACGGATAAAATCCGGATCAATACCTTTACCGTCATCTATAACCTGTACAATTACACTGGCTCCTGAATAAAAAGCTTTAAATATGATGGTTCCTTTTGGAGACTTACCATTTTTAATTCTTTCTTCAGGCAATTCTATTCCGTGATCGACAGAGTTACGAATGATATGTAACAGAGGATCTGTAAGATGCTCAATAATATTTTTATCTAATTCAATATCGCCACCTTCAATTACGAATTCAATTTCCTTATTCAATTCCTTTGAAAGGTCTCGAACCAGACGTTGAAAACGCATCAACTCACTTTGTAACGGTATCAGACTAATTTCAAAAGCATTATCGCGTAACTGACGGCTTAATTTTTGAATATTCTCAGCCAGGCTAACAATATCACCATTTCCATCCTTCTCGGCATAAAGATTCAACTGAGCCTGAATGGTAACCAATTCGCTTACCAGGTTAACAAGATCATCAATCTTATTGGAATTAACCCTGATACTCGATATTTTATGTTCTTTTAGCTGAACCTTCCGTTTAGCATCTCTTTTTTCATCATCCTGATCATTATCATCACTTCCTCCGATAGCTTCAATCTGCTCTTTAGTAATGAGTGTCTGATCAGCAACTGAATTATTTACCAATTCATCAAGAGCCTCTGATTTAATAATATTTCCAACTTTCAGCTCTTTAATATCAATTTCACATTCATCTTCAACAAAGATGAATACATCTTTTATATCATTAACAGATTCGGATGTATTTAAAACAACCTGCCAATAACAGAAATTTGAAATGGGTTGAAACTGTCCCAGATCGGGTATTCCTTTTGCAAAGGCCGCAACCTTTGCTTCACCCATCGCATGAAGATCATCCAGTAAGTAGAACGGATTGGTTCCATTTCGTAAGATATCCTCATTTGGTTTAATTCCGATCAAAAAGGTTTTTGATCCATCACTTACAGCAACTTGACTCCCACTCGATTCCCCCACAACCGTGGTCGAAGCACTGCTTTCTTCCTGATTGGAAACAGCTTGAATACGTTTAATAAAAGCTGCCTGATTGGCAATGTCTGCCTTTTCTGTCAAATCTCCAATCTGAAGTAAATGTTTGATTTGATCAATTGCTTCAAATGTTAACGAAATGATATCATTGGTTACTGCCAACTTATCATTTCGAACCAAATCAAAAACAGTTTCAAGATGGTGTGTAAATTCACTTAAGTGGTTAAATCCGAACATTGCTCCCCCTCCCTTAAGCGAGTGCATAGCCCGGAAGATTCGCTCAATAATCTCTCTATTGTGCATATCCTTCTCCAAAAGGAATAATGCTTCTTCCAGATCATTGATATTATCAAGCGACTCCTCAACGAATTTTTCTCTAAACTTATCAATCATTTGTTCGAACGTTTAACCTGTCAATGTTTTTAAAGAAGAGAATCAAAGCATCTTTCTGCTCTTCTATCGAAGCCAAATGATCTTCCTCCTTATTTAACACATCCTGAATTAGTGATACTACATCCTTCGTTTTATCGATAATATGATTATCAATACTTATCCTACCGTCGTATAATCCCCGATAAACTATTTCGACAGGAATAGCAATCTCTGTTAATTTACTGAAACCAAACATAGGTGCGGATCCTTTAATGGTATGCATGGTGCGAAAAATTTTTTCAACTGCTTCATCCGATAGTTTAACAGATCCGGAGGATGCAAGTTCTTTTTCCAAAAATTGCATATCATTATTGGTTTCCTCAATGAAAATATGTTTGATCCTTTCAATCATCGTAATACACGGGAAATTGCGCTTAATAATTTTGCAGGTACAAATGGTTTAATAATCCATCCTGTAGCACCGGCTTGTTTTGCCTCCATCTTCTTTGATGCCTGAGATTCTGTAGTAAGGAACAAAATTGGAATATGCTTGTAGGCATCCATTTCTCTAATCTTACGAATCAATCCAAGACCATCAAGGTTAGGCATGTGTAAATCAGTAATTACAATATCAATGGTACGACCATCTAAAAATTTTAGAGCGTCTTCACCATCAACACCAACTAATACATCATAGCCTTCATTTTGAAGAGTAAAGTTGACAACTTCACGAATACTTTCAGAATCATCAACAATAAGAACTGTTTTAGCCATAATATAATGTTCTATTTATTATTTAGGTTAATATAGCACATAGCTGAAACCGGAATTTCCGATTAAGGTTTTTAACTCGTCTTTTAATTCTGTGGTAATGTTAACTTCTTTACCAGCCAATTCATACGTCTTTTTAATCGAAAGCACCAACTGTATAAAAGTAATATCAACACTATCCGGATTATCCACCTGAATATCCAAATCCTTTGTTGCGCTTACTTTCTCTTTCACGATTTCGGTTATATTCTCAATGTAATTAATTATAAGCTGACCAGAAAATTGCAATACCGATTTTTCAGCCGACTCACTATAAACTACTTTATATGGTAGATCTTCCATAGTTTTAACAATTAGAATTTTTCGTAGTTATCCAGATCAAAATCCTTATCAAAGTTAGAGAATGGGTTATCTTTTTTTGCTGTAACCTTTTTCTCTTCAACCTTTTTACTTGCTGGCGCAGCAGCTTTTGCAGGCTTCTGCACTTCTACCGGTTTTGATTCTACTTTAGTTTCTGGAACTAATTCTTCTTCATCACCGATCTTAAAGAAACTCACTGCCTCGTGCAGATTATCTGCTAAATTAGCCAACTGATCAGAACTCTGAGTTAACTCATCTGATGAAGACGCATTTTCCTGAGTAATCATATTCAACTGTTGCATTGCCAGGTTGATCTGTTCAGCACCAGTTTTTTGCTCCATACTTGCTGCAGAAATCTCTTTAATAAGCTGAGTGGTTTTTTCAATATCTGGTACTAAAGCTTTTGATTTTTCTCCAGCTTTTTGAGATACATTTAAACCTGTTTTTACTAACGAAACAATTTCATCAGCAGCCAATTTACTTCTTTCTGCTAACTTACGTACTTCAGCAGCCACAACAGAGAAACCTCTTCCATGCTCACCAGCACGAGCGGCCTCAACAGCAGCATTTAAAGCAAGAATATTTGTTTGGAACGCAATATCACTAATGATAGTAATCTTCTCAGAAACCGTTTTCATAACAGATGCTGCCTGACTTGAAAGTTCATCAGCAACTCCAACATCTTTTGCTGTTTCAACAGTAATTTTTTCAGTCTCGATAGCGTTATCAGTATTCTGATCAATATTAGCAACCATCTCTTCTATTGAAGTTGACACCTCCTCAGCAGATGCAGCCTGATCAGCAGAACCTTTTGACAACTGCATCGAGCTTGATTTCAATTGTGTACTTGATGTTACCAGGTCATTTGCATTCTCTTTGATGGTGATCACAGTTTTCTTTAACTGATCGGCCATAACGGCTAACGCTTTAGCCAAATCACCAATTTCATCATTCTGGTGAACATCTACTTTAGCGGTAAGATCACCATCACCAATTGCCTTGGCAAATCTAACGCCCTTATTCAAAGGACTTACAATTGAATTATAAAGTAAATAAGCGGTTGCGGTAGCTCCTAAAATTACCAAAATGCTCATTATAAGAATAACCCATTGTAATAACGTAAATCTGCTGTTGGTTTTTTCCAGTGCATCATCACTGGCAGTAACATACTTATCAGCTAACTTGTCTAATCTGGCAGTAATCTCATCACTTAAAACAATGATCTCACCACCATCCTGAACCTGAGGTTCCACTTCGAAAAGCACCATTACATCCTCATAAGCAGCAAATGAATCTAAACTACTCATCACATATTGCTGCATCTGGAAAAGCGAATCGATATCATGAAATATCACGTTTGCTTCTGTTACATCAGCAGGTTCCCATTCCTCATAAAAGGATTTAATTTCACCTTGCAATTGTGGGTACTCCGTTTCATGCAGATCCTTAAGTTTGATTTTATCCGGCGTATCAGATTGTTTATCAATAAAAACCCAACTACGCACAAGCATTTTAGAGTTGGTAATCATCATTGATAAATGACTTAACTTTTCTGATGACGGAGAGTAAATACCTGTTAATTTACTATTTAGATTTTTACTGGATGTTAATGTAGTAAAAGTCCAGATACCGTTAAAAACAACAAGTACCAGAATGACACCAAATCCCCAAAGTAATTTTTGGGCAATATTAAGTTTGATATTCTTCATTCGAATTTAGTTTTAATCTCTTTTTGGCATAAACTTCTTAATTGAATTGTATGCCGTCAGGCAAAAATAAAATCCTATCCTAATTTAACAAACAGAATAGTCTTTTATTTCAGTCCAACTTTTATAGGTAAATAAATTACTAATGCAATTATTTATAAACTTAGTCAATAAATGTATTATTGAAAAGTATCTTATAAAGAAATTGCAGCTGCCATACCTTCCAATTTAGAGCTAATTTGCAAACCAAACTTAGCGGCATTGGCTTTGTGAATCTCAAACTTTAGCTTTTCGTCTCTTACAACAAAGTTAAACATGGCGCCATTTGTTGTTGCCCCTTCAGACTCGCAAACGATCAAGGTATTTTTACCCCCAACCTTGGAAATAATATCAGAAGAGTACTTATTAAAGTTTATCGATGATGAAACAAACAGCACCTGGCAGTTTTCTATTTCTTCAACCGATTTAAACTCTTTAATAACTACGTCCTGGAATCCAAATTTTTTCCCTTCTGATAATTTTTCTAACCAGCTTACGATTTCTTTGTCTTTAATGACTCCAATAACGAAATCACCTTCTTTTGTTGCCTCTGGCCACCCAATATGGCGGATAAAGTTTAGAGTAAACACTGATTTAAACTTTGCTACCTGTGAATTAGCAGCCAATGGTAATAGCATTAAGCTAAAAAAGAATAAAATCTTTTTCATAACAATACATCCTTTCAAATTCAACTTCTTAATGCGCAGTGGTACGGAAATAGTTTAGATTAGTTTCCTTAATTTCAATAAATTTTGAATTTCTAATAAAAGTTTAGTATGAATTATTACAATCACTATTCAGCATTGCAGTACTTTTGTCGAGCAAAATCAAACAAAAATCAATAGTACTTGCATAATAATAGACATTAAATAAAATATTTAATAATCAGATGAAAACATTTATACACAGCATAAATATAGATAGCACAAAGATTTTGACAGGTAAAAATGATGCCATTAGTAAGAGTGTTTTTACATTCTTTTCGAATCATAACATTAATCCAAAACAAATAGTAAAAATTGATTTATTGATTGACATCCAAATTGAAGAGGATTATACATCATTAGAGTCAAATCTGGAAGAACTAATTGCCCTTTTAATCCAAAAGAAAATATCTGCATATTCAATTATACCTTCAACAAACTTATTAAAGAACGAAGCTACTTTGTTGTTAACAGTTTGTACCGGCAATAATCTGAAAATTGAGCATAAAGAATTTCAAAAATTACCTTATACATTTTGCTCTGACCCACAAAACCGAATACTTTACGCAGGCAACATAAGATTCAATGAGAATAATGATTTGATGAGAAGTACTCAATTGGCTTTCGATTTTGCTGAACAGTTACTTGATCATGAAGAAATGCATTTTGGGCATGTTAACTTTATGCATACTCATCTTGATAAAAGCTTTATCAACCATACTTCTTCACATCAATCTACATGGGATGTAATCAATCAGATTAAAGAATTATATTTCGATCCTTCACTTTTTGCACAAAGCATACCTCCTCTTAGTCTCAATTCAATGAACACCGGAGGTATTCAAGTTTCATTTACAGCAGCTCAGAAAGACACTTTCCCAAGTCACCAGGTTCTTCATTACCAGGCACCAAATGGATTAGATCTTTATGCTTCTTTGTCAAAAGAATTAAGCCAAATTTATTTCTTTGCCAGCTATAACAAAGAGGCTCAATTATCAGCCAATCAAAATATCATTGTGCAAACGAATGAACTGACTGAGATTATCTCGGAATTCGTTCAAAAAATGGAAGATGAGACAAAATCAAAGTTAATGCTGAATTTAGTGACGATACATCTTAAAAACGGAAGCGAATTATCAGATGCAGAACTTATTATTAAACAACAATTAAAAACTGACCAGTTCCTGTTCATTCAATCGGAAATGCAACATAATGAGGCATTAATATCCATTGAAGGAGCATTATACTTTTAAACCTTACACCAATAATTGATTTGCCATCCTAACCTTTTTATCTATTTTCGCATGATTGAATTGAACGAAGACTGACAGAGATGTGGATTAAAATTGCACGATTTATACTACGCAACAGAATAGCTATCTTAATAGGACTATTTCTAATAACCTTATTTATGGGATTTCAATCCCGAAAAATAGAAATGTCTTATCAATATGCGCCCTTGCTTCCCGAAGATGACTCAACTTACCTTGCTTATGAATCATTTGTCGAAACTTTTGGATCAGAAGGTAATCTTGTTGTAATTGGAGTTAAGAACAGTGATTTTTTTGAAGTAAAAGAATTTAACCAATGGAATGAATTAACTCAAAAATTAAAAGAGATCAATGGAGTTACATCTGTTTTTTCTATTGGACAGACCTATGAACTTCAGAAAAATACTAAAGAAAAAAGATTTGAAGTAAAGCCTATATTTCCGGAACAAGTTAAGTTTCAAACTGAACTTGACTCATTAAAAGAACGATTTTATGAATTGCCTTTTTATGATCAGTTAGTATATAATAAATCGAAAGATGCCTACCTTATGGCGATTACTCTGGATGATGACATTCTGCACAGTGAGGATAGGGTGAGACTGATTGAAGATATAAGAAAGACCGGTAATAAATACATCAGGCAGAACGAGCATGAATTGCATTATTCGGGCCTTCCATACATTCGTGTGGTAACTGCTGAAATGATTAAGAAAGAGCTGAATATGTTTATCTTCTTAGCTCTTGGAATCACGGCACTTATCATACTTATCTTCTTTCGATCGTTTAAGGTCGTTATGTTTTCAATGCTTGTTGTAGGTATAGCAGTTATCTGGGCTTTGGGAATTCAAGGACTGTTTGGTTACAAAATAACCATTCTTACCGGAATGATTCCACCATTAATTATTGTTATTGGAATACCCAATTCCGTCTTTCTGCTCAATAAGTATCACCAGGAATACCGCAAGCATCAAAACAAAATAAAGGCGCTACAAAGAGTAATCAGAAAAATAGGTAACGCTACCTTTTTAACCAATCTGACAACCGCATCAGGGTTTGCCACCTTTATCTTTACCAGTAGTAAGATTTTAGTTGAATTTGGAGTCATTGCAGCCATTAATATCATCGTTGTTTTCTTCCTTTCCATCTTACTTATCCCCATCATCTTTAGTTTCCTGGATGGGCCTAAAGAAAGACACATTAAACACCTGGATAACCAGATAATGGGTAAGGCCGTTAACACACTGGTAAAATTATCATTGAACCATCGAAAAACGATATACTGGATTACAATCAGTATGTTGGTTTTAGGAGCATTTGGTATCTCGCGAATTAAAACAACCGGATACATGCTGGATGATATACCTCATGATGATCCGTTATATGTAGATCTTGAATTTTTTGAAGATAACTTCAATGGATTAATGCCACTTGAGATAATGATAGACACCAAAAAACCAAACGGTGTTATCCAACGCTCAAACCTGAAAAAGATGGATGATCTTCAGGACGAGTTATCTCAACTTGATGTCATTTCAAAACCTGTTTCGTTGGTTGAAGTTGTTAAGTTTTCGCGTCAGGCATTTTTTAATGGTAAACAAAGTCATTATAAAATACCAAGTAACCAGGAGCGTAACTTCATACTTTCATACGTAAGCAAAAGCGAAGCTGGTGCTCAAACAGGAATCGTAAATAATTTTATGGATTCACTCAAACAAAAGGCACGTTTGAGCTATCGGATGAAAGATATTGGTACCACAGAGATGGTATCATTAAATGAGAATATCCAGAAAAAAATTGACGAAATATTTCCAGGCGATAAATACTTCACCTCTTTAACGGGTGCGAGTGTAGTATTCTTTAAAGGAACAGATTATCTTATTAAAAACCTGTTTACCAGTTTACTTCTGGCAATTGTTTTAATTGCTTCGTTTATGGCCTGGATGTTTTCTTCGAAACGAATGGTTTTGGTTTCTCTTATTCCTAACCTGTTCCCATTAATTATGACAGCTGCATTAATGGGCTATTTTGGAATTCCGATTAAACCCTCAACCATACTTGTATTTAGTATAGCATTTGGTATCTCAGTTGATGATACCATTCACTACCTGGCTAAATATCGTCAGGAACTTTCAGAAACCAACTGGAGTATCAGAGCAGCCGTTGTACTGGCACTAAAAGAAACTGGTGTAAGTATGATTTACACCTCTATCATTTTATTCTTTGGTTTTGGTATTTTCAGTATTTCACAATTCGGTGGCACTGTGGCTTTGGGAGTACTTGTTGCGGTTACCTTATTAATTGCACTATTTTCCAATCTTATATTACTACCATCATTATTATTAACTTTGGAAAAAGCTATTACCAACAAATCATTTAAAGAACCATTACTTCATATTTACAATGAGGATGAAGATATTGAATTGGAAGATTTGGTAATAGAAAGTAAAAAAAAGGAACTGACGCCTCAAGAATAAAGACATTGACAATAATATGATTACGATAGCCGAACTTCAAAATATTGTTGAAAAAGCATTACAAAAAGAAAACTTTGTAACGGAACCACAGGGGCTTTACCAACCCATTGAGTACGTAATGTCATTGGGTGGGAAAAGAATTCGTCCTACCATGTGTCTGGCCGGATTTTTTCTTTTTAACGATGATTTTGAAAAAGCATTACCTGCAGGGCTGGGTCTTGA
Source organism: Carboxylicivirga caseinilyticus (assembly GCA_025499705.1). Lineage (GTDB taxonomy): Bacteria > Bacteroidota > Bacteroidia > Bacteroidales > Marinilabiliaceae > Carboxylicivirga > Carboxylicivirga caseinilyticus. The sequence goes on from JAFMVE010000005.1 coordinate 208,902, forward strand.
AATATTTCACAATTTCACCCTACTCCACGACGATGTTATGGATAATGCAGATGTTCGTCGTAATCAGCCAACCGTTCATAAAAAATGGGACGAAAACACTGCCATCTTATCCGGCGATGCAATGTTAATCAAAGCCTATCAATATGTTTGTAAAACGGATACATCTGTTTTAAAACCTTTGCTCGATCTTTTTAGCATTACGGCACTAGAAGTATGTGAAGGGCAGCAATACGATATGGAGTTTGAAACCAGAAACGATGTAAGTGCAGATGAGTACTTGAATATGATCCGTTTAAAAACGGCTGTTCTATTGGCTGGCAGTTTAAAAGCCGGTGCCATAGTTGCCAATGCCAATGCAGAAGATGCTGAAAATCTGTATCAATTTGGTGAGAACATTGGTTTGGCATTTCAGTTACAGGACGATTTTCTGGATGTTTATGGAGATGAAAAAACATTCGGCAAAGCCATTGGGGGAGATATTGTTGCAAACAAGAAAACATTTTTACTAATAAATGCGTTACAAAAGGCGTCAGGATCTTTGCGTGATGAATTGCAAAATTGGATTAACGTAGAGACCTTCGACCGTGAACAAAAGATTAATGCTGTAAGAAATATCTATAATCAATTAGGTATTGATAAGATTGCCAAAGACAAGATGCATGAGTATTTTCAAGTGGCCCTTAAATCTCTGGAAAAAGTGAACGGCAAAGAATCTATGAAATCAGAATTGCGCGATTTTGCAGTAAAACTGATTGAACGATCACGATAAATTGACGAATAAGTATTAATTTAGAGATAAATAATCACTTTATGAAAAATCTTGTTGGAACCATCATTCAAATAGTTGGACCAGTTGTAGACGTTAGTTTTGATCTGAAAGATCAGGAATTACCCAATATTCTGGATGCCCTCGAAATAAAACGCGATGACAACCAGGCAACCGTTATTGAGTGTCAACAACATATTGGAGAAAATACCATTCGCTGTATTGCGATGGACTCAACCGATGGTTTAACAAGAGGTATGGAGGTTGTCCATTTAGGAAGCCCAATTACGATGCCTGCAGGTGAAAAGGTAAAAGGTCGTTTATTGAATGTTGTGGGTGATGCCATTGATGGTATCGGATCCGTTACAAAAGAAGGCGGAAATCCTATTCATCGTAATCCTCCTGCTTTTGCTGACCTTTCAACAGAAGCAGAAATTCTTTTTACCGGTATTAAAGTGGTTGACTTAATTGAGCCATATGCCAAAGGTGGTAAGATTGGATTATTTGGTGGAGCCGGTGTTGGTAAAACCGTTTTGATTCAGGAGTTGATCAATAACATTGCCAAAGGACATGATGGTCTTTCTGTTTTTGCCGGTGTTGGCGAACGAACCCGTGAAGGTAATGACCTTCTTCGTGAAATGATTGAAGCGGGTATCGTAAATTACGGTGAAGAGTTTAAAAAATCGATGGAAGAAGGCGGATGGGACTTATCAAAGGTTGATGAAAAAGCATTGGAATCTTCTCAGGTAACAATGGTTTTTGGTCAGATGAATGAACCTCCCGGAGCACGTGCCCGTGTTGCTTTATCGGGTTTGACCATAGCTGAAAGTTTCCGCGATGGTGATGGAACCGGTCAGGGGCGCGACGTACTTTTATTTGTTGATAATATCTTCCGTTTTACGCAAGCTGGCTCTGAAGTTTCGGCTCTCTTAGGTCGTATGCCTTCAGCAGTAGGTTATCAGCCAACATTATCATCAGAGATGGGTGCATTGCAGGAACGTATTGCATCTACCAAGCATGGTTCAATCACATCAGTTCAGGCCGTATATGTACCTGCCGATGACTTAACAGACCCTGCTCCTGCAACAACATTTGCTCACCTTGATGCCAAAACCGTACTTAGCCGAAAGATTGCAGAGTTAGGTATTTATCCTGCGGTCGATCCACTTGATTCAACATCCAGAATGTTAACGCCTGACATCGTTGGACAGGATCATTACAACACAGCTCAAAGAGTAATTGAGATATTACAACGATATAAAGAACTTCAGGATATCATTGCCATTTTAGGAATGGAAGAACTATCGGAAGAAGATAAACTGGTTGTGCACAGAGCACGTCGTGTTCAACGATTCCTTTCGCAACCTTTCCATGTAGCAGAGCAGTTTACAGGATTGAAAGGGGTGTTTGTGTCAATTGAAGATACAATTAAGGGATTCAACATGATACTTGATGGTGAAGTGGATCAGTATCCTGAAGCAGCATTTAACCTGGTTGGAACCATTGAAGATGCCATCGCTAAAGGTGAAGAATTATTGAAACAAGCAAAAAAAGCATAGATGGACTTACATTGTGAAATAGTGACACCGTTGCAGGTGATTTATGACGAACCGGTGGGTATGGTTCAGGTGCCCGGCGAAAAAGGCTCTTTCACTGTTTTAAAAGGCCATGCTCCAGTTGTTTCTGTTTTATCCGAAGGCACAATCAGAGTGATTGGTAAAAGTGGTCATGAAAAGCTTTTTAAATGCAAAAGTGGTGTTGTTGAATGTAAGAATAATAAGATGGTTATTCTAATACACGAATAGAAGTCTTTTACAATACTTAAAATATAAATCCCGGTAGCATCTGGGATTTTTTTATTTTTGAGGAAATTTTTAGAATGAAGAAAATTCTTATCATACGACTAAGCTCAATTGGCGACATTATCCAATGCATGTCGGTAGTTACCGGATTGAAAAATAAGTTTCCCGACTCAGAACTTCATTGGGTTGTAAGGGCTGATTTGGCTTCATTGGTTAAAATTGACCCGCGAATTGATAAGCTTTGGGAGTTTGACCGAAAAGAAGGCTTCGCCGGAGTTTTCAAACTGGGATCCAAATTAAAAGCTGAGAAGTATGATTTAATTTATGATGCGCACAGTAACATCCGTTCTAATATCTTGAAACTCGTTTTATGTCCATTTGGCATCTGTAATCTATTCAATATAAACAGACTTGTTACCCGACATAAGGATCGTTTCAAAAGGTTTTTACTATTTAACTTCGGCATTAATTATTTACCTAATCCTTTTAAGGCACTGGATTCCTTTCGTCTTCCTATTCTAAATAAATGGAATCTAACCGATTTTAATACTCCTTTTAACGACTGGCACTTTCCTGATTCTGTTCAATCGAAAATCAAACAACTGGTTCTGGATGAGATTCCTGAGAATCAAAAATGGGTAGCTCTGGTACCATCTGCCGCATGGGAACTTAAACGCTGGCCTGTCTCCTACTGGCAAAAGTTGGTTGATCTTCGCTCTGACTTATTTTTTGTAGTTCTTGGCGGACCATCTGATACTTTTTGCGAAGATATTAAATCAGTTGCTCCGGAAAGAGTGATTAACCTGGCAGGCAAAACTTTATTAATGGAAAGCTTTTGTACGGTCTGGCATGCTCCGTTTGTAATAAGCGGAGACACCGGTTTTCTGCATGCTGCAGACCTATTTCAAAAACACGGTTTAGCCGTTATCGGACCAACTGCTTTTGGTTATCCTTCCAACGAAAATATGAAAGTTATGGAAGTGGACTTACCTTGCCGTCCTTGTACAAAAGATGGAAGTACAAAGTGTAAATTGAAAGAAATTAAAAAATGTTTAACAGACATAACTCCTGAGTTATTAGCTAGTAACATTACATTCCAGGAATAGATTGAACTTTCCATGCATTTTTGTTAAAACCTTACAAATATTATGTCGTATAGATGGGGATTAAAATATTAAACCCTCACAAATGAAAAAACACATCCTGATTCTGTTGCTTCTGTTTCTTGCAGGAACTTCAGAAGAAGCCTTTTGTCAGATGACAAAATTCAAGGCACTTTTTCTTTACAATTTTACTCAAAACGTTGAATGGCCACCCAACACTATTTCATCAAACGAATTTATAATCACCGTAGTAGGGGATGATGAGATGGCTGGGGAATTGGAAAAACTGGCACAGGTTAAAAAAGTTGGATCCAAAACAATGGTTATTAAACAAACGAATCAGGTAAAGGAAATAAACGATTCTCATGTTGTCTTTTTGAGTTCAACCAAATCTGATCTGATGTCTAGACTTGCAATTCAGCAGGAAGGTCAGCCTGTACTGTTAATAAGCAGTAAGGAAGGATTATGTAAAGATGGTGCTGCCATTTGTTTTACAACCGTTGATGGCAAACTACGCTATCAAATAAACGAAGACAATATTAATGCAAGAAGTCTGAAAGTAAATAACAAATTAATTTCATTGGGAATATCCACAAACTAATCAATGAATCAAATAAAAATGAATCTTAGATATTTATTACTTATCGTTTTGGTTGTCTCATTCTTCAACCAAAATTTTGCTCAGGAACAACCAAAGACAAAGACTCGTGAAGAGGTTTTAAGTATGACGATGGAGGAAATGTCGTCACTACCACTTGAGGAGTTAATGAGTTTAATGGATGTAGTTGGTGTGTCTTCTTTAGAAGAGTTATACAATCTACTTTTGAACAAGAATGTTGTTTCAGCATCAAAGAAAGAAGAAAGCATTTTTGATTCTCCTCTTTCTACTACAGTTCTATCGCACGACCAGATTATTGCTTCGGGTGCAACAAGTATTGAGGAAGCATTGCGTCTGGTTCCGGGAGTCATTGTTCGTGAAAAGACAAATGGCAATTATGATGTTCATATAAGAGGAAACGACAATCTTCCTTCTAAAAACCTGCTTCTGTATTCCGAAAACATGAATACATTAGTAATGATTAACGGAAGATCGGTTTTTAACTATTCACATGGAGGAACACTTTGGGAAACCTTACCGGTTAGTTTCGAAGATATTGATCGTATCGAAGTGGTAAGAGGTCCTTCCAGTGCATTATACGGCCCTAATGCAGTAACCGGTGTAATCAATATTATTACACAAACAATCAGCCAAGAAACACCGCTTATCTCTGGTAATCTTAATGGTGGCAGTCAAAGCACCTATATGGGTGATCTTGCAATACGCAAACAGCTAAATGATAAAATTAGTCTGGGTGTTACAGGTAATTTTGAGACACGCGATAGAAAAACAGATGAAATATACATCTACAGCAGAGACGGTTCTCAACTAAGCATCGACGGTGAAAATGTAGGCAATGGTTATTACTCTCTGGATGAGATAAACCAAATGAGAAGTGGGAACCAGGAAATTTGGCCTCCATACACAGTTGGCAATGAAATTTATGATATATATAAGTCGTTTCCTGATCCTGAAAGATCGAAGTACAGATATGGTGTAAACGGTTATCTTGATGTAAATCCAACCAGCGAAACATCAGTTCAAATCATGGGTGGTTATCAAAACTCTGAAGTGATGACCTCAACAATGGGTGATGTACCTACTCCTTATTCAACCAAACTGGCATCAACCGGCTATGTTGATTTACGAGCTAAAATTTATGATTTCTCTTTACAAGCCAATTATAACGGCGGTACAATTGATTATATGTCGGGTAACGAAGGATTTGAACTGGATAATGAACAATATTCATTTTTGGCTGAATACAATAAAAAATTCCGCAACTTGTCTGTTCGTCCCGGGTTTAGTTACCAAAGTATTTCGTACGATGACAGTAAACACATTTCAGAAGTAGGCAAAGGTTATTTAAATCAAAAGCAAACCATCAATATCATGGCAGGTAGCTTAAGACTTGACTATCTGTTAACAGAACGTTTACGTTTGGTTGCTGCCCTGCGTGCTGAAAAATACGATAACATGGATGATATTTATGCTTCATGGCAGTTCATAAGTACGTACAAATTGAATGATAAAAATCTGATTCGTGCCGTTTATTCAAGGGCCAATCAATCTGCATTCCTGATTAACACCTACTCAAATTACACATGGAATATTGTTAATATGAGATCTCCAAAAATCATGCAGTTTGACGGGCACAAGGACAACAAACTTAAAACAACTGACATGGTTGAGATAGGATTCAGATCAAGACCAGATAAAAGTGTTTTGATTGATGTGGAAGCCTTTTATAACCGTTCAAAAGATTTTGTAGGCTTAGCTCCGGATATGACTTCCTTAGCTGTATTTAATCCTTTAGCTGTTATCACTGGCGCAGCAACAGTGCAAGAAAATATAAATGCCATTGTCAATCTATCTTTTCAGAATATGGATTTAGTTTCCAATCAGTTCGGTGCTTCCGTTTCGTTAGATTGGGTTCTATCTGAAAAATTAATGGCAACAGGTCATGTTACTTACCAGCAAACCACAGTTGATAATTACGTACCTTATTCCAGAAATGAAATCCTGTATTACCAGTCCTCTATAGCTCAATCAGACCCGGATCTGGCAACTAAAATCAATCAGGCTTTGGTTGATTACGCAACCGGAGTTCAAACAGGTGAAATTGATCCTGCTAAACAAACGTATGCAATTGTGAATTCTGTAAGCGACATACAGGAAGGAACAGAGAATAATTTTAAGCATGAAGCAACTCCATCTTTCTGGGGTAGTTTGTCAATCACCTATCGCCCTACAAAGAAAATTGAGTTTTTCCCACAGGCATATTTCTATGGTGAGCAAAGTTTCATCAATCAATACGGTGTTATTGATATTGAACCATCCGTAAATCTTAACCTGAAAGCTTCCTACAAAGCAACAGATAACCTTACATTCTTTGTGAATTGCAGAAACCTGTTGAATACAGAAAAAGTTCAGTTCGCCTATATGGATAAAATTGGTGGATTGTATCTGGCTGGTTTAAACTTTAAGTGGTAAATAAGAGTTAATTAAGATAAAAGGGATTGTCGAAAAGGCAATCCCTTTTTTTTTATAGTTTCTCTTTCAAAAACACACATTTATTTAATTTTTTTTCACAAATCATAACCATATTAAATAGGGTGCGTATATTTGGGTGACTTTATTAATGTAAACCTAATCCAGATGAAGCAAAAATTAGTTTTTTTGTTGTTGGTACTTTGTTTTGCCACAACAGAAGAAGCTTTTAGCCAGATGGCTAAATTTAAAGCACTCTTTCTCTACAACTTCACACAGAATGTCGAATGGCCTCCAAGCGCCAGTAACCCAAATGAATTTGTTATCACCGTAATAGGCGACAAAGAAATGGCTACCGAGCTGGAAAAGCTTGCTCAGGTTAAAAAGGTGGGTACCAAAACCATTGTGATTAAGCAAGAGAATCAGGTAAAAAACCTTGAAGATTCACAAGTTATTTTTCTTAGCGCGGGTAAATCAAGCTTAATGTCGATGCTTTCTTCCGATCAGGATGGAAAACCAACATTATTGATAAGCAGTAAAGAAGGGCTTTGCAGCGACGGTGCAGCAATTTCATTTACCACAGTTGATGGCAAACTTCGTTATGAAATCTGCTCAACCAACATTGAAAAACATGGACTTAAGGTAAATAACAAACTATTGTCTTTAGGTATCCCTGTTAACTAACCAAACAAAACTGACAAACATGAAACTTAGATATATTTTTGCCATTGTAATGGCTTTGGCTATTACTATGCCTGCCATATCGCAAGAAAAGAAGAAAACACGCGAAGAAGTCCTGAATATGACGATGGAAGAAATGTCGTCATTACCACTTGAGGAATTGATGGGACTTATGGATATTGTTGGAGTGTCTTCCATTGAAGAACTTTATGATTTGCTGTTAAACAAAGACGTTACTTCAGCATCCAAAAAAGAAGAGAGTCTTTTTGATTCTCCATTATCAACAACCGTATTAAGTCATGATGAAATACAATCTTCAGGAGCTACCTGTATAGAGGAAGCGTTACGTTTGGTTCCGGGCATCATCGTTCGTGAAAAGAACAATGGGAACTATGATGTTCATATACGAGGATTAGACAACCTACCTCCAAAAAACATGATGTTGCAATCAGAGAATACAAGTACTTTGGTAATGATCAACGGACGCCCTGTATTTAACTATGCAATGGGTGGAATAATTTGGGAATCGTTGCCTGTGAGCCTTGGAGATATTGACCGCATTGAGGTGGTACGTGGTCCTTCAAGCGCTTTATACGGACCTAATGCAGTGTCGGGAGCCATCAATATTATCACCAAAACAATTGACTCTTCTACACCTCTGATTTCAGCCAATATTCAGGGAGGAAACCTTAATACTTATATGGGCGACATAGGCTTTCGCAAGCAAATCAATTCTAAATTTAGTATTGGCGTAACCGGAAACTATGAAACCCGAAATCGAAACAACGATGAACTATATGTATTTAAAGAAGGTAAAAGCTTTTCAAAAGACGCATATGAAGTTCTGACTGATGCAAATGGATATACTTATTTAGATCCTAAAGATGACATTGATGAATTATTTCCAGACCCGGGAAAGTCGAAAGAAAAATCAGGTATCAATGGTTATCTGTCATACGAAATAAATTCTGATGCCATCCTTAACTTATCAGGTGGTTACCAATATTCGTTTGCCAATGCCTCAACATTGGGAGATAATGCTACATCAATGGCCGGAAGGGAATCAAAAACATCGTATGTTGATTTAAATGCCAATTTGTATGGATTTGATATTCAAGGAAGCTATATGTTCGGATTCCAGGATTTTGGAGTAGGTAACCTTGGTTTTCAGACTGATATGGCGCAGTTTAACTCGAATATTGAATACAACCTGCAACTAAAGAATCTTAGTATTCGCCCGGGAGTTAACTATATGTCGGTTTATTACGATGATTCAAAGCACATACCAGCTTTAGGTTCCGGTTTTTTCAACGGTAAGAAAGACATGAATATCTTTGCCACCAGCTTACGACTGGATTATCTCGCAACAGAGAAATTACGCTTGGTTGCTGCATTGAGAGCCGAGAAATATGCTCATTCTGACCAATGGACTCCATCATGGCAGTTTGTTTCGTCATACAAAATCAACGATAAAAATAATTTCCGACTGGTTTATTCAAGAGCCAACCGTTCACCTTTTATCATTGATTTACACTCTAATTTCCTTTGGGACAGAGAAGGCAGACCTTCACCTGATTTTATCTACTTTGGTGGTAACAAAAACATGGATGTAATGGTATCTGATCTGTTCGAAGCAGGTTATCGTACACGACCATCCAAAAATGTTTTAATTGATATTGAAGCCTATTATTCCAAATCGAAAAACTTCACCGTTCTTGCACCAGACAGCACTAATTTTATCATTCCGGTTGCAATGGTTGGAACTGATCCAACTCCACTGGCAATGCCAACCGTAACGGCATATATGCAATACCAGAACATTGATCTGGAAGCCAAGCAAATGGGACTTACGATCAGCCTTGATTGGGTTTTATCAGAGAAGCTGATTGCAAAATCTCATCTATCAGTGCAACAAACAAAATTGGATAATTATAATCCGGTGACACGTGATGAAATGATTGCAATGCAAGCCAATGCTATCTATCCAAGCGACGGATCAAATGGCTTACTTGCTCAGAAGATTTATGAAAGTGCGATAACCGGGCAGATACCTCAATATCCTAATATGACGTCTCTTTCGGTTTCAAGTGATTATAAGCCTACAGATTATCAAAACAACTTTAAGCACGAAGCTACACCTAATTTCTGGGGTAGTATTGGCTTGAACTATAAGCCAACTCAAAAACTGAATATTTTTTCAAACGCCTATATTTATGGCAAACAAACATTTATGAATCAATACGACACATCAGATGTTGATTCAAAAATCATCTTGAATCTAAAAGCCAACTATCAGTTAAGCGAATCGTTATCTGTTTTTGCAAACCTGCGTAACATACTTAATAACGAAAAACAAGAATTCGCTTTTATGGATGAAATCGGAGGATTATATTTGGTTGGTTTGAATTTTAAACTTTAGATATTTCATTAGAGATAAATATAGTAAGGAGGGTGTCCAAAAATTAAACATCAAAACAACGTTAGTTTCAATTTGTAATAAAATATCATTTTATGTCACCCCTAAATCCCCTGAAGGGGACTT
>JAFMVE010000060.1 GCA_025499705.1 Carboxylicivirga caseinilyticus
CGCTTTCAGCGGAGAGAGAGGGATTCGAACCCCCGGTACCTCGCGGTACAACGGTTTTCAAGACCGCCGCATTCGACCACTCTGCCATCTCTCCAAATGTAAATGGAGTAAAGTTTACACTTTGCCTCGCGATAGTTATCGCAGTCTCCAAGTCGATATACGTGAAGTGCATAAAGCACCTTTTGTTTCAAATTAAATTCTGAAGCCCTTTATAATTGGGCATTTTATTAAGTTACCTCTTTTGATAACGGATGCAAAAGTAGAGTAAATTTTTTAATTGCAAAATAAATTTTGCTGAAAAATGGTACTTTTTTTGAAATAAAAAACTATTTCTTTCAAAGTCAATAAAATATATAAAGAGTACTTTATGGAAGTAATAGAATTAAAAAGATTTTTTAAGCAATCCTGAGTTTCTTCTGATTTGCAATATGATTGTTTTGTAGAACAAAATCCCCTAATGGGGATTTAGCCTTTCTTCAATTAAATATTTAAAGTAAGGTTGAAAAAGGGTTTATATACATAGTATGTACATAAAGGTTAGTGTATGATAAGTATTTAATAATAATTAATTAATTCAGATCCATCAGATAGGTTTTGTGTAATTGCCGGATTGCCTATGTAATAGATTTTTGAACCACCTGATGCTGTTACATTCAGATTATCTGATACTTTAACTTCCAGATCACAGCCACCCGATGAAATAATGTTACAGGTTTTACTGTCTAAATCGAATCCGTAGAACTGACTGCCTCCTGAGCTTGTAATAGTAAGAGATTCGGTGTCCCCTTCGTTAATTGATAAAATAGAACCTCCACTTAAAATACTGATAAACTCGTCACAATCTATTGAAATATTGGCCTGACTTCCTCCAGAAAGGGCTGAAGTGAACTTTGAAGAGCTAAATTTATCAGCCGAGATGCAATGACTGCCACCAGATGCCACCAACGTTTCTAATAAAGGTGTTTTGATATAAATTTTTCGATGAGTGAAATTGTTAAGTTTGACATCATTATCAATTCTAAGCTTCATGATTCCATCAACAACTCGGGTATAAATGTACTCCTGAAAATTTTCAGGTGCTTCAACAATCACTTCATAGGTGTCGGCACTGTATGTTATTTCAGCCACAAATCCATATCCTATATCAATACCTGTAAAATCACCTGTATTTCTTGTTTCAATGGATACATCACCCGGATTGATTGATTCTTTGCAGGAAGAAAAGGTTAGAATACTTGCAATAAGGGCCAGCATAAGGAAGTATTTATTAATTCCGTTTTTCATTTTCGTAGTTTTTAAAGGTTAGTTTTTGAGTATGGATACTAGAATCTTCCAAATTTAAATACGATTCCATAGTTCATACCTCGCAGCATGTCTTGTGTACCTATTACATTAGGGGTTGGTTTGGGATCACGATATTCCTGATAGCTTAGGTTGATATTGCTTGTGTATCGATAACTGGCGCTCAAAGCAATTCTAAAAAACTTTAACATGTTAAATTCAAGTTCTACACCTGGTTCCAATACAAAAAATGCATCACTATCTTCATAGGTTTGTTGATAATCGTAATCGTACGAATCCCATTCATTTGTCTCCCAATGTTTGGTATAGGCTATTCCACCGGCACCAACAAGTATTGGGAAAGAAAGATGGATAGGTTGCTTAGCTCCAATAATAGGTTCGAATAGTAATCCACCATATCCTCCGGTAATCTGATATTTACTGTTTTTATTAGTAATTGGATCCGTAATATAAGTATCCGTTTTAGGATCTGTCATAAATCCGTAACCACCCATTCCAATAGCAAAATTATGATTGATGATCCAGCCACCACGGGCTCCGATCAAGATGGCATCGCGATCCCATATCTGACTATAACCAAGCATAATTGCACCATAACCTCCATTGGATTGATCTTTTTTTCCACCGAAAAGGGTTTTTACTTCATTGTCATCGTTTTGAGCACTTATTGTAAGCACTATGCAAGCGATAAGGAAGGTTGAAAATAAACGTTTCATATTGTTTGATTTAATTTCTTAATTGTTACTGTATTAAAGTCAAGATTAAAATGAAAAGGCTGCACTAACTGAAAAATTATTCATATTTAATCGAAAAAAATCGGGCCCAAAGAACTCAAACCCGGGAATAAAATCTGCTGATAGAATAAAGGGATACTTTAAAAAGCGATATTCCAATGTCAGGTAACCATCAAAACCGGGAGAAATAAAATTTCCTTCGTTAATGATCGGGGGAGCGAAAGGACGAAAAACGTTTCTGGATTCCACTTTTGTTCGATACGATAAGTGAGCTCCATATCCATATCCAAAGAACCATTGACTTGATTTATCAGGAAATGCAGGAGTGTGAAATACTCTCAGACCTGTTAATTGAATCCCGGATGAGTTAAATTGAAAACTACCGCTAAATCCTTTTTCCTGCGAGAACATCCGTTTGTATGAAACTCCCCAATAATCACCGGCTGATAATTTCAGCGCGTTCGTATAGTCCTGACCTTTGACAGTCAGGCATGTTAAAATAAATAATATTGATATATATAATTTCATATTGATCGGGTGAAGTTATTTGTGATAGATTTTTAGTGTCGCATCATTGATGTTTATCTGAATCTTTTCCTTGGCTGTTTTATTCTTATAATAAAAACTTACCGGTTCATATTGAATCTTTTCTTGCCAATCTGTAATAGCAGATGTAATTGAATTAGCAAATTCAAATTCGCTTTTTGATCCTTTAATGGTTGATGAATATGCAACCGGATTGGTTAATTGTAAATCGCAATTGGCATATTCTGAGTTGATCCGTATAAGTTTAAAAGCAGGATTAATTCCTAAATGAGTAAGTTCACCATACTTCAGAATCATATTGAATTCACTGTCCAGATTTTGTATGTTCATTTTACTGAAGTAGGTATCTCCAAACATAAAGCCGATATGACCAATGTTGTATTCGTCCCTTTTAGATTGAAGTTTGATCAGATTACATTCGTCAATGGAAACCATTGATGATTTGGAATTTAAGTTTAGCTGTCCTGCATCTTTAATTTTAACTTCACTAAAATTCAGGCTTAAAGAGGATTGCTCAAGCTGTTCAATTAATACATTACCAAATGCAAGGTTGAGAATATTGGAACCTGTTATTTTCTTTGCCTGAAAATCGCCGTTTGCCAGTTCGATATTTAAGTTGCCCTGAAAATCTGGGATAAAGATGTTTCCGTATCGATTATTGATTTTGATGTTAATGTATTCAGGTACTTTTACATAGTAATCGATGTGTGAACTTTTATTCGATGACATTAAATTAGTAGCTTCTTTTATGTCGGAAAAGAAAGATGCGTATTTGCTGCCAAAGACTGTTTCAGCCGAAAGAAAAGAAGAATTTCCACTGATTTTAAAATCAACATTCTCCTTTATTTTATTGAATTTGCTTTCGTTCTTTTCAGCAATAAAAAATTCAATGTCAATACTTACCGAATCAACATCCCAGGTTGAAACGTGAATACTACCATACTTATTAATTAGCTCCAAAGTAGCGGTTGGCGACACGTATGATGTACGGTGATGCTTGATTGTTTCAGTATAATTTTGAGCCAAAATCCAATGACTGAAAAGTATATAAAACAATAAGACGGTATAACTTTTATAATTCATATGATTTTGTGTTTTTTGGCTTTTCATTTTTTTCTTCAAGGAAGGATTTTATGTCCTCCAGTATCATCAGTTTCATTCGATAGTTCTGAATCATTGCTTCAATAACTTCTTCGTTTGAAACATTATCGTTTAAATCTTTTTTAAGCTGAACCATGATAGTGTCCAATTCAGCCAGATCAATTTCCATTTCTTCCTTTAATTCAGGAAAACCACCAGCTAACTGATAAACCTGTTCTCTTTTAACATTTATCTGTGATGTATAATAGGCTTCTGCTTCAACTATCTCAGGCACCTCAGCCAACTGAGAAGTAGGTTGTTCCGTATTGTTAAACACTACCATAAAGACTGCTATGCCTGCAATGCATGCTGCAGCTATTATACTGATGTATCGTATCTTTACACTGTTGGATTTTTTTGAATGTCCTAAGCGAGTTGCAATTTTATCCCAACTCTCTTTAGGTACTTCCAGATCGTTAAACCCATCTGCATTATTTTCTATGAAATCTTTCAGGCGATCAGTCATGGCATTTAATTTAAATTGTATTGCATTGATCCTGCTTTCAACACCTCAATCAGTTTTTTCTTGGCTCTTGCCAGCTGTGATTTCGAAGTTGAAACTGTAATATTCATAATCTCAGAAATTTCCTGGTGGTCGTATCCTTCCAACATATACAGTGAAAAAATAACCCTGTAGCCGTCCGGAAGTAAAGCCATTGCATGCTTTATATGATTCACACTTAATTGAGTGTACTCTGTATCTTCATAGTCATCAGAAATTGCATCAGGTGTAATCTCTTCTTTTAATTCAAGTGCAACTTTTTTTCTTTTCAATTCATTAATACATTTATTAATTGTAATTCTTTTTATCCACGCTCCAAAAGTTGATTCGAACCGGAAGCTTTCAAGTCGGTTAAATGCATCAATAAATACCTCCTGAAGCATGTCTTCAGCATCATAAAGATTATTCATCATTCTGTAGCAAATATTAAACATGGCTTTGGCATAAAGCTCGTACAATTGCTTTTGAGCCTTAGCATTGCCTTTTGCTGCCTTTTGGATGATAGGTTTATGTATGTCGATTTGTTCAGTCAATTTCTAAAATGTTAACGATCTAATGACAGAATTAAATTAATATGGATGCATAGAAAATGAAAAAAAATATCATTAAATTGAAAAGTGATTGATATTGAGTGCTATAAATGTATAAAATAAGTTGATAGAATGTGTAATGATAGCTTGTTTAAGCAGGTAAAAGAAGCTATTCAGTTATATCAAATTTTGAAGTGGTTGTAATATTTATAGGGGTTTTATGTGTTAAAGTTAAATATTTAAGATGGAGGTGTCTTTTAAATTGTAGTTGATAGGTTAAAAAATAGTAAAATTTGTAAGTAAACCCCCGTTTTATATCTTTGCAGCCGAGAAAACTGATAAATGTCATAAACAAATGAAGAGTAAGAGAAAAATCCTACTGACTTTGAGTCTGTTACTAGGTGCTGGTGGCATAATAAGTGCCAATGCCCAACCGGATGTGGATACGGGAGCCACAGCCTGGATGTTAACATCAACGGCTTTAGTGTTGTTGATGGTACCCGGATTAGCTATGTTTTACGGTGGATTGGTTCGATCAAAAAATGTTCTTGGAACAATGATGCACAGTTTTGCAGCCATGGGAGTGATGAGTGTTCTGTGGGTTGCAGTTAGCTATAGTATGTGCTTTGGAGAGAATGTTTTAGGTGGATGGTTTGGATGGAATTCTGATTATCTATTTCTTAAAGGAATAGATAACAGCATTATCGATGGGGGAGTTCCTGAATACGTTTTTTCGATGTTTCAGGGAAAATTTGCCATTATAACACCTGCTTTAATAGCCGGAGCTTTTGCTGAAAGAGTAAAATTCAGAGGTTATTTGATTTTCATTGCTGCATGGGGACTTTTAGTATATAACCCTCTGTGTCACTGGGTGTGGGCCGAAGATGGATTTTTATTTAACATGGGTGCTGATGGAGCCATTGATTTTGCCGGAGGGACAGTAGTTCATATATCTGCAGGCGTTAGTGGTTTGGTTGCAGCAATTTATTTAGGTGCACGTCGAGGATATCCACAGCGTCAGATGAAGCCAAATAATCTTGTAATGACAATGATGGGAGCCGGTCTTCTTTGGGTAGGTTGGTTCGGATTTAATGCAGGAAGTAGTATATCAAGTGGATTAGCTACGGCTCAGGCATTGACTGCTACACAGGTGGCTGCCGCAGCCGGTGCAATTACCTGGATTATTATTGAAGGTGTTCATCAGGGCAAAATGACTGCTTTAGGATTTGCTTCCGGTATATTATCTGGTTTGGTTGCTGTGACCCCAGCTGCTGGTGTTGTTCAGCCAATAGGAGCAATGGCATTGGGTGCGATTGCAACCGTTATTTGCTACTACATGTTAATTGTAAAAGATAAATTAGGATACGACGATTCTTTGGATGCATTTGGAATTCATGGAGTAGGTGGAATTGTTGGAGCTGTTGCTCTTACATTCTTCATCAGAGACTCATGGATGGCAGAAGCTGCTGAAAAAGCTGGTGGTGTTTGGACAATCTGGCAACAGCTTGGTGTTCAGGTAGCAGCAGTTGGTATAGCTATTGCTTATGCAGTTGTACTAACGATAATTCTTTTAATTGTGATAGAAAAACTGTTCGGATTGAAAACAAGTCCTGAAGAGGAAATGCAAGGATTGGATCATACTTTCCATGGTGAACGTGGATATGGTATGTTAAATCCTAACTAATCTCCAAGTAAGAGCAAATTGTTTTTGTATTGACTTAAAATTTAAAAGAATGAAATTAATTACAGCTATAATAAGATCATACCAATTGGATCAGGTTCGTGAAAGCTTGATTGCTGCCGGTATTACTAGAATTACTGTGAGCAGGGTGTCTGGTCACGGAGCACAATTACAGGAAGAAGTCTACAGGGGTAAAAAGGTTATCCCTGGATTGATACCTAAAATGCGTGTGGAAATTGCAGTTAATGAGGAGTTTGTCGATACTACTGTTAATGCAATTATGGATGCCGCTCGATCAGAGAGTGAGGTGGAAGGTGAAATTGGAGATGGTAAAATTTTCATTACCAACCTTGAAGAGTGCATTCGAATTCGTACAGGTGAGCGTGGAGGAAGCGCTATTTAAGTAAGATTTTGGTGTGTTTGTCAAACAAATCAAACTTTGTAAGTAATCTAGGTTAATTATTAGTATCATTGCGAAGCATTAGAAAATTGTATTGATACCATTATAACCTCCTATATCTATGAAAAAAGTTCCCTCGTTTTTAACGGGGGAACTCTGTTTTTAGGGGGTACTTAAAATCATTTTATCACTTCGCGATAAACGGGTATCATTTCCATCTTTAAATTATTGAAAAAGGTTTTGGTTTGAGTATAGTTACGCGTAAAACCTAAAATGAAACCACCACCGCCGGATCCGCAAAGTTTTAAAGTAAAGTCATCTGTTAATAATCCGTGATTCCAAATATCCTGTATCGATGCTGGTATCATTTCTGGCAGGTATTTCAATTGTAATGCAGACAATGATTTAAGGTCGTTAAACATCCCATTCAAATTACCATCAAGCATTTGATTAATGCATTTGTTTGTTAATGGAATCATTTCTTCTTCAATAACCTTCAGATAATTCGGATCCTTTATTTTCTCCATAAACAGTTTAACCAATGGGGCAGTTTTGCCTGGTTTTCCACTGTTTATTAAAAATATCGCATCATCATCCATTATTTCTTTTCGTGGAATGCCAACAGATGATATTTGGTGCTTGTTTTCTAATACCAATGGATGCTTCAGATAACAAATTAATGGATCAATGCCTGAACTGGTACCATGATAAAAGGATTCTATCTGTGCAAAATTCTTTTTGAGTTCCAGTATTTCTTCCATTTGAATTCCTGCTCTGGAATCTATCCGATCAAGAGTATATTCATTGTATAGGGCTGCTACCAATGCTCCGCTACTTCCCAAACCATAACCTTCTGGTATACTTGATTCGAAATATAATCCATTATTAAGGTCATTGGCCAGTCTGTCACAATCAAAATCATGAAGAAGCTGATTTTTGCTTTTTAAATCCGAGATGTAGTTGTTTAATTCACGGATCTGCTGATTAGAGTTTTGGGCAAAATCCAAATCGGTATAACTATTCTTGTTAATGAATTTTAGTTCGCCATTGAAATGCGCATAAGGGATGGTCAATCCCATTGAACCAAGAATGATGCTGTATTCGCCAAACAGCATTACTTTAGAATAATAGATTTCTTTTTTCCCTTTTTTTATGCTCATTGTATTAATTTGTTTGCATTGATATTTCATCATAAATAACTGTCTGGTCCTCACATAAAGGTGCCAGATGTTCTTTTATAAACGGCTGTATTAAACGGATGTGTTTTTTTTGGTAGATCAAATGAATATTAGGACCTGCATCCAGTGTAAAGGTTAATGGAACCTGACTGTTTTTTCTGAATTCTTGAATTCTATTTATTGCCTCCAGTGTTTCAGGAGCCATTAAAGTGTAACCGGGAGAAGAACTCATCATTAATGCATGCAGGCTTAGAGCCTCTTCCTCACAAATGATTGCAAATTGTTCGAAATCACCAGTACCAAGTGCTTTTAATAGCTTTGCAATATTTGAATTGGCCTGGTTAATCCTTCCTTGTTTATATGGATGATTGTTCATTAATGAATGGCCAACGGTACTGCTCACAGCTTTTGATCCTTTTCGAATAACCAGAATACTATCCTGAAGATCCTCAAAGTTGGAATGAACCGAAGTGTTAACAGAGATGCCGTAGGCATCACTTGATTCCGAAATTACAGGAGTCTTACCCCAAAGTATCCAGCCTTCCTGCGTTGATCGACAGGCACTGCCTGAACCTAATCGTGCAATTTCAGAAATCAACACTTGTTTATTGGTGTGACTGTTACCAATTTTTTCACTGATATCAACCAATGATTTAGCCAGTGATGCCATGGAACTGGCTGATGATGCTATACCACTCGAGTGCGGAAAAGTATTTTCAGTTTCGATGAATAAATTACCGCTTTTTAAATAGGGTAGCAGGTGTTCTATATTCTTTATGAAAAAGTTAAGCTTGGGTATGAAGCTATCTTTTTCTTTTCCTTCAAAAATAAAGTTGATGTTCAGTTTGTTGTCAGTTAATTCGTATTGAACATTGGTTTTTGTCAAGGCTTTACTCAATGTAAAACTTACACTTGGGTTTTGTGGCTCTTGTAAACCTTTCTTACCCCAATATTTTACTATGGCTATATTTGAAGGAGCATCCTGATATGTTTTTATTATTTGCTGCATTAACTTTTCGTGTTTAAAACAATCTGTTTGTAACTGAAAATGGTTTTAAGACCTTTTTGTTGGAAATAATTCCTCAAATATTCTTCATTACACTCTGTTACAGCCATAAAAAAGTCTCCTCCCCAGGCACCCAAACTTTTAGTATAACCTTTGAAATCTGAAAAATGTTCAATGTTTAAAGGTTTAAATTGAACAAAATGACTTATGATGTCTTCATGTTTATGCATCAATCTCCCAAATTCACTCAGGCTTTGAGTTGATGTCATTAGATCTGTAATCTCATTTATTTCTTCAATTACCAGATCACTAACAGTGCTGTCTTTCGTAAAACGTTTTACTTCTTGGTTACTGTTCTGCTTCTGACCACTGTAAATGAAAAAGATATGTTCCTTAAATTCAGGATCAAAATCAACTTTCTCAACGGTTGTTTGATTCTTGATGGTCTGATAAATAATTGCCTGATTATTGAGAGCACAGGCAATGTCATAACCAGATCCTCCAAATGTATGTTTCAATAATAAATATGGATCAGTTTTTAACCATTTTGATAAAAGCGCAATAAGTGTGGAGCTGCTTCCCCAGCCCCAATTATTATTAAATTCCAATTCGGTCGTTATTGATTTACCTTTCAATAAATCTCTTGTGCTGTTATTTATTTTGCATACCTGGTTTAGAATATCTCTTAGGCGCAAAGCTTCAGATGATTGATTGTCATTCATTAGATTCAAATCATCATCAAAATTTGCCTCAAACCATAAACCTTCGGGATTGAAGGCTTTCCAGCTTAATCCGCTCTCTTGGTTATGGACCGTTAATTTCTGACCTTTATTTAGCGACAGAGCCAAAGCTTTAGCACCTTTCAAAACAAGATATTCAGCGGTTAACAGAAGTTTACCGTTGGCATGAAATATTTGCTTTCCGTTATTTTTCATGCCTTCTGTTTAGTCTCTTCTAAAAATGTTTGAACAGCTGAGTAACTTACTGTTTGGTCGGCAAAGAAGGCAAGAGCCTTTGTCTTCTGTTCCTCTGTAGCATTAAGAGCAGTCAGAATATTCCCCAAATGTAATTTCATATGACCTTTTTGGATGCCGGTGGTAACCAATGAGGTAACGGCACCAAAATTATTTGCCATTCCTGCTGCTGCCACAATCCGCATCAGTTCTTCTGCTCCTGGATTACCTAAAATTTCGAAGGCATTTTTTACCATTGGATGAATATTGGTAAGTCCTCCAACGGTACCCAAAGCCAAAGGAACTTCCAAAGTATAGGTGAATGTGTTTTCGTCAATTTTACAATGGGTGAGTGAACGATATTGTCCCGATCGTGCAGCAAAGGCTTGAGCACCTGCTTCAACGGCTCTGAAGTCATTACCCGTTGCCAATACAACAGCATCTATTCCGTTAAAAATTCCTTTGTTGTGTGTTACGGCCCGGTATGGATCATTAATTGCAATATCGACACCTGTTTTAAAACGTTTGGCAAATTCCTGTGGAGAAAAAGTACCCGAGTAAGGAGCAAGCTGCTCAATGGAACATTCAACTTTACATTCGACAACACATTCCGGAGTATAATTACTTAGAATGGACATGATGTGTTCAGCCTGTCCAAATTTATTTAAAGCAGGAGTGGTATTGATAAAATCCATCAATGGTGTTGAAATAAGCTCAAGACAGGTATTGATGAAATTAGCACCCATAGAATTGGCAGTTTTGAATTTTACCAACAGCTGATAGGTGTTATTCATATTGTCAATGGGTTTTATTTCGAAACCAGTAATACCTCCGCCACGAGCTCTCATGTTTATGGTAGCTTCCGAAGAGGCCTTTTCAATTATATTTTCGATTTGATTTGAATGCTCCTGAAGTAAGGAAACAGGTCCGTTCCATTGAAAGAACAGCTGACCATTTTTAATTGTATCCTTTACTCTGACTTGAAACCCTCCGTTTTTTGCCCAAAAGGATGCTGCTTTTGATGCAGCAGCTACAACAGAACTTTCTTCAATAACCATTGGTACAATGTACATTTGGTCGTTAACAAGAAAATTGGGAGCCAGACTAAAAGGTAAATAATAATTAGAGACCGTATTTTCTGAAATATCATCAAAAAGAGACTGGTCAGTTGGATGTAAATAACGATTCAGGTTTATTTCAACCTGATCTGATGGTTTCAGATACTCCATTAATAACCGGATTTTTTCATCCCTGTTTAACTTTGAGAATCCTTTTATGACTGAATTTTTTTGCATGTTATTGCTTTACTCTTAAAAAGTTATTAGCCAATTGTAAACCATTTTCCAACTTCTGAATATAGTTTCGAAGTTTATCATAGCTTCCCATTGAATGACGTAAAAATGCTGATCCCATACCGAAAATAGCAGGCATTCTTGATATCTCAGTCAGGTAGTAGCCATCCAGAATTGAAGATATTCCACCTGAGATGATCAGGTTATTCACTTTTACCCGATAACCCATCTTATCAATCAGTTGGTTAATTGTTTGCGTCATGTTTTCAGCTGTGTGACCAATGTGAATAAATGGATTATACACCTCCGCCGCAACGGCTTCAGAACGATTCAACTCAACCAATGAAAAGTTGGTTCCACCTAAAGCTCCGAATTCAATTGCTTCCAATGGCAATGCTAATAATTGACGCAGGCTTTCTTTGCCGAAGCCTTGCCCCACTTCTTTTACAATAATTTTAAGATCAGTTTTGGCAAGGTATTTTTTTAATATTTCTATGGGTGGTGATTTTAATAAATCTCCTTCTGGCTGAAAGGCTTCCTGCATAGGATTAATGTGAATGACCAAACCATCAGCCTGCAGTTTCTGTACCAGTTCGTCTAACTTTTCTTCCGTTTTGTTTTCCAACATTTGCTCCAACTGACAAATCCCAATATTGGCAAATAAAGGTACATCATCACCCATTACAGGGCGAACGTTGAAATCATCGAAATACTCAGGAGAGTCAAGTAAAATACGGCACGATCCCAAACCCATACCCATTCCAAACTCAGCGCATGCCTGTGCCAGGTTTTTATTGATAGTGCCGGCTCGTTTGGTTCCACCTGTCATGCTGGAAACCCAGATTGGAAGACGCATTTTCTTATCTGCAAATTCAAAACTCAGATCTTTTTTACCATGGGTCCCCATCATTGGTTCATAATCGAAACGATTATCAGCCAGATTACCATCCAGTCGTGAACTAAAAGCTAAATCGATATGGTCTTTTTTGCGGTCTTCCATGTTTGTTAGAGTTTCTTTACAGACAAATTTACGTCTTATTATTCCAATCCCAAATGCTTACTGATGACAATGCGAAGTATTTCAGATGTTCCTTCACCAATCTGAAGAATTCTCTGGTCGCGATAGAAGCGCTCTATGGTTGAAGATTTAAACAAACCTTGCCCTGAGAAAATCTGAACTGCTTCATCAGAAACCTCTTTGGCAATCTCGCTACAATATAGTTTCGACATTGCGGCTTCTTTACCAAACGGAAGTCCTCTGTCTTTTAAAACACAAGCATTATACAGTGTGTTACGGGCAAGTTCAATTTTCATAGCCATATCAGCTAGTTTAAATTGAATAGTTTGGAATGATGCTATTTTAGTTCCAAACTGTTCTCTTTTTTGAGCATATTCTAAGGCCAATTCAAAGGCTCCCTGGGCAAGTCCCAGTCCCATAGCTGCAATTGATAAACGACCTGAATCAAGTGTCTTAAGCATTTGACCCAAACCACGACCTCTATTACCCAATAGGTTCTCTTTAGGTGTTTTAACGTTATCTAATTTGATTTTAGCAGTATCTGAGGCTCTCCACATCATTTTTCCTTTCATGCTTTGAGTTGAAAAGCCTTCAGAATCACGATCAACCAGTATGGTAGAAAAACGTTTTTTACCATTATCTTCATCTGTAAAGGCAAGTATCGTCATGCCCTTCATCAGCTCATTACTACCGTTGGTTATATATCGTTTTGTACCATTTATCAGCCAATGATCTTCTTTATCTTCTGCAATAGTTTGAACACCTTGAGCATCAGAACCAGCCATTACTTCAGTAAGTCCGAATGCCCATAAACCATCACCATTGGTTAGAATCGGCAAATACTTTTCGCGTTGAGCTTCCGTACCAAAATTAAAAATAGGAGCAATGCCCAAACTGTTATGAGCTGCCATCGTTGCGCCCTGCGAACTATCAATACGGGAAATTTCTTCTACTGCAATGATGTAGGAGAGAGTATCCATTTCGCGGCCACCATATTTTTTTGGAATATCAATTCCAAATAACCCTGCCTGCCCCATTTTCTTTGTTAAATCAACCGAAAAAGTTTCCTGCTCATCAAGTTGGGCTGCAACTGGTTTGATTTCTTTTTCTGCAAATGTTCTTACTTCTTGTCGAAATGCTTCGTGTTGTTCGTTTGCTAATACTGACATGTTAGTTTGTTGTTATTAATAGTTGGTTCGATTTTACCTGATCTCCGTTTACAACATGGATTTGTTCAATCTTTGTATCTTTCCATGCGCTCAGTCGATTTTCCATTTTCATAGCTTCCAGAATAACCAGTACATCACCTGCTTTCACCTTTTGCCCTTCTTTCACCAGAACTTTTGCTACTTGTCCGGGAAGAGGAGAGTACAGGGTAGAACCATTGTTTTGATTATGTTTTTCGTTTTTAGGCTGATACTCGGGTAAAATATCCAATGCCTTAATGTGATGTTCCTGATTTTGAATAACTATTGTGTAATTTTCATTTTTATTAAAGTGATAGGCTTTAATTGACATATTATCAATGTTATACTCTAAGGTGTTATGGTCTAATCTCATATCAGATATAGGATATACCTTATCTTCTATATTCAATAAGATTCGGTTATATTGTTTTTTATAGCTGGCTTTATACGTTTTATCATTATAGATAAACTCCAATTGAGGTAACAATCTCCAAAAACCATTTATTCCATTTTGAGGATTAAAACGAATTAAACTATAAGTTATAAGCGATTGAGTTATTAATTCCTGATGATTTGAAATCAGCAGATTATGCTCATCCTGACAAAAGTGAGTGTGTATATTACCTTCCTTAAATTTTTGATGATTTAATATGTTTTGAAGATATGATAAGTTGGTTTTGATACCACCAATAATCGTTTCTGACAATATTGAAGAGAGTTGCTTGATTGCTTCATCTCTGTTTGTCTCATGAACAATAAACTTGGCAATCATCGGATCAAATTGTGAATGAATGGTTGTTGGCGAATCAAATGCCATTTCCATTCGTAAACTTTTATTCTCAGGTAAGATTAATTCTTCTATTGAGCCGGGAGAGGGGCTGAAATTATTAGCAGGATCTTCGGCATAAATTCTGGCCTGGATTGAATGTCCATTGATTAAAATATCATCCTGTTGCAGTTTCAGAATCTCACCATTGGCTATTCTGAATTGCCATTCAACCAGATCAACTCCGGTTATTTCTTCGGTAACGCAATGTTCAACCTGAATACGGGTATTCATCTCCAGGAAATAATGTTTTCCTTGATTATCAACCAGAAATTCAAGTGTGCCGGCACTTTTATAATTAATACTTTTGCAAAGTTTAATTGCATCAGAGGTTAATTCTTTTCTTTTACTATCAGAGAGATTAGGAGCTGGTGCTTCTTCAATTATTTTTTGAAAACGCCTTTGTACAGAACATTCCCGTTCAAATAGATGAACAGTATTTCCATATTCATCGGCCAGAACCTGTACTTCAATATGACGCGGCGATTCCAGGTATTGCTCCACATAAACCCGGTCGTCTCCAAAATAGTTTTTAGCCTGACGTGAAACTGATGATAGCTGGGATTGAAGCGATTCTTTATCCTGACAGATGACCATGCCTTTTCCGCCGCCGCCCATTGCCGCTTTAATCAGTACCGGATAGGGCATTTGATCTGCCTGTTGTATTATCTCATCTACTTCACCTTCCCACGATTGAGTGATAGGCACATTGCATTTGCGAGCTATTTCACGGGCAGTTTGTTTATCGCCCATGAGTTTTAAGTCATTGGGTGAAGGGCCAATAAATTTTATTCCTTCTTTTATACAGGCGTTTGCCAGATTATGATTTTCAGCCAGAAAACCATAACCCGGATGGATGCTGTCTGCATTATAAATTTTAGCTAATTCAATGATTAGCGGAATATTCAAATAGGTTTCAGCCAAAGAAGTTTGTTTGAAATAATGCACTTCATCACTGATTTTTGCCGGAATGGTATCTTGCTCCAGTTCAGTTAATGTAACAATGGTTTTTATACCTAATTGATGCGCAGCTCTAATTATTCGAACAGCAATCTCACCTCTGTTTGGAATCAATACTTTTCTAACCATTTTCGCTCTGTTCTTTACTCTTTAATCCAACTGGGTTTTCTTTTCTCAAAAAAGGCAGTAACACCTTCTTGTCCTTCATCAGAGATTCTCGCAGAAGCAATTGTCTGACAACACAGATTAGCCAAATCATCGGTGAACTCGCCGTTATCAACAATTCTATTCAGTAAGTGTTTTGTTGAGGCAATTGCTTCAGGACTGTTTTTCATGAACTGTTCAGCAATTTTTCTAATTCGATCTTCAGATTCTGAAGGGATTATGATTTCGTTTATTAATCCTGTTTTTTTAGCCTTTTTAGCTTTAAAGGTTTCACCGCTTAGCATTAAGGCCTTACTATGATTGAAACCAATTTTCTTTACAATGAATGGAGCTATTGTGCCCGGTACCAAACCAAGTTTGACCTCTGGAAAGCCAAATAAACTATCTTTTTCTGCCAACGTATAGTCAGCGCAGGCAATTAGTCCTGTGGCACCGCCGAATGCGAACTTTTGGACCCAGGCAATTATTGGTTTCGGAAAATAATATAAAGTTGAATAAAGCTTGTAAAACAACCTGGCATCCTCCATGTTTTCATTCATATTCTGCTGAATACCGGCCCGCATCCATTCCAGATCAGCTCCTGAACAAAAAACACCGTCAGCTCCCTGTAGAACCACAACGCGTTGTCTTTCGTCTTCGGCAATGGCTTTTAAGTTTTCGATTAATTCATTAATCATGGATATGGAAAGAGCATTCTTTTTAGCTGGATTATTTAAGGTAATCCAGCTGATGCCATTATCCTGATCTATTTTGATGTTTTGATCTATTTTACATTCTGAATACTCCATATCCAATATTTTCTTTGTTTGCGTTTGAAATAATTTGCAACACCCGGGCTACTACATCACGGGTCGAAACAGGATCAATGATGCCATCATCCCATAACCTGCTTGTACTATAGTAAGGCGAACCTTCTTCTTCGTATTTTTTTACAATCTGATCACGGATAGATTCCAGTTCTTCGGCATTTATATCCTGATTAAGAGCTTTTGCCTGATCTTTTTTTATGGTGATCAATACTTCTGCAGCCTGTTTGGCTCCCATAACCGAAATACGTGCGTTTGGCCACATAAATAAGAAACGCGGTTCATAAGCCCTACCTGCCATTGCATAATTTCCGGCGCCGTACGATCCGCCAATAATAATAGTGAAATATGGAACCTTTGAATTAGCTAATGCATTCACCATTTTTGCACCATCCTTGGCAATCCCTTTGTGCTCATATTCCTTACCAACCATAAATCCGGTGATATTCTGTAAGAATAGCATAGGTATGTTTCGCTCGTTGCACAACTGTATGAAATGGGTTCCTTTCAAGGCTGATTCAGAAAACAGAATTCCATTATTAGCAAGTATGCCAACTTTCTGTCCCTGTATTTTTGCAAAGCCTGTTACTAAGGTTGATCCATATTCTTTTTTAAACTCATGGAATTCGCTATTATCCGTAAGTCTCGCAATAATCTCCCTAATGTCTGGGAAAGGTTTTCCATCGGCAGGGATTAAACCATATAAATCGTCGATAGGATATTTTGGAGCAAGAAAGTTATTTTCTGCTCTTTTCTTTTCGGGCAATGATTCAATAATGTTCCGGCAAATATGAATGGCATGGGTGTCATTATCAGCCAAATGGTCAGCAACACCGGATATATGGGTGTGAACAAAACCACCACCTAATTCTTCAGCACTGACTTCTTCACCTGTTGCAGCTTTCACCAGAGGAGGACCCGCCAAAAAAATGGTGCCTTGCTCTTTTACAATAATGGTTTCATCACTCATGGCAGGCACATAAGCGCCACCTGCAGTGCATGATCCCATTACAATAGAAATTTGTGAAATACCTTTGGCCGACATCCTGGATTGATTAAAAAAGATCCTGCCAAAGTCGTTTTTGTCGGCAAATACCTTAGCTTGTTCAGGTAAAAAGATGCCACCACTATCAACCATGTAAATACAGGGCAGGTAGTTTTGTTCTGCAATTTCCTGGGCCCTTATATGTTTCTTAATGGTTTCAGCAATGTATGTACCTCCTTTAACTGTTGCATCATTGGCTACAATCATTACATCTTTGCCATGTACTTTACCAATTCCGGTTAAAATACCGGCTGATGGAAAAGCATCTTTATATTGACCATTTGCAGCTAACTGTGATAATTCCAGAAAAGGAGAATTTTTGTCTAACAATAATTCAATTCGTTGACGGGCCAGTAACTTACCTCTTTCGGTATGTTTTTTTATTGCTTTTGGGTCACCGCCATTAATAACTGTATTGAGTTTATTCCAATAATCTTCAATGAGATATTGGTTCTTTTCCTGATTATATTGAAAGTCTTCGTTGTTCGTTATTTTGCTTTCTAACTGAAACATATTGGTCCTGTTGAGTTATCAGTAATAACCTTAAAGCTGACTAATTGTTCAGCTTTTTTGGTAATAAATTATACAAATAAAAGAAAACCAGATGCAAAAGTATGATAAGTATTTGAAATAATAAAATTGCGTTAACCATTTGGTTAATCCAAATAGTTGATATAGATTTGAACCGAAATTAACCAAATGGTTAAACTAGATGGATGATTTAAAAAATAAACAATCAGGAAATGTAAGTGAGCAGGTTATTTTGAATGCTGCTCGCGATGTTTTTATGGAAAAAGGAATGGACGGTGCGCGAATGCAGGAGATAGCCGACAAGGCAGGTATCAATAAAGCGATGCTGCATTATTATTTCCGTTCCAAAGAAAAGTTATTCGACAAAGTCTTTGTTGAAGCTTTTAAGGAGTTCTGGCCTCAGGTGCAAGATGCTTTAAAGATTGAATCTCCTCATGAGGCTTTGGAATCAATTGTACAGGCTTATATCGAAACATTTATGGAGAAACCCTATTTACCCAATTTTATTTTGGGTGAATTGCATCGAACTCCTGAAAAATTCGGTTTGCTTATGAATGAGGTTGGAATTCAGCCTAAAGTAATTGTCGATTTTCTTCAACAACAAATGGAAATGGGATATTTAAAGAAGACAAATCCGATGGAGATGATGATTAATATTATTTCTATGTGTGTGTTTCCATTTGCGGCTCGTCCTCTAATGATTCAGTTGTTAATGAAGAATGATGAGGAGAAATGGAATCATTTCATGGAGGGACGAAAAGAATCAATCATGAATATTATTAAAGAGTGTTATTTTATCAAACAATAATTATATGAGAGTTTACCTTTTTATTGCCATTATATTTTCCATTGTTGGGGTAAATGCGCAGACTTTAACTCTTGAAGAGTGCCTGCAATTAAGCAGGGAGAATTATCCTCTTATTTCTGATTTTGAGAATCTGGATCAACAGCTTTCTTTAAGATTAAAGTCGTTAAATGCCAATTACTATCCTAAGCTGGATGCTTCGGTTCAGTATACATGGCAAAATGATGTACCTGGTATTGATGCTTCGATGACAGGTTTTAATGTTCCTAAAGCTCCCAAGGAGCAATACAAAGCTTTTGTGGATATTCAGCAATCGATTTATGATGGAGGCATGACAAAAGCAGCCAAACAAATGGAATCGAGTAAGAAAGTTGCCGAGAAACTGAATGTGGAAGTTCAATTGTACTCAATCAGGAACAAGGTAATTGATAGCTATTATTTATTACTGACTTTAAAAGAACAGCTTAAACAATTAGCTTATAACGAAGAAATATTAAAACAAAGACTGGCAGAGATGAAAGTGGCTGTCGAAAACGGAGCTCTCTTGCAAAGTGAAGCTGATCTCTTTGAAGTTGAATTGCTTAAGGTGGAACAGGATAAATATTCGTTATTAGAAGGTCAGAAGGCTGCCCTTGAGATTCTTACAGAATTGACAGGAGCAAATCTTTCAATGGATCAGGAGTTTATTATGCCGGTAACACTTGACAATCAATTAAGACCTGAGTACAAGCTTTTTGAAGCTCAACAACAGCAACTGGGAGACTACCAATATTTGAAAGGTCGCCAACGTATCCCGGTTTTAGCCGGATTTGGTCAGGTTGGCTATGGAAATCCAGGCTATAATATGCTGAAGGACGAAATGGCTACTTTTTATATGGTGGGAGTAAGGTTGAAATGGAATATCTGGGATTGGAAATCCACTTCCAGCGAAAAACAGATAATTCAATTACAATCAGAGAGTTTTCAGACGCAGGAAGCAACATTTACAAAGAATCTTTCTTTAGCTGAAAAAGAAGTGGAATCACGTATTCGAAAACTGGATAAGATTTTAGAAAAGGATGATGCCATTATAGCTCTTCGAGAGAAGATTACCCAAGCGCGTCAATCGCAAATGAATAACGGAACGGTTACAGCTGCCGATTACATCAAAGAGTTTAATGCCGAAAGTATGTCGCGCTTGGCTAAAGAAATTCATTTGATTGAAAAAAGTAAAGCTGAAGTGGAATTACAAGAGTTAGGTAAAAAGCAGAATTAATATTTAGGGCCAAAGAATATGAAAATAAAAAATGCATTGATATTAGCTGTTACATTGATTGTTGCAGCTTGTAATAATGGTGAGGACGGATCAGATGCTTATGGAAATTTCGAAGCAACAGATAAATTGATAAGTTCAGAGGTTAGTGGTCGTGTTATTCAATTGGCTGTTGAAGAAGGCCAGGAATTGAAGGAAGGCGATTTGATTGCTCTGATTGATACCACTCAATTGGTAATTAAAAGAAATCAGTTGATTGCATCACGCAAAGCATCTCAAAGTAAAACAGACCAGGTTAAAGCTTCGATTGAGGTTTTAAAAGCACAAAAGGGTGTTTTAATGAAAGATGTAACGCGTGTTTATAATATGTATCGTGAGAAGGCAGCTACTTCGAAGCAGGTTGATGATTTACAGGGCCAGGTACATGTGATGGAAAAACAGCTCGAAGGTTATTATACCCAGATAGAAAGTATCAAAGCTGAATTAGGTGTAATTGATGCTCAGCTTGCTGAAATAGAGGATCAGTTGCATCGCTGTAACTTAATGATGCCATCAGAAGGTACTGTTCTTCAAAAGTTTGTTGAGCAGGGTGAAATGGCTGTGATGGGTAAACCTGTGGTAAAAGTGGCAGATTTGAATACCATGTTCTTACGTGCATTTGTAACTGGTAGTCAATTACCTGAAATTCAAATTGGTCAGAAGGTTGAAGTGCGATTCGACAAAACCGAAGATACCAATCAAACCATTGAAGGTACCATTTCCTGGATTTCATCATCGGCTGAGTTTACACCAAAGATAGTGCAGACAAAGGAAGAACGTGTTGATTTGGTTTATGCGGTTAAGATAGCTATTGAAAATGATGGCAGAGTTAAGATTGGAATGCCTGGTGAAGTCAAATTCTGATTATGATTGAGTTCAAAAACATACATAAGTCTTTCGAAGATGTGCATGCTGTCGATGGTGTATCGTTGAATATTGAAGAAGGGGAGTTGTTTGGCTTTATTGGTCCTGACGGAGCCGGTAAAACTACTTTGTTTCGCATGCTCAATTCGCTTCTGATACCCGATGAGGGTGAGATAAGTTTGTTCGGGTTGGATCCTGTTAAGGAGTACAAAAAAGTTCGTCAGATCATTGGATATATGCCCGGTAAGTTTTCGTTGTATTACGATTTATCCATTGAAGAGAACCTGCAATTTTTTGCAACTGTTTTCGGTACCACCATCGAAGCAAATTATCATCTGATTGAAGACATTTACAAACAGATTGAACCATTTAAGAACCGACCTGCCGGAAAACTGTCTGGAGGGATGAAGCAAAAACTAGCATTGTCGTGTGCTCTGATTCATAAACCTCGTCTTTTGTTGCTTGATGAGCCTACTACAGGGGTTGATGCTGTGTCGCGACGAGAATTCTGGGAAATGTTGCAAAAGCTGAAAGAAAAAGGGATTACCATTGTTGTTTCCACACCTTATATGGACGAAGCGGGTTTGTGCGACCGTGTTGCTTTGATGCAAAACGGGAAGATTCATGCCGTGGCACCACCCTCTGAAATTGTTGCTCAGTTTTCAGATCCATTGTATTCAATTAAAGTAGAAAACAATTACAAGTCACTTCAGGCACTTCGGCAATGGGAACACTGCGAAAATGTTTATCCTTTTGGAGAAACACTTCATTATCTCGATAAGAGAAATGATGTTGATGGAAAAGACATTGAAGCGTATTTATCATCACAACAATTGGTTTTTGATCATGTGGAATTGATACAGCCTGATATTGAAGATTGTTTTATTGCTTTAACTCATAAGGTTGGTTGATATGGAGAAGAAAAAGGTAATTACAGTTGAAAACCTGGTAAAGAAATTCGGGAATTTCACAGCCAATGATAACCTTAATTTTCACGTTGATCAAGGAGAAATTTTTGGATTCCTGGGTGCTAACGGGGCTGGTAAGACAACTGCCATGCGTATTCTTTGTGGTTTGTCTGCTCCAACTTCTGGTAAAGTTGATGTGGCAGGTTTTGATGTTTCGCATCAGTCTGAAGAAGTTAAGAAGCGAATTGGGTATATGAGTCAGAAATTCTCATTGTTTGAGGATTTAAGCGTCTGGGAGAATATGCGCTTTTTTGCTACTGTGTACGGGCTTTCTGCAAAAGTTTTTAAAGAACGGGGTGAGCAATTACTGCATAAGTTGAATTTGTTTGAAGAAAGAAAACGACTGGTTTCGACACTTTCATTAGGATGGAAACAAAAGCTGGCTTTTAGTGTGGCTATCCTTCATCAGCCATCAATTGTATTTCTGGATGAACCAACAGGTGGAGTTGATCCAATCACACGGCGTCAGTTCTGGGAGATGATATACGAAGCAGCTGATAATGGAATTACTGTTTTTGTGACTACTCATTACATGGATGAAGCAGAATATTGTGATCGTGTAACTATCATGGTGGATGGACGCATTGATGCATTGGGTACACCCTCTGAATTAAAAAAGCAGTTTAATGCTGCCAGTATGAATGATGTTTTTCTGGCTTTGGCCCGATAAAATAATGTGATCTATGAATCGATTTATAGCATTTGTTAAGAAAGAGTTTCTGCATATTTTCCGTGATTATCGCACAATGCTGATTTTATTTATCATGCCGATAGTCCAGATTCTGATCTTTGGTTTTGCTATTACTACTGAAATCAAAGATGCATCCATTGCAATACTGGATAAATCAAAGGATGAGGTTACACGCGAACTGACTCAAAAAATGTTATCGTCAGGTTATTTTAAAAATGATGCTTATCTGACTAATGAGTCTCAGATTGAACCTGCTTTTAACGATCAACGAGTGAAAATGGTAGTTGTGTTTGAGCCTGAGTTTAGTCAGAATCTTCAAAAAACTGGAACAGCTCATGTACAATTGGTTTGTGATGCCTCCGATCCGAATTTAGCCAGAATGCTTTCACAATTTGCCGATGGTATTTTTACTTCATACACCACCAGTTCTAGTGTTTCAATGGGTATTCAACCTGAAGTACGCATGTTTTATAATGAAGCTTTGGAAGGTGTTTATATGTCCATTCCCGGTATTATGGCTATGATTCTGATGTTGGTTTCTGCTATGATGACGAGTATTTCTATTACCCGCGAAAAAGAATTTGGCTCAATGGAGGTCTTATTGATTTCTCCGCTTAAGCCATTGCAGATTATTCTTGGAAAAGTAACTCCTTATGTGCTAATGGCACTGATTAATGCTGTTTCGATCCTTGCTTTGGGATACTGGGTATTTGGTGTTCCTGTTAAGGGGAGTATTGTATTACTGTTAATAGAGTGTTTGTTGTTTACCATACTGGCTTTGTCTCTGGGGATATTGATTTCGACGGTCGCCAAAAATCAGATGGTCGCCATGTTTATGAGTATGTTTGCTCTTATGCTGCCAGTGATTCTTTTGTCAGGGTTTATTTTTCCTGTTGAAAATATGCCATTACCCTTGCGAATACTTAGTAATATTATTCCTCCCAAATGGTTTATAATCATAGTAAAAACCATTATGCTCAAAGGAGGAGGCTTGTCTTATGTCTGGAAGGAAACACTCATCCTCATTGGTTTTGTTGTGTTATTTGTGACATTAAGTGTGAAGAAATTTAAAATCAGATTACAGTAGAACAATGAGAATTATACTAGCCATATTACAAAAAGAGTTTTTACAGGTTTTTAGAAACCGAACAATGCTGCCATTGATATTTGTTCTGCCTTTGGTTCAATTGATTGTGCTGGTAAATGCCGCAACAATGGATATGAAAAATATCAGTGTAACAGTGGCTGATAAAGATTTGTCAAGTACATCGCGTTTATTGATAAGTAAGCTGGAAGCATCGCCTTTTTTCAAATTGGAAGATCTGGCATTAAGCAAAGAAGAGGCGATTGAAAGGATTCAGGATAATAAAACAGATGTGGTCATTTTCATTCCACATAATATGGAATCTGATTTTAACAGGGAAGGGAATGCTAAACTGCAGATTATTACAGATGCTATTGATGCTTCAAAGGCACAATTGTCGTTTGGTTATTTAAGTAATATTGTTCGGGGGCTAAACCTTGAAATTTCAATTGAACAACAATTATTGACCGATGTCAAACAAATAAAATCGGAGGCTTTATATTGGTTTAACCCCAATTTAAATTACAAATATTACATGTTACCGGCTATCATGGCCATCTTGTTAACCATTATAGGGATGTTTCTAACGGCCTTAAACCTGGTTCGGGAAAAAGAGATTGGTACAGCTGAACAAATAAATGTAACACCCATTAAGAAATCCCATTTTATCATTGGTAAGTTAGTACCATTTCTTATTATTGGCTTGTTTGAACTGACGTTGGCATTAACCCTTTCGAAAATCATTTATGATTTACCTATCAATGGTAATCTATTGGTTTTATATGCTTTTGCATTTGTTTATCTGTTGGCAGTATTGGGTATCGGATTATTTATTTCAACCCAAAGTCAGACTCAACAACAGGTAATGATGATCAGTTTTTTCTTTTTATTGGTTTTTGTATTGTTAAGTGGTGCTTTTACTTCAGTTGATAATATGCCCGTTCTTGCTCAGGAACTAAATCGCCTTAATCCGCTTTATTATTTTATGAATGTAATTCGTATGGTTCTGATAAAAGGAGCTGGTTTTAGAGATATTATGGTGGAATTTGGTTCAACTTTGTTAATTGCTTGTATTACGGTACCTTTAGCTGTTTTTAGTTATCGAAAAACCTCTTAAGGCTAATGAAGGGCAATTTTTTATTATCAGCAATAATTCTATTTGTATTGACATCCTGCAGTGTTTCAGGTTATGAATTGTTGTTGGATAAGACAATGGATCCTTCGTTAAAAAATAGGATAGAAGATTTTGCCTCTCAAGGAATAGAAAAAGATTGGCCGGCTGAATTTAGGAAAGAAGATCTTGTACAAGCAGCAAAAAAATACAAAGGTTCCAGCTATAGAGCTGGTGGGTTAAGTTCATTTGGAATGGATTGCTCCGGTCTGGTTTATCTCGCAGCTAAAGATATTGGATTGAGTTTGCCGCATAAATCAGCTGATATGGCTCGTTATGGACAGATTGTACCAACAAAGGGACGATTGCGAAAAGGTGATCTGGTATTTTTTAAGGGCAGTAAAAGTCGACTGATCAATCATGTAGGTATCATGATTAATACCTCAGAATTTATTCATGTGTCGAGTTCAAAAGGTTGTGTGGTGACTGCAATAGATGATGATTATTGGGGCGATTTGTTTATTTGGGGTACACGATAATCATATAAATTTCACTTTTTACAATTAATTCAGATTGAATTAACATTAGGTTTATATTTTCTTAATCCACAATTACGTTATTTGTTTTCCACTAAACAACGATGACATTCGTCACGATTTCATGGAAGGGCTGTTTCCATCAAGATATATTTCTTTTTCGCAGGTAGGGCCCTTCCATGGTTTAGTTTTCAACCTTATCTCAATTGTTCACTTTCGAGGTTGTGGAAGGCAAAAAAGGAAGTCTGGCCCTTTTTAATATTGAATGTAAAAGTTTCTTCACTTTGCATTCTTCCTGTCGCGGTTAATTTAACCTGATGAGTTCCTTCACTTAGTGGAATGCGACAATATGATATACTATATGGCAGGGCTTGCCAGTTGCGTGTATCAGCCTGTTCGGTGGCCGCATTAATAATACTTAAAACGGCTCCCAGATTTTCATTTTCTTTACGAGCAACTGCCTCCATGGCTTTTTTAGCAGCTAATCGGGCAATTCCTGCGCCTATTTCTCTTACCATTCTGTCTTTCAGACATTGAAAAGCAATGCTATTGATGTCCTCAGATAATTGCAGCGGATAGTTATCTCCATTGACTGAGATATAAGCATTGTTAAAAAGAGGTTTGCGCTCAACATATTTTGGGAAGGCAACCCTTAATACAGATAAGTTTTTGAAATTATTCTTCTTTTCATTGGAGTAATTTCCGATGTAAATAGGGTATGATAAACCATATTCTTCGTTGGCAAGAGTCATCCAACCATCATTATAGCCTGTGTTAACAAAATTAATGCTCCATTCGTCTTTGACAGGACCAAATCCATTCATCCAGAAAAATACAAGATAACCATTCTCTTCTTCTTCAGGTTCATAGGTCATTCCAAATTTATCTTTGTAAAATTCCAGTTCAGTTCCAAAACCCAGTTCGTATGCAGTTCGGAGAATATCCTTTTTTAATTGATCAGGAGTTTGAACGCCAAACATAGTGGAATAATCCTGCTCATATATTTCCAAAGCATTTCGATAAGCTATAAAGGCATCGTTAATGTTACCCGATGCTTCGTATACCAATCCCATCATAGTGTGGGCAAAGGCATCCCGTGTATATTTATTCTTACCTTCTTTGTATTTCTCATTAAATTGTTGAAGAAGAATATTAACTCTTCGACATTCTACCAGAGCACCTTCATAATTATTGAGGTAAATAAAATTCAGAGCCTTATAGTAATGAACCATTACGGCCTCAAAATCTTCCGGTTGATAAGGTTTGATACCCGGATTTGTGATAAGAGCTAAAGCTTCGCTACCAATACTTTTTTTATAATCTTCAACGTAATAATCTGCTTGGTTAAAATATTCTATGCTTTGTTCATACTCACCATTCATAAAAGAAACTACACCTCTGTTGCAGAAATAGAGCATACGGTTTTTACCTTCACCTCCTTTTTTATCATTCTGAAGAATTTTATCAGCCGACTCAAACTGACCAGCTGTAATCATGTTCTGTAGTTGAATATTCTTCTCGTAGTAGGTAAGACACGAGCTAAATAGAAAGATTATTGAAAGGAGTAAAAGTAGTCTTTGGATCATAGGTAAGGTATGACTTAAATAAGAGGGTGTCCAAAAAGTGATTCTGCAAATAAGGAATCTTTCAAATTGTAACTTTACTTTCATTATACCCCACCAAACCTCCCCTAAAAGGGA
>JAFMVE010000061.1 GCA_025499705.1 Carboxylicivirga caseinilyticus
AAACGAGGCACCCAAATTAATCAATTCTAAAGACTTAAACTATTGATATACTGCACTTAGAAAAATATCACCCAAAAAAGCGCACAAAACAGGAAATTATTCGATTAGAAGAACTATTAAACAAAAAGCCCTCGAAATAATCGAGGGCTTTGTCTATATTATTATCGAGATTGATTATCCCAAATAAGATTTCAATAGTTTACTTCTTGAAGTATGACGAAGACGACGAATTGCTTTCTCCTTAATCTGACGCACACGTTCTCTTGTCAACCCAAATCGTTCTCCAATCTCTTCCAAAGTCATTTCCTGGCAACCAATACCGAAAAACAACTTAATTATGTCACTTTCGCGCTCGGTCAATGTCGCTAAAGCTCTTTCTATTTCGCGGGCTAATGATTCATTTATTAAAGTCTTATCAGCATTTGGAGAATCACTGTTTACTAATACATCCAGCAAACTATTATCCTCTCCTTCTACAAACGGCGCATCTACAGAAATATGACGACCAGAAACCCTCATTGTATCTGCAACCTTGTCAGCTGGCAATTCTAATTTATCTGCCAATTCTTCAGGTGATGGTTTACGCTCATTCTCCTGTTCGAACTTTGAGTATGCCTTATTAATTTTATTCAAAGAGCCAACTTGGTTCAATGGCAGACGAACAATACGAGATTGCTCAGCCAATGCTTGCAAGATAGACTGACGAATCCACCAAACGGCATATGAAATAAACTTAAAACCACGAGTTTCATCAAACTTTTCAGCAGCTTTAATAAGCCCTAAGTTTCCTTCATTAATTAAGTCAGGTAGGCTTAAACCCTGGTTTTGGTATTGTTTTGCAACAGACACCACAAAACGCAAGTTAGCCCTTGTTAATTTTTCCAAAGCAATTTGATCACCTTTTTTGATGCGCTGAGCTAACTCAACTTCCTCTTCTACAGAGATTAATTCTTCACGACCAATCTCTTGAAGATACTTATCGAGCGAGGCGCTCTCACGGTTTGTTATTGACTTTGTTATTTTTAGTTGTCTCATATCCCTTTCGAAAATTACCGCGCGAAATTACTACAATTTAACCGCTTTTCCAACTATTGACAAGTTTTATTAAAGATTTTATTCATGAATGTTTATAGCATAATAAGCAACTCTTCCATTGGGATAGATTCCCGTAAGAAATAAACCATCACCTACTTCAACCTTTTTAACCACTTCTTTAAAATCTTCAATCGATTCTATAGCAATTTTATTAGCTTTTGTTATTATATATCCTTCTTTAACTCCACTTTTTTGCAAACTTCCATCACTCAGACTTTCCACACGAATTCCATACCGAATGCCCAGTCTGTATTTTTCCTTATCTGTCAACTCTTTAAGTGTTGCACCCAAGGTTAATTCGTCACTATCACTAGTTAAAATTCCGGTTGTTCCACGTATATTACGTAAAGTTACATTAAAAGTTTTCTTTTTGCCACCTCTTAAAACCATAATATTTACAACTTCACCCGGACGATGTCTGCTAACACGTTCCTGTAATTGAGGAACAGAGTTTACTTTATCTCCATCAACACTTAAAATAATGTCAGCCTTTTCTATACCAGCTTCAGCAGCACCACCATTTTCAGTTACACCGCCTACTAAAACACCTTCCATCTTATCCATAGGATCAAGTCCAAATTCGGCAAGACTTTCTTTATTTACATCCAAGATGCTTACCCCCAGTAAAGCACGCTGCACCTCTCCATATTCCATCAAATCAGCTACTACTTTTTTAGCAATTGATACCGGCACAGCAAATGAGTAACCAGTATATGAACCTGTACGAGAAGCAATTGCCGTATTAATGCCGACCAATTCACCGTTTTGATTCACCAGCGCTCCTCCACTATTCCCTGGATTAACGGCAGCATCTGTCTGAATAAAAGACTCTATACCATAATTCTGACGTCCATTAGCTATTATATTAATACTTCTGGCCTTAGCACTAACAATACCTGCAGTGACGGTGGATGTTAAGTTAAATGGGTTACCAACAGCCAAAACCCATTCCCCTACTTTTAAGTCATCTGAATTACCATAAGATAAATATGGCAAACCTTTCGCATCTACTTTTAGAAGAGCAATATCTGAATTAGGGTCAGTCCCAACCAGCTCGGCTGAAAATGTTCTTTTATCATTTAACACCACTTCAATCTGCTCGGCTCCATCAATTACATGATTATTAGTAACAATATAACCATCAGTCGTTAAAATCACTCCTGAACCAGCACCCATAACAGGCTGTGGTTCTCTGTTATAACCACTTCCCGGCCCAAAAAAGTAATCAAACAATGGATTACCCGAACCACTGTAACTTTGTCCTCTGGAAACAGTTTTCACGTGTACAACAGCATGAACTGATTTCTCTGAAGCATATGTAAGATCAGGCAATTGCACATTTGATTGAGGTAAATTCACATTCGCAACAGGAACTGAATGCTCACTTACATATCTGACTTCTGTTTCAGGTTTAACAATGCTTGAATAAATAAGAACAGCAAGAACAGCGCTTACTGTTGCTACAAAAAATGTCAATAAATATTTTTTTGTATTCATAACAGTTAAGATTTAGATCATACAATTATTAAAATTACCAGGTCAAATTATACAAAACATATGCCTTACAGTAATAATAATGTAACCTTAACTTTTTTTTATCCTTTGTTAATGGAATTTAAACATTACAAGGCTACCTTTGTATAAAGGTTAAACGCATCGTTGATGTATTTGTTTTATCGACAAGACAACTTGTCAGGCCAATCTGTAAAATATGATTGAATTTTATAAATACCAGGGAACCGGAAACGATTTTGTAATTATTGACAATCGTGATAATCATTTTGATGGAAGCAATACTGAAGCTGTACGTTTTTTATGCGACAGAAGATTTGGTATTGGTGGCGATGGTCTAATGCTACTTGAGAAACATCCTGAGTTTGATTTTACGATGCGTTATTTTAACAGTGATGGAAATGAAGCATCCATGTGCGGCAATGGAGGAAGATGTATTGCCGCATTTGCTGTGCATTTAGATATTGTACCTTCAAACGAAGTATTTCAGTTTATGGCTGTAGATGGTCTTCATGAAGCCAAATATGACAATGGTATAGTATCATTAAAAATGATTGATGTTAAAAAAGTTGATTTAAAGGATGATTATACTTTCTTAGATACCGGTTCACCACATTTTGTGCAGTTTCATCAATCAGTGGATCAGCTGGATATTTACAAAATGGGATCAGAAGTAAGATATTCAGAAACCTTTAAACCAGGCGGAACCAATGCAAACTTCGCACATTTTATTAATGACAACACTATTAAAGTGAGAACTTATGAGCGAGGTGTTGAAGATGAAACATTAGCCTGTGGTACCGGAGTTGTTGCCTCCGCTATATCAGCACATTTTAAGAAAAATACAATTAGCAACTTCGACATCGAAGTTCTTGGAGGTAAACTAAATGTGCACTTCGATGCCAATGCAGATGGAAGTTTCAGTAATATCTGGTTAGTTGGTCCGGCTACTTTTGTTTTTAAAGGTACTATTGAATTATAAACAACCCTTTCAAAAAAATTTGAAGCGAGCACCTCAATGGAAATGCTCGCTTTTTTTATATGCATTATTAGGATCCTAATGTTGCTACCATAACAGCCTTTATTGTATGCATTCTGTTCTCGGCCTGATCAAAAACAATTGAAGCAGGTGATTCGAATACATCTTCAGTAACTTCCATTCCTTCCAAACCAAACTTCTGAAATATTTCTTCTCCCACTTTAGTTTCGCGATTGTGAAAAGCTGGCAAACAATGTAGAAATTTACATCCTGGATTACCAGTAAACTCCATAGTCTTAGAGTTTATTTGGTATGGTAAAAGTAATTCAATACGTTCTTTCCAAACATCCTCTGGTTCACCCATCGATACCCATACATCAGTGTAAAGAAAATCACAACCTTCCACTCCAGTTTTTACATCATCAGTTATTGTAATAGTAGCACCTGACTTTTCAGCAATTTCCTCACATTGCTTTATTAAAGAAGCATCTGGTTGCAAATTTTTGGGACCAACAATGCGTACATCCATTCCCATAATAGCACCACCAACCAATAAAGAATTTGCCATATTATTTCGAGCATCGCCCAAATAAGCATAGGAAACCTGATTCAGTGGCAAATCAGTATGTTCCATCATAGTTAAAAAGTCGGCCAAAATCTGCGTCGGATGAAACTCATCTGTCAAACCATTCCAGACTGGAACTCCTGCATATTTTGCCAACTCTTCCACAATAGTCTGACCATATCCACGGTATTCAATACCATCATACATTCTACCTAATACACGAGCGGTATCTTTCATCGATTCTTTGTGACCTATCTGCGATCCGGAAGGACCTAAATATGTAACATGTGCACCCTGATCATAGGCTGCCACCTCAAAAGCACACCTGGTTCGGGTAGATGATTTTTCAAAAATCAAAGCTATATTTTTACCGGTTAATCTTGGCTGTTCAATTCCTGCATATTTGGCTGCTTTCAGGTCTTGTGCAAGCTTTAATAAATACTTGATTTCTTGTTGTGTAAAATCAAGTAATTTTAAAAAGTTTCTATTTTTAAGATTGAAGCCCATAGTTTTATATTTTAGATAAAGTTACATTGATAATTATTTCTGATTTTCATATTTCTTTAAATCTGCCTCATCGTAATTTAAAGTAATTTTAGTTCCGTACGATTTATCTTCAAGTTTTGTAGATTCTGTAATTACACTCATTTCTCCACCACCCTCAACAAATTGAAGTGCAGCTTTTATTTTAGGAGCCATATTTCCTTCTCCAAAAGTACCGGCTTCAAGATACTTTCTGGTGTCCTCAACATTAAGAAACTCTAATACTTTTTGATCAGGTTCTCCATAATTAACATAGACAAAGGGTACATCTGTTAATATATAAAAACGATCGGCCTTAATTTGATTGGCAAGCAATGAAGAAGCAACATCCTTATCAATTACTGCTTCTGCCGGGCGTATATCTCCTTTTTCGTCAATATAAACAGGAATACCACCACCTCCAACAGCAATAACAACTGTACCTTGTCGTGCATTTCGCTCAATAACTTCCCAATTAACAATATTTATGGGCTGTGGAGAAGGTACAACTCTTCGGTAACCACTTTTCGATTTTTTTTCCTCTTTGAATACCCAGCCTTTGGTTTCCTGTAGCTTCTGAGCCTCCTCAAAACTTACTTGTTTACCAATACGTTTTGTTGGGTTGGTAAAAGCAATATCATTAGGATCAACTTCTACCGATGTCATTAAAGTCAAGACATTTTTATCAATACCATGCTTTCGTAATACATTTTTCAAAGCCCTTTCAATCATATAACCAATTCCTCCCTGTGAATCAGCTACACAAACATCTAAAGGCATTTGAGGAATATTATATAATTGTTCCCCTGCATCATTACGCATTACAATATTGCCAACCTGAGGCCCGTTTCCATGAGAAATAACTATATCGTATCCTTCTTTCAATAAAAAAATCAGATTCTCGAGAGTTTCTGTAGTGTTTTGCTCCTGTTCCTCAATTGTTCCCAACTGATTATCTCTTAACAGTGCATTGCCACCAAGCGCAATAACAGCTAATTTGCCCATGATTTTTCATTATTAGATTTGTTAAAGGGTATATGCGATATAACGAATTTTAACTCAGTTTTTAAATGACTTTAATCAATCACAATACTATCCTTAAAACAATTTAAATACCCTATAAACGAGCCTTGATAAATACAATTTAAATACGAATTACAGATAATTCACTTACTATTTTTATAAATAGTATAGTCATTTCTAAACTATATTTTTTTATTAACCATCGGAAATTAAAGACTAACAATCGGACTTCTCATATTATAATTACTATTTTTGAAGCCTTGCTTTAGCAATTGGGAAAATGTAAAGATGAAACAAGTATTATCGGTAGTCTTATTTATAGTATTCATTAGTTCTTGTAAAGACTCTTCTAAAAAAGAAGCTGATCAGGGAATAATAACTTATGCCATTACTTATCCAAAAGAAATAATGGGACAAGGATTCTCAGCTTTTCTGCCAGGAGAAATGACAACTACCTTCAAAGACGAAAATTTCAAGATACTTATAAAAGGAGAATTTAACATCTACAATTTAGAGTATATATCCCGATCAAGTGGAGATACCTGTTTTACTTTACTAAAAATTTTAGACAAACGACTTTTTTATCCACAAAAGGACACAGAGGATCTAATATTATTTGAGAACAGTAAAAAAGCAAAAATTACTTTAGTTAAAGATTCAACTAAGATAATTGCAGGTTATAATTGCTTCATGGGAACAGCATCTTTCTATGATAAAAATATACCTGACATGGTATTCTATTATACAAAGGAAATAAATTTCACCTCGCCAAACGCAAATACTCCTTTTGAAGATGTTCCCGGACCAATGCTCGAATTTAGAGTTAACCTTCAGGGTATGGATTTAGCTTTTGAAGCAAAGAATGTTAAGCTAAAAAACATCAAAGACGACGAGTTCATAATTCCTAAAAATTATCGGGAAACGGATCCTGATGAAATAAAAGAAATCGTTTCTTCGTTAATGCAGTTGTAAGCCTTATCATTTTTTTAAAGATTTTTGCCTGAATTCATTTTTTGGCAAGGCTTTTATTATTTTTGTGACAGGCAAGATCCGATACAATTTTTTATTCCTATGGCCAAAAAACAAAAGAAGCAAAAAGTAAAAAAAACACCTCTTTCCGATAAATTTAAATTATGGCTTGAAAACCTTCGCCATTTCAAACTAAGATTTATTGCAGGTATCATAACTATTGGAATCAATTTCTTTTTATTGCTGGCTTTTTTCTCTTACCTGTTTACGGGATTTGCAGATAAAAGCAAATTTGATATTCCACTCTGGGACTTAATTTCAGATGCTGATATTACTGTAGAAAACTGGACAGGTAAATTTGGTGCCTATCTGGCTGATTATTTTATAAATGACGGTATTGGTATTGCTGCATTCTCGTTAATACTAATCCTATTCGTTAGTGGTTTCAGATTAT
Source organism: Carboxylicivirga caseinilyticus (assembly GCA_025499705.1). Taxonomy (GTDB): domain Bacteria; phylum Bacteroidota; class Bacteroidia; order Bacteroidales; family Marinilabiliaceae; genus Carboxylicivirga; species Carboxylicivirga caseinilyticus. The sequence goes on from JAFMVE010000061.1 coordinate 7,120, forward strand.
TAGGCGCCAGGATTTTACCATTAAAAAAGACCCTTTATCATTGCTTCTTTATATCTGTTTGGCTATCTATCACTTTAGGTTTTTTCTTTGCCTCTGGTACTGATAGTCAATATTTACTTTTAGGAGGTGCACATGGTTACTTTATCAGTAAGTGGTTGTCTGCTTCTATTGGATCGGTTGGTACATTCATTTTATTGATGGTTAGCCTAATCGTATACCTTTCAGTGACATTTGAAGCATTCTACCGAGCAATGCGAAAACCATTTAATAAAACCATTGAATCTGAAGCTGTTGAAACTATAGTAAGTACAAAAGAAGATATAAAAGAGGTTATTTCATCTAATGAAGAAGAAGAAGAGGAGACTGAATTCGTTACTTCCGTAAAAGAAGAAGAGATCGAGGAGGAAGACGAAATAGTTAAACCAATTGATGAAGTCGAAGCTAATAATATTCAAACCAACTCTGCTAAAGAAAGTATAACAACTATTGAATTAGATACTGAGGTTAATTCTGAATTAAATGGCGATGAATTCGATCTTGACTTAAAGATTGAAAAACACGAAGATGAAGAGATATCTGATTTTTATGATGGAGAACCATTGGGTGATTACGATCCAACTCTGGACCTTTCTTCGTATAAGCTTCCTACCATTGAGCTATTAGATGACCATCGTAGTGACAATGGCGAGGTAACAATGGATGAATTGGAATCGAACAAAAACCGGATTGTTAAAACGCTGGAAGATTATAAGATTCAAATAAAAAACATCAAGGCTACGGTTGGACCTACTGTAACGCTTTATGAAATTGTACCTGCACCGGGAGTTCGTATTTCAAAAATTAAAAATCTTGAAGACGATATTGCTCTTTCTCTGGCTGCTTTGGGTATTCGTATTATTGCTCCAATCCCGGGAAGAGGAACTATTGGTATTGAAGTTCCCAATTCAGAACCTGAAGTGGTATCAATGCGTTCGATCATCAGTGCAAAAAAATTCCAGAATACAAAATATGAGTTGCCAATCGCCTTAGGAAAAACCATCTCTAACGAGACTTTTGTTATCGATTTGGCCAAAGCACCTCACATGCTTGTAGCCGGGGCTACGGGACAAGGAAAATCGGTTGGATTAAATGCGATTATATCTTCTTTGCTTTACAAGAAGCACCCTTCGCAATTAAAGTTTGTAATGGTAGACCCTAAGAAAGTGGAACTTAACATCTATTCTAAAATAGAACGCCATTTCTTAGCAAAACTACCAGATGAAGAGGAATCAATCATCACCGATGTACAAAAAGTGGTTAATACTCTTAACTCTTTAGCCATCGAAATGGATAATCGTTACGAGTTATTAAAGGGAGCTCATGCCCGAAACATTAAAGAATACAATCACAAGTTTGTTAAGCGAAATCTTAATCCAGAAAAAGGTCATCGTTTCTTACCATATATCGTAGTTATTATAGATGAGTTTGCTGATTTAATAATGACAGCAGGTAAAGAAGTAGAATTACCTATTGCTCGTATTGCTCAGCTTGCACGTGCTGTAGGTATTCATATGATTATTGCCACTCAACGTCCATCGACCAATATTATTACAGGTGTTATTAAAGCAAACTTCCCTACCCGGGTTGCCTTTAAAGTTGCCTCGATGATTGACTCAAGGACTATTTTGGATTCTCCGGGAGCCAACCAGTTAATTGGTCGTGGTGATATGCTTATATCTCAGGGAAGTGATTTAGTAAGGGTTCAGTGTGCTTTTGTTGATACACCGGAGGTTGAGCGAATAAACGATTATATTGGCGAACAAAGGGGCTATACTTCTGCTTTCCTTCTTCCTGAATATTCTGGTAGTGATAGTGGAGGAACTGAACCCGGAGATGTTGATCTTTCAAAAAGAGACCAGATGTTTGAAGAAGCAGCCCGTATTGTAGTTGCCAATCAATCAGGATCTACATCTCTTATTCAAAGGCGTTTCTCCATTGGTTACAATCGTGCCGGTAGAATCATTGATCAGCTGGAAGCAGCAGGTATTGTTGGACCATTTGAAGGTAGTAAGGCTCGTCAGGTTTTAATAGCTAATGAACTGGAGTTGGAAAGGCATCTAAGTCAGTTTAATTAATTTTGGAATAATAATTGATAAGAATATAGAAAAACAATTTATATGAAGACATTCTATTCATTTCTACTTTTACTCGCAATAGCAGTTGGAGCTTCTGCTCAGTCCGCAGAAAAAGCAAAGGAAATTCTTGATAAAGTATCAGCCAAAACAAAAGCATATCCTTCCATTATAGCCGATTTCTCATTCAAAATGGAAAATCTGCAGGAAAATATTGAAGAGATATATGATGGCTCCATCATATTAAAAGGTAATAAATACAAAGTATCGTTAATGGATGTTGACACCTATTACGATGGAGAAGTTCTTTACACACATATGGTTGAAGCAGGTGAAGTAAATATTACAACCCCAGATCCAGATGATGAGGAAACACTAAATCCGGCTACTATATTTAATATATATCAGGATGGTTATAAACTTAACTATGTTGGTGATGGTGTTGCTGAAGGACGTGATGTACACGAAATTGACCTGTATCCTACTAATCGTGATAAACCTTATTCAAGAATTAAATTACTGGTATTTAAAGATGATCTGACATTATTTTCATTTCGTCAGATGGGAAAAGATGGCAACAACTATACAGTAATTGTTAAAAAGATGATTACTAACAAACAAGTTGATGATAAGAGTTTTGTCTTTGATTCTGCTGCCAACCCTGATGTTGATGTGATAGATATGAGATAATAATTAATTCAAGCATAAACTCAAATCCTGTCTATCGGCAGGATTTTTTTGTTATTTTTGCCACTTATCCAAAAATCTACATTTATCGATTTATTTAACTGTTTGAACTAAAACAGATAAATTAAGTTTACAGGATATGGAAGCAATATTGACCTATACAATCGACTTTTTCAATTCATTGTTTGACCTGCTTAAGGCAATGTCACCTTACCTTTTATTGGGTTTTTTCTTTGCAGGCATTTTGAAGGTTTGGTTCCCACAAAGCTGGATCGACAGATTCATGGGAAAAAGCAATCTTGGATCCGTTGTAAATACAGCCATTTTAGGCATTCCCCTCCCCTTATGCTCTTGCGGTGTAATACCAACCGGAATATCGTTTTATCGTAATGGCGCATCCAAAGGTTCAAGCGTTAGTTTCTTAATTTCAACCCCTCAAACAGGTGTTGACTCTATTATGGTAACTTATTCATTATTAGGATTACCGTTTGCCATTATACGTGTTATTGTTGCCTTAATTACAGGTGTATTAGGAGGTGTAGCCACCAATACCATCGCAAAAGATGATAAGGTAGACGCTTCTAAATCAGGCGAAAGTTGTGAATCGGATAAGATGGGCACCAAACAAGGCTGGAAAGGTATCTTTCGATATGGTTTTTATGAATTTTTAATGGATATTGCCAAGTGGCTGGTAATAGGCATTCTAATTGCTGCTGTATTAGCCGTACTTATTCCTGATGATTTCTTTGCTAATTACCTGGATAATGAACCATTAAGCATGCTGATCATACTTCTTGCTTCAGTTCCGCTTTATCTTTGTGCTACAGCATCAGTGCCTATTGCAGCAGTTTTAATGCTAAAAGGGTTATCACCAGGTGCAGCTTTGGTTTTATTAATGGCAGGACCCGCAACCAATGCTGCCACAATTACCATCATTCAAAAAGTATTTGGATTAAAAACGCTTATCTCCTACCTCGGTTCAATAATTTTGGGAGCTATGGTTTTCGGTACTTTGATAAATGCCTTTTTACCCCGTGAATGGTTTACTCTAGCCGAACATGCCATGCACGAAGGGCATCGACATGAGCTATTACCAGAATGGTTTCAGTTACTATCAGCCATCACCCTTATTGCCTTAATAGTGAATGGTTATATTCAAAAATATCTCAAAAAACAAAGATTAAAAAAAGCCACAATTCAAACGGAACGACTTTCAAAATCAATCATATTTAATAACAACAATAAACCATCGGCAGGAGCGCCTGTTGTTCCTGTTTTTAACACATCATTTACCATGGCAAAACCTACTGTTAAAACAACTTATATTGTTGAAGGAATGACCTGTAGTCATTGCAAAATGAGCGTAGAAAAAAATCTAGGAAAATTAGATGGCATTGCTTCTGTTGAAGCTGACCCACAAAGTAATCGTGTTATTGTGGAAGCCTCTGAACAAGATAATGCAATTGTTGAATCTACAATTGAATCCCTTGGTTATTCGTATAAAGGATTAGCATAAAACTCGATAATAATATAAAAGCCCTGCAAACTAAACCATCTGTTTGCAGGGTTTCTTTTTTATTGAAATATCATCAAGTAAACAAAACTAGTCAGTCGTGCTTATTCATAAATTGAATCCTTTACAATTCTAAAACCAATATACCCTTCACGAACATTCTTGTCTTTAAAAGTCTTTAAAAGCTTATCGTCACCACTTTTCCAGGAATTACCCATTGCTATATTTTCACCATTCTCATTACTGCTCGAAATCCATTCCGAAACATTCCCATTCATGTTAGGAACTTCCATTTTTTTAACTTTCTGACTTTTCACATTATCAACCTTACTGCTTTTGACAGATGGACCAGGACAATATTGTTGAGCACAATACCACTCAGGCAATGTTGCTAACCGATAGCTCATTTGGGTTGGTTTACCTTTTTTCATCAATTCATTGTTTTCGATAGTTGTTCGCCAAATACAATAATACATTGCACCTTGCCTGGTAACCCCAACTACCGGATAATCGTCATATTTTTTGTCGGTAAAATAGTTTTGGTATAGTGTATACTCTTCACTGTTGATTGGATATTCATTGGCCATTGCAAAAGTATCTATCAGATTCGATAAAACATCTGCCATTTTGCATGAGACAATATACGATTTCAAGTCTTTTCTTAGTTCTTCAAAGGGTTTCGATTTCAAATCCACCCATTCAAGATTTCCATCAGGGTGTGCTTTCAAATAATCAACAAATGTTCTGAATTCTTTATTCGTAATCTCATTACTAATAAAAAAGGAACGCAAACTAACTTTTACTTCTCTGCTATCTGCTGAATTTTCATCCTGAAGAATTATTTCACCAGCTGGAATGAAAGTCATATTTTTTAATTTACTCTGCCCCAATGTCAAACCAGACCAAAAAAGCATTAATAGAATGACTATTTTTTTCATAGTTTTAATAATGTTGTAGTTTAATTATTATGTAATATTCAGAACTCCTAAATCTAACATTTATTGCTTATTTCTCTTTTAAATTAAAATGCTGATATCAAGTCCCGTATTGATTCATTTAAAAACTGAGTTTTGAAACATGAACATAAGCCACGGTAATGTAATAAACAACATTCATCTCATTGCATACCAATCTTACTTGATATGTTCACTGTCTATCCTTGCGGCACTACTTACTATCCTGAGTCTTCAATCGTCTACACAAACATCGACCATTACACATCCTAACCTCACTACGTCCAAATCTTTTTATTACTTTTGCATCACTAAGGTGCGCAAGCATAATAGGGAATCCGGTGCTCAGTAAGATGATATTCCGGAGCTGTCCCCGCAGCTGTAAGTCTCAATGTCAATAACATTATGTCACTGAATTTTAGATTATTCGGGAAGACGTTATTTGATAAGGGATGAGCCAGAATACCTGCCTTAGCATATAAACTTCGGGGTAAAGTAGTCAGATGCGCACGCTTGTGCTATTAATTCTTTCCACTTCCCTCCTGAAGATAATTGTTTAACTTTTAATGCATAAACAATGCAGGAGATTCAAATCAAAGGTATTGATCACACATTAGATCAAGCAATTACTGAAAAAATTAACGGTAAAACAAAACCGTTGGGTTCATTGGGCCAATTAGAAACCATTGGCGCCCAAATTTGTCGCATTCAACAAACTTTACATCCGAAGCTGAACCAACCGGCCATATTAGTTTGCGCGGGTGATCATGGTATAACCCACGAAGGGATTAGTCCTTTTCCGCAGGAAGTAACCTTTCAAATGGTAATGAATTTTCTTGCTGGCGGAGCAGCAATTAATGTATTCAGCCGTCAACATCAGATTAACCTTTTGGTAGCCGACACCGGTGTTAATTACGACTTTGAAGCTAATGATCAATTAATAAACAAAAAAGTAGCTAAAGGAACACGTAATTTTGCCGTTGAACCAGCCATGACATTAGAAGAATGTAGCCTAGCAATGCAAAATGGTGCTGATATTGTTACAGAATTACATCAAACAGGTACCAACATAATTGGTTTCGGTGAGATGGGCATTGGCAATACAACCTCTGCTTCTGCCCTTTTGTGTAAATATGCCAAAGTAAAACCAATTGATGCATGTGGTGCAGGCACCGGATTGGATGACAAAGGCATTCAGCACAAGGCCGATGTAATAACCAAAGCTCTTGATTTACACAAAAGCATAACTGATCCATTAGAAATTTTGGCTTGCTTTGGCGGTTTTGAAACAGCTACCATTTGTGGAGCCATGTTAAAAGCAGCCGAATTGAATATGATTATTATGGTAGATGGATTCATTGTAACATCAGCCTTACTGGCGGCTTACGCAATGCAACCACAAATACTGGACTATTGCATTTTCACGCATCAGAGCAATGAAAAAGGCCATCAATACATGCTTAAACATTTACGTGCAAATGCCCTTTTAAACATAGGCATGCGCCTTGGTGAAGGAACCGGAGCAGCAGTTGCATACCCATTGATTCAATCTGCGGTTGCCTTCATTAATGAGATGAGTAGCTTTGCTGATGCGGGCGTAAGTAACAGATAACACTATAAGCTATTAGCCGATAGCTATTGGCTAATAGCCTATTTCTCTTCTATCTTATAACTTAATAATAGCCATGAAGGAACAATTCAACCTTATATTAACTGCATTCGGTTTTTTTACCCGAATACCGATCCCTTTTAACATTGCATTTTCACAGGATAATCTGAACAAATGTAATCGTTATTTTCCTCTGGTTGGATATTTTGTGGGAGGATTATCAGCTCTTGTATACCTTTCAGCTTCTTACTTTCTGCCCGAGTCATTATCAATTTTGTTATCAATGGCTGCAAGTATCCTTCTGACTGGAGCTTTTCATGAAGATGGATTTGCAGATGTATGCGATGCATTTGGAGGAGGCTGGACGAAAGATAAAATTCTGACTATCATGAAAGATTCCCGTATTGGAGCCTATGGAGCCATTGGAATCATTCTTCTCTTGTTAACAAAATATACAGCAATTAATGACCTTCCTTCAGACATCATTGCCTTGTCGTTAATTACAGCTCATGTAATTAGTCGCTTTATGGCTGTATGGACTATGCATAGTCTTGATTATGTGCGCGAAGATGAAAGTAGTAAATCGAAACCAATAACAAAATCTTTGCAATCTAAAGATCTGTTTATTGCACTTGCCCTAACCATACCTTCTCTTTTTCTTTTAATGGATTTTAAAGTTCTTGTTATTATCCCAATTTTAATAATTAGTAAATTACTATTGGAACGATACTTTAAAAAATGGATAGGAGGATATACAGGTGATTGCCTTGGAACCATTCAACAAACAACCGAACTTTTAATTTACATTTGCCTAGTTGCGTTATTTCAACAATCGAACCATTTTTCATTTTTTAACTGATGCAGGAAATCTATTTAATTCGTCATACCACTCCAAAGGTTGAAAAAGGTATCTGTTATGGTCAACTTGATTTGGATATTACTGATAGTTATGAAGATGAACTTAAGCAAATTAGAAATACAATTCTGCACAAGCAATTTGACGATGTTTACTCAAGTCCGTTAATACGTTGTAGAAAGTTAGCCAACGATTTGTTTGAAAATGTATATATCCAGATTGATAATCGAATAATGGAACTCAATTTTGGCGACTGGGAAGGAAAACCTTGGAAAGAAATCGAAAGATTGAGCATTGATAAGTGGTCAAACGATTTCATTAATCAGAGTCCACCAAATGGTGAAAAGTTTTCAGAGTTAATCAGTCGGATAAATGAATTCTTCTCTATACTGAAAGAAAAAGTTCACAACAAAATTGCTATTGTTACACACTCAGGAGTAATAAGGGTTGTATTGATGAAATACTTATCCATTCCACCCGAAAATATTTTCAATCTAAATCTGAACTATGGCTGTGTTATTAAACTCACAATACACGATGGAGGCTATCATCAGGTTGAATTTTTAAAGGGATAGATGACAAAAATAATACTTATAACAGGTGGACAACGCTCAGGTAAAAGTCGATTTGCCCAGGAGTTGGCATTAAAACTAAGTGCAAATCCTGTTTACCTGGCAACATCGCGTATTTGGGATGATGAACATCGTCAACGCATAGTTCGTCACCAAAATGATCGTGGTCCTGAATGGACAAACATTGAAGAAGAAAAGCATTTATCAAAACACAGCCTGGAAGACAAAATTGTTTTGATTGATTGTGTAACTCTATGGCTAACCAATTTCTTTTTTGATAATAAGAGCGACATTGACCAATCACTACTTGAAGCAAAGGAAGAATTCAATAATCTTATACAACAGGATACGACCTTTATCTTCGTTACCAACGAAATTGGTCTTGGTGGCATGCCTGAAAATGACTTACAACGAAAATTTACTGATCTACAAGGCTGGATGAATCAGTACATCGCTCAAAAAGCAGACGAAGTATTTTTAATGGTTTCCGGAATACAGTTAAAAATAAAGTAACTTTTCTCCTCTTCTGTTTTTACTTTAACACATATAAAAACAGAAGGGACGCTTCACAACGTCCCTTCCTCACACAACTAAACCTTTAATCTACGTCCCACCACAGCTTAAAAGTTTAATATTTTCAAAATTATGGTTGAAACCATAATTTTGTATCCATTTCATCTCCACCAATTGCATCACCAGCACTCTTATAATTTAAAGAATTGATATTAGCTTCAACTAATGGATAGTTAGCTCTTGTGGGTAAATCTGTTAGACCTGAAACTAAAGTGGTGAAAGTATAAGTAAAGGTTGTTGTTGTTCCATCACCTAATGGTACAATTACACTATACTCATTTCCTGGTTTAGAAAAAGTTGTTGGATAACCAGTTCTTTTATATTCCGCCCAAGCCTCCTGAGGTTGCATATACAAAGCAATATACTTCTGTGTTAATACCGTTTCTTCACTAGCTGCAGGAAGTGTTGCAATATAAGCTTCTATATCAGCTGCAGGAACACCCCATTTTTCCATTGAAGCTTCAACACCTGCCTCATACCAATCTTGATCCCAACCATTCACTTCAGACAATAAGAAACATACTTCAGAATATTCCATATAGTATTCAGTATATTTTGAGTCTAAAATCGCTTCTCCAGGCAATGATTCCCATTTAAAATCACTTACAACATCTCTTGCCGCACCCACAGGAATACCAACATATTCACCTGAAGCATTAGGATCAACATAAATGCCTAAACGAGGATCTTCTCCAAAAGGACCTCTATCTCCTTTTAATAATTCAACAAATGTATTTGATGGTGCAAAATCTAATCTATTACTAATATAAAAAGCAGAATACATAGGAGCAGAATTTGCATCATTATCAGCTGTATATGTAACACCTGCACTATCATCATTGCCTTCCATAACTCCAGCAGAAATTGCTGCATTTATATGCTGAGTTGCTAATGAATTATTAGCCGCTTTAATACGATTTGCAATTCTTAACCTTAAAGAATTTGCAAATTTCTTCCATTGAACAGCATCTCCATCAAAAAAGCTATCACCTTCAATCATTGTTGCTGACGTATTAATCATGGCCTGAGCTTCATCTAACTCTTTTAATATATCTGCATAAATTTTTGATTGAGAAGCGTATACAGGTGCCATAACTGCATTGTCTCTTAACGATAAGCCTTGAAAATCAGCATCATCACTGCCATATGAATAATATGGAATATCTCCCCACTGATTAGCAGCTAATTGAAAAATATAAGCTAACATAATTCTTGCTGCAGCTATTTGATTTTCATTAGGACCATATGCCTCCATATCACCTTTGGTGGCTTCATCTGTATTTAATTCAATAATACTTTTTAGATCCATAGCATGACCATAAAGATCATTCCATGCAGCTTCATTAACCGTTTCTCTGTATTGATATCTATCCTCTTCAGTATAATTTATCTGTCCCCAATACTGGACCCAAAGCAAGGTTTGACGACCCGATAACCATGCATCACGAGTATCATCCATAAGTCTTTTTTGAACACTATTCATGATGCCCGAAGTTGGCACAATTGCAGCAGCATTAGGACTACTGTAGTACTCAACACCACAAGCAGTTAACGCAGCGGCAAACACCACAACCGTAATATATTTATATATTCTCATGATAATCAAATTAAATTAAAATGTTAAATTCAAGTTAAGTCCAAATGTGCGTGTAGCAGGCATAATACCACCTTCTAATCCTTGAACATTACCTGATCCACCAACAGTCGATTCTGGATCAATTCCTTTGTTACCCAAGCCCCAAACTGCAAGATTACGGCCGTAAACTGAAACTCTTGCATTACGAATAAAAGAAGTAATATGTGGCAAGGTATATCCTAATGTAATCTCTCTTAATTTCACATAAGAAGCATCAAAAATACTAGTCGCACTTGGTGTTCCATTTCCATGGTAATGATATTCACCGTAATCTACAGCCGATATATTAATATCATTCGCACGTGAAGAAGTTACATTACCATCATTATCATAGGCAGTTGCAATAACACCATCAAGAACAATTCCATCTTCACGGATAGTATTACCATTTGAAGTAGCCATAGCTGTCTTTTCATCCATACCAGAGTACATTGCCCACATATGTGTTAAAGAATAATAATTACCACCTTTTTGGATATCAATCAAAGCAGAGAAATCAAAGTTCTTATACGAAAAAGCATTTCTAATACCCATATTATAATCTGGTAAAGCAGACCCAATTGGCACTAACTCACCATTTGTAGCATAAAATCCGGTACTTTCATCAATAACTTTACTTCCATTCTGATCATACACAAAATCATATCCCCAAAGCATTTGATATGGATCTCCAACAGATGCATTCACGTAAGCACCTCCAAATGGAGCACGAGCAATTTGTATTTTATCAAGTCCGTCTGGAAGATCAAGAACTTTTGATTTGTTTTTGGCATAAGTAAGGCTTATATCCCAACGGAAACCATTTATATTAACAGGAGTACCTGTTAATACCATTTCAATACCAGAGTTCTCGATTTTACCTGCATTTATATATTGGCTTTGAAAACCAGTTGAAGCACTAACGTCTACTGGCACAATCTGATCCTCTGTAGCTCTATTATAGTAACTTAAATCAATCCCAAGTCTATTGTTTAGTACAGATGCTTCAATACCAAATTCATATTCTGAAGTACTTTCTGAACGTAACATTGGATTATTTAATGTTGTAGGCAAAGAAAAACTAGGAGAACCATTAAAAGGAGTACCAACTGCATATAATGTTTCCACATTATATGGATTTGTACCATTACCAACTTTTGCATAGTTAGCTCTTAATTTTGCCATGTTTAACCAAGACAAATCTAATGATTCAGATAAAATATAACTCAAAGACACTGAAGGATAAGTATATACATTATCTTCTGTTGGAAGAGATGTATCAAAGTCTTGACGAATAGATGCATCTAAATACACCATATCATTCCAACCAAAGCTTACATATCCAAACCAACTATTAATTAACTGTTTCTCTAAATAATCAGTTACTGTTGGAGCATTTACTGAGTTATTCAAATCATAAAGCCCTGGAACAACCAAACCTCCATCAGTCGAGCCAATCATAGAAGTATAATGTTGTTTTCTTTGATTTGCACCTAAAGAAGCCAAAATACTTAAATTATTAACTTTCTTGTTAAAGTTTAATTTACCTTCAAGGTTCAGCTCAGTTCTTTGTCTAGTAGCAATATTATAATATGATTGTGACTGAGAACCAATTGCAACACGATCCCTTGTGTTAAAAGTATAAGTATCCAAATATAAATTACCTTCAGCAGTTAGATAATCTGTCAAATTAAATTTTATACCTGTTGTTCCATATACACGTTCACGATCATCATCTGCATAATTTTCATAAACTGTCCAATATGGGTTATCAGAATAAACTGGAGTTCCATCGAAAACTGAATTTCTATTCCAAGTACGCTGAGTACCATCTGGATTTTTATAGTTTGACATCTTACTCATATCCAATTGAGTCTGTCCCCATTGGAAAAACTTCTGAAATACTGATTTATCACCATATCCAAATTGCGGACGACCTTTTGTATAAGTATATACGTAGTTAACATTGGCTTTAACTTCTGCAAAACCATTCCAAAGCTTTGTACTACCATTCAAATTAAAAGAATGTTTATCTTGACTTGAATTTGGAACCGTACCTGTCATATTAACATTAGTATAGCCTAAACGAACTGTAGAATTTTCTTCATTAGCAACAATAGAAACAGAATTCGTATAAGTAACACCTGTATCAAAGAAAGTCTCATAATTATTCTCAGGATATACCCAAGCTCCTGTTTCAGGTGATGATGTGATACCTTTTTCATAATCGGCGGCGCCCCACCAATGGATCACTTGACGATTAGGATCATATTTTGGACCCCAGCTTTCATCCATACCATAGTATACTACTTCATAATCTGTTCCATTGATTGTTTCCGTATCAAAGTCGCCATAACCACCTCCATATGACTTTTGTTGAAGAGGTAACACATTGACTTGTTCAAAAGAAACCCCTGAATTAACTTCCACAGAGAATGACTTTTTGCCAGCCTTACCTGTTTTAGTTGTAATCATGATAACACCATTCTGACCACGGCTACCATATAAAGCAGTTGCAGCACTACCCTTTAAAACGTTTATAGAAGCAATATCATTAGGATTCAAGTCATTACTCATAGATCCATAATCAATACCTCCACCTCCAATTTGAGTATTATAATCATTATAATTCGATGCATCTAAAGGAACACCATCTACCACATATAATGGTTGGTTATTTCCTGTTAACGAACTTGCTCCACGAATTAACACATTCTGTGACCCAGCAAAGTTAGATCCAGAAATTTGCACACCAGCTACTTTTCCTGCAAGAGCTGAAACAGCATTTGAATTATTTGCTGCTGTTAATTGTTCGGCATTCACACTTTGAGAAGCATATCCAAGTGACTTCTTCTCTCTTGACACACCCAATGCAGTTACTACAACTTCATCCACTCCAATAGCTTCAGAAACCATAACAACATCAATTTTTGAACGACCTTCGATTAAAAGGTCTTGTGTCTTCATTCCCACAAATGAAAACAGAAGATTAGTCGCATCTTCAGGAACACTTAATGAATAAGTTCCGTCAACACGAGTAATAGTACCAATAGTTGTTCCTCTTACAACAACCGAAACTCCAGGTATAGGTTCACTGTCTGTATCAGTGACTGTACCTGTGATAGTTGTAGTCTGAGCAAACATTGCGTTCAGTCCTGCAAATAATAGCAAGGACATGATTAATGCTAATCTGCGCATAAAACAAAAGGTTTAAGTTAATAATAGTGATAAAGAAAATATTATACTAAATGATACAGAATCACAATATGATTGCAACTCCATATAATTAAAATAATTACTTTATGAAACAATTAACTATATGGTCATATAGTTAAACTTGGCAAAAACTGACTAGTTTTTGTGAGTAGTTTTGGCGATTTCTTTCTTTCATTGATTAAAGGTTTAAATTAATAATGGCGATAAAGGTGTCTGTCTAGTTGTTTAAATAAATTAATAATATCTAATTCTTCTTTGGCGTTTGATGATACAAAAATAGTAAAATCACAATTTATTGCAAATTTTTATTTAAAAACATCAATTTATAAGATTACTCTTGATTTTAACAACAAAAACTTTTTTACTATCATTCAAGTAGATACAAATTTAAAAATTTAGATATATAATACAAAATTTTTATGAATATTTGTTAACTTTTGTTAATTATATCTTATGATTTAATTTATAGCTAAATAAAAAAGCAGTTCAAATACTGAACTGCTTCTTCTATCTTATAAAATTCGGTTAACGTTCCTATGACAGAAATGCAAGTAAAATACCAGCTGCAACTGCGGAACCAATAACTCCCGAAACATTGGGGGCCATAGCATGCATCAGCAAGTGGTTAGTTGGATCATTCTTTAAACCTTCCATTTGTGCAACCCTGGCTGAATCAGGGACAGCAGAAACACCTGCTGCACCAATTAGTGGATTAATCTTTTTATCACCTTTTAAAAACAAATTCATTATACGAGCAAATAGCAATCCCCCGGCTGTAGCAACCATAAATGATATGGCACCTAAACCAAATATTTTTAGTGAATCTGTAGTTAAAAAATAATCAGCCTGTGTTGATGCTCCAACCGTTACTCCTAATAATATTGTTATAATATTGATTAAAGCATTTCTGGCCGTATCAGCAAGTCTTTCTGTTACTCCTGATTCTTTTAATAAATTACCAAAAAACAACATACCTAATAAAGGAAGAGCTGAAGGTGAAATAAAAGTTGTTAGTAACAAGCCAATAATTGGAAATAAGACTTTTTCAGTTTTTGAAACGGCACGTGGCGGTTTCATTTTAATCAAACGCTCATGTTTTGGTACTATTAACCTCATAATCGGAGGTTGAATAACTGGAACCAAAGCCATATACGAATATGCAGCGATAGCAATTGCTCCCATCAGATGAGGAGCTAATTTGGATGACAAGAAAATAGCCGTTGGGCCATCTGCACCCCCGATTATACCAATAGCACCAGCTTCTTCAGGCCCAAATCCAAGAGCTGAAGCTCCTAAAAATGTTGCAAAAATTCCGATCTGAGCAGCTGCACCTAAGATCATTAATTTTGGATTGGATATGAGTGAAGAGAAATCTGTCATTGCACCAATCCCAAGAAAAATAAGTGGTGGATAAACCCCTTTCTCAACTCCAAAATACAAATAATTCAGAACTGATCCGGATTCATATAATCCAATATTATTGCCTGCCAAAAATGGGATATTACCGATTATAACACCCGTTCCGATAGGCACTAATAACAAGGGTTCATAGTCAAACTTAATGGCAAGAAAAATAAAGAACAACCCGACAGCAATCATTATAATATTAGTATAATGCACATTTGCAAATCCGGTAAAACTCCATAATTTTTCAAGACCACCTATTGCCTGTTCAGCAAAACCGCCTTCTGTTCCAGATGCAAGGGCCTCAA
This sequence comes from Carboxylicivirga caseinilyticus, assembly GCA_025499705.1. Classification (GTDB taxonomy): domain Bacteria; phylum Bacteroidota; class Bacteroidia; order Bacteroidales; family Marinilabiliaceae; genus Carboxylicivirga; species Carboxylicivirga caseinilyticus. The sequence continues at coordinate 22,537 of JAFMVE010000061.1, forward strand.
ATCCTCCTCCAACTAACTGTAAACAAAAGAGCAGGGCAAATATTCCTATAAGTGTTACAAGTCTTTTCATATATATTTTTTCATTTTATTTTAATTGTTTTTCCTTACTGTATCATAAAGAATGGGAATCACATTTATTCCATCTCAATTAAAACATCGTTTTGTAACACTGCATCTCCAACAGAAACCTTAACATTAGCAACTGTTCCTTCTTTTTCGGCCAATACATTATTCTCCATCTTCATAGCCTCCATAATTAAAAGAACATCGCCTTTCTTAACTACATCTCCAGGAGCTACTAAGACTTTAAAAATATTACCAGGTAGTGGTGCAAGTATTTTAGAAGCTCCACCTCCCGGCTTTTTAGTAATAAAACCTTCTCCAGGTTTACGTTGAACTTCTTTACGCACCAAACGCGGCGTTTTGGCTTTTTTTACTTCCTGATGAATCTCAACTTCGTATTGGGTTCCATTCACTTCAATTGTGGCCAGATTATCTTCCAGATCTTTAACTCTAACCTGATATTTATTACCTCTAATGGTAAATTCAAATTTCTTCATAACTACATTTTTATTTCCGATATAAGCAATACTTATCTTGGGAAATTAACATTATTAAAACCATACACTTTAGAACTCCATGGAGAATAGCGTCTTTTAACCTCTTTAATGGTAATAACATTACTTTCTTCATCATGCATTTCACTAAAATACAGATGAAGTGCCATTGCTATAGCAGCATTCGTTTCACCGGTTAAAACCACAGCTTTATTTTCTTGTTCTCCAGCATCTGAACCTTTCTTTTTACGGACATCCCTTTTACTACCCAAATTCAATATTTTAGGAACTGTAAGAAATACTCCGATAAGAAAAACTAATGCAACAAATACGATAAACCATCCTAATACAGTAATAGTCCACGTCATTGAATCGACAAAATATAAACTCATATGCCTGCTGATTAAAGTGGAATGTTAGAATGTTTCTTTGGAGGATTGGTTACCTTCTTTGTTTGTAAGTTCTGAAATGCACGAATCACTCTGAAACGTGTATTACGTGGTTCAATAACATCATCAATGTAGCCATATGCAGCAGCCTGATATGGATTAGCAAATGTCTCCTCATATTCATCTACTTTTTTCTGAACATAAGCAGCCTTTTCTTCTTCTGTTTCCAGTTTGGCAACAGCTCTACCCTCTAATACCTCAATGGCTCCTTTAGCACCCATTACAGCAATCTCAGCCATTGGCCAGGCATAGTTAAAATCGCCTCGTAATTGCTTACATGACATAACATCGTGGGCACCTCCATATGATTTACGAAGAGTAACGGTAACTTTTGGCACAGTAGCTTCGCCATAAGCAAACATTAGTTTAGCTCCATGTGTAATAATACCGGCATATTCCTGACCTGAACCAGGCAGGAACCCGGGAACATCAACCAATGTTAATATAGGAATATTAAAAGCATCACACATGCGAACAAAACGAGCTGCCTTGCGTGATGCATCGCAATCTAACACACCTGCCAGAAAATTGGGCTGATTGGCAACCACCCCAACAGACTGACCATCTAATCGACAGAAACCGGTAATGATATTTTTGGCATAATTACGATGCACTTCCAAAAACTCACCGTCATCTGCGATTGAGAAGATCACCTCCTTCATATTATATGGTAAGTTTGGATTATCAGGAACAATTGTATTTAACTGATCATCCAAACGATCAATCGGATCATTACATTCGATCACCGGAGGCTCTTCCATATTATTTTGAGGAAGATATGATATTAACTTTCTTATCAAAAGAATACCTTCTTCCTCATTTTCCACCTTAAAGTGAGATACTCCTGATTTTGAAGCATGAACATCAGCACCTCCCAAGTCCGCAACAGTTATATCCTCGCCGGTTACTGTTTTAACAACTTTTGGGCCTGTAACGAACATGTATGAAGTATCTTCTGTCATCATGATAAAGTCAGTTAATGCCGGAGAATAAACAGCTCCACCAGCACAGGGGCCGAAAATGGCTGAAATCTGTGGTATTACACCAGAAGCCAGAATATTACGTTCAAATATTTCAGCATATCCTGCCAATGAAGTAACTCCTTCCTGTATGCGAGCACCTCCTGAATCGTTAATACCAATTACAGGTGCCCCAACTTTCATAGCCATATCCATGATTTTACAAATTTTCAAAGCCATTGTCTCAGACAATGATCCTCCAAACACTGTAAAATCCTGTGCATATACATAGACAACACGCCCATCAATGGTACCATGCCCGGTAACGACACCATCGCCCAAAAATTTATTTTGATCCATTGAAAAATTTGTACAGCGATGAGTTACAAACATATCAAGTTCTTCAAAAGAACCCTCATCCAGTAACATTTCAATACGTTCACGGGCAGTCATCTTGCCCTGAGCATGTTGTTTGTCGATCCGTTTCTCTCCTCCGCCCAGTTTAGCTTCACTGCGCAGGTCGATTAACTTTTTTACTTTATCTTGAGTTGACATATTAAAAGGTAAATTAAAGTGGTGGTGGATTATTTATTAGGGTCTTCGCAAAGTTCGGTTAAAACACCGAAAGTTGACTTTGGATGTAAGAATCCAATATTCAAACCTTCAGCACCTTTACGAGGTGTTTTGTCAATTACCTTTATTCCTCTTTCTTCAGCCAAAGTAAGCTTTTCTGCAAGGTTTTCTACGGCAAAAGCCATATGATGTATACCTTCTCCTTTTTTCTCCAAGAATTTTCCGATTGGTCCTTCTGGATCAGTTGATTCCAACAATTCAATTTTTGTTTGACCAACCATAAAAAAGGCAGTTTTTACTTTTTGATCTGCTACTTCCTCAACAGCATAACACTCTAAGCCTAAAACTTTTTCATAAAAAGGAATAGCTTCTTCCAAACTCTTCACAGCAATACCAATGTGCTCAATATGCGTAGGTTTCATGTTTAATAATTTATTGTTTAATAAATAAATGAAAAGCAAAAGTAGAAAGTTATCCCACTTTTTCCTCATTTTTTCTATTAAAAAAACATTGTTTTACAACAGCTTCTTAATGAATTTTAACCTTAGTTATCAGGACATTAACCAAACTGTTAATTTTTACATATATGCTAACTAACTGTATTTATAGAAGTTAAAATACAGTATCATTTAGGGAGTATATTTATGTATATACTTATATATATTGTATAAATAAGAATAAAATAATTAGATTATTAATTAATTATTTTACAATATGACATCATTTACTTAGAATAACTTACATTTTTAATATCAATATGACAATTATCACAGTAGAAAATGACAAAAGAATATATTTCTAAGAAGACAATTCAGAGGTGTGGTTGATGTGAAGTTTTTCTTGTATCGTCTATGTAAAATTTATGCCTAGACCCAGAATTTGTATCTGATCCAAAATGATTCCGATAAACTTCATAAACTATTAAACGCAAAAAACCCGTTGCTCTTGTTGAACAACGGGTTTCTTCCAAAAAAGGGCGGCGACCTACTCTCCCACTTCTACGCAGTACCATCGGCGCTGCAGGGCTTAACTTCTCTGTTCGG
>JAFMVE010000062.1 GCA_025499705.1 Carboxylicivirga caseinilyticus
GAGTGGTCGAATGCGGCGGTCTTGAAAACCGTTGTACCGCGAGGTACCGGGGGTTCGAATCCCTCTCTCTCCGCTGAAAGCGAAAGCAATTTAAAGTAAAACCCTGTAAGTCTTGACTTACAGGGTTTTTTAATGCGCAATATTTTGCAAAAAGAAGCAAAAAAACGCAGTTTTTCGGTGGATTTCTGGTGGACTAAAAAAGTCCTCATTTTAGTCCACCAGAAACGGTTAAAAAAGCTCTGTATTACGCTGTATTGCTCGGTTTTAGATTACATCAAAATGAACTCATAAAAATAATTTTAACATCAAAAATTTATTATTATGAGTGGACTTGAGACCATCAAAATCAACTTCTTCATAAAGAAGACAAAATTGCTTAAAAACGGAGAAGCTCCAATCTTCGTTCGAATCATTATCAACAAGGAAAGAGACGAGTATGGCTTAAAGCAAAGTATTCTGCCTAAACAGTGGAATGAATCCAAACAATTCGTAAAAGGTAATTCTGATCAGGCTGAGAAAATCAATCAGCTCATTGAACTTCACAGAACAAAAATCCAATCATATTTTAATTTTATGACTATGGATAACCAACCTATTAATCCAAGAATTCTCAAAGAAAAGATGGTTGGTAAAAAAGAAACCAGACGTACTATCCTGAAAGTTTTCCAGGAACACAATGATAATGCAAGAAAACTAATCGGTATTGACTTCGCCCCTGATACTATTCAACGATACGAAACCTGCTATATGCACACCAAAGACTTTATACGTTGGCAATACAAACGTGAAGATATTGCGTTAGAAGATCTGAACCATCAATTCGTACGTAATTATGAGCTATATCTAAAAACCGAACGTAAATGCGCTCATAATACTGCCATTAAGTATTTAAAGAACTTTAAGAAGATAGTCAGAATTGCCCTGGCTAACGGCTGGATGAAGAAAGATCCATTTGCGACCATCAAATTTAAATTAAAACCTGTTGATGCTATTTATCTAACTAAAGAAGAACTGGATACCTTAATAAAAAAGAATATTAGTATGGAGCGATTAAGACAGGTACGTGATGTTTTTGTTTTCTGCTGCTTTACAGGATTAGCCTTCTCTGATGTAAAATCATTAAAAAGACAACACATCACAACCGATGCAAACGGAATTACCTGGATTCATAAAAAACGTACTAAAACAGATCAAATGAGTACCATCTTTGTAATTGAAGCTGCTAAAAAATTAATGGCTAAATATAAAAACGAACCGGAACTTATTGAAAAGGATGCTGTCCTACCTGTATTGAGCAATCAAAAAATGAATGCATATTTGAAAGAAATCGGAACTATCTGCGGTATAGATAAACCTATATCAACACATACAGCCAGACATACCTTTGCGACTACAGTTGCTTTAGAAAACAACATGCCTCTTGAAGTTGTATCAAAGACTTTAGGTCATTCCAGCACAAAAATGACTCAGCGCTATGCCAGAACGACAGAGGCTTTGATTAGTAAGAATATGGAGAAGATTGCGAATTTGTATTAAAAACAAATAGGCTTAGAGCAAATATCGCGATATGCGATATTTGCTCAAGACTTATATTTAAATTTCATGCTAATAAAGGTCGTTAATTAATTTGATTCACTCCATTAATTGCCTTTTGGATCGTTATAATAGCATTTTGTGACACGCCACACTCTTTAGCTATTGAGTCCCAATGAGAAACTGCATCTTGCACTTCTTCCAATATCAGCTCCGGTTTCTTTATTCCAAAATGTAAGCCTAACTCCAACAAATGTTTCCTTCTCGGATTCTTACTCTCTCCTGCAACCATTGTGCTATGAAAACCATATGCTGAATTTGAAAAAGTGAGATCATATACAGGTGCAAAACTCCAATTACCTTTGACATCCATTAAAAAAGAGAAGTTCTTACTATGATCATCCCGATTGTGAGCAAACACATTAAAAGCTGCCAGACGTAATACTTTTTCGTATGCTTTCACATGTTTTTCAAGTTGAAAGGCACAATCCATTAAATGACCATAATCCATGGTGCTCATTCTAAAATTATCATGCATCAATCCACTTGCAGTATGCATGTGAATTCTTTTCTCTTTTATTCTGTCAAAGCGTTTTGTACCAAAGTATGTTTGTCCCGAGCGTCCTGTGAATAGTTTACAATCGCTCATTACCAATCCGGCTTTTAAAGCCATCTTATGGTAAGCGTATTCAATATTAGCAATCTCTTTAGGGTCAGACGATGATGGAAATTTAATCAGCCAATCTTCAAAACCTCCTGCCAGTTTATGATGACCATACATTAATTCTTTGGTGACATTATTATACCCAACAAATATTTTAGGACGTGCTCCACCGGAAGAACCACCTAAAGTAAATAGCTCTTCAATTATATCAGAATCGCTTCCTTTCAAAATATGATCCATTTCCCGGGCTATCATATCCAGTTCAATTTCAGATGATATTGCAACATCTTCATCAAACCTTGGCTTGTAACATAAAGCACCCATACCCTTATCACCAACGTAAGCTAATCGATCCAATGGAGTTATATTTTGCATATTTACTCCCTTCGACGCAAGTGTACTATCTAACAACAACCTTCCCCAACCATCAGGTAACGAATCGTTAAAAACACCATACAGTCCATCAAAGGGTTCAAAACCGGCGGAATTGATTTTATTATTATAATGCAGCTTAATTGGTGAAATATTGATACCATATTTCAAAAAATCAGTATTATAGCGAAAGTAGATTGTTCGATTATCTCTTACCATTTCCCCTACCTCATAACTTTGACCTTCAAGCTCCAAAGACACTAAAATATTTTTTATATTTTCCATAACAGTTTCTTTACCTACTATTTAGTCGAAAAAAGATCCTCAATATTGCCTAAGTCTTCTTTGGGTTGGAAAACTAATTTAAAATCTTCCAGCCTATCAAGAAGGTGAGCTAACTTAAGCAATGATTCCAAAGATATTTGTCCGGTAGTTTCAAAACGTTTTAAGCTACCTAAAGAGACACCAGATCTCTCTGCCATATCTGATTGTGATAACTTTAATTGTTTACGCAAGGCTTTGTGGCGTTTGGCCAATTCCTTACCAATTTCATAGGGCGTTGGATTAATTGAGTACATATAGCTAATATTTTAGTCAAATATAACCTCTTTTTCATTATTTAGCTAATATATTAACCACTATATTACAAAATAACATTTATCACTCGATTATATAAGTTGGAGGCCGTAGTCCTAAACTAAAAATTTGCTTTTATAGAGATAGATATCATTTTCTTTGTAATGATTAGCTATCTAAAACTTAATGAGCAATATAGATCATCATATAGAACTGATTCAACAACTCTTTAAATGTCGTAAAGATGTTTTTGCTATCCGTTGGGAAAAAGGAAGTAAAAAGGTTATATGCCTGCATATAGCTACGATTCGTATGCTTACAAACAATATTAAATGAGCGGTGATACTTTAGCAAATTTTAAAGACAAAATAAGAAAACCACTCACATCCAACGAAATTAAACTTCATCTTGAAGGCAAACATTTTAATGGTATCTATCCTCTCTTAGAAGATAACACCTCCTGGTTTTTAGTTACAGACTTTGATAAAGAAAACTGGAAGGAAGAATTCGCACTCTTTCAAAAAAATGTAATGAATATAGCACTTCTGCATATTTTGAACGTTCATAATCTGGTAAAGATGCTCATGTTTAGATCATTTTTTAAAAACCACTACCTTAAATTAAGATAAGAAAAGCATTTATAACATTATACCTAAGAGCCTCATTTAATAAGCTTTGAAATCGAAATTATAAAACTTTGATACTTGCTACTTTATATACTTGTTAATAATCATTAAATTTAGATATTTCAGTTCTAATATGTGAATATTGAAAATATATATTAAAAATATGGTATGTATACGCTGCCAAATGGTGGTTAAAAGTGAACTGGAAAAGCTCGGTTTAAACTATATTTATGTCAATATAGGCGAAGCAAATGTTACTGAGAATCTATCTGATGATCAGTTAAAAAAATTAGATTATAGTTTGAGAAGATCAGGACTGGAATTGATGGATGATAAAAAAAGTATTCTGGTTGAAAAAATAAAAGTTGCTATTATTGAACTGGTACATTATACTGATGATCAAATAAAAGTAAACTTATCTGACTACCTTAGTGAAAAACTTAATCATAACTATACATATCTGGCTAATCTATTCTCAGAAGTTAAAGGGATAACTATTGAAAAGTTCTTTTTGACACATAAAATTGAAAAAGTTAAGGAACTCATTGTTTATGATGAACTAACTCTTTCTGAAATAGCTTATAAAATGCACTACAGCAGTGCGGCACACTTGTCAAATCAATTTAAAAAAATTACAGGACTTACCCCATCCCATTTTAAGGATCTCAAAAATAAAAGGCGCGACACGCTCGAAAATGTGTGAATTATGTAATTTTTTATTAGAAATCTATAACGCCTCCATTCTATTGTTTCACGAACTTTAACCTTAAATAGTTGAAGCAATTTTAATGCATTAGAAAATTTACAACTGGGCTGAATATTTAAACTTCATTTATAGCCAGTTCTTCCTCAATAGTTTACTCAAAACTTATTTTTCCAATGCAATTAAATAAACCAACGCAAGAAAAATAGGCATGAAAATATTATTTGTATATCCACTCTATCCCGATTCCTTTTGGAGTTTCAAGCATGCGTTAAAGTTTATTTCAAAAAAAGCTGCTGTTCCACCTCTTGGATTGATTACTGTATCGGCAATGCTACCCTCCAATTGGCAGAAAAAACTGATCGACCTTAATGTTTCTGAACTTAATTTAAAGGATATTGTTTGGGCCGATTATATATTCATCAGTGCGATGTATATTCAAAAAGAATCTGTCAACAAAATAATTTCAGAATGTGTGAAACTTAATAAAAAAATTGTTGCCGGCGGTCCGCTTTTCACCCAGGAATACAAAAATTATCCCCTTATTGATCACTTTGTTTTAAATGAGGCTGAAATTACATTACCCTTGTTTCTCGCAGATTTGTCTAATGGGCAACCTAAAAAAATATATACAACCGATCAATATGCCGATCTATCCCTTTCGCCTGTGCCTGATTATCATTTGTTGGATTTGAAGAAATATGTCTTTATGAACATACAGGTATCACGAGGGTGTCCTTACTCATGTGACTTTTGTGAAATTACGTCGCTTCTGGGTCACAAGGTAAGAATGAAAAACACCAGGCAAACAATAAAGGAACTGGAGGCATTATATCAACTAAATTGGCGAGGTCCTGTTTCGATTGTTGACGATAATTTTATAGGTAATAAAAAGGAAATCAAGACACATTTTTTACCGACATTAAAAACATGGCTGCACAAGCACAAGTATCCATTTGTCTTTAATATTCAGAGCTCAATTGATCTGGCTGATGATAAAGAATTAATGTCCTTAATGATTGAAACAGGTTTTACCTCAACTTTTATTGGGATTGAAACACCCGATGAAATAGCGCTTCGTACGTGTAATAAAGTGCAAAACAAAAATCGCGATTTACTGAAGTCCATAAGAACAATACAAAATTCAGGTCTTCATGTATCAGGTGGCTTTATTGTAGGTTTTGACAGTGATACCCCAAGTGTTTTTCAGCGGCAAATCGATTTTATTCAAAAGAGTGGAATTGTTTCGGCCATGGTTGGACTATTGAATGCCCCAAAAAACACAGTTTTATACAAGAGGTTAGAAACCGAAAACAGGTTGACCACAGAGGCAACGGGTAACAATACCGATTCATCAATGAATTTTATACCCAAAATGGATCTAGATGAATTATTGGACGGATATAAAAAAATAATTCATAATATATACGAAGCTAAACCCTATTATAAAAGACTCCGACGTTTGTTGATGAATTACAATAGTCTATACAAAAGGCGAAAAAAAATCAATTTCTCTCTAATAAATGCATTCTTAAAATCGATGTATGTTATAGGGATCGTAAATAAAGGAAGAATTGAGTATTGGAAATTACTTATCTGGACACTATTTAACAAACCAGGATTATTCTCAGATGCAGTAACGTTTGCAATTTATGGATATCATTTCAGAACAATATATGGACTCAGACAATCCCGGTAAAATGTGTGAATGATGTAAATTAAACCTTCAATAGTATAACACATGGTTCTATTGCTTAAAGTACCTTTAAGTATAAACAAAGCATATGGAAACCACTGAAATGGAAAAATCAAAGTCGCATATTTTAATTGAAATTATTGAATATGTTCCGAATTCGGTGGTAACAAAAACCATTATAAGAAAAACTACAGGAAATGTAAGTGTTGTAGCTATTGATACCGGAGAAGCTCTTGCAGAAAAAATATCGCCCTTCGATACGTTCATTCAAATTATTGAAGGTACCGCAGAAGTAGTAATTGACGAAAATAAAAACATACTGAAAACCGGTGAAGGCATCATAATCCCTGCTCATACATCAAATAATATTATAGCAAACCAGAGGTTTAAAATGATTTCAACTACCATTAAGAGCGGTTATGAAGCAGTTCAAATTTGAAAGGATTTTATATTAATGAAATGAAGAATCATGAAAGAGCTAAAGCTTATTAATCATTCAGAAGTTATATCAAACCATCAGTTTTCAAAGCAAATTGAGATTAAAGAAAAAAAAATCATTGCCGACAATAAGAAGCTTATAGCAATAATTGGGCATGATATTAAATCACCAATGAGTTCCATGATAAGTTTTTTAGGATTGTTAAAAGAAGGTGCATTTGAATGGAATAGAAATAAGGTTGAAGAATATATTGAAATCGCTCTAAAATCTGCTGAACAAACAATGAAACTACTTGATGGTATTCTTATATGGGCTTTGGCTGAAAACTATAATAACTCATTTCAACCTGAAATTATTGACTTAAAAGAAATCCTCATTGAAGAGGCTGATAACCTTGAATTATTTGCATCGCTGAAAGATATTAAAATTACGCTGCCTATTATTTCTGAAATAAAAGTGTTTGCTGATAAAAACATGGTTAAAAGTATATTGAGAAACTTAATAAGTAATGCCATAAAGTACTCACATTTGAACGGAAAAATTGACATAAGTACATTGAGTAAGAACAATAGGTTTCTTGAGGTTACTATTAAAGATTATGGCGTTGGAATGGAAAGCAAAGTAAGTAATATACTTTTTGATTCTGGCAAAAACATCTCATTACCTGGTACAAATAGTGAAACAGGAACAGCATTTGGTCTATCACTTTGTAAGGAGTTTATAGACATTCACAATGGTAAAATATGGATAATAAGTAAACCTGGAAAAGGAAGTGAGTTTAAATTTACTTTACCTCTGGGAAAACTATAGAATAAATTTAAACTAAAAACAAACATCATGTCAAAAGAAAAAGAAAGCAAAAAAAACAACAAGAAAGCACCCGAAAAAACACTAAAAGAGAAGCGGATAGCCAAAGAAGCCAGGCGCAGAGAAAAAAACAAAAAAAGCGAAGTCTGACTTAGGTATTCCACTCACTTATGGGTTAATTCCCTATTGTTAAGTATTGCATCTATCAATTTAAGAGAAAAGAGGATAAAAATGAAAATTGCATATATAGGAACATACCCACCCAGAGAATGTGGTATTGGAACATTTACAAATGATTTGTTCAACTCAATGGTTAATAATCTTTCCAATGAAAACGATTCAAACGAAGGGTTTGTTGTCGCATTAAGTGATTTTCCAAATGAATATGAATATCCCGATGAAGTAAAAGGTATTATCAGACAGAACAGGCAGGAAGATTATCTGCACGCTGCAGAATTAATCAACTTAAGCGGGGCTGACCTTTGCATACTAGAACACGAATTTGGCATATTTGGCGGCCAGAGTGGTGTTTATATTTTGCCTTTACTGCATCGGCTAGATGTCCCTCTTATCGTTACATTACATACTATTCTCAAAACACCTTCCTATATCGAGAAAGCAGTTTTACAGGAAATCTGTAAAATGGCCAATAAAATAGTTGTAATGAGTCATAAGGCCATTGAATTTTTGGTCGACATTTATCAGGTACCTGCTGATAAGATTGAATTCATTGACCATGGAGTTCCTAACCTACAATTCGATAGTCAAATATCGCGAAAAGAATTAAAAATTGACACCAAAAAAGTACTAATGACATTCGGCTTTATTGGACGTAACAAAGGTATTGAAACAGTTATTAGAGCTTTGCCAAAAGTTTTAGTAAGGCATCCCAATGTTATTTATATGGTTTTAGGTAAAACTCATCCCAATGTTGTCAGACACTCCGGCGAAGAATACCGTATTTTTTTAATGCGCCTTATCAAAAACCTTAAACTTGAGAATAATGTCGTTTTTCTGAATGAATTTTTGGACGTTAAAGACCTGTTCAAATACCTGTCGGCCACCGACATTTATATTACACCATATTTGAACGAAGCACAAATTACCAGTGGTACATTATCCTATGCCGTTGGAGTGGGATCAGCAGTAATATCAACACCCTATTGGCATGCAGAGGAACTATTGGCCGATGGCAGAGGCCGACTTTTTAACTTTAATGATTCAGAGGAACTTTCCTTCATAATAACAGAACTGTTTGACCATCCTGAAAAATTAAATTTGCTTAAGAGTAACGCCAGAGCTTACGGACAGAAAATAACTTGGCCAAAAATCGGCGAGAAGTATTTGAAAGTAGCTCATAAGGTTTTGACAAAAAAAGTCGAGAAAATAGCAAATAAAGATACCATAATGGACCTGCTTATTCTGCCACCATTTTCAATGGTACACATCAACAGATTAACCGATGACACAGGTATTATTCAGCATGCAAAATTTGGCATCCCAAATCTCAAAGAAGGTTACTGCCTCGACGACAATGCACGTGCTTTACTGATGGTATTAATGGCGTACAAACAAATAAAAGACTCCAGGGCACTTGAACTGTCTCCGGTTTATTTAAGCTATATCCACTATATGCAAAATAAGGATGGCACGTTCAAAAATTTCTTAAGCTTTAGCAGACATTATCTCGACGAAATAGGTTCTGAAGATTCATTTGGCCGAACAATATGGGCATTGGGGTATTTACTGGGAAACGCTCCCAATGATGCCTATTATCAAACCGGGAGAGAAGTATTTTTCAATGCTGCACCTAACTTTGAAAACTTAAAATCCATACGTAGCATTGCAAATACCATGATTGGAGTTTGCTATTATCTTAAATCAAATCCATCAGATGATTCCATGACGGAAAGGTTACGGAATATGGCCCACAAGCTAATTCAGCAGTATCACGAAAACGAAACTACAGATTGGCATTGGTTTGAATCGTTATTGGCTTATGATAATGGTATATTGCCACTGGCACTGTTACACTCTGCCGAAATCCTGAACGAAGATAAAGTATTGGAGGTTGCAATAAATTCAATGCAATTTCTAACCGCACACACACTTAATGAAAATTACCTGTCTGTAATTGGTAACGAAAAATGGTATAAAAAAGATGGCGAACGCTCAGTATTTGCCCAACAACCCATCGATGCTATGGCCATGGTTTTAATGTACCATCAGGCATTTATTGTTACAAAAGACAAGGAATACCTGAACAAACTGTACATTTCATTTTTATGGTTCTTAGGTGAGAACGATTTAAGAATGAGCTTGTATGATTTTGAAACCAACGGTTGTTGCGATGGCTTTGAAAGTTATGGAGTAAATCGTAATCAGGGCGCTGAAAGTTCGTTGGCGTATTTAATTTCCCATCTAACCGTTTTACAGGCTTACGAAGAGTTTCACACCATCGACATTAAAGCCAATGAGGAAAAACCGAATGTAAGAGATGATGGTCAATTGCCCAAAAGCCCTAAAAGAGTCTGGCAATCTAATTCATAAAAACCAATGCTAATAACCAGATATCAATATAATCCTATTCTTACAAAGATGGATGTGCCTTATCCGGTAGCAACAGTGCACAATGCTGCAGTAGTTAAGCATCACGGTAAATATATCATGATATTCAGGTCACATAAGCTTAATGGGCGTAGCGTATTGGGAATAGCCTACAGTGAAGATGGTTACAACTTTAAAGTAGATGATAAGCCATTTATGGTGCCGGCTATCAAGGGAATTTTTAAAGAATATGAAACCTATGGAATAGAAGATCCCCGCATCGTGTTTATCGATGATGAATATTTGATAACATATAGTGCGTATTCAAAACATGGGGTTCGAATTGGGCTGGCAAAAACAAGAGATTTTAAAACCGTTGAACGATTTTCATTAATTACCGAAGCCGATTATCGAAACGTAGTCATCTTCCCTGAAAAAATTAACGGACTATATGCCCGACTGGACCGCCCACATTCAGAGATATCGCCATGGTCAATCTGGATATCGTATTCGCCTGATTTAAAATATTGGGGCGAGTCGAAACTTATCATGAAACCCATGCAATACCATTGGGATGAGATGAAAATTGGTCCGGGAGCACCCCCCATAAAAACACCTCATGGTTGGTTACATATCTATCATGGCGTTTTTCCTACAATGGACGGCTGTGTGTATCGCTTGGGGACAGCTTTGCACGACCTGTTGGATCCATCTTTAATTATTGCTGTTGGAGATGAATGGATTCTCCAACCTGAGGAAGATTATGAAATATCAGGCTATGTACATAATGTAGTTTTTTGTTGTGGTGCAGTTTTAGAAGATGACGGCAACCTGAAAATTTATTGGGGTGGAGCTGATACAGTCATGTGTGTGGGAACTGCAAATATTGATGTATTAGTCGACCATTGCTTGAACAATAGCAGGCCAGCCTTGGGTTGAATCAATGATTGTGGCAGTAGCCGCAGTAACTGATTACTGTAGCTAACAACTTTAAAACTGAAACAATGAAAATAGCAATTCTATCCTCCATAGCATGGCGTACACCACCTCTTAAATATGGACCCTGGGAGCAAGTCGCTTCAAATATTGCAGAGGGACTAATTGAAAAAGGACTTGAGGTAACATTATTTGCAACCGGAAATTCCATTACGAAAGGAAAATTGTCATCGGTAATCGAGACACCCTATGCCGAAGATTCATCTGTTGATCCCAAAGTTGCAGAATGCCTTCACATCAGTAATTTGATGGAACAAGCTGATTGTTTCGACATCATTCATAACAATTTTGATTTTTTACCCCTTACCTATTCAAATTTAATTAAAACACCAATGGTCACAACCATCCATGGCTTTTCGTCTCCCAAAATCATTCCGGTATATAAAAAATACAACCATACTACTCATTATGTTTCCATAAGTGATTCTGACCAACATCCAGAACTTGATTATATTGCTACTGTGCATAACGGAATTAATATTGAAGAGTTTGCTTTCAATAGTGAACCTGATGACTATTTACTTTTTTTTGGCAGAATTCATCCCGATAAAGGAACTTATGAGGCGATAGAAATAGCTAAAAAAGCAAAAAGAAAACTAATCATATCCGGCTTAATACAGGATCGGAAATATTTTGATCAAAATGTGAAACCATATATAAACAATGATGATATAATATATGTGGGAAATTCTGGCCCAAAAGACCGTCAACGAATTCTAAGTAAAGCTTTTGCCTTATTACATCCTATACATTTTGCGGAGCCATTCGGATTGAGTGTGGTTGAAGCCATGGCTTGCGGCACTCCTGTTATTGCTTTTAACCTTGGCTCCATGTCTGAATTAATTCTTCAAAATAAAACAGGTTTCCTTGTTTCTAACATAGCTGAAGCTCTTGATGCTGTAACAAATGTAGAGTCGATTAATCGGCATTATTGCTACGCTAGGGCATCTTCTTTGTTTAGTCGTCAAAAAATGATAGAAGGTTATTTGACGGTATATGAAAAAATTCTCAGAATTATATGAAAAAGTCCCGCAAATTGCGGGACTCAAGATCTTTAAATGGTTATATAAACTATGCTAGTTTAACATTAACTGCATTTAATCCCTTTTTTCCTTCTTGCAAATCAAAAGTTACTTCATCGTTCTCCGATATACTATCCTTTATACCTGATGAATGCACAAAATATTCTTTGTTTGAATCTGCATCTTTGATGAATCCGAATCCCTTCGTTTCATTGAAAAATTTCACTGTTCCTTTGTTCATTTTTAAAATAAATTTCGCTAAATAAAAAAAACTAATTATCCACAAATTAGCTTTAATTTTGATATTAGTCAATGATTTAACGCTTTTCTATTTAAATACCTGACCAACAATTACCATAAGAGTAGTAGACCCTAAAATTTCACCTATCATGTCCGGTTTAAAAACATTGAATTCGAAATGGCCGCCTGAACCGGCCGTATAAATAGTTGTGTCGTTGCCCAATATTTGAAAGCAAACCATTGTGACAGCCTCTACTTGTTTGGGATTGACTTTACCCGGCATTATCGATGCCCCTGGTTTGTTATTGCTATAAACTACAACTTGATTACCCTCCACCCCCGATAATTTTCCTCGACAAATTGATCCAAAATGGGCTTAGAAACAAGGTAAGCGCAATAGCACTAATTACTAATTGGTAGTCGTAAATTTTAATAATACCTAAATAATAACCAGATGATCCTAAAATAAAACTGAATTCTCCAATCTGAGATAGCAATGCACCTGCATAAAAACTTGTTTTCCAGTCTTTACAAAAAATACGCATGGTCAAAACATTAATGGTATTATTAACAATAAAAACAATGAGCACAAGTAAACCAATAGTAAATGCATTCTCTTTTAAAAACTGCAAATCAATTAACATCCCAATAGAAACAAAGAATAGGGCAACAAACATTATTTTAAAAGCATGTAGGCTGTCATGTACCCATTGGATCGATTTGGTTGATGATAATATAATGCCTGCAATAAATGCCCCCAATGCTGATGATAAACCCAAAAATGCTGTTAATATCGAGAATCCAAAACACAAGGTAAACGCAACAAACACCTGCACTTCATGGTCTTTTTCAATATATTTCATGAAGGGAAGTTTAATTTCCTTCTTTTTAAGAATATAAATGATTATGCCTATAATCAATACACCGCCAATTAACTGTTTCAGCATTTGGGTTATATGCGGCTTATCTCCTCCCATATAACTCATAATGATAAGCATAGGTACAATTAAAATATCCTGAGCGATAAGTACACCAAGCACATTTTGTCCCACTTTTGTCATTAATTCGTTTCGTTCTTGTAAGAGTTTTACTATTACTGCTGTACTACTTAAGCTGATAACAAACCCCAGCATAACAACCTGATTGATTTTCCAATTAAAAGTTGCACTCAGAAACCACACAATTATTATACTTACACTTATCTGAATTAAGGTTCCCAATACAGACACCCTCCAGTTTGTTATTAAATTTGGCAGATGAATTTCCATTCCTACAAAAAACAACAACAAAACCAACCCCAGTGACCCAAGATTGGTGATTAAAATTTCATCAGTGATAAGCCTAAAACCGTATGGCCCAACCAAAACACCTACAATTAAGTAGGTTACGATAGAGGGCTGTTTAATTACCCTGAGCAAAAAACCTACAACCAAAATAATCATTGACAGTATGACAAATTTGGAAAGTACAGGATCAATGAGAATTGCAAAAATCATATCACGTTTTGATTATTAAATACTATTTAAGACATAATTTACTGATTATATACAGTAAAACTTTTTAAAGCCTTTCCCAGTTCTTCCATATCATGGTTGAGTTTCTGTTTAAAAGAATCCCATTTCTCAGAACCATCATTTTTATACGTTTCGATTCTTTTGCTTATTTCGTTCTTTTTTAATTCCAATTCTGCTATTGCATCTTCGTATTTATTTTTAATAGCATTGGTACTGAAACCCCTTGAAAACAAAATTCCACCGGGTACTATATCTTTCTCTTTCTCAATTTTCTCAAGGGATTCATCAAGAGCAATATCAAGTTTTTTCTTTGATTCACTAAGTTCTTTTTTTGCAAGAATTAGTTTTTGTTTGGCTTCATCAACTTCTTTTCTGGCATAGTTTAGCTTCTCCTTTGCTTCATCCATTTTTTTCTCTAAAGATTCGCATTTGGTTAAATCTTCGCCTTTAACAAAACCAATAACTGTCAGGTGTTTTAATACTTTGTTTTTCATTGTATTATTTTTTAAATTAGTATTCAATATTTACCCAAGTTACCTCCATGCTCAACAAAAGGCGTTACATAACTTCAAATATATATTACAACATTCACACCTTTAAGGCACAAATTAGGATTAACTACACAGCTATTGTGTATTTGTTTTTCCGGGATCAATAACCCGATATGCCAATAATTTCAAACGATCATTGAACAGAAACCAAACCAGTGCATACCCCCAAACAAACAGTGCCCAGCCCCAGCCAAGTGGAGTCATAAACAATCCATAAACGGCTATCAGAGTTGATATGATTTGGGTGCCGACTACGGCAATCCACAAAATTCGGGCAGGTCGTATAGACCAGAATGGGCCACGTGTTCGGGTTAAAAAGATGGTAAGGTGACCTGCAACTGAGAGTTTCAAATACATTAAGGTTTGGATGTGTTCGCGGCCGAGATGAAAAACACGTTCACCCAGATAAAATAAACCAAATGCGGAGATCACACCAATTACACCCAGCACTGTTGAAATACCCAACACCATTCTCATATTCCATGCTTCGGGTTGATCTTTGTATTTAACCTTGTCATAGGCGATTGACAGGATGGCGCCATCGTTTAGAAGGGCCAGCATCACAATCATGACGGCTGTTACCGGATAAAAATTGAATACCAGTATTGATAAAGTCATAAATAGCAAAATGCGAAGTGTTTCGGTTATACGGTAGATGGCGTAACTGTTCATTCGCTGGAATATATTGCGGCTTTCTTTAATGGCATCAATAATTACCGACAGGCCCGGAGCCATCAGTACAATAGATGCAGCAGCCCGGGCGGCATCGGTTGCTTCGGAGACTGCAATACCGCAATCGGCTTTTTTTAATGCAGGCGCATCATTTACGCCATCGCCTGTCATACCAACAATGTGACCCATTTTTTGCAACACATCTACAATGTGAAACTTGTGTTCGGGAAATACCTGCGCGAAACCGTCGGCCTTTTCGATAGACGTGGCCACTTCTTCAGTCTCGACTCGTTTTGAATCACCCAATCCTCTGGCATCATAAATTAACGAGCCCATACCCAATTTTTGGGCAGTTTCTTGAGCAATGGCCAATGCATCGCCTGTAACCATTTTAATTTTAACTCCCATTTTGAGTGCAATAGCGATTGTTTCCGCTGCATCTTCTCTTGGAGGATCGAACAGAGGCAACACTCCATCGAACTGCCATTTGCCTTCTCCATTGGTATGGGCAACACCCAATGAGCGAAATCCACGAGCTGCAAATTCATTGACGGCCTCATCCACAACAGACTTGATTTGATCTGTATTATGAACCAATTCAAGAATTACTTGCGGTGCTCCTTTGGTTACTTTAAATTTCTTGCCATCTTTATCTTTAACAGTAGCTTCTGTGCGCTTGTGTACCGGATCGAAAGGTTGGAAATGAACCACTTCATAGTTATTCAATTCATCATTATTTTTAAGACCTCCAAGTACTGCCAGATCAATGGAATCATTATTATCGGCTCGCGATGCCAATGCCCCATTCAAGATCACCTGGCCACCGGTAATATTATCCATAAAGAAAGGATCACCCAGCGTTAATTTATTTTGGGTAAGGGTACCGGTTTTGTCTGCACAAAGCAAGTCAACTCCGGCCAGTTCTTCAATGGCCACCAATCGACTTACAATGGCCTCTTTTTTCGCCAGTAAGCGAGCTCCAACTGCCATCGTTACCGATAAAACGGTCGGCATAGCAACCGGTATTGCTGCAATGGTGAGTACCAAAGCAAACTGCAAGGTGGATAAAATCGGGTCGCCACGATAAATGGCTACTGCAATAATTATTGCCACCAAAGTAACTGCGAGATAAATAAGGTAGTTGCCTATTTTTAATACCGCTTTCTGAAAATGACTGACAGTATGCGCTTCCTGCACCAATTGTGCTGTTTTGCCAAAATAGGTGTTTGTACCGGTAGCATAAACCAGAGCCCCAATCTCACCACGGCGAATAACTGATCCGGAATATAAAGCTTCACCAGGATTACGTGTTGTGGGAAGTGATTCGCCTGTTAATGCAGATTGATCGACCTCAATGGAATCTCCTTCCAACAAACGAGCATCTGCAGGAACAATATCACCCAACCGTAACCGGATAATATCACCAGGCACCAGTTCACATGCTGATGGATTGACCCATTTTCCATCCCTTTTCACCCTTGCTTTTACAGCCAGTTTGGCTTTAAGGGCTTCAATAGCATTGCCTGCTTCATGTTCTTCCCAATATCCTATTACTGAATTAGCGATTAGCAAAATAAGGATAATGAAAAAATCAGGCCAATGCCTGGCAACTGCTGATAAGATTACTGCTGCCTCAATCATCCAAGGTATAGGGCCCCAAAAATAGGTGAGGAACTTTAGTAATAAATTGGTTTTCTTTTCTTCTATCTCGTTGGGTCCGTATTGAGACAGCCTTTTTGTTGCTTCGGCCTGTGTAAGGCCTTCCTGTGAAGAACCCAGTTTTTTCATCAATTCGGATACAGAAAGAGACGTAATATCGTCTGCTACATTGGAATTTGCATCGGCATCTCTATTACTCTTTGTATTTGGGTTCATACTTCACAATCGATTAATGTGCTGTTTTATATTATGGAATTACCTCTACCCATCCGTCAATCCAGGTATGGGTATGGGAAAGATAAAATCAATCAGGACATTGTGATGTGCTCTTGAAATATGATCTTTAAATGATTTCATACTTTGATGCACATCAATAACGTACTTTTTCCCCAGCCTTTTTAGTATTTTATCAAGATTTGCCAATTCCTTTTTGATAGCTGCCTCCCTGCTAATTTTATCTTTCGGCAGTTCGTTTTCGAGTTGTTCCAGATTTTTTCGAAAGACTTTGTCCGCCTCCAAATAAAATTTCGTGAGAAGCGGATCGGAGGTAAATGTTTTTATATGTGCAAATTCAATGGCAGCTTTTTTTTCGGCTTTATCAAGGGTATCATCAAGACTTGCCGCCAGAATTGAAATATATGCAGGGTATTTTAACAATGCATCTGTTTGCTTGTTTGTAAGACGTTTAAATATTTTCATGTCAGGTGTTTTTAAGTTGGAGCGCTTTGCATTTTCATATTGGATCATTCCATTTTCAGTTAAATATCTCAGGCATATCCAGACCATATTTTTCATTGTATTGCTTGTGTTTGACAGGTTCATCCTGCATAAGCCTTGAGGTGTGCTCTCTTATTGCCCAAATCCGGTATCCTATTGATTACATCCTGAACCAGATGAAATCTGTCAAGCTTGCTGAGAACGGGCATGTCAAAGTAGGTGGTAATGGAACGTATTGATAAGTTGTTCAAGTATTATATTCACACAATAACATCATTTGCAATCCCAAAACTCTTCTAAACATTTCTGTTACCATTACTACAGTCTCTAAACCACTTTGATCTATTGCATTACTTCTGCATCTTTCACATTTAGTATTGCGTCAACTTTACGATGAGGATAATTGGGGTACTAAGCACTTATCTATCTGGAATAAAAACAGTAGCAAAATGACATTGCTTTGGTAAATCATTCATTCCATATAGAATCATCCTTACAGATGAAGTATCAAGTTCATCCTTCTTGTTTTCTCGTTGGAATAATGAAAAGCGGTATAGAAGATTGCTTTAAAACTTTCTCAGTTACGCTTCCAACGAGCATTTCTGCTAACCACTTATGACTGTGGGAACCAATAGCAATAATATCAGCATGATAGTCTGTTGCAGCCTTTATGATCGTTTCGGCTTGCTCACCTTCCTTTACGACTGTTTGGATGTTCTTGTCACCAAGGTGTTGTTTCATTTTTTCAAGATAATGTTCCGATGCCAATTGAAGTGTTTCAATGCTATTTAATTCCAAAGGACTCACGTCCATAAAACCGGTAAAGCCCATAATCGGAGAATAATCTGGAGTAGAATAGTAAACCGGATCTATTATTACATGCAATAATATAACCTTAGCATTCATGGCTTTTGCCATTGAGAATCCCACTTCCGCTACCTTTTGCGCAGTAGGTCCATAATCCAAAGCAATTAATACCTTTTTCATTCGTTTATATTTAGTCGTTTAAATATCAGATGGAACTCCCAAAAAAATAATCATCCTCGCATGTGAGAAAACTTTTATCACGGTTGTTTCATTTTTCCTGATTTTGAATAATTACCATTTCTATATTGCAAACGAATTTTTTAAGTTATTCAAGATTTCACCTATGTTACATCCTAATCGTTTTTGTGTTTTCTTTCAAGCGGAAGTAATCCTGCCATATCTCCAATAATGTTCACTAATTCAGAACCTGTTGGAATAACTATTTTAGCATTGTTTCCTAAAGATGCTTCCAAGGCCTCCAATTTTCTTAACATTTGAGCATTCCCAATAAAGTATTTGTCGGCAGCTTCGTTTACCAGCTTTATAGCTTCGGCTTCTCCTTCTGCATGCAGGATTTTAGCTCGCTTATAACCTTCAGCTTCTTTAATTTTAGCTCGTTTCACGCCATCAGCTACTGTTTCAGCTGCTGTAGCTGAATCTATGGCTGCTATTTTTTCGTTTTCGGCTTTTACAACCTTGTTCATTGTTTCCT
This sequence comes from Carboxylicivirga caseinilyticus, assembly GCA_025499705.1. Classification (GTDB taxonomy): domain Bacteria; phylum Bacteroidota; class Bacteroidia; order Bacteroidales; family Marinilabiliaceae; genus Carboxylicivirga; species Carboxylicivirga caseinilyticus. The sequence continues at coordinate 18,854 of JAFMVE010000062.1, forward strand.
GCACATCTTTGGGCGGGTCTATTTCTTTTAACTCGGTGCGAACGATATCAATACCCCAACTCTTGGTTTCGTCATGCAGAGTTTTATATAGAGCATCGTTAATTTTTCCACGTTCACTGTTGGCCGATTTAAGTGTTAGTGTGCCGATGATATTACGCAGTGTTGTACGAGCAAGGTTAACAATCTGCCAGGTGTAGTCGTTTACATTGTAGATTGATTCTTTAACGCTATCTTCATCTGCTTTCACCCTGAAGTAAACCTGTGCATCAACACTGGCATTCAAATTATCATTTGTGATGATTTCCTGTGGCTCTGCATCTATCATTTGTTCGGTTACATTTACCAGATAGAGTCTGTCGACAAGTGGTATAATCCAGTGAAATCCTTGATTGGCAAAACTATGATATTTTCCAAGCCTCTCAATAAGTCCGCGATGGGTAGGCCTTACAATTCTGATTCCTGTGAAGAATATAATTACTACTGGAATGATTAAAAAATAATAAATCATAATATTTTTCCTTTGTTTTAGTTACAAATTTTCAACAATATCAGCCATTTCATCTTTGCTTCTACATCATTATATATGCGACCATTCGAAGCATCATTATTGTGTTATGTTTTTATAGCAAGATCATGGGTAGTTAGTATTGGGAGATCGAATTTTTTAGCAGTTGATTTAAAATGATACATCCTGCCAAAACTTTTCAAGAAACCAGTATATTGTGATGTGGTGCTCATAAAAAAAGCATTTGGATGGTTTTTTAATTCCTATAGAATGAAGCTTAGCATTTCAATCAATATAAGTATGTCTATCTCTAACAGGAGCTGCCTGTTTAAAGCCACCCTTTGCCATCTATCCAATTTCGATGTGTTTTGGACCTTTTTCTTTTGCTTCCTCCCTTTTGGGAATACTAATAATTAAAATGCCTTCTTTGTACGTAGCTTTAATAGCCTCTTCGTTTACGCTGGTTGGTAAGGTAAAGGAACGTTTAAAGGATGTGTAGCTAAATTCCCTTCGTGTGAACTTTTCATTGTCATCTTCTTTTTTCAATATTTTTTCAGATGAGATGGTAAGTACATTGTGATCAATATCAAGTTTAAAGTCTTTTTTCTCCATACCAGGTACTGCCATTTCAATATCAAATTTATCAATAGTTTCTTTGACATTCACTGCAGGTATTGATAGCCCCACGTAAGATTCTTCATTTGGCCACATTGACCCGGAGAAAAAGTTATCCGTCCAAGCGGGAAATAATGTTGGATTTTTTAGTTTTGGATACATTTTCTTTGTTTTTAAGGATATAAGTTATTTTCTGGATAATTGCTTATCAAAAATGAGCCTGATAAGTATGATTAAAACTGCTACTGCAAGTAATAAATGAACAGCTCCTGAGGAATTAAATCCCCAAAAAATGATTCCCCAAATTACCAGCAACAATGCTGCAATAACATAAAGTGAATTTTTCATGACTCCTCTATTTGTATAAAAATCTTTAGTAAAGTTATGTTGACTTAAAGAAGAAAGCATTACATAACTCTGCATATAATTTACATCATTCACACTTTTTTAGATGGAGTAAATTGGAGGAAGGAAAATGATTGAATCTTAGAGAGGTTCAGTAAAACAAAAAATAAACGGGGCTCTGAAATTCTTTATTCTGAACCCTTTAATTCATTGAGAAGTTCATTTAAATTAACATGGGCGTAGGTAGATGCGTAATCTGACATGGCGTATGGAATAATCAAATCATCGTTATGCACAATTGATCCGCAAGAATACACTACATTAGGGACGTAGCCTTCTCTTTCTTCAGAATTTGGAATTAGAAGAGGGGTTTTTGATCGTCCTATTTCCCTTTCAGGATTATTAAGGTCATACAAAGCTGCTCCTAAAGCATATTCACGCATAGGGCCTACTCCGTGTGTGATAACCAGCCACCCATCTTTAGTTTCAATAGGTGACCCACAGTTACCAATTTGGATTAGCTCCCATGGATATTTTGGTTGTTGTAATAGCTGTGCCTCACGCCATACAGTAATACTATCTGAAAAAGCAATGTAATTATTAAATCCGTCGATTCGGCAAAGCATGGCATATTTACCATTTACTTTTCGCGGGAAAAGTGCCATCCCTTTATTTTTAGCAATCTCGCCATGTAAGGGCATTACCTTGAAGTGATAAAAATCTTCGGTCTCCAGCAATTTTGGCAAAATTGTGGCACCATCATAAGCAGTGTATGTGGCGTAGTATTTAATTGTGTTGTCGTCATCTACAAACTTAACAAAACGGGCATCTTCAATACCGTTCCTTTCATTTGCTGAAACCGGAAAAATCACTCGTTCTGAGATATTTGTATCCAACGAGAACTGGAGTTCGTAATGCGATGATGCCAGCCAAATGATTTGATTGAAAAGAAACTCTTTATCAGATGCTAAATGCACAGCTTTGCGGGCATCTTCTATACATTTTCGAAGTTCGCCATAAGTAAATTCTTCTTTTAGTTTATCCAAAATTAACGCAGGCGGAATGATTCCATGTACTTCCATTTCATCCAACTTATGGGCAAACAAGCTTTTAGTATAAGTGTGACGACGGATATGTTCCGCTTCTTCCAGCAGATTGCCAATTGGCTCAAGAGTCAACTTATTGTTTTTATCAATAATTCCTGTTCTGAAAACAATTGATGAAATATGTCCCTCCCCTGTAGCCCTGAAGCTTACTATAACTCTTTTTGCTCCCGGACTAATTTCGCTCTGGTCAGGATGCTCTACCATTGATGGATTAAAGAAAGCAGCCGATTCTATTGAATATTCCATGGTAAAATAGGAACCAATGAGAATTTTTTTGGAATACCCGATCGAATCTGGTAATACATTCATAAGAGGCAACAGGTACACAATTCGATTAAAATGCTTCTCAAATATTTTAGAAATGTTCCGATGACGCATCGAATAGTCCCTAAGGGTTTGCTTTAATGCAAAGGAGGCCTCATCTTCATTCATCTCTACTACAAAACGTATCGTATTGATTGCCCTTTGTTCTTCTGTAAACAGAAATCGAGCTATTACTCGACTTGGATCTGGGTTGAATGTGATATTTTTTCTAATTACGGATACTAACATTATCTAAATTTTAGTAAAGGTAACTGCAATTATTGGATATAAACATTGTTTAATTACATTTATCACTGGTAATTACTATTTAAATGTTAGGAGTGGAAATCGAATGTTTTGGTAATTTGGAGTAGCAATATGGCGACCATTTTTGAGAATTAAAATTGCTCTTATTTATAATATCATCTTCTGTATTATAATTCCTCTCTAATAATTTAAAACAGATTCATGTAATCAATTTTGAATATGACAACTAAATTGTAACACCCAAATCAAATATCTCCAATAATAGATTTAAATAATCATTCCTTTTTTTAAACCTATCTAGAAGCGCTTCCGGACTTGCATTATATTGTTCTTTTTTAATAGAGATAACCAAGTCAGCTATATCATCACCTTCATTTAAATCTGTATACTCCAGAACGGTATTTACACGAACATCAAAGCAAGCACTTTCGGCTATCTTGCTCCACTTCTCAAATGCTTTTCCTTTATCAGGAAATAATGTAACCTGGTAATCTATGAGGGTATTGAGTTTTTGTAGATTGAGCATTTCAACGGAGCCTACAGCTATCCAATTATATTGCGGATAATACAACGCACCGAAAATGGCATTCTTTTCACCTTCTGCAATAGCAACTGGCCTTGATTTATTGATAAGTAGATGTTCGCCAAAGAAAACTTGCTTCAAGTTAAAGTCCTTTTGTTTGATAATATGATGCACCCAATTGATGTAGCCATTACGTTTTAATGTATGAACATCATATTGCATTACTTTACCTGTTCGTACTTGCCCTACTCGATTGACTTGCCAGAAAATTGTTTTATTTCCTTTGGCAGTACCAACGTAATACCTCTGTAATACCTCCCAAACCATATGCTCCGGAAAGAGTTTACTCAATCCTATAGCAAAGTTATTTTGGTGATAATTGGTAAGAGAGGTTAGCATTAACTTTGGGTCAATACATGAAGGTGGTTTTACAATTGTTTTTGATTTAGGCGTCAATGTATAATAATCATCCGGTTCGTATCCGTTTTTCTCAAAGTACATTTTAGGTGTAAAATGGTATGCACATTTTTCTACCCGGTTACATCTCCCGGTATAATTTGACAAATACTTGTTGGTTTGGTGGTCTACATACCTGGTAAAAGTCCTTTGATGACATTTCGGACAATGATACCTGGTTGATCGACCTTTGTATTTTTCCAATGAATAGCGAATATCTGGCATAAAGGAAAGTTTTTTGTTTTAGTGAAGTTTATGGAGTTGTGGAGGATTGTTGTTTTTCAAGTATTTACGACTCCATACAACTCCACTCACTCCACAATTCCATCAAATTTGCGATAATGATTGAACTATCTGTGGTGCCCCATACTCCACAGTTACTACACTCAAACTACACACGTAAATAATTGTGAATCAACCAAACTCCACAACTACGCAAACTCTACAATATTCCATATTTTTCTCTGAGCCTTTATGGCAGCAGTAAGATTAATTGAGCACATCTGTTTCGTAAACACCTTTCTGTTTCTTATGCGCCAGTTTTGTATTGCTCAGCAATTGGTAGGCATATGATTCCTTGGCTATATTGAGTTTATTGGCCATCTCAATAAACTCTTTGTTGGTAAATTCCCGTTTGCCAATCTTCTTTAAAACCTGAAATACCTTACCTTCCTTTGAATTGTCCTCATATACATTTAAAACCATGTGATTTAGCTTTAATGCATTAGAAAAGAAATAATCCTTAAGCATAATGGCTTTCTTCATTGAACTTTCGCTTACCTGCTCGATCACCTGCCCTTCAAAAAAACTATTGGAGACTTCAAGGACCAGGGCAAACCGTAGTATATATCTATCGAGTTTTGACAGAATTCCAGATATGGCAGCATCCTTATTGGATGGCTTTACGTGTTTGTTTACTTCATCAATAAACAAGTCCTCTGCCTTCTCTGATAACGGTAACTCTATGGTATTAATACTCTCATTAATTTTATCCATCAATGCTTTCATCCTCGAATGAAATTTCTCCACCATATAATCATCCGGATTTTTTCTTTGGATATATTTCTTTTCCATTTTTAATGGAATTGCAAAAAGAATCCGCTCAAAGAAACCGTCTTTAATATCCTTGGCCTTAAAGGATGCAATCACATCGTCCTGAATACTGCCAATGATTGAAACACAAGGCATACTCAATGAAGAGCTTTCAACTTCTTTACGATCCAGTGAAATAGGTGCACCATCCCATATGGATAAAAACTGACTTTGCTTTGAGGTTCCGCTATAACCAATCAAATTCAATATAAAACTCTTAAACTCATCGGGCATCAATATCATACCATTGGGATTTTGCTTATGGATATTGATGAGAGCCTCAAAAGTCGGGTCGGTAGAATACAACTTTTTCTTAGTCGGTTTCTTTTCACCTAAATCAGGATCATAATTAGCTATGGCTGCTTCGTATTCCTGGTCGTATTGCTTTTGCAGATTTTTTATGGCTTTAAAGGCTGTTTTTAAGGGCGCACTTTTATTCTGCCCTGACTTACCTACCAAAACCACCCACATAGATGGGTTTTCTATCCATTCAATATGTTTACGCAAATGATACGAATTACCAATTATCCCAGCTAAGGCGGTAAAAATGCTTACAGCAGTATAATCGATGTTATAATTTCCATTGTCGTATAGCTCAATTATGGTATCCTGGATAAACTTCGGAAATATACTTAATGGAAATTCAGATTCCTCAGCTGTTTTCAATCTTAAGTTGGCTTCTTGAAGAGACATCTTACCAAACGTAAGATGCGACCTCCCCAGTTCTGTTTT
>JAFMVE010000063.1 GCA_025499705.1 Carboxylicivirga caseinilyticus
TAAGTCCCCTTCAGGGGATTTAGGGGTGACATAAAATGATATTTTATTACAAATTGAAACTAACGTTGTTTTGATGTTTAGTTTTTGGACACCCTTCTTTTTTTGTTGAAAATTATAAGAGTTTAAAAAAAACGAACCGGATATCCCGATTCGTTTAAGTATTTATTGAATAGTTTTTGACTTATTTGTTAGAATTTCCATCCAAATGTAAATGATGCCTGATGTCTTTTGTTTGATATTTCAATAGGAGTATCAGTTACACCATAAAACATATCATAAGAATTTAACGAAAGAGCATCGTCATACATGGTTAAAGAATAGGCAGCATCAAAAAAGAAACTCTTGTTTCTAATGCCAAATCCTCCTGTATACATCCATTTATCTAATTTAACATCAGTCATTCCATCTTTGAAAGGAGAATCAAAATAGGCTGCGCCAGCTCTAAGTGCCAAGTAAGGCAATGGTTTAATTTCTATACCAGCTTTTAAATCATGGCTGATTTTGAAATAATCTTTAATATCCTGATTCAAATCTTCAAAATCAGGAACATATTCGTCTTTGGCGCTAATCTTAGAGGCAGTGTGATCGGTTAATTCATAATCGAATGATATAATTGCTTTAGTTCCTATGATATAAGCAAAACTACCTTGAGCACGGTATGGTGTTCTATAGTTATATGAAAAATATCCGTCCATTCCTTCATCTAAATGATCATCATTTAAGAAATAGGCATTAATGCCATTTAAATAATCTTCATCAATAGCATAAAATGTTGGCAAATGGAATGAAGCACCTAATCTGATCGGATGTAAATTGAAAATAGCTCCTATCTTAGCATTGATACCAAAGCCATTTTGTGAAAACTTAGAGTAGGCTTCGTAATAATTCAAATCATCAAAAAAAGCCGGATCAAAACCATTAAAATTTATTTCTCTGAATATGGCTGTCTCCTCATACTTAAATGATTGAAAGTTAACAGATCCTCCCAATAACACAATATTACTGATGTTGGCTCCAAGGGTAATTCCATATTCTCCGGAATAGCCACTTTGTTCTCTTTCAAAATTTTGGTTTATGCCATTAAGATTACGATCGTAAATGAGTTCATTATCTGCATCGTACATTTCATAATGGGTCATATAAGTACTGTTGGTAACAGGATCAATTAAATATGCATTGTAGGCATAAGATGCTCTCCCTCTCAGTTGATTCTCGTAATATCCATCAGCGTCCAATATAATATTGGCAAGAAGAGTATTAGGGGAGAAATTTCCTCCTGAATAATCTGAAACATTCCTGCCAATCTGAGTATACATGCTGTTGTTAAAGTCGGCTGTACGATTATAAGTAACACCAAAATGAGTACTTATAATACCTTCATTTTTTTCTCTCAGTGTTTGAAAGGTAGAAACTCCACCAATCTGATTGAATGGAAAACTAAATGCATCATCAGCACTTGAAAAATTACTATAGCCGGAATTAGTCTTGTTAAAAGAAAAGGAAGGTGTGAAAGCAAACTCTGAGCTTCGGTATACTGCAATACCTGCAGGGTTAATACTTATAGCACTTAAATCACCTCCCAATGCTCCAAATGCATTGGCCATTCCCAGTGATCGGGCCGTTCCTGTTAATTCTCTAGTGTTAAAGCGTAAAGCATCATCTAAATTTTGAGCGTTTAGGCTAACTGACAGGCATACTATACCTAATGAAAATATATAAGATAACTTTTTCATGATCAGAAAATTAGAGTTTAGGTTATGTTTTATCTTGATCCTCTGCTTGATCCTCCGCTTCGACTAGATCCACCTCCTGAACTTCTGGAACCTCCACTGGATGATCCGCTACTGGAACTTCTTGAACTACTGCCACTGTAACTGCTTCTCGAACTTGATCCGGAACTGGAACTACTACTTCTGTAACTACTGCTGCTTGAACTGGATGATCGTGAAGGGGTGTATGAACTTCTTGAACTACTTCCAGAGCTACTGCTCCTTGAGCTGGATGAGCTGGAAGGAGTGTAAGTGGTTCTGTTGGAACTGCTTGATCGAGCAGGTGTATAAGTAGAGCTCGATGAAGAACTTCTTGATGAGTTTGAATACCTGCTTGAAGAAGTATTAGAGGAACTTGTACTTGTGCTGCTTGTTCTCGAATTTGAATAACTACTTCGGGAATTAGATGGAGAAGTTGAAGTTCTTGTATAACCTGTATTTCTGTTATAACTTGCTCTTGTTGAACTTGTATAATTGGTTGTAGGTGTGTAACTTCTTCTGGTTGTTCTGGTGTCTGCGGCAGAACTGGAAGTTGTTCTTGCAGAAGTTGATCTTGTATAAGAACTTGCAGAAGTTGATACAACTCTTTGGCTTCTGTCGGCACTAGTACTTCTGGTACTGGTTACACGTGTTGTTCCATCTGTTCTGACCGAGGATCTGATATCACCTGTACGTGAAGTTGTAACTCTACTTGAACGTCCTGTTGCAGAAGTCATACCTCTTGGTTCATAATTTCTGGGATATGAAGCTATTCCATATCCTCCGTGACCAGCATAATATCCGCCTCCATAATAGTAAGAAGGGTAGTTGTACCATCCTCCATAATTACACCAAGGGTCCCAATATCCATAATAAGGCCATCCATATCCATAGTATCCCCATCCCCAACTGAAGGACATATTCCATCGCCAAGGATTTCTGTAAAGACCATAATTAAACATGTAATCGTTATACATCGGATTGCTCCAGCTAGGAAATACATAAGCATAGTTTCCATCAACATAAACATTCCAATCCCATGTATTCATGTAAATCATATCGTAGTATAACGGAGACCAGTAAGGTATGCCATTAAATGGGCCATGAAATTTAATCAGTCGTTCTGCATAATCCTGATCCATGTCAGAACCTTGAAAACCATCCACCCAATATCCGGTTTCTTCATTGTAATATACAAGTGAATCAACCTCAGGAATGGTGTCATTTCCTAATAATGAAAGATAATCACTTTGAATCTGTGTAAAATCCCGGTTATCATCTTGTGCTAACTCCGATTTTTCATATTCATATTTAAGCTCAGAAAAATCTTTTTCATCTTGCTTTTTAGTTTCCTCATTAACTTGTACCGGCGCATATTTGTCGGAAACAGTCATGGGTTGATCCTTAGGACTGTAATACAAATCGTCCTGATAGTAACTGCTGTCATTCCATTGGGTGGAGCTACATGCTGCCAAAAATGACAGTAAAATAAGGCTTATGATTGGCTTTGAACGCATAACGAATCCTCCAAATTTGAACGGTTTTATTTACTTATAACAAAGCAAAAAGCGTACCATAAATTTAAAAATGTAAAAAAAGCTAAAAAATATCACTAAAGGTTTTCTGGCTTTTTTAGCAAGGTGTATTTGGATGCTTTGACAAGATTAAAAAAAAGGCTTTTAACTGCCTAATGTTTTGGATGAATTTTTGTTATTTTGTGCGTCTTTACAAGAATATTGGAATAATATAAGAGAATAGATATGGCAAAAGTGTTAACGCCTAGAAGTGAAAGTTATGCACAATGGTATAACGACCTTGTGTTGAAAGCAGATTTAGCTGAGAATTCAGCTGTAAGAGGATGTATGGTTATTAAACCATATGGCTATGCCATTTGGGAAAAAATGCAGGCCCAATTAGATCGTATGTTTAAAGAAACAGGTCATGAGAATGCCTATTTTCCGCTTTTTATTCCAAAATCTTTTTTTAGTAAAGAAGCTGATCATGTTGAGGGTTTTGCAAAGGAATGTGCCGTTGTAACTCATTACCGACTAATGAACAATCCTAATGGAGAAGGTGTAGTCGTGGATCCGGAGGCTAAACTGGAAGAAGAACTAATTGTTCGTCCAACTTCAGAGACGATTATCTGGAATACATATAAAAACTGGATTCAATCTTACCGTGATCTTCCTATTAAGTGTAACCAATGGGCAAATGTTGTTCGTTGGGAGATGCGTACCCGTTTGTTTTTAAGAACAGCAGAATTTTTATGGCAGGAAGGTCATACAGCTCACTCTACCAAAGAAGAGGCTATTGAGGAGACTGAAACAATGATCAATGTTTATGCCGACTTTGCTGAGAAATTTATGGCCGTTCCGGTTATTCAGGGATTTAAAACAGCCAGTGAACGCTTTGCAGGTGCATTGGAAACCTATACCATTGAAGCCTTAATGCAAGATGGAAAGGCTTTGCAGTCTGGAACATCTCATTTTCTTGGGCAGAATTTTGCCAAGGCTTTTGATGTGAAATTTGCCAGTAAAGAGGGAAAAGAAGATTATGTATGGGCTACATCATGGGGAGTATCAACACGTTTGATGGGTGCATTAATCATGGCCCACTCAGATGATAATGGACTAGTGTTGCCTCCGAAATTGGCTCCTATTCAGGTTGTCATTGTTCCTATTTACCGTAAGGATGAAGAATTGGAAAAAATAAAAGTTGTTGCCGAAGATATCAAATCAAAACTGATAGCTAAAGGAGTGGATGTTAAATTTGATTTTAGCGATAACAAAAAGCCAGGATGGAAATTTGCTGAGTATGAATTGAAAGGTGTTCCTGTTCGTCTGGCTATTGGACCAAGAGATATTGAAAATGGTACTGTGGAAATTGCCCGTCGTGATACACTATCTAAAGAAACAATTTCATTGGATGGCATCGATGAGCATATTGTAAACCTTTTGGATGAGATTCAGGAGAATATTTACAATAAAGCAATCGACTTCAGAACTGAAAATACAACTACAGTTGAATCGTACGATGAATTTAAGAAAGTATTGAACGAAAAAGGTGGATTTATTCTGGCTCACTGGGATGGTACTGAGGAAACAGAAAAACGTATTAAGGATGAAACAAAGGCAACCATCCGTTGTATTCCATTAGATCAGCCTGATGAAGAAGGTAAATGTATGGTAACAGGTAAACCTTCAACTAAAAGAGTTTTGTTTGCAAAAGCATATTAAGAGATTCATTTAAGTATATACAAAGGGAAATCATTTTGATTTCCCTTTTTTTTGGCTTTATTTATAGGGTTAATAAAAACAGCTGAATATGAGTCCAGATAATAAAATTCCCCAGGCTATTGTGCAATTGCTTAATTCTAAAGCAGTGGTTAAGCAAGATGTATATGCATCTACACACCGCTATTTCGAAATATTGAAAGATGTATTGAAAGAAGTTGTTGAAATATATAATCCGAAGGTTCAACCCAATGATCAGAGATTAGAGCTTGCTTATACCGATAAAGGTGAATTTGTAGTTCAACTTAAGGTGGCAGGCGATGTGCTGGTTTTTCATATGCATACCAATGCTTTTGTCTTTGATCGTGATCATGAAGTCTGGAAAAGTGAATACGTGACTAACAACTTAACGAATGCCTATTGTGGTGTAATTAATATTTATAATTTCTTACATGATTCATTTAGGTATAATCGGTTGAATGATTTGGGATATTTGATAGCAAGGGTATTTATTAATAAAGACGGACATTATTTTGTAGAAGGGAAAAGGCAGAAAGGAACCGGTATTAATCATTTTGGAACTTCGGTAATGAATGAAGAAAACTGGAAACAGATTGTTGAAACAGCTGTTTTATATGCATTGGAGTTTGACTTATTGGTGCCACCTTATGATGATATGAAGATTATTTCTTTGATGCAAATGACGGATGAGATGCTTAACTCAAGAATGAGAACCGGTAAACGCCTAGGTTTTATCTACAATTCAGATGATGTAAAACAGTAATAATAATATAAAATGAATAATTTATTAGATCGATTTTTAGGGTATGTTGAAATAGATACCCAATCGGATTCAGATACAGGATTAACCCCTTCAACACCAGGGCAAATGGTGTTTGCAGAGTTTTTAGCCGATGAGTTGCAATCTATTGGCTTAAGTGATGTGGAAGTGGATAATAATGGGTATGTTATGGCAACTTTGCCTGCAACAACAGATGATGATGTACCAGTTATTGGATTTATTGCACATATGGATACCAGTCCTGATTTTAGTGGCCGTCATGTAAAGCCTTGTGTGATTGCAAATTATCAGGGAGGAGACATTGTTTTAAATAAAGATAAAGAAATAGTATTAACGGTTTCAGACTTTCCTGAAGTTGAGAAATACATTGGTCAGGATCTGGTGGTTACAGATGGAACTACTTTGTTAGGTGCTGACGATAAGGCTGGCGTTGCAGAGATTGTTACTGCAATGGAATATCTTCTGGCGCATCCCGAAGTAAAGCATGGAAAGATTCGTATCTGTTTTACTCCGGATGAAGAGATTGGTGCAGGTGCTGATCATTTTGATGTCAAAAAATTCGGAGCAGAGTTTGCTTACACAATGGATGGATCGGAACTGGGAGAACTGGAGTTTGAGAATTTTAATGCTGCCTATGCTAAATTAACCATTAATGGTCGTATGGTGCATCCGGGGTATGCAAAGCGCAAAATGCGTAATTCAATACGTATTGCTAATCAGATTATGACCATGTTGCCTCGCCATGAAACGCCCGAACATACTGAGAGCTACGAGGGGTTCTATCATCTAATGTCGTTTAATGGAGATGTTGAAAAAACGGAGATGATGTATATTATCCGTGATTTTAAGAGAGATCGTTTTGAAGATCGTAAGAAAGAACTGGAGCATCTTATTCGAAAGGTTAATTCTGAGTATGGTGAAGGTACTGCCGATATTGAAATGAAGGATCAATATTATAATATGCGTGAAAAGGTTGAACCTGTTATGTATGTTGTAGATTTTGCCAAACAAGCCATGGAAGAAATTGGTATTGAGCCTAATGTTAAACCAATCAGAGGTGGAACAGATGGTGCTCGTTTGTCATATATGGGACTGCCAACTCCAAATATTTTCGCAGGTGGACATAACTTTCACGGACGTTTTGAATTCGTTCCAGTTCAAAGTATGATAAAAGCTACAGAGGTTATTGTTAAGATATCTGAATTAGTGGCAAAAAAATAAATGAAAAGTTGAACAACAGCATTTTTGTTTTGTTTGAGATAGTGGTTGAAGCATATTTATTTTTTGAGTTGCAGAAACTAAATAGAATTGACTCTAATTTGGATAAAATAATTAACTAACATTTAAACGTATAAAATTATGGCTGTATTAGTTGGAAAGAAAGCTCCTTCATTTAGTGCCAGCGCTGTTGTTAATGGTGGCGAGATTGTAGAAAACTTTTCTTTGGATCAATTTCTGGGTAAGAAATATGTAATTCTTTATTTCTATCCTGCAGATTTTACTTTTGTTTGTCCTACTGAAATCCTTGCTTTTCAGGATAAGATGGCTGAATTCGAAAGCCGAAATGTTGAGGTTGTCGGAGTATCGGTTGATTCTGAATTTTCACACTGGAAATGGTTACAAACAGAACTGAAAGATGGTGGTATTAAAGGTGTAAAATATCCTTTGGTAGCAGATAACAGCAAAACTATATCTGAAAATTATGATGTTTTGGCTGGTGAGTATGATTATAATGATGATGGTCAAATTGTGTTTAGCGGAACTCCAATGGCTTATCGTGGATTATTCTTAATTGATAAAGATGGAGTAGTTCGTCATCAGGTTGTGAATGATATGCCTTTAGGACGAAGTGTTGAAGAAGCTATTCGTATAGTGGATGCACTTCAGTTTTTCGAGGAAAATGGTGAAGTTTGTCCTGCAGACTGGCATAAAGGTGATAAAGGATTGAAAGCAACTCAGGAAGGAATTGCTGATTTTCTTGGAAGTAAATAGTTATATACCAGATATTTGTAAAAGCACCTCTAAAGAGGTGCTTTTTTTGTGTCTTACCTCGAAGGTTTTTTTTAAGGTTAGAAAAATGTACTTAAAAATAGAATGTTATAGATAAAAAAGTTAAAGGATATATTTCAAAAAATAAAATAAGTAGAATGACTTTGTAAAAAAAAATCCAAAAGATTTGTTGATAAAAATATATAAATGTAAATTTATCTTATTGAATTTGTGTTAATCTAGCTTTATGAGTCATCTAAATCTTGATACTGAGATTATTGGTCAGTTAGAGGGGGTTGAGAAGAAAAAGTATTTATTAAAAATACGTATTCTTAAGGCATTATATATTAATGGGCCACAACCTATTTCCTGGATATGTAAAGAAACAAGAGTTAGCTCTCCCAATGCAATGAGTGTCTTGAATGAGATGCTTGGTAGAAATATATTGGAAAAGAAAGGGTTTGGGAAGTCAATAGGCGGGAGGAAACCTGATTTATATGGTTTTGTTGCTGATAGTCTTTTTGTTGTGGCTGTTGAATTAAGTGTATACCAAATGCGTATAACAGTTTTTAATGCCATAAATAAACAAATTATCAAGGCAGATGAATATTCTATTTATCTGGATAATAGTGAGAGCACACTTGAATATATAATAGATAAGATTGACTCATTTATAGATAAAGTGAAAATTGACAGGAAAAAGTTACTGGGAATTGGAATAAGCATGCCTGGATTGATTGACTCTGTTAATGGAATAAATTATACTTTCTTAAATATAAATAACAGCTCTATCACAAAAATTATTGAAAAGAGAATTGGCAGACCAGTTTTTATTGAAAATGATGCTAAAGCAATGGCATTAGCTGAATTTGTTTTAGGAAAGGAAGATAATACGAATGATCTGCTTCTTTTATTTTTGGATATGGGAATTGGATTGGGTATGATTTTGAATGGTCAATTATATAGAGGAAGTTCGGGTTTTGCAGGTGAGTTTAGTCATATTCCAATTGTTGATAATGGTAAATTATGTGGTTGTGGCAAAATCGGTTGTCTGCAAACAGTTGCTTCCGGGATTAATGTTCTTTCCATGATTGAAGAAGGTGTTGAAAAAGGCATTACCTCAGTTCAATTGGATGAAAATGATAAAAAACTGAAATATAAGGAATTAGAAAAAGTTATCAATGCAGCAATTGAAGGAGATCAATATGCAATAAAAATTCTGGATGAAACCGGTAAAAACCTTGGAAAAGGGATATCAACACTGATACAATTATTTAATCCTGAGTATATTATTCTAAGTGGTGTTTTATCTGAATCAGGTGATTTAATAACCAACTCAATTAAGCAAGGAATCAATACTCATACAATGAAGCAAATCAGAGAAAATACTAAAATAAAAATTAGTGAATTTGGAAAGGATTTAGCTCTTTATGGTGCTTTAGCAATAGTGATGCAGAATATATTCGAAGAATACTTTAATTAGAATATATAAACAGAGTTAATTTAACATTATAATTTGTAACATATTGGTATATATGAAGATATATTGACTTTTTAACGAAGGTGAGTTAAATTTATGTTTTTCTTTCACAAGCTTTTATTTTTATGTAAATTTATGTATAAAAATGTTATAAAAATAAAAAAAGAATGTGCGCAGAATTAGAAGTTCAATCTCAATAAAACTATAATTATAGATCAGTAAATGTGAATATTACAAAAACAGGAGAATGTTGACGCATCCTCCTGCTAAGATATAAACATCCAATTCGCAGTTGGATATTTGTTAACCTTCAATACAAAATTATGAAAAAAAATGCAGAAAGTTTCTGTGTAGGGAGTCATAGTGCTTCCTCTAATAAAACAATAGGGATTTTTCTACTTTTCTTATTGTTTGTTTGGTCAGGCTTCGGGCCTCTCATGGCAAATTCCTCTAATTCACTTCAACAAGGCTTTAAAATAACCGGTAAGGTTATAGATTCTAATGGCAGCCCATTACCAGGAGTGAATGTTTTTGAGCAGAATAATCCTACTCATGGTGTGATTACCGGAGTAGATGGAACCTATTCCATTGAAGTTGATTCTTCGGATGATATCCTGGTTTTTTCATTCATTGGATTTGATACTCAACAAATAGCAGTTGACGGAAAGAGTACTATTGATGTTATCCTGATTGAAGAAATCACCGATTTAGATGAGGTGGTTGTAACAGCCTTAGGTATAAAAAAGGAACGTAAAGCCCTTGGTTATGCAATGAGTTCAATAAAGTCGGATGAATTGGTTAAAAGTGGTGTTCCTGTCAATCCTCTATCTTCATTATATGGAAAGGCCGCAGGTGTGAAAATTTCGAGCACAGCCAATGGACCTACAGGTGGTATGATAATCAACATCAGAAACTCAGTTTCTTTAACAGAGCAATCTTCAACTCGACCTCTCTTTGTTGTGGACGGTATTCCAATCTTTGATGAAAATACCAGTATGAACCGAAACGATAGAGATGGTAGGGATAGAGGTACAGGTATTAATGATATAAATGCTGAAGATATTGAGTCTGTTGAGATACTAAAAGGGGCAAAAGCATCTGTATTATATGGTCATGCTGGTGCTAATGGAGTAGTCTTAATTACCACGAAATCAGGGAAAAGTAAAAAAGGCTTTGGTGTGGATGTATCATCCAGTTATACCTGGGATAATACTGCCTATGTGCCAGAACTTCAGAATGAGTTTGGAACAGGTAATACCCTGGGTTATTCAGGTATGGATCCTGACTTAACAGATGAAGACGGTTTTAGGTATGAAATGATTGATGGTGTGAAGACTCCCGTTTACTGGGGTTCCGGAGGAGCTGCTGGTTGGGGGCCAAAGATGGATGGTCGCCAGATTCTATGGTGGGATGGAGAGATGCGTCCATATTCTCCACAACCAGATAATTATAGAGATTTGTTTAGAACAGGGCATTTAATGACCAATAGTGTTGCTCTTTCTAATGCCGGTGAATTAGGTAGTTTTCGTTTTTCATATACCAATAAAGATTATACCAGTACTATAATTGGAGCTGATCAACAAAACCATACTATAAGTTTTAATGGAAATATTAATGTTTCAGACAAAATAACATTGGGTTACATAAGTAACTATTTCTATACCTTTAACCATAATGCACCTTATCGAATGCAAGATGAGTTGGTGACTTATGGTGTACATAGGGATATGAAACCTGAGTTATGGAAACAAAATATTTTTGATGAGACAGGTGTGTATTGGTACTTTAGAAGTAAAGAACGGTCTGAAGCTGCTGGTCAACAAGCTGGACAGATTGGGGCTAATTATTTCTGGAATCAGACACAAAACGCCTTTGATGAAGAGCGTCATCACTTTATTCAATCAGCCAACTTGAATATTGAGTTTACAAATTGGCTTTCTCTTGCTGTTAGATCAGGTTTTGATATGACTCGCAAATTAAACGAGGTAAAAAAGAAAGTAATCGAACCTTTAAGTGATGATCACACTCAGGGATATTATTCAGTAGCTGAAAGAAATATTTTAAAACTGAATAATCAGGCTCTTTTGAATTTTGATAGAAAAATAAATGAAGACTTTAGGTTATCAGGCTTTGTTGGTGGTGTTTATGAGTACAGCTCAGATCGAAGTTTAAAATCTTTAACGCAGGAATTTTTGGTTGAGAATTTCTTTTCTTTAAGTAATTCAAGAAAGGATGTAAAATCTGAGGGATCAGGCGGTAGAAGCTTTTATAAATTGTTTGGTCTATTAGGATCAGCTCAAATAACATTTAGAGATTATTTATACCTTGAATTGCAGGGAAGAAATGACTGGTCAAGTATATTGCCACCAGCCAATAATAGCTATTTCTATCCTGGAGCAAGTTTATCCTGGATTATTAGTGAATCAATGAGCTTGCCTGATATTATTAAATATGCTAAGATTCGTGCTTCATTCGCTGATGTAGGAAGACCTGGACCTGTTTATTTCGGTAATTTTAATTTCGACTTAAATAGCTATAGTGGTACACCGTATATTATAGCTTCAAGTAATATGCCTCCTGTAGATTTCGATAAAGCCATAGCTGAAGGAACATTTCCAGAAGAAAACCTGAAACCTGAAAGAAAAAGAGAGATTGAATTTGGATTTGAAACCAGCTTATTTCAACAAAATCGTTTAGGAATTGATTTTTCATGGTTTAAGGCGAATACTTATGATCAGATAATGGCTCTTCCGGTTCCTGCATCTTCAGGAGTTGCTAATATTATAACCAATGCCGGTGATATTCAGAATTCGGGTGTTGAATTGCAATTAACAGGAAAACCTGTGATTACAAATAATTTTGCATGGAATATGACATTGAACTTGTCAAAGTATAAAACTGAAATTAAAAAACTTTCAGATGGTATTGATATTTATGCAATGTGGGGAGTTACAGGAGCAAGCAGAGAAGCTCGTGTTGGAGGAGAATATGGTGAATACTACATTAATCCATGGTTAAGAGACGAAGATGGAAATTTGGTTGTTGGCTCGAATGGGGTTTATGAGTTTGATACTGAGAATCAAAAGAAAGTGGGTAAAGAACTGCCGGATATACTGGGTGGGTTTAATACAAATTTCACATATAAAGGTATTTACCTTGATTTTGATTTTGACTTCCAGTTTGGAGGTACTTTAATTTCACAAACAAATATGTATTTACGTGGTAATGGTACGGGTATTGAATCATTGAAATACAGGGATCAAGCTCGCGGAGGATTACCTTATTATATTGATGAAAATGATGCAAAACATCTGTTGGATTCTCATAATGCAGCTACTCCTTCTGATTCGAAATATGGCTGGATTTTCCATGATGGAGTTATTCTTCCAGGAGTGAAAGGAGATGGAACTACCAATGATATTCTGATAAATGCACAGCAATATTACGACAGAACCTATTGGCAAGGTTATATGGATATTACTGAGGATGTTGTTTTTAAAAGTGATTATTTAGCCTTACGTCGTATAACTTTAGCATATGAACTTCCTAAAACAATGTTAGATAAAACATTCTTCAATAAGGTTAGACTTGCTGTATTTGGAACCAATATAGCTTATTTGTATAAAGATATTCCAAACGTTACTCCAGAGTCATTTGCAGGAACTAATGAGTTTACTGAATATTCAGGATTGCCAGGTGTGAGAAGCTTTGGTTTTGAAGTTAAATTAGGTTTCTAAAATTGATTGTTATGAAAAATAAAAATATAAAATACTTGTTTCATATACCCGCTTTCATTTTTGTAGCAGGTCTATTAATTGGATTCTCATCTTGTGAGGATGAATTGGAAAAAAATTTCTATAATCCTGATAAGGTGACATCAGCCGATTTTGCTATGTTATTCACAGGAGCATTGCAGCCTACTGAATTGTTTCGACTGGAATATGGACCCGGTTATCATCAATCAAGGGCATTCAATAGATTGTTTGGTTTAGGAACCTTTCCTTATGCTGGTTTTAATTCAATGGAAGCAAATTCTTATGCATTATGGACAGGTTGGTCAGGGGCAACATTAAGGAATACTCAGTTCAATAAGACGTATATTGATTTCAATAAGAATATTCCAATTATGAATTTGCTTTTAAATAATTTACCAGAGGCAGAAAAAGAAGACTATTCTATTTATGTTAATTGTATAAATGTTGTAAAGGCTTATATGTTTCAACGACTGACAGATATCTATGATGATGTGCCTTTTAGTGAGGCAAATGGCGCATATCAAAAGCAGTTCTGGGCTAAATACGATTCTCAGGAAGAAATTTATACAACTTTGTTGGCATCATTAGATGAAATTCAGGAAGCATTGGATGGCTATGAATTGAACACTTCAATAGCACATGAAAAATTTAGAAATCATGATATATTAAATAACGGAGATGTGCAGAAGTGGAGAAAATTTGCTAATTCTTTGCGATTACGTATGGCAATGAGAATGTCAATTGTAGCTCCTGCAAAATCAAAAGAAATAATTGGAGAGATTATTAGTAATGATTTACCTGTTGTTAGTGATGGTGCAGATTTAATTGGTCTGGCAGAAACAGATTATGCGCATGTTATGGAATGGTATTGGCCAAGAGCAATGTCAGAAATGTGGTATAATTTTCATGCACCACGCTTTATGATGCAGGATATATTTGGTTATACAAGTCCTGATGTACCTACTGATCAGATTGACCCACGTATGTACGTTGTATTTCAACCTAATGAATTTGGTGATTATGTAGGTTGCGAGAGTTGGGGTACTGATCAGTTTGATAAGATACAGATAGATATGGAAGCTTTAGGTTATGATCAGGATAGAATTAATACAGCTAAAGATTGGAACTATGATGACCATCTGCATCCATATTTTTCTTTCTACAATAAAAAAACATATTTTAATTTTGATATGAAATATCCTGCTTTCAGTCCAACAGAAACGCATTTGCTCTTAGCAGAAGCTGCTGTTCGTTTTCCTGATATTGCAGGTTCCATTGATGCAGCTAATGAGTATAGAACTGCTATTAGTCAATCAATAGATTGGTATTATCAGGTAAATAGTAGTAATACATTTAATACAACATCAACTCCTGCTATTCCTGAAGCTTTGATTGAAGGATCGCAACCTGTAAAGCCAGATGCTTCTGTAATAGATGCATTTCTTGATAATAAAGTGGCAGCATTCAATGCAATGAGTGATTATGATAAAATCAAAGAGATTTTTTATCAAAAAATGGCTCATTTGAACATATTGAACTATTGGGAAATATGGAGTGAAACCAGAAGATTACAAAAGGATTATGGCATTCTAACTCCAACATCGGATATTTTTATTTGGATGGAACGTTTTTATTATCCAAGTGATGAAGAAACAACTAATCCGGACAATTTCCAGGCAGTGGCTGGTAAAAATGATCACGATACTCCTGTCTGGTGGACAGGCAGAACAAAAAATTAATAGGATAAGCACCTCGAGAGAGGTGCTTTTTTTATTTCATTAAGTTGATTGAATCGCTGGCTAAATATTTATTATTTTTGCAGAATGCGAAAATTCCTCGAAATACATCCGCAGGATGATTTAGAATTTAAACAACTGATATGTCAGGCTACCCGAAATGAAGGTGCAGGTGTGATATTGGACAGTAACGGTTTTGAATCATCAGAGGTGGTTAAAGCATCACGTCATTACGATTTTGTCGCTGGATTGCAGAGTGTGGGTGATTGTAGTAATGATTTGACTCAGGTTCAGTTATTTCATAATAAATATAAGGATTGGATGTTGGGTTTTTTATCGTATGATGTTAAGAATCAATTAGAGGATTTAAGTTCAGGTCATACTGATAAAATTGAATTGCCCGAAGTTTATTTTTTTCGTCCCCGATATTTGTTTTTGTATGATAAAAAAGACTGGAAAGTTGGATATTTGACTGAATACGATGATGAAGATTCTGTTCGAGAATTTATCAATGATCTGAAATATTGTGACGACTCGGAAGTTGAATATAGTGAAGTGAAATTAAATCATCAGGTTTCGCATAATGAGTACCTAAATGCAATTGAAAAGATACAATGGCATATTCAACGAGGTGATGTGTATGAATTAAATTATTGCATGGAGTTTTTTGTGAATGATATTCAAATCACACCTCAATGTGTTTATCATCGTTTAAAAGAGGTATCGCCAACTCCCTTTTCATCATTTGTGAAATACCATGATAAATATGTTATGGGAGCATCACCTGAAAGATACCTGAAAAAAGAAGGGAACCGATTGGTATCTCAACCCATAAAAGGAACATCACCCCGCGATAACAATCCGTTTATTGATAAAGCAAACAAAGAATATTTGTTAAAGTCGGAAAAGGAGAGAGCCGAAAATATAATGATTTGCGATTTGGTTCGAAATGATCTTTCAAGAGTGGCTGCCCTGGGATCGGTAAATGTGGATGAATTATGCGGAATTTATTCATTTAAGCAGGTTCATCAAATGATTTCAACCGTATCGGCAGAGTTACGTGAAGATGCTACCTGGATGGATGCAATTAAGGCTTCATTCCCAATGGGATCGATGACAGGTGCACCTAAAATAAATGCCATGAAACTGATTGAGGAGTTTGAACAAACCAGACGTGGATTATATAGCGGATCGGTTGGTTATGTGACTCCTGAGGGTGATTTTGATTTTAATGTGGTGATTCGGAGTGTTTTGTACAATGCTAAACGAAGATATATGTCCTTCATGGTGGGTGGTGCCATTACCGGGCAATCGGATGCTCAGCGTGAATACGACGAGTGTTTGTTAAAAGCTTCTGCCATTATGAAAGTATTTAATATTGAAAAGTAATGACTGAGCTCACTCCTCAAAATGTTCTTAAAATTCTACACGATAAATGTGGGTTCAAAACCAATGAAGCTATTCTGGTGGCTGTAAGTGGTGGAGCGGATTCGATGGCCTTATTGCATTTGCTAACGAATAGACGAATCAATATTTGTGCAGCGCATTGTAATTTTAACCTTAGAGGAAAGGAGTCGGATGGCGATCAATTGTTAGTTGAGAATTATTGCAAGGAGAACAATATAGAGCTTCATTGTAAAAGTTTCAATATTATTGAATATGCCCGGGATCATAAGTTATCCATTGAAATGGCGGCCCGTGAATTGCGTTATGAATGGTTTAATCAGCTCATGGAACAAGAACAGCTGGAAGCATTGGTAACCGGACATCACGGTAATGACTCAATTGAAACATTTTTTTTAAATCTGGTAAGAGGAACAGGGGTGAAGGGGCTTTCCGGAATTCAATACAAAAACGGAAAGGTATTGCGACCTTTACTTGATTTTTCAAGTCAGCAGATCGAAGAGTATTGTAATATTCATCAGATACCGTTTCGTTACGACAGTTCTAATTCTGATGTTAAATATCTCAGAAATAAAATCAGGCACGAAGTAATTCCGGTACTGGAGCAAATGAATCCATCCTTCTTTTCAACAATGCTGAATAATATGGAACATATCCATGAAGCTGAATTATTGTTGGAAGAAGTGGTAGAGCAGTTTCGTGAAGAGGTTTTGGTTGATGAACATGATAAGGTTTTGATACCAATATCTAAACTGAATCTATATGCACAAAAGAAAACCATTCTTTTTGAAGTGATACGGCCCTATGGTTTTAATGCGTCTGTTACTGATGATGTGGTTCAGCATTTAGATGGTTTGAGTGGTAAGCAGTTCTTTAGCGAAACGCACCGATTGATTAAAGATCGCCATAACTTATTAATCATGCCTCGCGAAGAAGTTGCAACCGATCATTTTTGGCTGGAGGAAAAACAGATACAATCACCGGTAAAAGTTGAGGCAAAGATTTATCCGAAACCTTCTGATTTTAGTTTTTCAAAAGATCCGAATTTGATTCATCTTGATGCAGACCTGGTTGATTTACCTTTGTTATTTCGTAAATGGCAGGAAGGCGATCGTTTTATGCCTTTGGGTATGACTCAATTTAAAAAGGTGAGTGATTTTTTTATCGATAGCAAATTTTCAATTGTAGATAAAGAGCAAACCTGGTTGGCCATATCTGGAGAAGATATTATTTGGATTGCCGGCCATCGTATTGATGATCGTTTTAAGATTACAAATCGTACTAAATTCGTTTTAGAGGTTAAATTAGGTTGATAAGAGATATTTCTTCGAGATTATAAAATTCCACCTCCGATTAATTTATCATCCTGATAAAAAACAATGGATTGCCCGGGTGTAACAGCCCACACATTTTCGTTAAACTGAACATCTAATCCTTCATTGCAAAATGCAATTGTTCCCTGATAACCCGGTACACTATCATAACCTCTAACCCTTATAAATACTTCTCTGTCTTGCCAAAGTGTGGAGTTTGGCGTAAGTGAGTATTCTTTTAAAACCAGGTTGTTTGTATATAAATCATCTCTGGATCCTGCTATCAGGGCTTTTTTTACCGGATCAATTTTAACTACACATTTACCATTTGCAACACCTTCAATTCCTCTGCGCTGCCCAATGGTATAAAACGGAAACCCATCATGATGACCCAAGGTTTTGTTGTTAAGGTCAAGTACGGGCCCGGGTTGAAACGAGGGGTGATCTTCTTTTAGCAGTTTCTTTAGGTATTCGCGATAATCGGTACCTGCCAGAAAACAAACTCCCATGCTTTCTTTTTTATCAGCTATATTCTGATATCCCAATTCTGAAGCCAAGTCTCGCACTTCGCTCTTTTTTAATTGTCCAAGTGGAAAAATGGCTTTTGAAAGTACTTCCTGACTGAGATTCCATAGAAAATATGACTGATCCTTATTTGAATCGATACCTTTTTGTATATAAAAATGATTGTTTTCCTGTATAACCCGAACATAATGACCGGTGGCAATATAATCACAATTGAGTTTTGTGGCTAATTCAAGTAAATATTTCCATTTGATGGTTTGGTTGCAATAAACACAAGGGTTTGGAGTGCGGCCGTTAAGGTATTCATCAGCAAAGTAGTGAATGACTTCTTTCTTAAAGTCATCTCTGCAGTCAATCAGATGATGTTCAATATTAAGTGACTGAGCCAGTTTCTGAGCATCCAAAATATTTTTGTCGTCTGCTTCGGTATGTGTCTGCAGGGTTGCACCTATTACTTCATATCCTTGTCGAAGTAATAAAACTGCCGACATTGAACTGTCCATTCCACCACTCATTCCTAAGATCACTCGCTTATTCATCCCTCAAATTTGATGGCTAATATAGTAAAATAGTCAGTAGTCAGAAGCTTTGAGATTGAGACCCGAAGATGGATTCAGATTCAATGTGAATGATAAAATAAGCGACTGATACTGATTGAAGAATTAAATCATTTGTTGTAGTCAAGATTTTATTGAAAAAGTTAAAGTTATTTCAGGCTGTTTTCTCACTTTTGCACCCACAATGAAAGTAGATAAGGTAAAAGGACATATGGCAATGATTGTTGCTAATATGGCATGGGGGCTGATGTCGCCATTTGTGAAGTCGGTTGTGGTGAATAGTAATATTGATGCCTGGACAATTGTTGCTTATAGGGTAATTGGTGCTACATTGGCGTTCTGGACGGCTTCACTTTTTATTCCCAAAGAACGGATTCCGTTTAAAGATTTGAAATGGTTGGTTTTAGGAGCATTGTTTGGGATTATATTAAATCAAGGTGTGTTTGTGTTGGGAGTTTCCTATACTTCACCTATTAATGCTTCAATTGTAACAACCACTTTACCCATAATTGCAATGATTATTTCGGCTTTTTATTTGAAAGAGCCTGTTACCTGGAAAAAGATTGGTGGAATTATTATTGGTGCAACAGGCGCCATTGTTATCATTTTAAACAGTTCGTCAGGTAAAAATTTTGGAGAACTGGGGATGAAGGGAATTCTACTTTGTTTTGCAGCCCAGTTTAGTTATGCCATTTATTTTGTGTTTTTTAAGAAGATTATCAGTCGATATCATTCCATTACCATTATGAAATGGATGTTTCTGTTCAGCTCCTTTATTTATCTGCCATTAACATGGTCGAACATTACAACCATTGACTATACTAATATGCCTGTTTCTGTTATAGGTCAAATTGGTTTTATTGTGTTAGGATCTACCTTCTTTTCGTATATGATGATACCTATAGCTCAAAAATATCTTCGGCCAACTGTGGCAACTATGTATAACAATGTTCAGCCTGTAGTAGCTGCCGTTGCTGCGGTTTTTATGCAAATCGATAGTTTTGGCTGGCCAAAAGTGTTTGCTATACTTTTAGTTTTTAGCGGTGTATATTTGGTTACTACCAGTAAGGCTAAAGAGGATATTGCAAAAGATAAAGCAGGCTAGAAACAGCTATTGATTTGTTGATTATTATTTGATAAAACTGCTTTATCTTATTGTAATGTTTTTGTTCTTTATTAATACGTTTTTCTTTTTATCATTTTAGCTGAAATAATTTTCACATCATTGATTGGTTTATCTTGATGATCAGTTTCAACTCTGGCAATGCTATCCACTATATCCATACCTTTAACCACTTGTCCAAAAACAGTATAGTTTTGATCAAGATGAGCAGCACCACCAATGGTTTTGTATATCTCACGATGTGATTCAGGAAAACGGTAATGTTCCATTATCTGTAGTTCGGTTTGAGCTAAAGAGTCAAACTTATTCTTCAATTGATTAATGGAATCTTCCATTATTTTTAATGATAGACTGTCTGTATCATTCTCCGATGTTTGAATTGCCTCCAATTTGTTTGTCAAATTTAATAGTTTATCAAACTCTGTTTTGTGCTCAGGTTTATTAATCACATTATTATATGCCAACCAGTTATTGATGCGTTTTTCAGCAATTGCCAATGTACTGTCATTATAGATCTTGCCTTGAATAATTGTAAATTGAGTTCCATCTGAAGATCTGTCCGGGTTTTGATCATCTCCCATACGCGCAGCATTTATAGATCCTCGTTTATGAAGCAGGTTTGATTTGATTTCAGCATCAATCATATAAGATGGTTCTGAAGTGCTATCCTGAATTTTTGATTCTGGATATTTAGTGGCCATATCTCCGGTTTGAATAAGAAAGTTTTCAATAACACGATGAAATGACACATTATTATAAGCCTTTTGATTTACCAGCTTAATAAAGTTGTTTCGATGCTTTGGCGTTTCATCAGATAATCTGAATATTATTGTTCCATAATCAGTTATTAGTTCAACATCTTTTGATAAATCACTTTTCATTACACCCTTTTCAATCTCCATATCACATCCTGAAAAGAACAAAATACAGCACCCAATAAATATTGTTGGAACTAATTTCATAATTATGATTTTAAAATTTAACTATTGTTTTCATCATGTAAAGAAAAACCAAAATGCCTTAAATTTAGAGGTTGATTTATATAAATAATTTATAAATCTATGAATAAGGGGTGTTTTTTGTGCATTAGGGTAATTCCTAATAAAAATGGGACAGTGGTTTTTGTTGTTGCTACTTTCTTTTGGAGATTGACTAAATGTTGGTATGAGCAAATTCAGTAATACTTTGATTTAGTGATGTGTATTTATTATTTAAATTCTTCAACCAGTTTCTTTCTTATTCATTTTGCTTATAAACTCTACTTTTGTGGTTGTTTTAATAAACTCCTGGTTAACCAATAAATCCTGTCCGTACTTTTGCCATCTGTCAGCAAATTTTCTATATCGGCTGCAAGGGTACGATTTACATTGATGGCAAAATTCTAATCCTTTCTTTTCTATGCAACAAACATAAATTCCTTTACATTTTCTTGTCTTACAACCTTTTTCAGCTCCTTCACAACGATTCTTTTCTCTTGTATAATTCGGACAGCCTCCACAATAAATTCCGCAAGGTGGAATAAATCCGTTATATGGCAAGATTTTGTTTACCATCGTTTTAATTTACTTCAAACCTTTCTTATAATTAACAACCTCTTTTAAATCGTTAATCTGGTTTTGTTGGTCGATATCAATAATCAGAGGGATTAGTTTTCCAATAGGTGATGCCAGTTCAAATTCCTTTTTTATTTTTTCATCAATATTTAATTCTTAAACCCCTAATCGTGTTTTCTCTGTGAAATAAAAACCAGTTTTTATATAGTTCTCCCAAACAGAAAGCCAAAGAATAGTTTTTTTCTTGTAAACGATTTTACATAACCATGCATTACCATCTTTGTAATATCGCCATTGAGGTTCCAGACTATATTCATTAGTAAAAATCTTAATTAATTTTTGATAGATACTGAAACGTTCTTTACCAAGGGCGTTTTCGAGCACAGCATCAGTAGGCTCTATGTCTTTGTCACGTAATAATATCGTTTCGTTGTTTGATTCCATAAAATCCAGATTTTCATTGTATTCATTTTTTACTATGTTATCTCCAAAATGTTCGTTAAGGCACATAGTTTACAAAAGTTAAAGATTCAGAAGAAACCGTCAAATCGCAGATTTGGCGGAGCTGATTAAATGCTCTGAAGCTTCGTAAACCACTTATGTTGTATACACATCCTAAGTTGTATGCCGTTTTTAGAAGTTGTACTGAATCATAGCTTTCATAAAAAAAGGAGTCCCGGGTATAAAATGTATTTCTTCTACTGACTCTTTCTCAAATTGCAACCTTGTCTCAGTTGCAAACTGCGTTTCGTTCCATTCGGTATTAAAAAGGTTCTGTATTTGTACTCCTAAGTTCATCTTCCTCCATTTATAGCCTGTATTCAAATCGGTGACGGTATATCCTTTGGCTACTATGGAGTTATCTTCATTGGCAGGACGATTGTCTAAATGACGGACATTTATACTCCCATAAAGCCCTGATTTAAAAATAAAGTTAAGACCACTCACTAATGTAAAATCTGGAGCTAAAGGAATATAGTCTTCCCCTTGCGGTTCATCAATTGCCCGGGCATAAGCATAATTGGCATCCACATTCCAAAACAACCATTGAAAGGGCTGATACCGATAACTTAAATCTATTCCTTGTCGTCTTGTTTTTCCACTTGGTTCAACAATTCCTGCATCACCCACATACACAAATTCTTGCTCTAAATACAAATACCAATAGGCCATATTTAATAACATTTGTGGGGTTGGTTTCCAAATATACCCTATATCAAATCCATAGGCGGCAGGTAATATTTCTTTACCGTTTTCCACTACCACAACCCGCGTGTCGTTTGAGTGAAAGCCTTTTCCTGTTTTTAAATACAACTGTAATTCGTGGCTAGGATTATAAAGGATGTTGAATTTCGGACTGACAATGGTTTTTGTCGCTTCTTGTGTCATATAGGTTGAAAGCAACTTGTCGTTGTATTGAAAATCAAAATAATCGAATCGTAATGATGGGCTGAAAATCCATTTATTTATTTCGATGCTTGTACCAATATACGCAGCTAAATTAGTTTCATTAATATCTCCCAGTTTAATTTGTTCTAAAGTTTCAATTCTGTTTATGGTATGCGATAATTCAGAATTATGAGTTTGGTCGTTGCGCAAACTTATTCCAACCTGCCAACTTCCTTTTATATTCCCGTTTGTAAATGATTTATCATACTCAGAGTTTAGCCCGTAAATAATCCGATTTTCTTTTTGCCTGATTTGGTCGCCATTAATAGAATCTTCCAGAAAAAAAGTAAAGTTGGAATAGAGTTCAAAATCGTACTGACTAAGGTATACTTTGCTTTTAATGGATGAATTTTTATCAATTCTTTTGTCATAACTCACCAATAGATTACTACGCGAAGTAGAACCACCTTCTGTATCATCAATAGAACCAAAACGTGAAATCAAGCCGCTATCAACTGCCCGCTGCGGTATCTGTCCCGATGCATCCCATTTACTATCAAAATAAGAAGCTGTTATACCCAATTTATCCTGATTGTTTATTCTGCCAGTATACTTTCCAAAGAGATTAATTCTATTGAAGTTTTGGGGACTATCGAAATAGCCATCGGTCGATAAAAATTCGGTGGCTACGTATGCATTTTGCGTGTTACTTTCTACCAGATTGAACATTCCCAGCATTCTGTAGGTATCAAACTGTCCTGCTTCCAGTTTAACGGAACTGTTTTCCATTTTTTGTTTTGTTGAAAAATCTACATATCCGGCTGTATTAAAATTACCTTTGCTTTCGTAATATGGTCCTTTACCAAAGTCTATTTTATCAATAGTTTCGGGTATAACGAAATGCAAATCGGCATAACCTTGTCCGTGGGCGTGCGAAACCATATTTACAGGTAGTCCATCGACTGTAACATTCACATCCGTACCATGGTCAATGTCAAAACCTCTTAAAAACATTTGCTCTGCCTTTCCTCCTCCTGCATGTTGCCCGATAAACAAACCTGGTACTTTTCTCAGGATGTATTGCGACGAGTTTACCGGGTTTGTTTGAATATCAATATCTGTAATAACATGAAGCGCATTAATATTCGGAGAAATAATCACTTCTGTCAGGTTTATCGCCTTCGTATGTAATAAAACATTTAAAGGTGTCTGTAAGTCCGATATCACTATGAACTTGCTTTGATAGCTGATATGAAAAAACTGCAAGGTATCTCCGATAGCTACACTCTCAAAAACAAACTTACCCTGTTCGTCTGTATGAGTATGTTGATTGTTTGTTTTATTCAAAACACTGACATACTGAATAGGATTTTGGTTTTCATCTACAACAATTCCTTTTAATGCTTGTGCAAATGATGAAACATTCATTAAAGTTAAAATGAGTGTCAAAATTTTTAATTTCATCTGTTATCGCTTCAAATAATTTATTTCTCGGTTCTTTTTTTACGTTTGCTGGATGAAGTCGTGGCGCTTTAGTCGTGGTGTCGTGTCACCCGATAGGGGGACTAAGATGGTAGACTAAGGTGTCACGACGAGCAAA
>JAFMVE010000064.1 GCA_025499705.1 Carboxylicivirga caseinilyticus
CTAAATCCCCTGAAGGGGACTTAAGCCTCCCTTTTAGGGGAGGTTTGGTGGGGTATAATGAAAGTAAAGTTACAATTTGAAAGATTCCTTATTTGTACAATCACTTTTTGGACACCCTCTTTTTACCAATTATTACAACTCTATTTCAAGTTTTCTTTAAAGAATTTCTCTAATTTATCAAATGGAATAACATCCACTTTATCATACAGATCGGTATGCACTGCACCCGGGATAATCATTAATTCTTTAGGTTCGTTTGCTGCTTTATAAGCATCTTCGCTGAAATAACGAGAGTGTGCATTCTCACCGGCAATAATTAATATCGGACGAGGAGTAATCTCATTGATGTAAGTCAACAAGGGCATATTCATAAATGATAATGCGTTTGTTGCTGTCCATGATCCGTTTGAGTTGATTGAACGTGGGTGGAAACCTCTTTCAGTCTTATAGTAATTAACATAGCCCTGAACAAACTCTGGTTCTTCACCTGTTAGTTGTTCTGGTTCAGGCAAACCGGCTGTACCATAAGCCGGTGCACCAGCTTCAGCATCCTTCCAGCGTTGCTCACCTAATTGTTTTAGCATACCATCGCGTTGTTCGGCTGTCATACTATCGAAATAACCTTTTGCAGTTACGCGCGACATGTCGTACATACTTGCAACAGCAATTGCTTTAACACGTTTATCTGCAGCCGTAGCATTTAAGCCCATACCACCAAAACCACAAATACCCATGATTCCCACTTTTTCTCTGTCAACAAATGTTTGTATTCCCAGAAAGTCAATGGCAGCACTAAAATCTTCCGTATTAATATCAGGAGAGGCAACATTGCGAGGTTCACCTCCACTCTCACCCGTGAATGAAGGATCGAATGCTACAACAGCAAATCCACGCTGAGCCAATTCATTGGCATACAAACCTGAAGATTGTTCCTTTACGGCTCCATAAGGTCCGCTAACTGCAATAGCTGCTAATTTTTCTTCTCCTCTGTTTTTAGGCAGATATAAATCACCTGTTAATGTAATTCCGTAACGGTTTTTAAAAGTTACTTTTTCTCTTGTGACTTTATCGCTTAATTCAAATGTATAGTGTTCTTCCTGTTGTTTCATTTTTTCTTTCTTTTTAGCTTCTGCTGTATTAGGGAAAGCCTGAGTCATTAATAATACGACTCCGGCAATCATTGATATTGTTTTTACTTTATTCATCTTTTTAGTATTTACTTTTTACAATTTATTGTACTCCTCATCCGTGACAGGTCCATTCCACTCTGTTGTAGAACCTTCAACCGGCACTGACAGAGCTACGTGTGCAAACCAACTGTCTTTTGCTGCACCATGCCAGTGGTTTACACCAACAGGAATATTTACAACATCACCCGGATTTAATTTCAGTGCTGGTTTTCCTTCTTCCTGGTACCAGCCAGTTCCGGCAGTACATAATAAGATCTGTCCGCCCCCCTGGTGAACATGCCAGTTATTGCGACAGCCAGGTTCAAAAGTCACGTTAAATGAAGGTACCCCTTCAAGTGTCAGTATCGATATATAACTTTGTCCAATAAAATACTGAGCATAGGCATCATTCTTTTGTCCCAATGAGAATGGTTGTTTAAATTCACTCATCTTATAATCTCCTCTATTTTTAAATTTTTACTTGTTTTCTGGTATCATTTCATTGATGCAGGCTAATGCATTTAAGGTGCGCGGAAAACCCATGTATGGCAAACACTGTGTTACAGCCTCCAGCAAGATATCTTTGGTATTACCTACCTTTACATTTCCCATCACGTGCGATTTTACCTGATTTTCGCATCCCCCCAAAGCACTAAGAATACATAAGGTTAACAGCTCTCGGGTTTTCAGGTCTAACGTGCCACGGGTATAAACATCACCAAAACAGAAGGCTGATAAATAGTTTTGTATGTGCTTTTGATTCTTAGGTGCACCCTGATGCATCTTATCAATCACCTCTCCAAAAATCTCTTTCTGCACCTTTAAACCCTCATCAAAACGTGTTGCTTCAGTTACTGTCTTCTGACTTTCAACCGGAAGTGAAATCCCTGCCTGTTTAAACACCTCGTTGGCTTTATTAATAGCATTTAGCGTTTTAGGAAAACCTAAATATGGTGTACATTGGTAAATAGCTTCTTTTATCTCAACAGGGCTAACACCAATATTTAAGGCACCAAAAACATGTGCCTGCAATTGATCTAAAGTTTGATTGGTTGTTAATACCACAAGGGTTATTAACTCTCTTAGTTTATCACTTAATGAACCATGATAAAATACCTCACCGAAGATGAAACGATTTAACATTTCCTGCAGATCAGGATCCGTTTCGGCTAATGGTCCTGAATGACCACCAAACAACTCCTTAAATTTCTTTTCACTTAATTCTACTCGATTCATAACTAATTACATTTTTATTGGGATGAACCAATTACAATGCAAATGTCATTCATCTGGCACAAATAAAATTACCCCGATAACGGATTCAGTTACCCATATTACTGAATCGATTATCGGGGTATTGTATTGTTAAGAATTACCTTAGCTTATGCTACTTATTGGTGATGCGTTTACTGAATACAAAATATAACAAAACAAATATTGCACAACATAAACCCAGAATAGTAAAACTTTCATTCATTCCAACCCAACTTTGAATAGGTTCAATAATGATAGGAGATATAAACATACCAATGAAAGTTGCTGTTGTAATTCCTCCTACATATTTTCCTCTGCTGTGAACAGGTACCAGATTAATTACCCAGAGATTGGCATTGGGCATCATCAATCCTACACCCAATCCACAAAATAAAATACCAATAATTACCTGCCAGTATAATTCGCTTAATCCTATGATGGAAAATCCAATTGCCATTGGAATAAACCCTAAAACGAAAATCATGACATAATCGAATTTCATTTTCACTTTTTTGTAGAAAAAGGATGCCAATGCCTGTGCAATGGTTAAGCCACCCAGAGCCATGCCTATTTTATTACCATTCATCCCATCAAAACTTTGCAGGAAATATGGTATTTGCACAGGTATTACATAAAAACATACCGTTACAATAAAAGCACTGATGATTGCCAGCCATACCACTTTTGGAATCACCTGATTTTCAGAAAGAGTGGATTCTGATTTCTGGTTATGGATTTTAGGCTCGTATAAAGCAAAGGGCACCAAAATAATAACAACAAGCGAAAACCCATACACCAGAAAAGTTAAACGCCAATCGATATCTGTCAGTACTCCTGCAATGGTGATAAATACAAATCCTCCCAGCGCTATAAAGGCACCTTGCAGCCCCATAAAATATTCACGTTTGGCACCGGTAAAGTAATCTCCAATCAAAGTGGTAGCAACAGTCATTATACCTGCAACACCCAAACCCAAAACAACACGCCCAACCAGAATGGAATATAAATCTCCCAGCCAAAAACCTGATGTCCCTCCCAACAAATAGATAATCAGCGAAACAAATAATACCTTAATACGGCCGGCTTTATCCAATAAACTTCCTACCAGAGGAGCACCTAAGGCAATTATTAGCGCAGGCAAGGTAAGCATCAGTTTGGTAAGTATCTCAGCATTTTTTATATCACTAAAAGCATTACTAATCTGAGGCAAAGCCGGTGCTACAATTGCGTTAGCCAGAATGGTAAGTGCACTGGCTAACAAAAGTGTTACCTCCAATAATCGTTCATGTTTTATTGCTTTTTCCATAAATGAATTTGATTTCAACATACTTGATTAATACAATTACAGCAGCGTGCTGATAAATACACCAAACTGATTATCCGTTAACTTATTGGGGCCATAACAATCGTAGTTATAAGCAGCACCAAATGAAAAAGCTTTATAACTTACCCCAACTCTTCCATAAAAGTGACTACGATCGTGCATGCCATCCACAGTATTCTGACTGTACATACCTTGTGCACGTGTGTATAATGACCATTGATCCTTAATTACCGGACGGTATTCGAGCATAGCAATCGTTTCGAAGTTTTTCGTTTCGGTAAGATGAAATCCGGAATTTACAAATCCCATAAAAATCTTACTATGATATGCGTATTGAGCTCCTGCATATGGTCGAAAACCCCAATGTGAATTAAACATTGCACCGGATAGAACACTGAATCTTTTTAAAACATCATATTTCAGCATAGCCAGATTCGTCGACTCCTGTAAAAACTGATCGTTATCGTAATTGGCTTTTAGGTATGATAAACCAAAGAATCCAAACTTATTACTACCATGAAATTTCTTATCCATTACAATTTGAGAAGTCCAGCTCTCAGAGCCCATAAAAATTTCTATTGGAATAGGTGAAGGCGGATGATTACCTGCTTCATTATTTTGTGCTTTAACCTGGCTTACCAATAAGATTAAAGCCATTATAAATATTTCTCTGAAGTGTATCTTAAAACTCATATCTTACATTTTAATAGTTGAATAACATTTTTGATTCTAGAAGGCTAAAGCTGTTTCTCTGGCTTGTTCCATTGCCTTATTTAACAGGGCTTCTGTATCTTCAGTGATCATATCCAGACGATCTACAGCAATACTTGTAAAATCTGTAATTCCCATAAATCCAAAAATGTTACGAAGGTATTTATCAGCCATTTCAAGAGAACTTTTAAACTCTGACGAATAATCTCCTCCGCGTGTTATGATGTTAATGGCTTTTTTATTCAGGCATAATCCCACAGGACCTTTTTCGGTATATCTGAATGTGATTCCTCCAATTGCAACAGAATCTATATACGCCTTAAGAATGGCAGGTATACCCAGATTCCAGATTGGTTCTGCAATTACATATTTATCAGCTTCGGCAAATTGACAGGCAAATTTCAATAATGGATTATTCTTATCATTCATTCCTGCTCCTCTCATCTCCATCACTTTACCTTTAGGAAGAAATTGAATTCCTGATTCATATAAATCAAGTTCAATAATTTCATCCTCAGGATTATTCTTTTTATATGATTCAATAAAACTGTCAGCAATACGTACAGTTCGTGACTCACCTTCAATTTTTGCATCAGCTTTGATATACAACACTTTACTCATAACTTCCTTTATTACCTAATTACTATTTATTTACATAGCCATTTGCCACCGTTAAAGCATAGTTATCCCATTAGAAATCATGTAATGATTTCTTCAGTACAGACAAACTGTACATTACTTACAATCGATATCGAAACTTTTGAAAAAGACTATGATACAAATCTACTGAGGTGAGATCAGATAGTTTTTTACAAATGTAAAAAAATCACTTCCTGGAGCGGATACGACTTAATGAGACTTGCGAGATTCCGAGAAAGGCAGCCGTATCTCCTAAACTAATCCTTTGTTGAAGATGTCCGTATTCATTTAAAAATTTTGCATAACGGGCTGTGGCATCTAAATACAGGAGTCCTTTTAAATTTGAAATGGCGGTATAAGCAACTATTGAAACAAACTTTCTGGCAAACGTTTCAAAACAATGGTATTTACTGCAAAGATTTTCAAAATCTTCATACTTTAAATAACTTATTTCTGAATCTTCCAATGCTATTGTTGAGTAGTGCGCAGGTAAATTATTAAAAAAGCAATCTGTCGCAATAAAGAATTGGTTATCCTCAAAAAACCGAAATATAAACTGACTTCCTTCGTGAAAATACTGATGCTTGGCAAGTCCTGACTCAACAAAAAACAAATGCTTACAAATCTTTCCTTCCTGATGAATGGTTTCCCCTTTTTTAAAGTCTGCTGAACAGAGACACTCTGATAGTTCATTGACAGCATCCTCTGATAAAGGAGACAGTTCACACACACTTTTCAAGAATCCGTTCATAATACATTTGACTTTTCACTAAGATAAGGCTAATTATAGAACAACAAAAAACCTGTAAGGTTACCCAAACAGGTTTAATCTGAAATACAATATGTCTTTGTTTATAATGATAAAGTAACTGTCACATCTCCTTCTCCCAGTACTTTTTTTAACTCCTGTGTAGTAATATCATCAATTCTTCCAAGCCTTGTGAAATTCCATGAATTAGGAGCATAGTATATAACCAATGCATTACCCTGATATAAAATAATATCACAAGGCTGTGCTGTTATCTGCTCGTCATTTCTGGGTAAGCTCTGACCTATTGATCCGACTTTTTCCATTTTGGCATAATCCCTCATCTCAATGGTCAGGGACTGTTCTTTAAGTAATGCCACCAGGGATTCAGTGGATGAATTATCAACCAGAGTGGCTGTCAATATACGTTCTCCGATTTTTATTTTCATTTTATTTGTTTTTTGATTTACATCATCAGTATCTCCAGCATCAATTATCTCATTGGATGTTGAATTTTGCGTTTCATTATCTTTCGAACAGGATTCTGTAACGATTAGAAGAAAAGCAAAGAATATCAGTAAAGATCGCTTCATAAGTCTTTGTTTTTTAAATTTCATCCAGATCTAAATAATTGATTTAATGACTTTAGCAGGCACACCTGCTACAACAGTATTATCCGGCACATCACGATTTACAACTGCTCCTGCTGCCACAATTGAATTCTCACCTATTGTAACGCCCGGCAAAACGGTAACCGCAGCTCCTAACCAGGCATTCTTTTTAATTAATACTGGCTTTACCTCCAAGGCTCTCCTATTATCAGGATTTACAGGATGTCCTTCTGTAATCAGGTTTGATTTAGGACCAATCAATACATTGTCTTCAATTGTGATTTTTCCCAAAGCCAGCATTGAACAACCATGATTGATGTAAACGTTTTTACCAACCTTTACAAATTCGGCATGATTGATCATTAATGGTATCTGAATATAGCTACTTTCGTCTAACACAGTACCTGTAAGATTTCCCCACAGCTTACGTAATTGATCAGGATCAGACGTAGCATTGTATTGAATAAGTAATTCTGTAGTACGTATTCCTGATTTACTTACCAGTGCATATTGAGGATCGTTGAACGGAACGACTTCACCTGATTGCAACCTCTCAAAAATATTTTTACTCCCGTCTCTCATCCTTCCACCATTTCTCATATTGTTTTATTGAATCATTCAAAAAGACAAGTTCTCCAATTTTAGGAGTCTTCACCGAAATAACTGAATCAGTATGATTCGAACTTATCTTATTTAAAGGTTCATCCCACTGATGACTGGCCAAAGCAAATCTGGAATTATGAACAGGCAGTATACTTTTTGCTTTTAGATCTTCAGCTGTTTTATAAACCAGATCCGGCATTAAATGAATTAAATTCCAATTCTTGTCATATTGTCCCTGCTCCAGAATAGCCAGATCAAAAGGTCCGTATTGAGTTCCAATAAGCTTAAAATGTTCATCATAACCACCGTCGCCACCAATAAAGATATTGTATTGAGGTGTTTGTAAAACAAAGGATGTCCACAATGTTTTATTCCCGCGTAATCCTCTGCCTGAGAAATGACGGGCAGGAGTAGCAGTCATAATATTTCCTTGTCCAAGATCCGTTGCCTCATACCAATCCAGCTCAGTAAGGGAAGCAACATCAAACCCCCAGTATTCAAAATGCTGACCAACACCCAGGCCACATACAACATGATTTATTTTTGGCTTTAAATCCATTACTGTCTGATAATCCAGGTGATCCCAATGATCGTGTGTTATAATTAAATAATCTATGGTTGGAAAATCATTATGCGAATAGATATTTGTGCCTTTAAAAGCTTTGTTTATAAATGAAAAAGGAGATGCATATGAGCTCAAAACAGGATCAACCAAATAGGTTTTTCCTTCTATCTGCATAAAATAGGATGAATGACCAAACCAAACTAATACATCATCCTCTTTACTGAATGATTTAAGATCTGTTTTTACAACCGGAAGCATACTTTCGGGGGTAACTCGAACTTTCCTGGTAAACAGAAAATCCATCATCACTTTAAAACGGCTCTTATCTCCTGATATTACTGGAGTCTCGTTAATATTTTGAAACTCTCCGTTACGATAATTTGGAGATGCTTTGATCCTTTCCAATCGTTCACCTCTCGGTAATTGTCCAAATCTGGATTGATTTAATACACTCATTCCTGTTCCGGTTACTAATACAATACAACCTATAAATATTAATATTTTTCGCTTCATTCTCATCCCCTCATAAATCTTTAACTATAACAAGATTAAACCCACAATGATTAAGTCTTTATCTTGTGGGTTCATTAAAGATTAATTCCTTATCTGGCATTTTCAAATACAGTCGACAGCATTTCTTTCGAATATAATGCCCCGGCTCCCATCATTTGTGCAATGTCAGATAGTTTCTCAACCATCATTGCAACACCTTCTTCCGGAATATTACCTTCTTTTAAGGTTACCGGTGCTCCAATTTTCGTATACCAATTTTTTAAGGCCTCTATCCCTTCATCAGCCGTATCAAGATTGAATATCTCTTTGGCAAAACGTTTAAATCGTTCAGGTAATAAGTTCTTTTGCCATTTCATCCAGGCAGGGACAACAATTGACAAACCTGCACCATGAGCAATATTATATTCTGCCGACATGGTATGTTCAATAAAATGAGTATCGAAACGATTATTTTCTATCCCACAGAAAGTGGTAAAATTTAAGGCATTTGTTGCAGCCCATGCAAACTCACCACGTGCCTCATAATTATCCGCATCTTCCAATAAAATCTCAGTAGTACGCATAACCGTCTTTAGAATATTTTCAACGTAACCTGCAACGTATTCAGGCAAATAAGTAGCAGTAAGATACATATCTAAACTATGTGCAAAAATATCAGCGGCTGAGTATGCCAGATATTCTTTTGTAACAGTAGCCTGCAATTCAGGATTTATGACTGAAACGGTTGGAAATGTTGCCAAACCGGCAAGGTTTAGTTTTGCTTTATCATCCTCTTTTGTTACAACTGCATAGTTATTCATTTCACTACCCGATGCAGCCAGAGTCATAATGGAGAATATTTTCAAAGCCTTATCCGGAACTGCCTTAAAGGTAAAAAAGTCCCAAACATCGCCTTCGTAAACTGCGCCTGCAGCAATCGATTTTGAACTGTCCAGCACAGAAGCGCCTCCAATACCTAAAACAGCTTCTACTTTTGCACTTTTAGCCAACTCAACACCTTCATATACCTTGCTTAAAACCGGATTACTGATAACTCCTCCCAATTCTTCGTAGGCAATGCCTTTATCATTAAGCGATTTTACCACTTTATCGAACAATCCGCTTTTTTTAACACGATCTGTACCATAAACAATTAATACTTTTTTCAGACCATATTCAGCAATGTATTGTCCAATATTTTCCTCTTTCCCTTTACCAAATTCAATTCTGGTAGGATTGTAAAAACTAAAATCCTTCATCTGTTATAATTATTTTTGATTGTTATATTCTTCATCTGTTACGGGGCCATACCAGTTAGCTGGTCCCTCTGAAAGTCGGGTACTAATTCCCAAATGAACAAATTCCATATCTGGACCTGCCCCATGCCAATGCACCACATCCGGTTTAATTTCAATCACATCACCTGCTTTTAATGATCGGATAGCTCCGTCCTTTTCCTGATATCTTCCTTCGCCTGAAAGACAATAGAGAATCTGACCTCCCGGGTGCGAATGCCAGTAAGTGCGACTTCCTGCAGCAAATGTGACATTATAGCTCATAGCATCGAAGTTTTCACCGTCGACAGTAAGCATCTGCACCCATGTTTCTCCGGTGAAGTTTTGGGTCACTTTCTGTCCTTTTTCAAATATCTTATTTGATGTTTGCTCTGTTTGTGAACAGCTTGTTAATAATACAAGTGAACTGATTATAATCGAATACAATGTTATTGTTTTCATATGTTTTCATTTAAAAAATTGATACATACAAAAATGAGTTTTATCCTGATGATAAAACTACCCGAATTACGGAGGCTCTTACCCGAATTACAGAATTGAATAAATGTCGATAACAAGACTATGAATTAGAAGAATCTGGATAAAATCCGGCCTTTAAACGGGTAATTGATCAAACACCTTTTTCATACGATTTAATCCTTCTTTTAATACGGCTCTGGGACATGCTATATTTATCCGAATAAAACCTTCACCTGCCTTACCATAGATTGTTCCTTCATTAATTTGAATATTTCCTTCCTTCAGCATTTTTACTGCCAATTCATCAGTTGTTATCGGAAGTTTAGAGCAATCGATCCATAATAAATAAGTTGCTTCCAAAGGCAAAATGGATAAATGAGGTAAATTTTGCTGAAAAAAATCTTGGACAAAAAGGTAATTAGTCCATAAGTATTCTTTCAATTCATCCAACCAATGTTCTGACTCCAAAATAGAATATGCAACTTTTAATCCTTCTATAGCAAACGGGTTGATATCGCAAACTTCATTAATATTAATAGCTTTATCTATCTTACTTCGGATTTCGGCATTATAAGCAAATATGTTCGCCACCTGTAAGCCGGCCAGGTTAAATGTTTTACTGGGGGCAGTACAGGTAACTGAATTTTCCAGAAATTGCTGACCTAAAGAAGCAAAGGGAATATGTTTATGCCCGGCATATACTAAATCACAGTGAATTTCATCAGCAATCACCAATACATCATTTCGAAAACAAATCTCACCAACTCGTTTCAGCTCCTGTTTTGTCCACACCCTACCCACCGGGTTATGAGGATTACATAAAAGCATCAGTTTAACTTCAGGATCAGATGCTTTATTTTCCAGATCTTCAAAATCGATGGAGTAGGTCCCGTTTGAATACAATAAATCATTCGAAACAATTTCACATTGATTATTTCTGATAGACGAGAAAAAGCAATTATAGACCGGCTCCTGCACCAGTACTTTATCTCCGGGAGCAGTTAATGCCAGTATGGTTGCTGATACAGCTGGTACAACCCCCGTTGTATAAATTATCCATTCTTTTTCAATTGCCAGAAGATGTCTTCGTCTAAACCAACTAATAACGGCTTCATAATAATCATCCGGTACCTTTGCATAGCCAAAAACACCGTGTAGTACGCGTTGAGATAATGCATCAATAATTGACGGTGCTGTTTTAAAATCCATATCAGCCACCCACATTGGAATCATATCAGCTTTATTGACAGAATCCCATTTATAGGAGTTTGTTCCTCTGCGGTTAATTATTTCATCAAAATCATATGACATAATTATCAGACATTAACTGCGTTACTAACTCTAATATTACATTCACCCGGATTCTTACAGTTTGCATCGATAATAATTTCACCAATACTCTCAGCTGTAATTTCACCTTTGCCCGGGTTTTTAACACTGGTTATGGGGCTGTTAATTACTGCCTTCAGAGTGCTGTATTCAAATGCCAGATTAGCATCCTCAAGCATTACACAATTTTCCATAACCAGGTTGTGTGCGTAACAAAGGGGCTGTGTTCCGTTTATTTTACAGTTAACCAGACGTAGATTTTTAGAATGCCAACCTAAATACTCCCCTTCAATTACAGAATCATATACAGTTACGTTTTCAGCATTCCAGAAGGCATCTTTAGAACTAATATGAGAATTACGAATTACAACATTAGAACAATATTGAAATGAATAATTGCCTTGTAACAAAAGATTGTCAACAGTAATATTCTCACTACTTTTAAAAATATAATCTCCGTTTTTGATCTTTGTATTTTTAACTTCAATATTTCGGCACCACCAAATACATTCAAGCGCATCAGACAGCTCAACATTATCAAGAAATAATCCATCAATTTCGCGAAACATCTTTGGAGCATCTACATGCGTTTGAGCCATACGAATATCTTTTCCATACCAGATGGCTGCCCTACCCATTGGAGTAAAAAGGGAATTCTTTATGATGGTGTTTTGATTATGCCAGAAAGGATATTTACAATCAAACACACAGCTATTAATCTTTATATTCTCACATTCTTTCAAAGCTGATTCGCCAGGACTAAATCTTACATTATTCAATTCCACGTTTGATGAAGCAAATAAAGGCCGCTCTCCACCAAATTCTTCGTCTTGTATCAAAACCATATTCTTCATTTATTTTGAATATTTTACTGATACAAAAATGAAATCTTTAACACTGATAAAATGACCCCGATTACGGTAGTTCTTACCTTTATTACTGAAAGAAACCTGATGACTATTACTGATAAAAGATGTAACTTACCCAAATTACCGTATTACTTACCCATATTACGGATTATATTGTACGACCTGAATAACCTAACAATTAGTTCCTTACTTTTGCCTTGTCATTAATCTTTT
Source organism: Carboxylicivirga caseinilyticus (assembly GCA_025499705.1). Classification (GTDB taxonomy): domain Bacteria; phylum Bacteroidota; class Bacteroidia; order Bacteroidales; family Marinilabiliaceae; genus Carboxylicivirga; species Carboxylicivirga caseinilyticus. The sequence continues at coordinate 12,282 of JAFMVE010000064.1, forward strand.
GGATATGAGTAATATTATCAAAATAAACACGGTTACCGAATACAATAATATGATTGGGCAGGAAACATTACACCCCCTGGTAAGTATTATTGATTTTTCAAAAATTCAGCCATTTAGTTTCTATAAAACACAGATTAACCTTTACGCTATCTTTCTGAAGGATGTTAAATGTGGCAACATCATCTATGGAATTAATGACTATGATTACGAAGAAGGTACGTTGATTTTTATTTCACCGGGACAAGTATACGGCATAGACAGTAACGGAGAAAAAAGGCAGGCCGCCGGAAATGCGATCGTTTTTCATCCCGATTTAATTCATGGTACATCATTGGGTAAACATATTGATGACTACTCGTTCTTTTCATACGAAGTAAATGAAGCATTACATTTATCAACAAGAGAAAGAGCCGTAATAAATGAGTGTTTTGCCAATATTAAATATGAGCTGGAACATGCCATTGACAGTCATAGTAAAACACTTATTGTTTCATATATTGAATTATTCCTAAACTATTCAAAACGATACTACGAACGTCAGTTTATAACACGCAGCCATGTAAACAAAGATATTCTGGCTCGTTTTGAAAATGTATTGAAAGAATATTTTGCTTCTGATAAAGCTTTAGATGAAGGGTTACCTTCTGTTAAATATTGCGCCGATAAATTATTTATTTCTTCTAATTATTTAGGTGATTTGCTAAAGAAAGAAACCGGCAAATCAGCTCAGGAACATATTCAGTTGAAGATGATTGATGTAGCAAAAGAAAAAATATTCGACACGCAAAAATCAATAAGCGAGATTGCTTATGAGTTGGGATTTAAGCATCCGCAACATTTTACCCGAATGTTTAAAAAGCAAGTTGGAATGTCGCCGAATGAGTACAGGAATATGAATTAAGAAGGATCAGGCAATAACTACTTTTAGAATCGTTTTAGCTGATTCTACATTGTGAAATATCCGTCAACTCACTAGCAAAAAGCCACTTAATAGTTAACAAGTCTAATATTGAAGCGGGTCCTTTGTTGATATACATGATTTTTTTTCTCTTTACAAAATTGGGATTTTAACAATCCGAGCTTGTCGTTATAAAATTATCACCATGGTAGCGACTTAACCAGTATTATCATTCAATTACTTTAAATAAGATATTTCATATTTCTAAAAGCTCCCCAACAGCTTCCTATTAATCAACCAAAATGAATGAATAATATACAAAGTAGAATATGTAGTTCTTTTCAAAAATCAGAGATTATTCAACATCTCTCACGTCTAAATCATATTATAAACTTTTCAAAATGAATCTATTAAACACTTGAAATTTATATTTCAATTTCTTACTTTTTAACTACAAACAAATTCACCTTTATTAACCAGTAAAATGATCGTCATGAAAGCAAGAAATCTTCTATTAATTATTGGAATTGGGTTAATTCTAAGCTGTCAGAATGAAAAACAAACGGATAATCCTGAGGTACTGGAAAAAGTATTAATCAGTTATTTTGATGGAATCAAAGACAAAGATCTGGATAAAATGAATGCTTCAACGACAAACGACTTTGTCCTCTTCGAAAATGGTAAAATATGGAATAACGACAGCCTTTTTAATTTCTTAAATGCATTACCACCTTACTCTGCAACGTTTACATTATCGCCTCTTAAAACCAGTATTGATGAAGAGATTGGCAATTTATATTATCTCAATCATATGGATATGACATTAAACGATACAATCGAAGATAAATATGATTGGATAGAAAGTGCAACATTTAAAAAGGTTGAAGGTGAATGGAAATTGGATTTTCTTCATTCAACGGTTAAAGAATAGACACTTAAACCCTAATTATAATCCCAAAGTTTTGTCAATATCTAAATTGAAAATCTATAGCAATGAAAAATACATTATAGATTATTTAATGTGTTACACTATTTCAAGACAGGAAAATTGCAAACACAAAAGAGGCCGCCTTTTTCAGACAGCCTCTTTTTATATCTATTAGTCTTAACAGCGCTTATTGCACTATCACTTTTTTAACCACCTGTTCAGCATCCGATTTAACGGTAACAAGATAAACTCCCTTTGGAAGTGAATGAGTATAGGTCGATACAACATTTCTCCCTGTCACTATCGACACTCCTGATAAATTATAGATTGTAATATCAGACTTTGATTTGATATTTTGGACAGTTACCTGCTGATGATCAGCAAATACCTTTACCTGTGAAACATTATCCAAATCATCTGGCCTGTCAATTGAAGTAGCTAATTCTATTTGCCCAACCTCGTCACCAGATAAGATTAACCATCTCTGTTTTGTTGACGTATTGGCAATATTAAAGCTACTTGTCATGGTGTAAGTTGTAGTACTTGCATATAAACATGCAGGAGCACTTTTTGCCTCAGGACGAATAATCCAATACCCTCTTTCAGTAAGTGTTTCAACTTCTACATCTACCCTTCCTTTCATAATCTGAAAATACTCAGAGGTGGTTGGTGTAGTTCTTAAAGCTGTTCTTATACCATTAATACCAGTAGTTACATAAGTAAAATATCTTCCTGTACCCACGTTTTTAAGTGTATAATAACAATTAACCGGATTATAATCTATTTGCCAGGCTGCACTATCGTTAGCCAGTGCCTGTTCTGGTGTCATTATTCTATTGATCAATGTTCCGGTTGAAGAAGGAACGATAAAAGAGGTCAATAAACCTGTTTGTTCATCTTCACTTTTAAGATAATATTTGGTATCATCAGCAATCTCAAAACAATAAGCTGGTGTTGCAAAACCTCCTGTCGGTGGTAATCCATCCTCACCAAGAGCCTGATGAACTAATGAGTTAGCCATGTATAAGAACTCACTTCCGGTATCTTCATTCGCACCATTAACACCATAAGGCCACATGTGAGTATTATCTCCTGTTAAGTAAGCCGATGTATTATTATCAATGAATTGCATTAATTTCTTTGTTCTGTCACCAAGCCATAGTCCACTTGAACCATTTTCTCTTAATGAAGAGGAAGGTCCATACCACATACTATGTGTACCCACTCCAATGGTATGTCCCATTTCGTGAAGTGCTGTTCCTGTTTGTTGATATGATGAATTTGGACCAAATCTCATCCATCCTCCATAAGAAGCTTCAGCCGTAGGAGTTCCTGAACCAAAATTAACATTCAACCAATGACCTTGAATACTGGTAAGGTTATTAAAATAGTTAACAGCTGATTCCATAGCTGCGCCAATACGCTCACGATCTTCTCCTGTAACATTGTCGGCCAAAGTATAACTAACGGTACCTTTAGGTAAGGTAATCACCTTTATCGCATCTCCATAACCCACGGCATAACCGCTTGTTAAGGCATATGCACGAACGTAATATACTGTAGAAGGCTGTAAATTTTCCATTACATATACATATCCAGAATTTGAATAGTATTTTGTACTTCGATTATCCAAGATGGTTGGTTCTGGATTTGTACTCCAGCAAAAACCATGTTCCATCAGTGTTGAAACGATCACTCCAGATATACTGCTTCTTCCAAAAATCATGGTTGAACCGCGTGCATAATTTGTATTAGTTGTCACCGTAGGTACAGTTCCGGATGCATTGGCTAAACGATATACCCATATAGCCTTTTCCATTTCAGCAGTTGCATTATTAATCTCCTCCAGTGTTAACGTATAATCGATCAAAACAGCACTGGCAATATTAATGGCATCCGATAACGATTCTGCATCATTACCATCTCCTTCTCCATACAATTCTGTTGCTATGTTTATTGCATCTTGCAAGGCAGCATAAGCCGCCTGTGATACTTCTGCTTCATTTATAGCAGCTTCCATCTGAGTTATAATGGCTGCCAAAGACTCCTCTGTTGCTGCCTCATCTGCTAATTCCTGCTCAGCTGCAGAAATTGCAGTTGTCAGATTGGTTCTTACTTCATCCTGCAATTTACCTTCTGCCAATGCATTGGCAATGTCAATTTTAGATGCCAGGTATTCCTTGGTTAGGTCAATATCAAACCCTTTATAAAGCAATCTGAAATTATCACATGTAACCCAGTTGCCGGTTGCATTCTCGGCTTTGTAACCTATTTCAACTTCTCCGTTAAAAACAGCAAAACTTACCGAGCGATCTTTTAATGTATCAACAGCTGTTTTGTTATCTCCGGCATAAATAAATACACCCGTTTGAGGTATAGATGAATTATTCTGGGTACTACCAGAAGCTAACTGTTGTATATTACCCGTTGCAACAGTAAGAACATATGCTCCATTTGGTAAATTGGTTAAAGTCTGACTTACGTCAACATCAGGAACTTTTGATCCTCTGTCCACCCATCTTTCTATATATAGACTACCATCTTTTCCTGTAAAAACAGTATTGGATTGTGTATACAATCCGTTGTTTACCCAACCCTCAAAATTATCCTCAAAACTATTATTAACTATATAACCCGTAAGATCTAAAGGATTGCTGGCTGTTGCATTTAACAACTTATAATCAAAAATAGCATTCTCCAAATCTTCCACTGCCTGCTTTATTTCATCAGCAGATGTACTTTCTAAAAAACTTTGAGCAGTAGTTATAGCAGCCATCAACTCAACCGCTCCTTCTGCCGTTTCATCGTATAATAGCTGGGCTTCATCTATTAACGATTGTAAAGCTGAATTATCAGCTACTTCAACAACTTCGTGTAATGCAAAATTATCAAACCCAAAACGGTTACTTAACCACCTGAATCTTGCAACTACATATGAATAGGAAGCATTAGTAAAACATACAGTATTCTGGGTCCATGCCCCACCTCCATTAATGGTTGATGGGCCAATTAAAATAAGGGGTTCCTCTGCACTGGTTTTATTATTGGTAAGACTTATTCTTAGATAATCTTCAGTACCAGCCGCAACTGAGGCATCCAGATACTTCACATGATAAGATAAATAATAGGTCTTTCCTGCCTCAATACTCCATCCGGTTCCAATTGAGCCAACAGACGAGGAGTTCTGGTTAGTTGTACCAACCAGGTATTGAGAGTCATCTATACCACCTGTTTGAATAAGAGAAAAATAAGTAGATGATAACTCTGCAGCAGAAGTTGTTGCATCAGTCCATCCTGTATATCCATCCTCAAAACCAGGATTTGAAATTAAATTATCACTGGTTAACAAATACGATGCATCACCATAATAAACGGTATCTCCGAGTTCTTGCGAAAACCCACTTGTAACAATTGTAAACAGGCTCAGAAGAATCATGTAAATGCGAGATAGTTTCATAAAATTCTAATGTTAATTATATTAATTTCTCTGGCACTGTATCCACAACGTAATGGTGAGTAATCATCAGTACCATTTCAAAAATATTTTTATCAATCAAATGTTATCAGCCGATAACTTTTAATTCATCTTTACAAACTAAACAAAAGTGCCTTGTAAAATGTGTAATATTTTCGAAGAACATTAGTCCATATTAATAAAAATGCAGAATTTAATATTTGCATAATCAATAGAATTACCTGATTATCTACCAATAAACTCTCAAGGTTTATTTTATTCCACATGTATAGTTTTAAAATGAATTAATAATAATTCCAAGTTAAAATTTTCCGATTCTGAACCATTTTAATGGTTAATCATTTATACCTTTCAAAGGTTATTTGAAGCAACACAGTTAATTTTAAATAATCTGTATTAATAAACCCATTAAACATTTACCCAAAATGAAATTTGATACTCCGCTTATTCATGGGCGACTCATTAAACGTTACAAAAGATTTCTTTCCGACATATTACTGGATAATGGGGAGATTGTAGTAGCTCATTGTACCAATAGCGGTTCAATGAAAACCTGTTTAGAAGAAAACGCTGAAGTATATCTCTCTCCGGCCAAAGATCCTAAACGCAAAACACGTTACACATGGGAAATGATTAAAATAAATAATCAATGGGTAGGGATAAACACTTTGCATCCCAACCAAATTGCATTTGAAGCGATCAAAAACAATGAAATTCCGGAGTTAAGTAATTATGATCATGTTCAAAGAGAAGTAAAAGTGGGTAACAGTCGTATTGATATAATGGCACAAAGTAAAGATGAAACATGCTTTATTGAGGTGAAGAATGTAACTATGAAAGTTGATAATAATGCCTTATTTCCGGATGCAGTGACGACCCGTGGCAAAAAACATTTGAACGAACTCATACAATTAAAGAAGGAAGGATTAAGAACTGTGATGTTATATATAATTCAGCGCATGGACGTCGAGTCCTTTGGGCCAGCTGAAGCTATTGATCCTGAATATGCCCAAACTTTGCGACTGGCTTATGAAAAAGGAGTTGAAATCATTCCGTTACAGGTTAGAGTATCACCTACCGAAATTCGAATTGAAAAGAAACTTCCCTTCCATCTGTAACAGTCAATATTGTTAATAATCAAAACATCATTCATAATTCTAAAGTTCTGATACAATAGCACATCAATTAAAACATTAATAACTCACTATCAAATTTTTAACTAAATAATAATACAAATAGAATCAATCTAAATTAAATACAGTAGGTACTTTTAAGTTTATCAGCATTGAAACATATTGTTTTTCTTTTTTATATTTAAGTTGAAAACTTAAAAACCTACCTCAATGAAAAAATTGATGTTTATACTATTGGCAATTCTTGCCAGTAACTTCACTGTGTGCTTTTCAAAAGCTCCCATTAAATTCGGAAAAGTTAGTTTAGAAGAATTACAAATGACCAGCTATGAAGCTGACACATCAGCTGTTGCTGTTGTTTTATGTAAATATGGTCATCTAAATGGAGCTGATCTTACTTTCTCTGAAACAAGAAGAGTCAAAATTTTAAAGAAAGCTGGTACTGAATATTCTGAGTTTACTTTTTCGGGAGACGACAGAACCATGGTAAAAGCAAAGATTTTCAATTTAGAGAACGGTGAAATTATTGAGGAAAGACTTAAGAAAGAATCCATCTTTAAAGAAAAAGTTACTGAAAACTATTTTCGTATTAAAATTGCTTTACCAAATATCAAAGTTGGATCAGTTTATGATATTGAAGTAGTACATGAATTCCTTCCTTCAGAATTCGCATTTCAGGAAGAATTACCTGTTGCTCATAGCGAACTATATCTTGAATCTTCCAGTTATGTAGAATTTAGAAAAAGAAAGGTTGGTTTCTTACCAATCCAAACAGAGAATGGATCTGTTTTTTACTGCAACAATGTTGCAGCTTTTAAGCCAGAACCATATATCAATTCAGTTGAAAATTATAAGACAAAGTTTGAATTTGATATTTTAAATGTTAGCGTACCGGGATTTTACAGAAGCTACACAACATCATGGGAAGCTGTTAATGATCGTCTGGCTGCCAATGCATATTTTGGTCATGCTATTTTTAATGGTTCTGGGTATTTATCTAAAATAAAAAAGGAAATTGAAGAAAGCTGCACAACAACGTTAGAAAAGGTTGAAGCCGCATAAGAAGCCATTAAAAAAGTAAAATGGAATGAATATGAATCTGTTTACACATCAACAGAAGTATTAGCTTCTGCCTACAAAGAGGGGAAAGCTAATTCAGCGGATATTAATCTAATGCTGATGCAATTACTATTAAAATTAGATATTCAAGCTCTTCCTGTTGTATTAAGTACACGAGATAACGGACTATTACATATTATTTACCCAAGTTTAGAGAAGCTAAACTATGTAATTGTTTGGACCATGATTGATGACAAGGAATATTTACTTGATGCAACTGACGAACTTTTACCGTTAGGAATGCTCCCAAAAAGATGCCTTAATGAAAGAGGCCGTTTGGTTACAAATCAGTCTGGTAAATGGATAGACCTAAAAACTGATAAAAAAGATCAGGAAACCATATTATATGACCTAGCAATTGATGATGATCTAAACTTAGAAGGAAATATATCTTTTGCAAAATACGATTATGCAGCATATGATTTTAGAAAGAATTATAAAGAATATGCCAGTGAAGAAGATTATTTAACAGCATTAGAAACCAATAATCCTGGACTGTTAATAAAAGCTTTTAAAGTAGAGAATATCGATAATCTGAATGAACCAATTAAAGAAAAATATGAAATTGAGATTAGCAACAAGATTGAAAAAATTAATGATATGATTCTTGTTAATCCTTTTCTATTTGAACAAATTGAAGAAAACCCATTCAAGCTAGAAAATCGTGAGTATCCTGTTGATTTTGCTTATCTGAAAACAAAATACCTCATAACAAAAATTACTTTTCCCGAAGGTTATCAGGTTGAATCAACACCACAACCAATCAGGGCATTTCTTCCTGACAAGAAATCAAATATCTTAATTAACTATAGCGTTATTGGTAATGTAATAAATGTCACCTATAAGTTAAACCTCGCCAAAGCACAATATATGGCTGACGAATACCCTCTTCTTAAAGCGTTGTATGGTGAGATAATTAAGAAACAGGCTGAACCAATTATATTAAAACCTATTCAAGATGAGGCATCTCTTTAGTATTCTAATATTATTTTGGGTTGGTGTTACCATTACTGAAGCAAAAGACAAAACAAAATATCCCGTTTCTGAAATTCCAGCTGAATTATTAGTGAATGCTGACGCAGTGATCAGAAACTCAACTTATACATATGAGTATCAATCAATCAATAAAGCAGAAGAACGGGTTAGTACAGCAATAACCATCTTAAAAGAAAGTGCACTTTCAAGATCAGTCCTGTCAGAGTATTACGACAGCTTTACCAAAATTTCTGACATTGAAATGACTGTCTATGATGAGAATGGCAATAAGGTTAAAAAACTTTCACAAGAAGACATTTTTGACCGTAGTGCTATATCAGGTTTCTCGCTGTATGAAGACAGTAGAATGAAGATTGCAGATCCTAAATATTCAACATATCCATTTACTGTGGAGTATTCTTACTCTAAAAGATATAACTCAACCTACCATTTCCCATATTGGTATGTAGTAGATGGCTTTAATATTTCAGTTCAACATTCAGAGTTCAAAGTTGTCACTCCAATAAACTATAATTTAAGGTATCTTGAAAATAATATGCCTGTAAATGTTGAAAAAACAAATGTAGAAAGCAGTAATGTTTATACATGGAAAATAGATAATTATAAGGCTTTTAAATTTGAACCCTTATCCCCTCCGGAGGATTTATGGGCACCACATGTAATTACTTCTCCTGAGAAATTTTCAATCGATAATTATGAAGGTGACCTCAGTACCTGGAGTTCTTTTGGTTATTTCAGAACAAAACTTAACGATGGTAAGGACAATATTCCTGAAGAAACCATCACGAAAGTAAAAGAACTTCTAACTGATTCTATGTCAATCTACGAAATGGTTAGTACGGTTCATAAATATGCCCAAAATAAGAACAGATACATAAGCATTCAAGACGGCATTGGTGGCATACAACCCTTTGATGCGGAAACGGTTGACAGACTCTCTTATGGCGACTGTAAGGCTCTTACTAATTACACCATGTCGCTACTTAAAGCATTAAATATTGATTGCTTTTATACATTGGTTAATGCTGGCACCTATTCACCGATAACTCCGGATTTTAGTATGCCATACTTTAACCATGCTTTTTTATGTGTTCCAACTCCCAAAGACACCATATGGGTTGAATGTACAAATGCACATTCTCCTTGCGGATTCATTGGTGATTTTACTGATGACAGATATGTACTTATACTGGATTATAAAGACTCAAAACTATTGAGAACCCCTTCTTATCAGGCTGATGAGAATCAACAAAAATTATTAGGAGAAATAAAGATTGACACCAGTGGAGATGCTTCAGCAAATGTAAGTTTTATTTATAATGGAGCTCAATATCCTGACCAATTCGCACTAACTCTATTGGATGAAAAAGACAGAAAGAAAGCGATTACACAGACAATAAGTGCCCCTAATTTCGAATTAGAATCATATGATATTGAAGTTAATTATAACAGAAGTCCTGAGCTTGAAAAAAACCTCAATCTCTATTTATACAACTTCACTACAAAAATGGGTGATAAGTTATTATTTAAACTTAATACTTTAAATTCTCAAACTTTCGTCCCTCCTTATGCAAGAGGAAGAAAAACACCATTATTTATAGCAAGAAACTACAGTGAGAAGGATAGTATTAAATATATTTTAAACGAGGATGTCATTATCGAAGCAGTTCCTGATCCTGTTGAAATTGAATCTATATTTGGTCTATATAATTCTAAAACTGAAATAAAGGACAATACTGTTGTTTACAATAGATACTTTGTAATCAACAAAGGAACATATCCAAAAGAAAAATACAACGAGTTCAGAGAGTTTCTGGAGAAAGTAGCAAAGGCTGACGCTTCAAGTGCTATAATAAAGCCTAAAAGCTAACTATTCGCTATGCAGTCTTATTTAAAATACCTCGAAATTCATTCGGGGTATTTTTTTAATACCTATCAGATAATCCAAAGCGTAGCATTTCCGCATATCTTATCTTTGCACTTATTAAAGTTTTTAGATAAAATAATGGTTAAAGAATTACATTAACTAAAGAAAAAGCTATACGATAATGACTCGATATTTCCATATTACACTTTTGGTCCATTATAGTAAACTTTAATATTATATTGATCTGTTCTCTTTTAAATACCATCTGATTTTAACATCGCACGAGAATTCATAATCAATAATAATATACCACAAAAAGAGGGTGTCCAAAAACTAAACATCAAAACAACGTTAGTTTCAATTTGTAATAAAATATCATTTTATGTCACCCCTAAATCCCCTGAAGGG
>JAFMVE010000065.1 GCA_025499705.1 Carboxylicivirga caseinilyticus
GTTCTCAAAAGCGGGTGCAAAATAAGCCAGTTTTTTCTAAACTTCCAAATCAAATTGCACTCTTTTTTTGAAGAAACTCTGTTAATTTGTGTTTCCAAGCTGGTTTGGTGTGGGTTAGAGCAAAAATAAAATCTTAGATATTTTTGATTTTGTATTTTGATCCAGTGTAACATCTAACAATTATGTCTCAAAAAAGTTCTGAATAATCTATTTTTCTCGAAAAAATTGAGGATCATCTTTAAATTTTAAAATAAAAAAGGAGATGCTTAAATAAACATCTCCTCTAACTATTTACTTTTTAAATATTATTCTGCCGATTCTTTTTCTTCTTCCGGATCTTCATCCGGAGCATTCGGATCCAACAAATCGTTTTCAACTAAAAGATTGTACCACGTCAATACTTTTTTGATATCAGACACATAAACTCTGTCTTTGTCGTATGAAGGCAATACTTCTTCAAAGTATTTCTTCAACTCATTTCCAGAGCTTTTGACATCTATTGCCTTTCCTCCATTTTCCTTTGCATAGATAGCTCTAAATACATCTGACAACTTAACATCTTCTTCTTCAGTGTATATAGATATATCTTCAAGTGCGCTGATACGCGAAGTTGCATAAGCAGGAATACGTTTACCGTCTAATAATGATTCGACAATAATTGAATTTTTGGCCTGAGAAACCATTTTAAACAATCCACGTTGTCCTGAAATGGCTAATAATCCTTTCAACATAAATTCCGTTTTTAATTTTGCTGCAAAAATATAACTTATCCTCTTTATCCAAAATAAAACATCAGGTATATCACTACCTATTTCATATTTCGTTCTTTTCTAATTTTTTCGTAGGCTTCGTTTACTTTCTTAAACTTCTCTTCTGCACTCTTTTTAATATCATCTCCCAAATGCGCCACTTTATCGGGATGAAAACGAACTGCCATTTTACGATAAGCTTTCTTCACTTCTTCATTAGATGCTGATTCATCAATTTCTAATACTTTATATAATGATTTCAAATCAGTACCATAGGTACCTTTTATTGATTCGAAATCACCATTTGAAATACCCAAACCATGAGAAATGAGCTCAATCAGGCGTATTTCTTCTTCTGCAAAATGTCCATCTGCCTTTGCTATACCATATAAAAGGTGAAGCAACTGTAACCTGGCATCGTATGAAACATTTACTCTTATTTGATGAACTACATCTTTTACCGGAATATCCTGTTTTAAAATATCACGCAATAATATTAAAGCATCAGAAGCCTGCTTTTCTCCAAAAGTTAAAATCAAACTTCTTTTTACAAAATCCAACTCAGAACGAACCACCTTGCCGTCTGCTTTCATTACTGCAGCCACCAGAACCAATAAAGCGGATAAAAATCCATTACGGGATTGTGTAGTTCTATCTCTACCCTGACCATTCAGAAATTTAGATTGTTCTTCGGTCATATTTCCTAAAACCAATCCCATGATTGCTCCAATCGGACCTAAAGTCCACCATCCTAATCCGGCACCAATGATTGATCCCCAAAAACCCATATTATAAATGTTTAATTAAATTCGTAACCTGTTCAATTATTGATTTCCTGTCATCATTTATAATGACGCTATCGGCCAACTGAATCTTTTTATCGTCACTCCACTGATTATTCAATCTTTCCCTGACCTGACTTTCAGTTGAACCATCTCTGGATATTACTCTTTTAATACGTATATCTTCAGGAGCAGTAACCAGAACCATACGATCGAAGTTTTTGTATCCTCCATTCTCAAACAATATGGCCGCTTCCTGCACTACCATTTTTGAAGAACTGTGAGATTGACTCCAGTTTTCAAAATCATTTTTAACAGCCGGATGTACAATCGCATTTAATTGCTCCAACAAGCTCTTGTCATTAAACACTTTATTAGCAACATATGAACGATTCAGTTCTTCATTTAAATAAGCATCATCACCCAATAAATTCTTCACATTACTAATCACTTCAGCACTGGTACTCATTAACTCTTTAGCCCTGACATCTGCATAATAAACAGGAACACCCAGCACCTCAAAAAACTTAGCGACAGTAGATTTTCCACTACCTATTCCACCTGTCAATCCTATTTTCAACATGGGAAAATCATTTTAAATCCTTGCTATTTTTCTCCAAAAGAAATTCAACAAATAAAGGCGAATAACTCATCTGACCAATATTTTCAGGCTTATTTTTCAGTTTAACCTTCATTCGCTGAGGCAGATTACTCAAATCTACATCTGTAAAATCTAATGTCAACAAGAAATCAGATGGATTAAACAATGCTTTTGATAATCCTAATCGATAGGCCACTCTTACTTCTGAAGGAAATGTTTTTAACATTAACGAATCAGGCAAACCTTCGGCCACCAAAGGAACCAGAACTGAAGCTTCGGTAAAGGGTTCAACAGGAATATTTATTACCACTCTCTTGGTAGAGTATTCCAGCCACTTTTCTTCTTTTAATCCGATATTACGAACCAGAGTATCATTCATCTGAGCAAACACCTGAGGCTTTGTATAAACATTACTTAACGTGTCTACAATATTGCTTGGTCCTGAAACAATCACTGAATCAGGTTGCATTTTGATTTTTCCAGATAACTGGCATTGCTTGACAAACTCAATTGAAGCATCAAGTTTAACAGGTATTTTTTTAGAAACTTTTTCTACCAATGGAATAAAAAGTGTGTCAGGCGAAATATCAACCAAAGACATTCCTGTCGCTAATTTCCCTTCTATCCTGGTCTGATATTCTTTTGTTGAAATAATTACACCATCAACATTCTGTACTTTCACCCTGGGTAAGCCAGTGAGATCAATGGTTTCCGTTAAAAATTTTTCGTTAAGATGATAATTAAGAATTGAAAACCCTCCGCCTCTTACTTTGAGCGTTAGATCACGGCGTACATCACCAATAATTAATTCGTTTTTATTACCGTTGGATATACGAATGGGATATTGTAAGTCGGAAGTATAATTATCCTTACTTAAGGCGTTTAATATCCAGAAAATAGTAGAAAGAAAAAGAAAGAACAAAAAGATAAGTGCATTCTTGTCTTCTCTCAGCTCTTTAATACGAGCCTTTATATAATTGATGTATCGGCCTAATAAAGCCTGAATTTTATCCATAAAAAAGACCATTGATACACAAAAGTAAACAATGGTCTTTTAAAAAAAAATTACTTATTAGTTGTTACGTCTGTCATATCCATAACAATAGCCGACTTATCCATCTTAACTTTTACATTATCAGCTATTTCAACAACAACATATGTATCTTTTACTTCAGAAACTTTACCGTATATTCCACCGGTTGTAATAACCTTATCACCTTTTTTCAATGCTTCGCGGTATTTGCGTAATTCTTTCTGACGCTTCATCTGTGGACGAATCATGAAAAAATAAAATACTACAATAATTAAAATAAAAGGTGCAAAATTCAGTAATGGATTACCGCCTTCAGCAGCCTGAGGAGGCAAACTTAAAAATACGTTCAATAAATTATTCATAACTCTCTATTATATTTCCAATTCTTAATTAATATCAGCCCAGATTCTAAGTTCCCGAATTCCTATAGAATCATTTGACAATACTTTCACCTGTTTTACCTGTCGTCCTGACCATCCTCTTGTATCAAAAACCAATTCTACAAAAGCAGAATCACCAGACTTGACCGGTACTTTCGGATACCTAACATCGGTACACCCACAGCTTTTTTCAACATTTAATATCAATACCGGTTCTAAACCTGTATTAATAAAAGTAAACCGATGACCAACCACATCGCCTTCATTCAGGGTACCAAAACTAAAAGATTTTTCCTTGAATTCAATAAATCCTTTACTTATACCCTTCTTCTGATTAACATTGCTCTGACAAGAGGTAATCAATATTAATCCCAGAATGAAGAATGTAACAAGACGCATTATACTATGCTTTTCCAGGTTTATTTATAATTTTTTGCTCAATCAAATGCTCAACAATTTTATCCAACACGCCATTAATGAAGAGTCCACTTTTATTAGTTGAATAAAACTTAGCTATTTCAATATATTCATTTAATGATACATTAACCGGAATATTCTTGAATTCAACTATTTCGGCAATAGCAATTTGCATTAATACAATATCGATATATGCAACACGGTCGTAATCCCAGTTTTTAGTAAACTTCTTGATTAATTCCATGTTTTCTTTATGGTTAAGCAAAGTCTTTCGTAACAATTGTTTTACGAAATCCTGATCCTCCTCATCTTTAAATTCAGGTAAAAGGTGTTCATTTTCTCCATTCTCCTTTTTGAAACCCTTAACTGTTTTTACAACCATTGAAATAATAAATTCAATTTCATCATTCCAATAAACACTTTGTTCTTCAAAAAGAGAGTACAATCCTTCGTAAGGAGCTATTACTTTTTCGATTAACTTGGCTATAAACTTAACATCCGAATCATAATCACCTGCTTCCGTCTTCATATAGTCTTCATATAAAGCCGACTTGGTAATTAATTCAAAGACACCTTTAATAACTTCAGGATTATTAACCCATGGATTGCCGTTCTTTGCATTGTATGCTAACAGTTCTTTATTATCAGCTAATTGCAACAATAAAGCATTCTCAACAAAACGTAAATTAGGATTTAAATCTTCTTCAGTAGGACGATTTTTTTGTTTACGCAATTCAATTCTCTTTTCTGCAAAAGATTTCAACTCCAACATTAACAGCAGAAAAGTATGATATAACTCGTGAGATTTGGTAATGCTATGAAATAACTCTTTCTCGGTTTGCTGAATGGATGATTCACCTTTTTGGTGATGTGCATAAGCCATTTGCATAACCTTTACCCTTAACAATCTTCTACTTAACATCCTATAAGAACTTTTTTTAGTATTTGGTGCAAAAGTAGAGTTTTTTTAGTGGATATTCAGCAAATTCTGAATAAAAATAATTGTTAAAAATCCAGTATTTGTAATTAAAATTCATGTTATCCAGTCATACAAATAAATACTTATAAATATTTTATTAAACAGAAATTCTTAAATTATTTCAATTAATAACAATAGTGAGGTTATCACAATTCTTTAGAATAATACGTCTTAAAACAATATCAAATTCTATGAATCCCAACAAATAAGCATTTTTTAAAAGCTTTGATCAATGTAAATAAAATTAAAAAACATCAAATTTTTGTAAAAAAAGATTGGTGAATACCGAAATTTTTATCACTTTTGGTGCATACAATATGTTTCCTAAACGCAAAAACACAATGGAAGGATTTGATAAAAAAGAAGAAATTGAAAAGAATGATAGAGAGGAAATCTTTTCAAAAGCAGTACGGGCAGGAAAACGTACATACTTCTTTGATGTAAAAGCTACTCGCAAAGAAGATTACTATTTAACCGTTACTGAAAGCAAAAAGCGATACGATCAGGATGGTCGCTATCATTTTGAAAAACATAAGGTTTTCTTATATAAAGAAGATTTCGATAAATTTATTGAAGGTCTTCAGGAAACTATTGACTTCATTAAAAAGAATCAAAACTTTGATTTAACAGAAAAAGAAGAAGTATATGAGGAAGCAATTGCTTCAAATGAATATACAAATGTAGAGTTTGAAGATTTACATGAATAGTATTTTATTTTAAATCATAAAAAAAGGCTGTTTTTCAACAGCCTTTTTTATTATCATATTTTCCTGTCTTATCTTCAATAGTTACGTCTTTCTCAGAATGGGATTGAATTTTTAAGTTACACAGTAAACTTTCAGCTCCTCCGGCATAACATGCTTCCTGAGCTTCCATAACAACTTCCATCACTTCGGAATACTTGCCTTCAATCACTGTTTCAAATGGTGTTACCCGATATTTCAGTCCGGATTTTTCAATTACCTCAATTGCTTTATCAACAACAGCATAGGTTTTGGATGTATCGGTAAAAGGCAAAACCTGAATAGCTACATTTACTTGTTTATTTTTCATTTTTAAGTAATTATACAGTCATTAATCAATCGGTACTATACATTACCAGATGATTCAATGGCTTTTTTAATTTGGTTCAATGTTAACTTTCGTGAATTCGTTATTAACATACGTTTATCAACAAATCCTCCCATCTCGTTACAGGTTTGTACAACATCTGCCAAAAGGGTTTTAAGCCCAACAGAAAGAGGTATCAAAACCGTGAGGGTTGCAAAATAACCAAAAAACCTGATGTCTTCCAACTCAGCTTCCTCCTTCTTAAAAGAATATTCTATCTCTTTTAAAATAACCTGTGTTTGAAAATCTGAAAAATATTTTCCTTTAATGGATTTTATAACAATAAAGTAGCGAAGTTTGGTTCCTTTACCTCCCAACCCTGTAGAAATAAATAAGGGTGGTTTATCGAGAAGACTGCTTTCCAATAACATTTTACTTTCCTGATAAGCCAACACACTCCATTCCATCAACGACTTGTCAGGCTTTTGTTTATATAATTCCAGTGTACGAAATGCTTCCACCTCATTTACAGACGCTAACTTACTCAATAATATACGTTTATCACTCAGGCTCATTCCATCATCAAACAGTTTATTCTTGTCTTTTAGAACCTGAACGGCATCCAGCACTTTCTTCACATTTGCGCTTTCCTTAAGATATTCCATTTGTAACTTCAAATCTATTTCTTCTTCTAAAACAGAAATGTTATCACCATATTGTTTTATCTTTTCTTTATAAGTTTTCATTTTGTAGTTTTACAGACATTTACCTACAATAATTGATATTTAATCAATCAAATTTTATACTAATTTATCCCCAATTATAAAATCCCTACATATTGGTATTGTATCAACCAATCATGTAAATTATTTTTGTAAACGAAATTATTAACAAGACGTTTCAAGTTTGGGGGTATTTTTTGAATGAAGTTATCAGAACTAGCTAATGGCAAGGAAGGCGTTATAGTAAAAGTCAAAGGACATGGAGCCTTTCGGAAGCGCATATTAGAAATGGGTTTTGTTAAAGGTAAGAAGGTAAAGGTTATTAAAAACGCCCCTCTTAAAGATCCTATTGAATATCAGATTCTTGAATACAAAGTATCATTGCGCAGAAGTGAAGCTGAGCTGATAGAAGTTGTAACTGAAGAAGAAGCTATTGAGTTGGGTACTCAGGAATATTATGGCACTATTGATGATGAACTTTTAAAAAAATCTGCTACTCATAAACACAAAACAATCAATATTGCATTGGTCGGCAATCCGAATTGTGGTAAGACTACCATTTTTAATTTTGCCAGTGGTGCCAAAGAACATGTTGGAAATTACAGTGGTGTAACTGTTGATTCCAAATTAGCTACTTTTCATCATCGGGGATATAAATTCAATATTATTGATTTACCGGGAACGTATAGTATTTCAGCCTACACCCCTGAAGAAACCTATGTTAGAGAATATATATTAGGTGAGGCTCCGGATATAATTGTAAACGTTCTGGATAGTTCAAACCTGGAACGAAACCTGTTTTTAACCACTCAGTTAATTGATCTCGACCTTAAAGTTGTAGCAGCACTAAACATGTATGATGAGCTGGAACGAAAAGGGGATGAGTTCAACCATGAAAAATTGGGTAAGATGCTGGGAATCCCATTTGTTCCTACAGTTGGATCGAAAGGAAGAGGACTTGGCAGGTTATTCAATAAACTGATTGATGTGTACGAAGATAATGATGATATTGTAAGACACATTCATATCAATTATGGTAGTTTACTTGAAAACGCTATTGAAAGGATTCAGCCCCATTTGAAGATTCAGAGTGGTGATCTGAAAAACAGGATGTCTCCCCGTTATATTGCAATCAGAGCACTTGAGAAAGATAATCAACTACTTGATTTTCTATCAAAAAAAGATATCTACAACGATCTGATTGTTGAAATTGACAAACAGATCAGTAAAATAGAAAAACGGACAGGCGAAGATACCGAAACCTTAATAACCGATGCTAAATTTGGTTTTGTAGCAGGTGCCTTAAAAGAAACTTTCAAAGAAAAGCCACGCACAAGAAGAAGAAAAACCGAATTAATTGATAATGTGTTAACTCATAAATATCTTGGCTTTCCTTTTTTTATCTTTTTTATGTGGTTCATGTTCATGACAACATTTCGTTTGGGTGAATATCCTATGAACTGGATTGATGCAGGTGTAAGTGCTTTATCAGATTTTCTTACCAACGTGATGCCAGATGGTTCATTTAAGCATTTGTTGATTGACGGAATTATTGGTGGTGTTGGAGGAGTTATTATATTTCTTCCTAATATTCTTATTTTATTCCTGTTTATTTCATTTATGGAAGATACAGGATATATGGCTCGGGCAGCCTTTATTATGGACCGTATCATGCACAAAATGGGATTACATGGCAAGTCGTTTATTCCACTAGTAATGGGATTTGGTTGTAATGTACCTGCTATAATGGCGACACGTACCATCGAAAATCGAAACAACCGTATATTGACGATGCTGATAAATCCGTTTATGTCGTGCAGTGCGAGGTTACCTGTTTATATTTTAATAATTGGTGCTTTTTTCCCTGAACATGCCAGTCTGGTATTGTTTTCGATGTATGGTGGCGGAATTTTAGTTGCCGTTATTGTAGCCCGATTATTTAAAAGATTTTTATTTAAGCATGATGATGTGCCGTTTGTAATGGAGCTTCCCCCCTATCGTGTTCCTACCATACGAAATACATTGCGCCATATGTGGCACAAAGGGTATCAGTATTTGAAAAAGATGGGAGGAATAATTCTGGTAGCTTCAGTAATCATTTGGTTTCTTGGATATTTCCCTCAGAATGAGATCATAAATAAACAATACGACACACAAATTGAGCAGTTAGAATTAACTAAATTGAATGCTTTTGAAAACGAAAAGGCTTTGATTCAGAATGAAATTGATTCATTGCACGTAGAGAAAATGAGTAAACAACAGGAACAAACATACATTGGCCAGTTAGGACAGGTTATTGAGCCCGTTATTTCTCCACTTGGATTTGACTGGAAGATGGGTGTTAGCCTGATCACCGGAATTGCAGCTAAAGAAATAGTTGTTAGTACTCTTGCTGTTCTTTATCAAAGCGAAGATGGAAATGAAAACAGTGCACATTTGATTAGTCGATTGAGAGACGAGGAATACTCTAACGGACAAAAAGTATTTAACAAAGTGAATGCATTGGCATTTCTTGTATTTATATTAATTTATTTTCCATGTGTTGCTGTGATTGCAGCTATTAAAAAAGAATCTGGATCGTGGAAATGGGCCTTATTCACTATTTTTTATACAACAGGATTAGCCTGGGTACTGGCATTTACTGTGAACCATATTGGAAACTGGTTGTTTTAAAATTATGATACAGGAAATCCTTACATATCTGGTTGTTGCGTGGGCCTTTTATAAAGTTATCATATTCTTTTACAGAATATTTAAACCCGTTAAAGGAAGTACTATTTGTGGATCTGGTGGTACCTGTCCGTCATGTGATGCAAAAACACAATTATTTAAAGATATAAAGCAAGGAAGATTTCCGACACTAATGGAAGACAAGATAAAAGTATAAAATAAAAGCCCGGTCCGGGCTTTTATTTTATACTTCAGGGATATTCTTTAATACATCAATCAAATGATCCCAAAACTTTTGCACAGTCTCAATATTTATTCGTTCATCAGGAGAATGCGCTCCTTTTATTGTGGGTCCGAATGAAATCATATCCATTCCCGGATATTTCTCTAGAAACAAACCACATTCTAATCCTGCATGAATAGCTCTAACAGTTGGTTCCTTATCAAATAACCTGATGTATGAATCTTTTGTAATTTTAAGTATTTCACTTTCAGTGTTGGGTGTCCATCCCGGATAACCATCTGAATGCCTTACGGTAGCTCCAGTTAATGTAAAAACTGCCTCCACCATATTGGCTACATCGTCTTTTGCACTTTCCACCGAACTACGCTGACTGGTTGTAACAACAAGATGGTTTTCAGTCATTTTTACAGAAGCCAGATTTGTAGAAGTCTCCACTAAACCCTTAATATCCTGACTCATTGAAATCACTCCATGCGGACAAGCGTATATTGCATTAATCAGGTTTCTCTGTGCAGTCAGATCAATCATTTTAGCAGGTAAATCAACTGATTCAAGTTTCATACGCAGTTTGGGTTCAGTATTCTTCAATTCCATCTGAACATCATGAAACAGAATATTAAGAGCTATACGGGTCTGTTCTTTATATTTCGATGGAACAATACATACTGCAGAAGCCTCCCGAGCAATTGCATTACGAAGATTACCTCCATCAATGGTCGATAATCGCATTTCGCAATCGCGTTGCATTTCGTATAAATACCTATTAAGAATTTTATTGGCATTACCCAGACCCTTCTCAATGTCATCACCCGAATGCCCACCTTTAAGTCCGGATACAGTAACTTTAAAAGCAAAGGCATTTTGCGGAGCATCTTCATACGAAAAGGCTAATTCTGCGATAGTATCAATACCCCCGGCACAGCCAATAAATAATTCACCTTCATCTTCAGAATCGAGATTCAAAAGAATACGGGAATCAAAAAAACCTTCTTTTAGTTCAAAAGCACCTGTTAAACCTGTTTCTTCGTCAATTGTAAACAAGCATTCTATTGGTCCATGTTCAATAGTATTAGAAGATAAAAGGGCCAGCTGTGCAGCTATTCCAATACCATCATCTGCGCCCAGAGTGGTACCTTCGGCGGTTACCCAATCTGCATCGACATACGGACGTATCGCATCCGTTTCAAAATTAAATTTAGTATCGCTGTTTTTTTCACAAACCATATCGATATGCGACTGCAAAACAACAGGTTTATGGTTCTCCATACCTGTGGTAGCTGGTTTCTTAATCAAAACATTTCCAACATGATCTGTTTTTGCTTCCAATCCTTGCTTCTCTGCAAAATTGAGCAAATACTGTATAATTTTTTCTTCTTTCTTTGAGGGTCTCGGCACCTGACAGATTTCTTCAAAGTAAGTCCAAACTGGTTTTGGCTCGAGATGTGATAATTTACCCATTACTAAGTATTTATATCGATTAGGATTTTTCAACTATTTTATTTTAGAAAACAAAGTTAGAAAGTGAGCAATCTCTTTCTTTTTTGTTTCATCTCCTTTGTTTTCGTATGCATTAATCAGGTTGTTAAATAAACGCCTTACAATAATAGCATTATCGCATGGCAAAAAATATTCTTCTCTAGGCTCCAGTTTTTGCTGTTTGATAAAATATTCAATCTCCTTTTTACCAAGAACAGCTCCCTTATTTATCGGATTGATGTAAAACATTACGGAAGTTGTATCAACAATAACACCTTCATCAACTATTGCCGAATCATCCAGAAAGGCAAGAATAAAATTCTTTGGAAGATTTACTCCAAAAACAGGCATTCCCAATTGATTACATAACAGAGAATAAATTATCGACAAAGTTATTGGATTACCTTTTCGGGTCGTTAGAACTTCGCTGACAAAATTATTTTCCGGAGCTAAAAAACGATTTGTATTACGTGAATATTTATGCAGATCGAACAATACATGATTAATGATCCGAATTTTTTCGAGGGATGTTAAATGCTCATTTAGTTGCAACCAGATTTCTTTCTTCAACTGAGCAAGAACATCTGTAATATTAGAAAGGACAAGCTCAGGATATTGATATTTCGACACCAGATAAACTCCTTGTAAAAGATCTCTATCCTTTGTTTTTAGCCATTTTTTCAATTCATTGTAAATATCCTTTAACTGTATATTATGAATCAGACTTTCGATTCTCCCTTGTAAAAGATCATCCAAAGAGTTTTCCCATGCTTCTTCAAGTTCAGGTACGATATCAACTCTTTGCTTCAACAGTTCATTTTCAACTGATGAAAAAACTTCTTCATTAGGATCATCTAACAAGGTGATAAGAGCTTTTATCCTTTCTTTCTTCATAAATTATTCGGTTAGTTTTTTCAATACGTAACCTATTAATTCTTTCATTACCGGTTTATAATCTTTACTTGCTGTTCCGGCCAAACGATTTGCAATGATTACACATACTGTTGTAGCATGATGTCCCAGTAAAGCACTTAAACCATAAATGGCAGAACATTCCATTTCGTAATTGGTAACTTTTAAGCCATTATATCTAAAGTTAGTAATTTTATCATTAATATCAGGATCAGCCAATTCAAGTCTTAACACTCTTCCTTGTGGCCCATAAAACCCGGGTGCAGAAATCGTTACTCCTTTCACTACTTCATTTCCCTCCAATTTAGCCACTAAATCAGCTGAAGCATCAATTACATATGGTGATGTTAATAATGGATTCCAATTCAGACTCTCTTTAAAATGTTTTTCGAACTCCAGATCACAAACACTATTTCTATTTCCATAATAGTTTAGTAACCCATCGAAACCAATGCTTTTACCACTTAGCAACCAGCTATCAACAGGTAAATCCTCTTGCAGCGAGCCTGAAGTACCTATCCTGACAAAGCTTAATGATGTAAGTTCCTTTTTTACTGTGCGTGTTTCAAAATCAATATTTACCAGTGCATCCAACTCATTAATTACAATATCAATATTGTCTGTTCCAATTCCTGTTGCCACAACTGTAATTCTTTTACCATTGTATTTACCTGTGCAGGAAACAAACTCACGGTTTGATCTTCGTAACTCAATCTTGTCAAAATAACTGGCCACAATATCAACACGACCAGGGTCACCAACAAGTATTATATTTTCAGCTATTTCACCAGGTTTAAGGTGCAAATGAAAAACACTGCCATCCTGATTAATTATAAGCTCAGATGCTTCAATTCTTCTCATGTTAACTTAATTTTAGTTCAAATTAATAATTTTTTTTTGAGAAAAAGGATGTCATTTGGCACAATTGAAGACCAATTTCTCCTATTTATTATCAATCGAATTATTTAAATGGACAGCATTTTTACTCTTTGATTAGAAGAATAATTTTAAAGGATGTACTTTTGTTCCCGAATTATAAAATTTAAAGTGTGAAGTTTTCGGAATTAAATATTAATACAGTACTATTAAACGCCTTAACAGATTTAGGTTTTGATGAAGCCACTCCTATTCAGGAAAAAGCTTTTCCGGTTGTTATGTCAGGAAAAGACATGATTGGAATTGCTCAAACCGGCACAGGTAAAACTTTTGCATATATATTACCACTTCTGCGACAATTAAAGTTCTCCAACCAACGTCATCCAAGAATTTTAGTACTTGTACCAACCCGGGAACTGGTTGAACAAGTGGTTGGTGAGTTTAAAAAACTTACCGAATACATGAGTGTAAGAATTGTTGGTGTTTATGGAGGAACAAATATTAATACCCAGAAAGCATTGGTGTTTGAAGGCCTTGATGTTTTGGTGGCAACTCCGGGACGATTAATAGACCTAACATTAACAGGTGTGTTAAGATTAAAAAGCATCCAAAAACTAGTAATTGATGAAGTTGATGAAATGCTTAATCTTGGTTTCAGAGCGCAATTAGTGCAAATAATGGAATTATTGCCTGAACGCCGTCAGAATTTGATGTTTTCGGCAACCATAACAGAAGACGTTAATCAGTTAATAGAGCATCATTTTTATCAGCCAGAAAGAGTTGAAGTAGCTGCTACCGGTACACCTTTGGAAAAAATATTCCAGAGTGGTTACATCGTTCCAAATTTTTATACAAAACGAAATCTATTGATTCATTTATTAGACTCGGATGAATCAATGAATAAGGTTTTGGTATTTGTTAAAAACAAGCAGATTGCCGATCTATTGTTCGATCAGTTGGATGATAATCAACCTAATAACATTGGTGTAATTCATTCCAATAAATCACAAAATAATCGTTTTAGAACCGTTGAAGAATTTCTAAATGGTACTCGTCGGGTTTTGATTGCAACAGATGTAATTGCCCGTGGTATGGACATTGAACATGTTAGTCATGTTATTAATTTTGATATGCCGGAAGCCCCTGAAGCATACATCCATCGAATAGGACGTACAGGTAGAGCTGATGCCGAAGGTTTGGCAATTGCTTTTGTTTCAGATGATGAAATGGAGCAATGGAATGCTGTTCAAAAACTGATGAAGAAAACAGTAATTCTTGATCCTATTCCTGATGATGTGAAAGTTTCAGAGATGTTACTTCCATCAGAAGAAGAAGTATTAGCCGGATTGAAAGTAAACAAAGCTCCAAAGCCAGTTGTAAAAGGTGGAGCAGCTTTTCATGAGAAAAAAGATAAAAATAAAAAGGTTAATTTAGGAGGATCGTATCGTCGTAAATTGGCAGCTAAGTATAAAAAACCAAAAACAAGAGGCCAAAAACGTAAATAAGCTATTTGCTAATCCTGTTGTAAATGAAAAAAAGAATCCTGTTTTTAATCAACCCTATTTCGGGCATTGGCAAGCAAAAAACAGTTGAAAATCTTCTTGAAAAAGATTTCGATACCGAAAAAGGTGAATACGAAATACAGTACACACAATATCGTGGCCACGCACATGAATTGGCTAAAGCTGCCATTGGTAAATTTAATGCAGTGGTTGCGGTTGGTGGAGATGGTACCGTTAATGAGGTTGGATCGGCACTAATAAATACAAAAACAGCCCTGGCAATTATTCCAACCGGATCGGGCAATGGCTTGGCACGTTACCTGCAAATCCCTTTACGTATCAATCGTGCCATTCAGGCTATTAATCTTATGAAACTTAAAACCATTGATACATTAAGTGTAAATGGACAAGTATCATTAAATGTGGCCGGTATAGGTTTTGATGCCTTTATCAGTCATAAATTCGCCAATATCAAAGAAAGGGGCCCATTGGCCTATATGAAATTGATTCCCAAGGAATTTGCAAATTACAAATCGCAAACCTACACCATTACCATTGAGGGAGAAAGATATAAGTTACCAGCATTCCTGCTAAGTTTTGCCAATTCATCGCAATGGGGAAACAATGTTCACATAGCACCACAAGCTAAGATTGATGATGGTTTAATAGATGTTTGTATCATTAAAGATTTTCCTAAAATTACAGCACCTGCACTTTTAATTAGCTTATTAGACCAAAGTCTTGATCAGCGACCATATGATGTAATTACGAGAGCCAAAAATATTGTTATAGAATGCGATGAGCCAATGTTAGGTCATCTGGATGGTGAACCAATTCAACTTGGACAGAAGGCTGAAATTGAGATCAAACCATTATCACTAAAGGTTGTTGTTCCTCCAGCTGATTTTAATAAAAACATTTTAACTGATCCGTTAAACTCGCTAAAAGATTTAATTCCACCACTTCCTCACATCCCTAATTTACCGCATTTACCTAAAGGCTTACTTGGCAATGACAATAAATAGTGGAATTGCTTTAATTGAAGAAATGAACATATTGTGACGGCATCTGATCCAGGTGACGGATTGCAATTTCCTTATAATAAACTTCAGCAGCTTCACTTTGAATCTGAATTTTTCCATTGGTTAATGGCCTAGTCTGTCCATTATCGATGTATCTGGAGTTTTGAAGAATCATCACAACATGACCATTAACTACATGAACACTCTTGTCTTCAAAGCAAATAAGTTCAATTGTATTCCACTCTCCTGAGGCCTTTTCATAATTTGCACTTCGCAGACAGAATCCAGGTATTTGCTCACCCTGCCCCATTGGTAAAAAAGCTTGACTTTCATCAGCAACCGGATTCATTATATATTCTGGTAAATAGGCTTTAATATCAATTGCTGATGTTAACTGACTCCAGTAATCACCCATATGACCTTCCATAATCTGTAGTTCCTGCGATAACATCCATGTTCTCCAGTATTCTGCTCCGTATTCACCAATAGAATGATATAAAATACCTGAATCCTTTAGCAGATTTCTTCGTGGTTCAAATTTATTATCACCCCATTTCACTTTTAACTTTAAATGATAGTTGGCATATTCTTCTTTTGATATGATACAGCCATAAATCTCTCCACTCACCTTTAATATCTTTTCATCATCGTGTTTGATCACAGAAAAAACATCATATCCTTCAGGATTTAAACCAATCGGAGCAATATCATTTCCTTCTGAATCTTTAGGAATTTCACCATTATAGCCTAACTTATGACGATAACTTAAATAAGTATCCCAATCCGATAAGTCTTGGTCCAATAACATTTTCCACTCTGTACCCTGATTACTACATGATATCAAGAACATTCCTATTAGTACCAAATGGATGAGTTTACCTATTTGCAATACTCTAGCAATGAAATTTACCTTTTGCCACATATTTTTTTAATTTTTCAAAGAGTAAATCCTTATCAATGGGTTTTGATATAAAATCATCACAACCCGAATTAAAAGCTTGTTTTCTGTCAGATTCTGTCGTATACGCAGTTTGCGTAATAATGGGTAAATCTGGCCGTAATAACTTGATTTTTCTGGATGCTTCATAGCCATTCATTACCGGCATTTTTACATCCATTAATACTACTTTGACAGTATTATTCGTTGAGCAAATATCAACAGCCTCCTTACCATTTTTAGCATGAATAAGATTAACATCTTTACCCATCTTTTTAATCAAAGTTTGAATATACAGGTAATTTACTTCGTCATCTTCTGCTACCAAAATTGAACATTTCTGGTCTTTCGCCTTTTCTGCGTTTTTTGAACCCGATAATTTTTTAGCAGTATTCTTTTGAGCTGCTTTATAAGGAATACTAACAATAAATACCGATCCAACCCCCTTGACAGAATCTACAGTTATGTCTCCACCCATTAAGCGGGCATTCTCTTTCGAAATAGATAAACCCAAACCCAAGCCTCCGTCTCTTGCACCTGTTTGAATAACACCTCGTCTGAACCTATCAAAAATATACCCAATATTATCGGAATCGATCCCTATTCCAGTATCCTTTACATATAATTTTATAAAATCCTCAGAAAGATCATACCCTATTTCTATAAAACCTTCATTGGTAAACTTAAGCGCATTATCAATCAGATTTATTATTATTTTATTGAGTTTAACTTTATCCGTAATAATAAAGCTGTCCTCATCATCCAGACCAGGTTTTACATATATTGGTATTCTTCTTTCATTAGATCGCAGGTCATAAATAGAAAAAATTTGCCAAATAAAATCATTCAATGAAAACTCCTCAACATTTAATGTTACCTGTTTCGTTTCAAGTGTAGAGATTTCTAAAATATCATCTATGATTTTGAGTAATTGCATGCTACTGTTTTTGATAACCTTAGCATAAAACCCTTGTTTCCCATCATCTGAAGTCTCCGAGGCAATTAATTCAGAAAACCCAACAATACCGTTCATTGGAGTTCTGATTTCATGTGACATATTTTGTAAAAACTCAGATTTCAACCGATTAGCTTTTTCTGCTTTTTCCTTTGCATCTATTAAATCCTTCTCATACTTCTTAATTTCAGTAATATCTCTCCATTGACTATGAATGTAAGTCTCTTTCTGAAAATTAATTTTAGTGAGGATAACATCTAACCAGATAGTAGTATTGTCTTTTCTGATATGTAACGCTTCAAACCTGCTTTGCCCGTTCTCCAGACACTCTTTCAAATTTTTCTTAACATATGTTATTGCATCCTGATCTCCAACCTGAATTTTTGGAGAAATTTCAAGTACTGTCTTCCCCACTAATCCAGTTTCCGACTCATACCCGAGCAATTTATAGGCTGCTTCATTACAATGTGTTATTTTACTATTTATATCAGGAGCATGCAGAATAATAGGATCAGTGGCTTTTGTGAATAAGGTTCTGAATCTCTCTTCACTTTCTAATAGACTTTTCTCTTTCTGCCTTAAATCTGTCAAGTCCTTCCAGGTTACAAAAAGGTTTTTTCCTTCAGTATTATCTAATCCAAACAGGGTTACTTCTATAAGTAATTCACTTCCATCTTTCTTAAGATGAATCCATTCAAATGATTGATCTTCACCTTTTATTAATTCTTTAATGCGTTCTTTTGCAAATTCATCAGATCTTTTTCCATTTGACTGGAATTCGGGAGATAAAGCTGGATCATAAACCTTTACACCTATAATATCATCTTTTTTGCATCCCAACATTTTAAGAGTCGATCTATTGCAATCAACAATATCACCATCTATATTTATTTCTAAAATTGCGATATTAGCATTATCAAATAGCCTCTTGTATATTTTATTATATTCTCTCAAAACGGAATTTTTTTCATTTCAATACTTTTAATTTACATGAACAAATAGCTCAATGATATACTTATCAAGAAAAGTTCTTTTAACGTTTCTATAGTTAAGTTTAAAGTCAATCAAATGATTTGACCCTGGATTCACTAATACGGCTAATAAATCAGGCAATGTCAAGAATGTGACACTTTCTGCTTGTTTATTGATATTCCTAAAAATTTGATTCTATTAAATTCGGCCTTTGATCCTTTCAAACAGGAGTGAGTGTTTGGACAATAGCATGTATACCTTAAAAATCTTTTATGAAACTCATATTGAAAAAATCTATCACAATTTGGATTCTGTTTTTTGCTTTATTAGCAAGTTGTCAATCACAGGTTCAAACCAGTATAAAACCGAATCCAACCTTAAAATATCAAACAATCGAAGGCTGGGGATCTTCTTTGTGCTGGTGGGCACATATGGCTGGCCAATGGGAAAATGAAAATAAAATTGATGAGATTATTGATTTAATAACATCTCCCGATCAGCTAAACATGAATATTTTCCGCTATAACATTGGTGGTGGAGATGATCCTGCACATTATTCAACACCTGATAAACCCGGCCACATGGCGCATGGAAAAGGGATAAGAGCTGAGATACAAGGCTTTAAAACTTCAGAAAATCAACCTTATGATTGGTCTGCAGATGCAGGTCAGCGTAAAATTATGCTTAAGATAAAAGAAAAACGTCCGGATGCTATTTTTGAGGCCTTTTCAAATTCGGCACCCTATTGGATGACATATAGTGGCTGTTCTGCAGGTAATGATCCTTCAACAGCTGACAATTTGAAACCGGAATATTATGAAGCCTTTTGCGATTATTTATTGGATGTTTGTCAGTTCTACAAGGATTCATTTAAGATAGAATTTAAAACACTGGAGCCTTTTAATGAACCTTTAACAAATTACTGGGGAAACAAAGGTGGTCAGGAAGGCTGTCACTTTTCTGTTCAGTCACAAATTGATCTGCTGCGAATACTTTATCCAAAACTAAAAGCAACTGAATTAACCACCGTACTTTCAGCCTCTGATGAAACAGATATAGCCGGTTTCATTAGAACAATGGAAGCTTATCTGCAAACTGAAGATATCCCTAAAATACTGGGACAGGTTAACACTCATTCCTACAGTGGCAATAATACGGAAAGAAAAAAAGCACAGAAACTTGCTGAACAAATAGGTGTAACATTCTGGCAATCTGAGTCAGGCCCTATTGATATACCGGGACGTGGTATTACAAGTAATCTTGGCCTTGCACAACGCATGTTTAACGATTTAAAATACCTGAGAACACCAGCCTGGATCGATTGGCAGGTTCTTGAAGTTAATAGCGATGCCTGGGGATTACTAAACAGCCACAAGATGGATGAAAACTTCATTATTATGAAAAACTTTTATGTGCGCATGCAAGTCACTCGATTTATTAAGCAAGGTTATACCATAATCGAATCAGGAAACGATAAGCTACTATGCGCCCTTAGTCCTGATGAAAAAGAATTGGTAGCTGTTTTATTAAACGAATTAAAGACAAGTGAATCTGTTCGAATAGATTTGTCAGATTTTAAAAATATAGGAGATATCAAATTTTTCAGAACTTCCCTCGACGAAAATTGCACTTCGGTTTCAGATGCCTATGCATTAAAAAGAAAAATTCTTGAATACAATGCTCCTAACCAAAGTATTTCAACTTTTGTAATTCCGTTGAAATAAACACATTAACAAAATACTATGAGGGTGTCCAAAAACTAAACATCAAAACAACGTTAGTTTCAATTTGTAATAAAATATCATTTTATGTCACCCCTAAATCCCCTGAAGGGGAC
>JAFMVE010000066.1 GCA_025499705.1 Carboxylicivirga caseinilyticus
TCCCTTATAGGGGAGGTTTGGTGGGGTATAATGAAAGTAAAGTTACAATTTGAAAGATTCCTTATTTGCAGAATCACTTTTTGGACACCCTCTTTAATTTGCTTTTATCTAGGCTTTTTCTTGATAACATCTTATCCAGTCAACACTTAAAGAAGATGGTACTTTAACTTTTACTTCATCCTTCAATAAATGCGAGCTAAAAACTAAATACATCGGTTGGTTTGGAATGTTTTGAGTTTGTTCATGAACTTTAACTCCATTAACTGTCCAGGTCAGTTTTTCTTTGGTCCATTCCAATCCATATATAAAGTAGTCTGAATCGAACTTAATGCCATTGACGGTAGTAAGCTTCTGAGATGCTGTGTTATTTACCATTAAGTGACTTCCAGCTTTAAATTGTTTAGAACCGGCTTCGGCAAATCTAAATATGTCAACTTGAGGAGCAATGCTTTCGCCAACCATCCAAAAGGCATGGTTAATAGGCGAAGAATCTTCTACTTTAACTTTAGCTTCGAATTTTCCATAAAGCTGTCTGAAGCTTTGCCCGGTACTAATAAGGGCTGATGAGTAATTAAATTCTTTTGGAACAAAACCCATCTGATCGTCCCAAATCTTTCCTTTAATCTTTTCTTCTTTGGTGGTAAGGTGAGCAACGCTATCTCTCAATTGTATATTTGACTCACTGAAAAATTGTTTCTCTTCTTTTAAAACATAAACATCATTTAAAAGAGCTTTACCCCAATAATAACCATTTATCCATTTGTTTTGATCAATTTTAGAACTGTCAAAATCATCTTCAAAGGTTAATTGCCATTTATTGATTTCACTAAATGAATTATGAGATTTAGTTTTCTCGTACCATTTAAATTCGGGTGTTTTTTTTATGTCCTCATACTCCGAAAGTAGAGCGTATTCTTTTGATTTGGCAAATCGTTTAGGATCTTCCAATTCTTTTTTGAAGGCAATAAAATCAGCGGATTCAACCAGTTGCTTTAATTTCTCAAAAGTTTCTAACCTTTCAGATTTGTCAATATTTACAAAGTTTTTGTAAGCAGCTTTGTTTAACTCTTTGAAGTAAAACTTAATGTCGGAGTTTTTTTGCAGACTCTTAAACTCGTTAAACTTTGTGTAGGCTTCTGATTTCTTAAAGTCTTTTTTGCCCTTTTCTTCTCTGAATTCAGGGCTTTCAGTCCATTTCTTTAATTCAGTAAATTCTTTAAGAATATTTGAGTCTTTAATGGATAAAACTCTTTCGGGATTATGAGAAGCCTTGTATTTAAAATATTTTTTTAAATCACTCGACTTTTTCAAAGATTCATAATCTTTTAATTGACGGTATTCCTTAGTGGTTTTGAATTTTTCAGTTTTTAACTGATCAACCTTCTTAATAAAGTCACCTGAGTGCACGAGTTCATCCAGTTCCTTATATCTTTTATAATTGGTTGAGTTTTCAAAGTCAACGAAACGCTTATAATCGTTCTTCAATTTTTCCTGTTCAGCTTCATACTTTGCTGTTTGCGGATACTTACTTCCAAAAAGAGAACTTAAAAATGAGGCCATTATCTAATTAGTTTTTGGGCATTAAATAACAATGATACGTGAGAATAGCAATAAGGTTAACTAAAATAATGAAAATTTCCATAGGTTTTAATAGCTGTGCGTTTTTGAGCATCTCCTTGTTCGATAATGAACGGTTTTTATCTGGCTTATTATTTGTAAAGTATTGAATATTAATATATAGCGTGTTTTGGTTCAATCATTGAATTAGACTGAATATGTGATTAACGATCATGTTGCTTACAATTTTTATTGTTGTAAAGATGTTTAAGAGCAGGTTAAGAAAAATTAACAATTAAAAAATAAGAGTAAGTAATAAAATGTAATGTAATATAAAATACAGAAATACAGCATTATAAAGTGAATTGAAAAAATGTATATGGGTTTTTAAGTTACAAAATGAAGTTTGTGTATTTGAGAGTTGATTTAGATCATGATTTATAATTTGTAATTATATCTTTTTTGCAGCCTCAAATTGATAGATTAAGATATTCAGTTATTCAAAACGATTAATAGCGATAAGGAATGAATGTTTTAAATGAAGTAATAAGTTTATACGATTCCATAGGTCTTAAAGAAATGGGAAGCGTGAAATTGATGAACAGGATTGATACAAAATTTTTATTGACCCCTCAATCGTTGGTTTCATGCCTTGCAGCGCATATTAACGACTATGATGTTGTAGAGATTAATAATAAGAGAATCCTATCTTATTTCACAACTTATTACGATACAGAAAACCTGAATATGTATCACGAACATCATAATGGAAAGAATCGCCGCTTTAAAATTCGTTACCGTGAGTACGCTGAAAGTGGTGACAAATTTCTTGAAATTAAATTGAAAGAGAAAGGTAGGACTCATAAGATGAGAGTGGCTGTAAATGGGTTTGAAAAACATATCAATGGCGGTGATCAGTTGTTTGTTAATAGTAATACACCGTATAGTGCTGATGATTTAAATCCTGTTTTATCAACACATTTTAAGCGAATTACATTGGTTAATAAAGCTACTTGTGAGCGAATTACTATTGATTTAAATGTTGGCTTTAATAATTTAAATATGTCGAAGTCACTTGATAATTGTGTTATAGTAGAAATTAAAAGGAACAGAGATGATATATATTCATCATTTGCACGCACGATTAAAAAGCATGGTTATTCACCATTGTCAATTAGTAAGTACTGTTTGGGTACGATAGCCTTAAATAATGATGTTAAGTATAATCGGTTTAAGCCAAGGTTACTTAGTGTTAATAAATTAATGGCAGAAGAAAGGGAGATGATTGCTCTCGTAGGTTAAAAATTAGATAGATAGTTAAGATCATTTATTTTTCAATAAACATGATTATGAAAACAGTTGCAAGGATTAAAATAGGATTTGTTTTTTTGCTTTTTGTAATTGCTAGTGTGTCGGGTGTTAAGGCTAACAATATTCGTCCTAATGGTGTTTTTGATTCGGATGAAGTATTAAAGCTGACTTTAATTGCTGACTTTAATAAATTGTATACAGAACGAGATAAAGCTGCCGATTATATTGTTGGTAGAATGGTATATACCGATAAGAAAGATGTAGAATTACCAGTTAAATTAAAGGTGAGGGGTAATTTCAGGTTAAAAGAATCAACCTGTGACTTTGCTCCACTTAAGCTTAAATTTGGTAAAGAGGATGTTGGGCGTACCTTGTTTAAAAATAATAGAAAACTTAAACTGGTTACCCATTGTAAGGATAGTGAAGAGATGTTGAACAGTGTAATCAGAGAATATTCTGCCTATCGTATTTATAATTCCATTTCAGAATATAGTTTAAAAGTACGTTTGGTTGAGATAAACTATGTTGATGAAAATGATGGCTCTTCTTTTACAAAATTTGGTTTTTTCATAGAAGATAAAGATGATATGTGTGCCCGGCTGGGAATTGAACAATATAAGGTGATGAATGTGACATTAAATCAGCTGGAAGAACAGGAAATGGTCAAAATGTCGATGTTTCAATATATGATTGGTAATGAAGACTGGTCTGTTCCTATGTTGCATAATGTTATATTAGTGAAGGATGGAAATCATAAACCATATATTGCTATACCTTACGATTTTGATATGTCATTTTTTGTAAATCCTCCATACCGAAAAGATATTACCGGAACAGCTGAAACCGTAAAGATTTATAAAGGCGACCGTGTTAAATTTGATGAGTTAAGAAAGCAAGTTGACTATTTTACCGAGACAAAAGAAGAGGTTTTAAATATGATACTTGATTTGCCCGAAATGTCGATTGAATGTAAACAAAGGTGTGTGAGTGAGATAGAGGATTTCTATGCTAAACTTGAGACCAAGAGCAGTATTCGTCGTAACTTTATGGCTCATGTAAAATAGGGAAAGACCCTTTCAGTATTCTAAAAAAGGCAATAATATCTATTGTTGAAAACAGGAATTTTTATAATTTTGCCAACGCATTTGCGAAAATAGCTCAGTTGGTAGAGCACGACCTTGCCAAGGTCGGGGTCGCGGGTTCGAGTCCCGTTTTTCGCTCGGAATTAAGGAAGTTTTACTTCCTTTTTTATTTATCGCCCAAGTGCTGAAATTGGTAGACAGGCACGGTTGAGGGGCATTTACTAAACTTTAGCTACAAAGGACTGCTAAAGCTGATTAATAAAGAGTTATAAAAGAACGTAGCTCAAATGTAGAAAAATTTTTCGGAAACAATTCGGAAACATTCTACAGATTTATAAATTTGGAAACAGATACCAGCCCAGATGGTGAAATTGGTAGACACGTTGGCTTGAGGGGCCAATGCTCGTTTTAGAGCGTGCAAGTTCGAGTCTTGTTCTGGGCACAAAAAAGAAACTCCCGGTTGATTTTATTCAGCCGGGAGTTTTTCTTTTTTGTATTTTCCCATCTAAATAAATTATAGGTATGATAGATTGTTGATTCAACTTTTTTATAAAAGAAAGATGTCTTAAAGCAGATATTTGGATTTAAACTTCATACTTGATTTACTTTTTTGTATCTTTTAATATCTAAGCAATTTTGGGAGGACTAGCTTGTGCAATCGGAAATCGAAAAAAGTTATATATATAGGATTCAAGAGCTTGAAAAAGAAATTGAAAGACTTAAAGACGTTAATATCGAACAAAGTCAGTTGCAATCTGAAAAAGATATTAACTCAATGGCTTTTAAGCTTTCGGAAATGGCTAAGCTTGCTAATGTAGGGTTTTGGGAATATGATGTTGAAAATGATAATGTAATATGGTCGGATGAAACATATAGGTTGTTTGATTATGAGATTGGGTCAAAAATTAATTATGAAAGTATCCTTAATCGTATTCATCCTGATGATAAAGAAAAGCACAATATAAATACTCAACAATGGATAGAAAAAGGTATCTGTAATCCTTTTGAATACCGAATAGTACTACCAAATGGTTTAATTAAATATGTAATAGCCAAGGGAAAGATAGAGAAAAACAATGCAGGGGCAACGATAAAAATGTTAGGGGCAATAACTGATATTACCAAGCAGAAAGAGACAGAGTTTGAACTGCTGGATTATCAAGGAAAACTGGAGGAAAATGTTGCCAAAAGAACATTGGAACTAGAAAGTAAGCAACACCTTTTAAGTACTGTCATCTCAGAAGCTTCTGTAATCCTTTTTGCACTAGATAGCGAAGGTATATTTACATTGTCGGATGGTAAAGGACTTAAAAAACTTGGGTTACAACCAGGTCAGGTAGTTGGAATGTCAGCTTTAGAGTTATATAAAGACAATCCTGCTATCATCTCTAGTATTAAATCTGTTTTTGATGGCAATGAAGTACGAATAGTAAACCAAGTTGGGGAAATATATTTTGATACTTCTTATACGCCTCTAATATCAGATAAGAAAGTTATAGGTGTTGTAGGAGTAGCAACCGATATTACAGAACTAAAACAAACAGAGAAGAGTTTAAAAGCCGCATTAGAATATAATCAGAAAATGACAGATACCAGCCCAGTAGGTATCATTGTTGTGGATAAACAAGGTCAATTTGAATTTGCAAATTCCAGAGCGGAGAAAAAGCTTGGTCTAAAAAAAGAGGACATCACAGGAATGACATACAATCATCCAGATTGGAAGATTACTGATTTTGAAGGAAACGATTTTCCTCAAGAGGAATTACCATTTATACGTGTCCAGAAAGAAGGTAAACCAGTTCATTGTATTGAACATGCTATAAAATGGCCAGATGGTTCTATGATTTATCTTTCTATAAATGCTGCTCCCAAGTTTGATGCTAATAATAATTTTGATGGAATGATTGCCACTCTTGAAAATATTACAAATAGGGTATTGAGGGAGAGGGAGTTAAAAGAGGTTTTTTCTTTCAGGGAAATGCTTATTAAAAATGCTGCTGAAGGTTTATGTGTATGTCACAATATTGATGAGTTTCCCTATGTAGAATTTACAGTATGGAACAATCAAATTGAAAAAATCACGGGATATACTCTTAATGAGATAAATGAGTTAGGATGGTATCAATCTTTGTATAAGGATTTAGAAATAAGGGAAAGAGCTATTCAACGCATGACTTCGATGCGAGAGGGAGAAGATATTGTGAATGAAGAATGGGATATTACAACAAAGAATAATGAACCTAAAACAATTTCTATATCAACATCAATAATCAATTCATTAAAAGGAACAACCCATGTATTAGCATTAATCTCAGATGTTACAGAGCTGAAAAAACAAAGAGAATCAATAAAGAAACATAATGAAGAATTGGAAAGGTTAAATGAAATAAAGAATCGATTCTTATCTATATTATCTCATGATTTAAAAGCTCCAATGGGTGCTCAGATGCATCTATTAGATATAATAACTAAAGACTCATCAAGTTTCACGAAAGAAGAATTGTTAAGATATATCGGTGTATTTTCAGATAGTAATAAAAGCAGTTATAATTTACTTGACAATATTTTGAATTGGGTAATATTGCAAATTGGGAATGGTAAAGTACTTATTGAAAATTGTTCTTTAAAGAAATCCATTGATGAAATCAAAAATATTTTCAAGGAAAATCTATTGCGTAAGGATATAAAAGTATTGACAGAACTTGAATGTGATATAATAGAAACCAATAAAAATATACTAAACACTTTATTGCGGAATCTTATCTGTAATGCAATAAAATTTTCGGAAAGAGATGGGGCAGTTACTATTATTTCAAGAAAAGTTCAGGGCGAAATAATTATATCTGTTAAAGATACAGGTGTTGGAATGGATAGTTCAACGAGAGATAGTTTATTTAACTTTGAGAAAACAATAAGTAAAAAAGGGACAAATCATGAAATTGGGACAGGTTTAGGGCTTTCCATATGCAATGACCTTATAATTTCGATAGGTGGTAAAATTTGGGTGGAAAGTGAGGTTGGTAAAGGAAGTATTTTTAATTTCTCTATACCGAATCAATAATATTATCAAAGTAGCTATATGATGAGTTTTAAATTTCTCCAGTTTGATTAGATTAGGATAGATGATCCCATAATAATTTTAGTATCCAGTGCATCCTATTATCTAATAAGGCAATGTGTTGATAAAATGATAAGCGGAATGACTTATAATCGTGTGGGAATATAGTTAACTTATAAAGGTGATTGAGTTTACCCTTTTCATCCACCCCTTTAAAAATTTTTGGTTCTGACCTCTTTGCGCAATTGTGTTGTAATAATGTATACGTGCAGACTTGATGGCATTGAATAACATTTCTGGTGGGCAAGAATTAAGGGCTTTGATTGTGTTTTTGCCGATAATCCCATCCAATTTAAGTTCACAATCAAAGAAGCGGTTTAATACTTTTTGAACGCCCCTGGCTCCCCATACTCCACTATTAACGCACCAATCAAAAATGATTTCTTGTAGTGAACCATTGGAGATTTCATCAATTTTAAACCTTTTGTAAAAGGTCTGCTGATAAAAATCCTTTACAAGCTGTGTCAATTGAGGAACATCAATCTTAAAGTTCCAAGATATTTCACCGTAGGTTTCTTTGTAGGTATCAATGTATTGCCAGCCTTCCCAATCGGGATGCAAATTCCGGGCTACACCCATATATGTTTCACCTCCTTTATCTCCGGTTACATTGGCGTAGTAACCTTCGTGCTTTATCATTCCATCAAAGAGTTCATCAAATGTCTTCATTCTTACGTTTGGTTTTAAGTTTTACATTGTTCACACCGGAAATTGAACCACCGAAAAGAAAGTCGATAATGGTGCTTAGTTTGGTTGAGATACCGCCATTAATGCTGCTTACAAAGGCTATTTGCCAATCTTGTAATTGTATGGTTTTAAATACAAAATTGTTGAGCATGATTACTGTTAACTAACCCAAGATTATAGTAAGTGTAGTAAAAAATACAGGCAAAAAACAATATAAAATATAAAATTTGTACTAGTATCCAGCAGAATATTTTATGTTATTCTGAATATCGTTAGCTATATTTAGATTTGAAAAACCTTATAACTAAATTCAAATCTTTATGTACCAATTGGGCCCTAATATTTTTATTCGTAAAAAGTATATCTCGGTCTTATTCTTCTTACATGTTGCCTTATTTATTACAGCCCAATCATGGGAATCAGACATAGTAAAAAAACTATCCCTTCATCAGGCTGTTAGTCATAACGAAAAAATATTTGTACAAACCGATCGTCCTGCATATTTGCCTGGCGAAACCATTTGGTTTAGTGCATTTGTTATGAATGCTGCATCGCAAAAATTAAATCTTACCGAAGTGGTATTGCATGTTGAGTTGCTTAAGCCTGATCAGTCGATCTATTCAAAGGATATGTTTAAAATTGAAGAAGGTAAAGCTGCTGGACAGATTGATTTAAAATATGGACTTAAGCCTGGTAAATATTATCTGGTAGCATATACCAATTGGATGCGTAATGCCGGAAGTGCTTACTATTTCTCGAAAGAAATAATTATTGTTGGATCCAGACCCGTTGTATCAGCCCATTCTAATGCGTTGTCATCAGAGGTAGTGGATGATGAATCGCAAGTAGAATCTGAAAAAATCGAATCAAAGTATAATATTAAATTCTATCCCGAGGGAGGTGAATTAATAACTGGTGTTAATACCAAAGTAGCATTTGAAGTGTTAGATGAATTAGGTTTACCTGTTGATTTTATGGGTATGGTAGAAGATGAAACGGGTCAAATTGTTGCTGCTGCAAAAACGTTATGGAGGGGAAAAGGTTTTTTTATGCTTAATCCTCAACCTGGTAAAAAGTATTTTATAAAGCAAACCGGCGAAATCGAAACTTTGGATAAAGAACCCTTACCCAATGCTCTTGAGTCAGGTTTAGCAATGGCTGTTACAGATAAAGGTAAAGATAAGCCTGTTCAGATAATGATTTCCAGAATTGGTGCACTCACTTCGGATAGTACCGCTTTTCTTTTGGCAACTCAGAATGGTCAGCCTAAGAATGCGATGAGGATAGATTTGACTCAAAGAAAGACTGTTGCTGTTTTAATGGAGAAAACAGAATTTAATAGTGGCATTGTTCAGCTTACTTTATTTGATAGTAATAAAATACCAAAGGCAGAACGATTATTGTTTGTTAAGAAGGACGAAGCTCTAAATATTGCACTTCGAGAAGTTAGGTTGCCTGCTTCTGGCAGGGATGCTGTTGAGATGGAACTTCAAGTTACAAATGCTGATGGCCTGCCGGTTGAAGGAAACTTTACTGTTTCGGCAACCGATGCTGAAAGAGTACCTGATCATAGTTATCAATCGCCAAATATCATTCAATATCTTTCATTGTATTCCGATTTGCCAGATTTGAAAATGAATGAACCGGTACTTTTCGAAGATTCCGGTGAAGGTAATTTTAAGTCGGAATTATTAATGTTGACAAATGGATGGCGAAGATATAAATGGGAAGAGGTGATAACTGATACCATTGCTATTCCTGAGTA
The DNA here is from genome assembly GCA_025499705.1 of Carboxylicivirga caseinilyticus. Lineage (GTDB taxonomy): Bacteria > Bacteroidota > Bacteroidia > Bacteroidales > Marinilabiliaceae > Carboxylicivirga > Carboxylicivirga caseinilyticus. The sequence goes on from JAFMVE010000066.1 coordinate 9,521, forward strand.
TCTTGAAGAGCCTGGTATATATGTGAAAGGAAAAGTTCGATCGTTATGGGGTAAAGATAAAGTGCCGGAAGGTGCCGAAGTAACCATGGTTGCAGGTAGTGTTTTTGATAGCTATAATGAGAAAGTGAATCAAAATGGTGAGTTTACCTTTATAATGAGCGATTTCTATGATAGCAAAAGGGTTGTTGTACAAACAAAAAATAAAAAGGACGCAAAAAGAGATTATAAGATTGATATTCAAACCAGCTATCAGCCACAACCTGCAGATCAGTTCAGTTATTTAACCAATGCTTATTGTTCTGATGTTAATGCAGAAACAATTAATATTGAAGATATACGATTAACCAGAGATTTGCTGGAAAAGGAATTAGCAAGAGTTGTGATTGAAGACACCTTTATGGTAACAACAGATGTAGCTATTGATGAGGTTGATGTGAAGGCCGAAAGCAAGAAGTCGGCAAAAGGAATTATGAATCAGAAATATGGTGCACCAGATTATTCAGTTGGAGAAACCAAAATTGGTGAATTAATGGGAGAGATGCCTTGGTATGATGGAATATTCAGCTTGCTCTATGAAGCATTTCCCGAACTGCGAATAACAACATCGAATGTTGGTGTTGACGGAAGCTCTGTTGAGTTAACAAGTAATGGAATGGAAATAGTGGAGTATTCTTCAACAACGACGGTTAGTTTTCAACTGATTGGAAAAAGAAGACATCGTTTCTTTGTTTATGTCGATGGCAAAATGGTTGGAGCTTCGAATACTAAGGGTATAATGAGCGGGATGTTAGGAACCTATTCTATTGATGATTTGGTAACGCTGGATCCCATGGAAGTTAAATCAGTTGATTTAGTATTTCCGGATACTCCCAATGCAAAGGCTTTGTTAACGGGTGATGCTGAGTTTTTTAATAATGAAGATATAGATTGGACAACGCTTGAAGGTCAGATAGAATATACCGTTAAGGGTACTGAAGAAGTTTCAACGCCGGTGGCGATTCTTTCGATTTATACTCAGGCTGGTGGCGGTCTTTATAGTACCATTGCCTACAAAGGTATTTCTAATGTTACATTACATGGATTTAAGAGAGTAAAAGAGTTTTATCATTTCGATTACTCAACAAGCATTAAGGATAGTATACTTTCTGATGAAAGAAACACCTTAGCCTGGTTTCCTGATGTGGAAACTGACATTAATGGTAGAGCTCCATTGAAGTTTTATGCTTCAGATGTGTCCAATAAAATAAGGCTGGAAATCAATGGTGTGTCTGAAAGAGGTGAGGTTGGAAGTTTACTGTATTATACACCAGATTCTCTGTTTACTTCTCAACAAACTTTGGAACCTAAAAGGGAACTATTAAATCAGCAACCGGTTGATCCACTATATAAGGCTCATCTGTTCTTACCCGACCGAACTCCGGTATCTTATGCGAAAATTAGTTCGGATCAGAATGATTGGAGTGCATTTACCTCAGCTGATGGTTTGTTTCCTGTTGACGAAAATATAATTCATCCAACCAGTACTATAAAGATTGAGAAAGCAGGATTTCAGCCATTGAAATGCACTTATCAGGATTTATTGGATTCTGATAAAACCCTTGAAAAAGAAGAGATTCGACAATCTTCTGACGATGCATTAGAAATTATTAAAAAGCTTTATCGGAGTCGATTTAAAAACAGAAACTCGAAGAAGATATACTTCAAAGGTGCCTATCGTGAGAAAATCTTCGATAATAGCTATTTGCATAGTTTAAAGGATTTAAGTTTTATACAAGTCTGGCCGAAAATGGCAGAGGAAGCTATTCCGATTGAGACAAATATTACCGGCAGACAAGAGTTTCATTCAATCGATTATGGTAGAAAAATTAACTTCACGCCTCTTAAACGGAATGATGTAATTCCTCAATTAGATCCTGTTTGGTTTTTGGAGTCTTTTCTCGATCTTAATTTTCAGAAGGCGTATGAATACATACTTGTTGGAGAAACACAATTTCAAGGGCGCAGAATGTATCGTATTCATTTCGATCAGTATAATGATGTTAACTATGCTTTTTATCAGGGTGAATTATTGATAGATGCAGAAACATATGGTCTTGCATGGGCTTCGTGGCGCTTTAGTGATAAAGCTAAAAAATACATTATGCCCGATATGTATATTGTGAGTGCACGGAGTAGTGAAAATTTTGAAGTGGTAAGAGAACAACGTGAGGTGACCTGGAAGTTTAACGGAGAAACATGGGATCCGGACTTTAGCATTTACAACGTTTCTTTCTATTGGAATGGAGAACTTAAGAAGATTGAACAGGAGACGGTATGGAAACCAATTTTTCAGGATGATTTTAAATTATTAAAGGATAAATTGCCTAAGAAGTGGAATCAGATAAACGAAACGAAAAAAGAAGTCGAATATAATCCGGCTCAATGGCGGGATAATCAGCTTTTACCTCCAGACTTGAGTATTATCAATCAAATTAAATTTTTAAATGAAGTAACCAGGTTTGTTGAGGAGACCAAATAATTTGAGCTTATGAAAGAATTTCTCCTTATCGTTTCCCTTGTATTTGGTGTGTTGTTGCAAGTTGAAGCATATACCATATCGGGTGAAGTAAAAGATTCGTTGACCAATCAACCAGTTGAATTTGCCAATATTTATATTGATGGAACCACTATAGGTACGATCACTGGTGAGGATGGACAATTTGAATTAACTTATGATATGGATTACTCTCAAATAGTAATCAGTCATATCAGTTACGTGAGTAGAATTGTTAATATTGATAGTAAGAAAGAAAAGCGTTTGTCAATTCGGTTAATTCCTAAAAAGATAGATATTCAGCAAGTAACAATAGAGAGTACTAATCTTAGGGCGGCCAATATGGATTATTTTAAGAAAGTATTTCTAGGTGTTGATAAATGGGGCAAAAAGGCTCAGATACTTAATGATAGTGTTTTGTATTTTGATGTTCAATATGCTGAAAAATTCTTTATTCCCGGTAAAGGGCCCTACGAAAAATTCATTGCCACAGCAACTGAACCACTGAAAATTCTTTTACCTGATTTAGGATATGAGTTGCGCTACGATCTGGTAACTTTTCGTGAGCAGTTTAATCCTGAGATTCGGCGTAACTCAATTCGAATAGTAGGATACTCGTTTTTTAAGGAGTTGAAAATTAATTCAGAACGAAAAGAAAAGAAGTATTTAAAAAACAGGAAAGAGGCATATAATAATTCAACAATGCATTTTGTGCGCTCTATGTATGAGAATACATTAAGAATGAATGGATTTTTAATTCTTGAAACAGATACAGTTTCGAATCCTGAAGGTCCGGAATATAAAACTTTTGAATTATCGACTTGTGGTTGTGCTGATTTTATGTTGAATGAAGCATGGTTAAGCGGTTTAAAAGGGAAGGAATATGAAATACTCTATTTCTACAGGGGAAAAAAACCTCTAAATCTGCTCTTAAGGAAGATTAACTTAAAAGATCCCAGAATAAAAAACTCAAGATGTTATATAATGAAAGATATTTGTGTGATTAGGAAAGATGGATCTTTGCCTGGCGGAGAAATAATATTTGATGGAGATATCATTAATAAAAGAATGGGAGCAGCCTTGCCTCTTGATATAATGTTCGAAAATTAAACTATGTTAATTATATAATCATAAACCCAGACCCATAATGAGACAATTAATTTTAAGTATTTTCCTATTGCCTATTCTGGTTCATTGTACACATCAGGATTCAAATGTTATTATCAAATCTAATACTGAGTTATTGGATATAAAAGATGGTGATCGGCTTATCAGGCAAAACTGGAGAATCAGTCCGCAGATAAAGCCTGATATTTTTAAAACAAGCGCAAACGAAGTTACCTTTTACACCGACCTGGATTCAGCAACTTTTAAGGTAGGACCGGGTAAAGATAGTGTTGATTTTATTATTGTATTAAATGATAAGGATACAGCATTTACAAGAATCAAGTATGTTTTGCCTTATCTCGATAAGCTGAAAGCTGCGGCTGAATATAGTTATGTGGATACGATCAATCTTCCAGCTTTTACTTACCAATCCAAGAGTGATTCAGTTCTGGTAAATCTTCGCAAACATTATAATCTGGACTCCATTGCCGGACGGGGAAGCGAAGTAAACCGAATGATTAATCTTATGTATTGGGTTCATAATGCTGTAAGGCACGATGGAAGTAGTTATAATCCGGATAATAAAAATGCGATCGATTTAATTAACACATGTGAGTCGGAAGAAAGAGGTGTTAATTGCCGAATGATGGCGACTATACTTAACGAATGTTACCTTGCTATGGGTTATCCTTCGCGATACATAACCTGTATGCCCAAAGAAGAAAAATTTGATGACTGCCATGTGATTAATATGGTTTATTCAACTCAGTTAGATAAATGGATCTGGATGGATCCAACATTTGCTGCTTATGTAATGGACGAAAAAGGTGAGTTGTTGGGGATTGAAGAGGTAAGAGAACGACTGATTAATGATAAACCTTTGATATTGAATCCTGATGCCAACTGGAATAATCAGGTGACACAAACCAAGGATTATTATCTTGAAAAATACATGGCTAAGAATTTGTATCGTTTTAGCGTTCATATTAATAGCCGGTATAATTCCGAAACCAGAGGCGTTTATCCAACCATTGATTATATTGAGTTATTACCTGAGAATATTGACTGGAAGGTGGAGCCTATTACCGTTTGGACAAATGAGGTAACACTTGTGAAACATACTACTTATCGGATTAGTAATCCCACTCAATTCTGGCAAGCACCCTTTTAATGTCTGTGACAAGAATTTATAAAGTAGGAATATAAATGAGTAAGATAGTTTACTGATTTGTATATCAGTAATAATGAATGTCACACAACAAATCTAAACCCTTAAAAAAATGAACAAAACGTTAATTGCACTATTTTGTGGTGTTTTCTTATTTACGAATTTATTATTTGTAAAGGCAGGAGAAAAAAGTATTGTAGCCAGCAAACAAATAAATGGTCTTTCAATTTCAATTGACAGCCGTCAGGAGTTAATAAGTATTGTGCAATATCTCGGTGATTACTTTCGTCTGAATAAATTTAATCTCGAATATAAAAATTCCATCGATCAATACTTTGAGAAATATAAAGATCATGAAGCTGTGTTGTTTGTGAAAGGGCTTTCTCAAAAGGGCTTTACCTATGATGCTCCACCGGCTATGATGCTTCATCTATCTGACGAATTGAATGTTGATAATGAGATGCCCGAATATCTGCTACGTCGAATTGGTGGGGAGGATCAACTAAAGAAATTTGTTTCGGTTTTGAAACAGTTTGTGGAGGATACTCATTTTAATGAATTCATCGAGTCACATCAATCATTTTATGCAGGATTGGTTGATAATATGGCTACTCAATTAAACGATTTTAATGAAATAGAAACCATTGAAAAGTTCTACGGTAAAAAGCAAAATAGCTATAATATTATCTTATCATGTTTGAATAGTGGTAATTATGGTCCTGGTGTAAGTGTTAACGGTAAGCTTGATATTTACAATATCATGTCGCCCAGAAAAGAAGAAAACGGACAGCCCGTTTTTGGACAGATAAATGATATTGAGTATTTGGTTTGGCATGAATTCGGTCATTCATATGTGAATTATCTGACTGACGAAAACAATGATTTGGTTGAAGGATACAAACAGTTGTTAAATCCTATTAAGGATCAGATGAAAAAACAGGCCTATGGCAGTTGGACTACTGTTGTGAATGAGCAGGTGATTAGGGCGGTAACGACCTTTTTAGCGAAACAGAAATATGGAGATGAGATCGCTGAAAAGGTTATGTATAAAGAGGTTGGCAGAGGTTTTATTTATACCGAGCCAATGATGAAAGCCCTGGAGATATACAGTAATAACAGAAGCAAATACCCAACTTTTGCCGATTTTTATCCAACTCTTATCAAGACTGCCTTTGATGATGCAAAAACAAACGACTATAATGCTCAATATATGATTAGCATCAATCAAACTTTTGCCAATGTTGATTACATTGTTGTTTCGGAAAAAGAAGATGGTAATGAAGGTGAGATTCTGAACTATGTAAAAATGATTAGAGATAAGTTTATGAAGGATAAGCAAATTATTACTGATAAAGAGGCGCTTGATCTGGATATAAGTCAATATTCTTTCATGATTTATGGAACTGAGAAGAATAATTTGTTGCTAAAAAAGTTTAAAACTAATCTTCCGATTATAACTTCAGAATCTTCAATCAAAGCCGATAAAGAATATGAACTTAGCGATGGTAAAGCAATTTTTAATATGCAAAATCCAGCTAATCCTGAAAAGTATTTATTGATATACACAGCCCAGAAATCGGATGGAATTGTCAATATTAACAATGTTTTTCATGGACCAACTAACTATGTTGTTTTCAGAGATCGTAACAATGTATTAAAATCAGGCACACTTGTGAAAGTAAAAGAAGGATGGAAGTGTTTGTAATTTATAATGATGATTTAAAAGATTGTTAAAGTTGTATCTGATTTTCTCGTCTGCCAGAATCTTATACTTTTGTAATACTTTCGGTTTATATGTTGAATATAATTAGCTGATTAAAACAATTTGGAATTAAGGATGATAATAAAAAGAAAAATGAAAAAGTTAGGTTTGATAAAAAGATTGCTGGGAGTGTTTTTATTAGCAATTACTGCAGTTAGTTGTATAAAGGAGAATGATGTTACTGAAACGTATGATGCCTTGAAGCAATTGGAAATTGATGAGGCACTAATTGCAGATTATATTGCAGATAATGGGATAGATGCAACCGAAATTATTTACAATGGTACAGCTTCGGGGGTTTATTATTATAACCATGAGATAGCTGATGAGTCAGATACAGAAAAGCCTAACAGTACCTCAGAAGTAACAGTTGCATATAAAGGTTATCTGTTGGATGGGACTGTGTTTGACAGTACCGATGAAGGTGAATCTATTTCTTTCATTCTTAGTGGTTTAATTGTTGGCTGGCAAATTGGTATACCTGTAATGAGTAAAGGAGATAAATTAACATTGATTATTCCTTCGCCATACGGTTATGGTCCTTATGCTGCAGGTGCAATACCAGCTAATTCTGTTTTAATATTTGATATTGAACTAATTGATTTTACAAATTAGATTTGAGCTAAGAAATAATTTAAAGGTGCGGATTTATCCGTGCCTTTTTTTGTTATATAAGGGTTTGTAGCAGTATATTAAAAGGTCATAAGAGGTTAAAAATGATTGAAAAGATTTGAAAACAAAAAATCCCGGAAGCATCTATATACATTCCGGAATTTGGTGTAATTATAATCTATCAATCATATTACTTATTCAATTT
>JAFMVE010000067.1 GCA_025499705.1 Carboxylicivirga caseinilyticus
CAATTCAAATCGTCACGCTATTAAAAATCGCTACAAGTACGACTAACAAAGAATTTCAAAGATCGTTTTTTAATCTTAATCGCCCACTAGTGATTTTTATTCTAAAAAAACGGAGTATTAATTGTGGCCCTTGGGATTTCTTAAGTCAATATCCTTCTGTAAAACCCAATTTCCTTTTTGAAATTTAAAACCGTTATATGAAAAATCAGGTCCGTAAAAGCGATAAACTCCCCGGTAAAATGACTCAGTCGGTTCCAGATTATCCATTACAATCATCTTCAAATCTTTATCGTACCGCATCATCATACTAGCCCCCGCCGAATACTGATATATTACCCGGTGACGCGTCAAACGATCTTCTTTAAAAACCGGTGCTCCAAATCGTAATCGGTTATTCTTAATGATAAGAACATCTAAAAGACGTGTTTTTACAAATTCGTCGTAGCCTTTATAACCTATTAATGTATAATAAGTCATATCTTTTTCTTTTGTCTCTATTATATCCAGATAAATAGCTCCATACCATTTCTTTTCTGTTAAAGAAGCACGTTCGGGCGATTTAATAGTTTCTGTGGCATCAGTTAAAGGATAAACCATAACAATACCTTGATCTCTGCTGATTACTGCACCATAAAACTCATATTTAAATCCTTCTTTCTGAATACTGTAGGTTGATATTTTAACTTTCTTATCTTTCGAAATAATAGTTTGCATACGGTTTAATCCTGCCAGATTAGAATCAAAATACGAAGGATTCTTCCATAGGTTATTTAAGCGTGACTGTATAATTTGGTTTAATGAGTCTTTGTCAGTATCGGTAGTTTGCAGAAATAGTTTCTCAAACCAACACTTGGTAATCAGATCGTGAGTTCTTACGTAAGTCACATCTGCATTATCTGTTATTTTTAAACCATATAATCCATTACTTTCATCATATTCTATATCAAGAAAAAGCTTTGGATAATTCTTTGTTGGTTTAATTTGAACTTCATTTTCAAATTGCCATATAACACCATTACCTGTTTCATTCTCTTTTACCAGCCATTCAATTTGTAGAGTATTTGCATAAGTAATTTCCGAGAAAGCAATCACCTCAATATTCCCATCTTTACTTTTGATTATCGATATTTTATTACTTAACGCTTTTATTTCACTTAAACTTTTTGATTTCCACAAAACCTTTATTTCATCTGATATTCTATTTAAATGAAATTTCTTTTTATTAAAATCCTTTTCCAGGTGCATACTGTCAAGCATAGATACCCATGAAACTGAATTCTGGGCAACAATATTCAAAGAAACAAAAGCTAAAAGAAATATAAAAAGTCGTCTATACATATATAGATTTTTATATATTTGCATGTATTTTATATAAATCGAAAGTAATGAAGATTTGGGAGAAAATAAAACGAAATCTTAAGGTAAGAAATCTGGTTGGACTCTTACTTGGAGCTGCGGCCGGTTATGCATATTATCATTTTATTGGCTGTAATTCAGGCACCTGCCCTATAACATCCGACCCAACAAATAGTATTATCTACGGAAGCATCATAGGAATTGTATGGACAATTAAGTAAAAATGCTTAGCTGATTACTAAGCATTTTATTTATTCTTTTATTCCCAGTCCAGTAGAACCTTTCCACAATTACCTTCTTCCATAACATCAAAACCTTTTTGGAAATCATCCACTTTGAAACGATGTGTGATGATTGGCGATAAATCCAGACCTGACATTAGCATCTGTTCCATATGGTACCATGTTTCAAACATTTCGCGACCATATATTCCTTTTAGTGTCAATCCTTTAAAAATAATATTATTCCAATCAACTGTTGTTGAAGAAGGTAGTATACCTAGTAACGAAATCTTACCTGAATTGTACATGCTAGAAACCAATTGATTAAATGCAATTGGTGAACCAGAACATTCCAAACCAATATCAAAACCAATCATACCAAGGTCTTTCATAACCTGATGAAGATCTTCTTTAATAGGATTTACAACACGTGTTGCTCCCATTTTTCTTGCAAGTTCAGCTCTGAACTCATTGGTTTCGGTAGCAACTACATATCGAGCGCCAGAAAAACGTGCTACTGATACGGCCATGCTTCCAATTAAACCTGCACCAGTAATCAGTACATCCTCTCCAATCAGAGGAAAGGATAATGCTGTATGGGTAGCATTACCAAACGGATCCATTATAGCAACAATATCATCAGGTATCTGCTTGTTAATTTTCATAACATTACTTGAAGGTACCTTTACGTACTCAGCAAAAGCGCCATCAATGTTAACTCCAATTCCGATGGTTCTTTCACAAATATGTTGACGTCCTCTGCGACAGTTACGACAATGACCACAAGCAATGTGCCCTTCGCCTGTTACTCTGTCACCTTCTTTAAACTCTTTTACCTCACTTCCAACTTGAGCAACTGTTCCTACATATTCATGGCCAATGGTCATTCCAACAGTAATTGTTTTTTGAGCCCATTCATCCCATTTATAAATATGTAAATCGGTTCCACAAATGGCCGATTTCTTCACTTTTATCAACACATCATTCGGTCCCACCTGAGGAACCTTTACTTCTGCCAACCAAATACCTTTTTCGGCTTTTGATTTTACCAGTGCCTTCATTGTTGCCATTCGTTTATAATTGAAATTGTTTCTTACTGTTTAAAAACTACTATTATTACTAATAACAAAGTTGCAAAAGGGTTTTGAGATCTGCTTATGATTATTGTCATCTCTGTGAAAAATATTTATTTAATATTTCATCATAACATAAAAAACACTTGAATTTACAAATCAACTCAAAGGTTATCAATATATATCTATATAAAAGGAGGTAACCAATTCTGATTACCTCCCCAACTTTAAAGTTGCTCTATGAAAAAAAATCTTTTACTTGGCCCACCATAATTTAGTTGCCTGCATATCTGCACCTTGAATACCCACAGCAATAGATGTTTCGCTACCATTATTGTTCCAGGCAGCATTTCCATAACGCATTCTTTGTGGATATAAACCATTCAAATCCCCTAATCCATATATATCAATATCCGAAACACCTTCTGCGAGTACACTTGGATAACCTAAGTCTCTAACAATCGACCATGCTTCAAAACCATCAGTATATGCAGCTATCCACCTTTGTATAGCAATTTTTTCAAGCTTTTCATCAGTGGTACCTGTTAATGATCCAAAAGAAGAAGTTGCTATATAAGCATCGGCCTCTGTACTTGAAACCTCCCAAACTAACATAGCTTGTTTAATTCCTTCTTGATACAAATCTTCAGCATTACCATTCCCCAAACCTAATACAGCTGCCTGAGCCTGTAAAAAGTAGGATTCAGCAGTTAACATTACAATTTCAGGAAAAATTGGTTTTCCTTCATTCTTATTTTGAATAACAATTTCTGCTGGTGTTGAGAAAAATGAATATTGTACAAAAGGTTTAATCTTATCATTCAAACGAGATGGTTGTCCTACATAATGAGTAGATACAGGCATTTGAACAATTACACTATCCGCATAATCCTCTCTTACGTAATCTACATTAGCATTATCAAGAGCGCTAACCATAAAATCTACCCTCTTTAAGAATAAGTCAGCTTCAGCACCTTCCGGTTTAGTAAATTTAGCTTTTCCTCCAGCTGCAGGTTTGGCATATTTAGATAAACGCGGATCATTTTCATTACGGAGAAAATCAACTAATGTTTGTCCAAGTGTCCAGTCAGAACCTGCACCAAAATTATACCATACATCACCATAAGAAGCACTTCCCCATTGCGATATTTCTGTATCTTTTTCCATTAAACAATTGTCATCTTCAGTAGTAAGCAATGGATTTTGCAATGCTTCTGTAATAGCTTGTTGAGCAAAATCTTCTCCTTCTGCTCCCAATGCTCGTAATGCAATTCTTAATTTTAAAGTATTTGCAAGCTTCTTCCATTTTTGTAGGTCACCTCCGTAATATAAGTCATTTTCACCTGCATCACTTACACCAACACCCGTTGCTGTTGCATCTCCAATAACAGCCATTGCCTCATCCAAATCATTAATTATGCCTTTGTAAATGGTTAATTGGCTATCGAACTTAGGTGTGACAATGGTTTCATCAGCTGCCTCTGTATATGGAATCATTCCAAAAACATCGGTAAACATCTGATAATATAACCCTTTCATTATCATACCCATTGAATGCATATAAAGATTTTCAAATTCACCTCCAGAATCAACCAGTTTCATAAAATTATCCAGATTTCCCAAATAACCTTCCAGCCAATCCCATGAAGCATCTGTATATCCACCATTATAAGAGTAACCTAACTCATCACTCCACCATGAAGCATTATGACCAAAGCATACATGACCAGAATATCTGTCAGCATGAATTAAATGTGCTCTCCAATATGGATATCTATCAGGAGCAAATAATTTATACTGTGGATCAGTCATAAAAAACTTACCACTTACTTCGTTAGTATAGAAGGCATCAGGTTTTGTGTTGATTTCCTCAAAACTATCGGTACATGCCCCTATTCCAGCCATGAAAACCAACACTATTAAAAATTTATATATTTTCATGATTAACATTTTTAAAAATTAAGATTCACATTAAAACCTAAACTTCTGGTTGTTGGCAAATTATACCATAAAACGCCCTGGGAAAAGTTACTTGTTGAGAAACTTGATTCAGGATCGAAATTGTCCATCTTTTTATATATAAAGAATAAATTGCGACCAATAAAGCTAACAGACGCCCCTTTAATAAAACCATCCTGCAAAAAGTTTTTAGGTACTCGATAAGTTAAACTTAATTCACGTAAGCGAACATTTGTTGCATCAAATACATACTCCGACGCAATAGAACTCATTGCTCCAAAATAATCCTGTGCACTAATTGTTGTTGTATTATTTGTGAATGTGTTATCACCATTATCAATAACACCATCAACCAGAATACCATCTTCTCTGTACATTAATGTTCTCTCAGAAACACCGCTTGCATCCAAACCAGCATCACTTCCTGAATATAATTCACCTCCAAATCGACCATCAACTAAAAGGCGTAATGATATATCTTTATAAGTGAATGTACTTGATAATCCACCTGTCCATTCTGGTTGGTAATTTCCTAATAATACTTTTTCTTCTGTTGCCTGAGGCCTTCCTGCCGCATTAACAACTTGTTTACCATCTTCAGTACGCTTAATAGTAGTACCATAAATATCACCATATCCACCTCCAACTGTAGCTTGTACAGCAACGTTGCCTGAATTGGTTGTACTAAAAATAAATACATCTGTATCTTCAATTAAACTAACCAATTCATTTTTGTTTTTCGAATAATTGAAAGTTAAATCCCAGGTAAAATCAGAAGTAGCTACAGGTTTTAAGCCTAACATAAGTTCAACACCCGAGTTTTTAATCTCACCAACATTTTCTCTGAAAAATGAATATCCTGTTGACGCTGCCACCGGCACATCAAAAATCAAGTCTTTTGATGTGATTTGATACCAAGAAAAATCACCATATATTCTATGCTTTAATAGACTCCATTCAAGACCAATTTCTGTGGAGGTAATTTCTTCAGCTTTTAAATCTGGATTGAATTTTACATTTGGACGCGTAACTACCGTTCTTCCAAGGTATCCATCTTGTGCTAAGTTATAATATTCATTAAGCTGGTACTCATTTGTATCATTACCAACTTTAGCCCAGCTCACTCTAAATTTAGCTAAATCTAATATATGATCTAATCCTACAAATAATTTATCAGCCAATAGTGAAAAACTAGCAGAAGGATAGAAATATGACCAATTATCACGACCTAATGAAGAAGACCAGTCCTGTCTTCCGGTTATATCAATATATGCTAAATCCTTATATGAAAAAGAAGCTGATGTATAAATTGAATTAACAATTTTCTCCTGCAAAGGATTGTATCCTGGCGTTAAGGTTACAGCATTTGATACGGTTGCTTTTGATGGAATTTTAAAATTTTCTCCAAAAATACTCATATATTCATATGTACGATATGAGTGATTACCACCAAAATTAAAATTAAGATTTAAATCGGTAGTTAATTCCTTATCTAACATGAATAAAAAGTCAGCATTTGTTTCCGAATTTTTAGAATTAGAGTAATTAAATCTTCCTGTACTAAAGAAATGATGTCCAGGCATATTAACAGTTTCTATTTTAGTATTGACCATATCAGTTCCTACTCTGGCAAAAGCTGATAACCAAGAAGTAAATTCATAGCTGGTCTTCACAAAACCAGTCCATCTTTCTCGTCTATCTTCATTAGTATCATGATTCAAAATCCAATATGGATTCCCTCCTGAGTTTGTATAACTAATAACATTAAGAGATTCTTCCGGATTTTGATATGTTTTGAAATCATCCAAAATCAGGTTTCGTGGCATTGGATATACATAGGCCATAATTCCTTCTGTTCCTTGAACAGCTCTGTTTCTCATGTCCTGATTAAAGAAAGTGACTTTTGCATCAACTGATAATTTATCTGTCAGATTCGTAAAAGCTCTTAAGTTGAAATTATGCCTCTTCATTTTGGAATTTGGAAGTATTCCATTTGTCGCATTGTTAGTATATGAAAACCTAAGATTTGATTTTTCATTTCCACCTTCAAGAGCAATTGTATTAACAAACTGGCTACCGGTATCAAAAAATTCCTTTACATTATCAGGTTGTGCTGAGTATGCTTTGTTAACACCTGTCCAATAAGGACGTTGAGTTCCATCAAATGCAGGTCCCCATGAACTAGAACTTTTTAGCTGAGTAATATCTTCAGGTACATTACCCTGAGTTCCCTGACCATATTTATTTTGAAATTCAGGCAGTAACATAGGATTATCAAAAGTATAACTAGAACTTACTGACACACCCATACCCTTCCTTGAAGTACCTTTTTTTGTTGTAATAAGTACAACTCCATTTCCTGCTCTGGATCCATATAACGCTGCAGCATTGGGTCCTTTCAATACTGTAACTGATTCAATATCGTCCGGGTTAATATCCGAAATCCCGGTACCATAATCTGCTCGAGAATATTCTCCGGTCCCTGATCCTGCAGCTGATCCTGCTCCAGAATTATCTACAGGAATACCATCAACAACATATAAAGGTTGGTTATTACCGGTAATTGAACTATTACCACGAATTATTACCCTAGCCCCACCTCCGGGACCAGAAGTAGATTGAGTAATATTAACACCTGCCACCTTACCTGCCAATGAATTAATAACATTTGGATCTTTGACCAAATTAACATCTTCACTTTTTAATTCTGTCACTGCATATCCCAATGCCTTCTTCTCTCTAGCTAGACCTAAAGCTGTGACCACAACTTCATCTACTCCAAATATTTCAGGATCTAAAGCTACATTGTAGGTTGTTGCATCTCCTACCGTTACTTCCTGAGAGGTCATACCTACAAATGAAAAAACCAAAACCGTACCTTGGGTAGCGTTAAGAGTGTAAACACCATCAACTCCGGTTATTGTACCATTTGTAGTTCCTTTTTCAACGACCGAAACACCCGGAATAGGCATACCGTCTTCAGAACTTGTAACCTTACCGGTTACACTTTTTCCCTGGGCAAACATGACTCCTGCCCCAATAATGAGTGCTGTTGAAATCAACACACACCTTTTTAACCAACTAAATGTTCGTTTCATAGATTTTTGATTTTTAATGATTGGTTAATTGGATTTATTAACAATTGGACAATTAATAATCACTGTAAACTGACAATTCATATTTAAACTTTGGATCCTTTCAAAATATCTGGTATTATGTATGATATGTTTAATTTCTATACCTATTACTACTTACTATTCATTTAACAAATCACTACTTCCTTTAGTTTAGAATGTTATTATTAAGAATAACAAAAAATAACAAATAGCTTTATTTAATATTTTTTTACAATTTAAAACATTTTTCAAGTGTTTCAAAAAATTTATAATACATATCTTAATAAGACATCCTTAATAAAAGTTTTGTTTTTCGGCAATTAATATTCATGCTGAATAAATTTGAAATCTATATCAGTAAAGAATATTTATAACTCTAAGAAATAGCTAACACATCTTAACCTAACAATATACTTATGCCAAGCTTATTAATGTAACCTTATTAATCAGTAGACAAAAACAATAAAAGCAATAGAACAAGAATCAGCAGAATCACCAACACAACACGAATAATTGCATACCGTCTGGCATCTTCTTTTAAATGATCTTTTCTATTTTCTTTATCAAATGTCAACTTATTCCTTTTTATCGTAACGTTTGTTTTAAACTAGAACCTAAAACTACCAATCATGCCAATTATTCAATTGAACTAATGTTGAATTAAATTGAATTTTTCATGACGAAACATAACTATTGATGCACAATAACAATAATGTTGCACGCTCCAACATTATTGCACTCCATAATGTTTTAATTATAAGAACCATGCAATGAAGCATAAATACAATTTTACGTAGGCATATAAACTACCGTTTAAATATTACTGTCGTAATTCCAAAGCTTGGTTGATAAAAAAGTATAGGATTATGCATTATTCATACAATTAATAAAGCATACTAAGTTTGTGGTTTATTGCCATGCATGCTACCTTCGATTCAAACATAATTTTAAATGAAAACTTCTATTCTTTTAGTTCTATTCTTTGTAATATTTCTAATAAATCAATCTGTTTTAAGTCAGGTCACAATCAAGCCCGATCATATTGATGGAGTATATAAAAAAAGTGAAACAGTTAAATGGACAATCCAATTTAATGATAAAACAAAGGTTGATTCATTGCATTACAAATTAATTCCCGGTGGATTAAATATCTACCAGGAAGGTATTCTTTCAAAAAATGACACCATTATCACATACAAATTTGATTCTCCAGGTACTGTGCTTTTAAAAATAGGTTGGAAAAATGATAAAAATGAAATACAATATGCTAAAGGTGGTGCTATTGCAAACTCTGGCAAAATAGAACTATCGGATAAAAAACCTGATGATTTTGAAGTTTTCTGGGAATCGAAGATTGAAGAACTGCAAAAAACACCGGTAAATGCTCAAATTAAAAAAGACTCATGTAAAGTAAATGGAGTTGATTATTATAAAATATCCATGGATAACATTCGTGGCTCTAAAATACAAGGTCAGTTAGTTAAACCAAGCAAAGGAAATAAATTCCCGGCACTATTGATTGTTCAATGGGCAGGTGTTTATCCACTCGAAAAAAACTGGGCTACAGGATATGCACAAGATGGCTGGCTGGTTCTTAATATTCTTGCCCATGACCTACCCATTGATAATGATAAGCAGTTTTACGAAGATCAATTCAAAAATGAATTGAAAGATTATTGGACAATTGGCAATGAAGATAAAGATGAAAGCTATTTTCTTCGAATGTACTTATCCTGTTACAGAGCTGCCGAATATCTTACCAGTAGAGAAGATTGGAATGGAGAAACTTTAGTAGTTACCGGAACCAGTCAGGGAGGCATGCAGGCACTTATGACTGCTGGTTTATTCGCGGGAATTACAGGATGTGTTGCATTGGTGCCTGCAGGCTTTGATATGATGGGACCTGTCGTTGGCCGAAAAGGAGGATGGCCACAATGGTATGATTGCACATGGGGAGATCGTAATCCGGATAAAGTAAGAAACGCCAGCAAATACTATGATGTTGCCAATTTTGTGTCTAAAATTAAATGTCCTGTTTATGTTGGAGTAGGTTTAATTGATGAAGTTTGTCCTCCTGAAGGAATTATTGCAGGTTTAAATCAACTTAAAAAGAAAAAGAAAGAGATAATGATAATGGTTGATTCACCTCATCAGAATGTAAACGGATCGCAGGATAATTTTAATCATATGAGAGATAAGGTCTGGTTTCCAGCTTTAAGAGACGGTAAAAGACCATAAAATATTTTTGTACTCTCATTTCATATACAATTATTTTACATTAAGTAAGTACAAGGATGGCCCGGCAAGTTTGTCGGGCTTTTTATTGAAGTTGTTTTAAAAAACATCTGCTATCTTTTACATCAACATATTGACCGTAATTAGGTATAAGATGGTAATCATTCTTTGTATAAAGAGCAATTGCTTCCGGTTGTCGAATACCTGTTTCGAGTATACATTTTTCATAACCTGATTCAAACGCCCATTTTTCAAGTTCTTTTAATACGATTGATGCCAACCCCGTCCCTCTTTTTTCTGGCAATGTGTACATACGTTTTACTTCCATGGTATTTTCATCATAAGGCTTAATTGCCCCACAAGCCACAGGCCGATCATCTATGATAACCACTACCACATGATTGATTTGATCAATCTTATTATACTGAGCAAAAAATGCATGATCATCACCATCCCTTTTAGCTAAATCCGCATCTAAGAGTTTAACCAAATCAATAAAATCCTGATCTTTAGAAGTAGTTCTTTTGATAATCATGGTCATTTTATTTTAAATCAAACGTAGTTAATGAATATTAAATTGAATTTAACCGTTGAACAAACAAATTGTTTCACTCCTTTTTATTCAAAAGACTATCATGAATAATAAACTAATTAAGAATATTAAACCATTGGGTTTTACCTGGGTGACCAATGATCCGTTTTTATTTTGTGTACACCATCGTGATCTTTATCCTGAAGGTAATGACCAAATGGGACCTGCAGCTTCATTGTCGGGTAGAAACATAGGACAGGATTTTTCTGAAGAAAATGATTGGCGAATGTATCACGGACATAAGGTACCCGGATTTCCGGCTCATCCGCATAGAGGATTTGAAACCGTAACTGTTGTTCTGGAAGGTTTTGTTGATCATTCAGATTCGAATGGTTCAACCGGAAGATACGGAAATGGTGATGTTCAATGGATGACAGCTGGATCTGGCTTACAACATGCAGAAATGTTTCCACTGGTACATGATGATAAACCCAATCCATTGGAGTTATTTCAGATTTGGTTAAATCTTCCTAAAGCCAATAAGCATGTTACACCGTATTATAATATGCTATGGTCTGAAGATATACCTAAACATCAAATCAAAGATGAACAAGGAAAAGTTAGCGAAATAACTATCATAGCCGGCCAATTCGATCATATTTCGGCTCCTAAACCTGCACCCGATTCATGGGCTGCAAATGAAGAGAATCAGGTTGGCATATGGTTGGTTAAAATGGAGGCTGGTGCAAAATTGTCATTACCTGCCGCTTCTGCAGATATCAACCGATCTGTCTATTTCTATAAAGGATCTAAAATTACAATTGCCAATACCAAGATTAAACCTTACAACTCAATAGATGTATATGCAAATGAGCAAACATCAATTATAAACAGTAACGAGAATTCTTACCTACTGATTTTACAAGGCAAACCAATCAACGAGCCAGTTGTGCAACATGGGCCATTTGTAATGAATGACGAAGCTGGAATCAGACAGGCTTTTATGGATTATCAAAAAACACAGTTCGGTGGTTGGCCCTGGCAAAATTATGATGTGGTTCAACCACGTGATAAAAGACGGTATGCCATTTATGCAGATGGAAGGGAAGAAATCAGGTAAGGTAACGGATCAATTTCTTCACACATGATTATTTTTTAGGTTGAATAATAGTTTATTCGAGAGAAATGCTTCAGATACCAACCCGGAAGGATATAACATGGGAATGTGGATTTTTAGTGCATTAGGTATTATTGAATTGATCTTTAGTTTACTATTGTATAAAACCGAAAAAGGTCCCAAAGGCCACGGCCTGGAAAAACCTTCAGCCAACGCTGTTTAATTAAATTCATAAATCAACGGAGGGTATTTCCCTCCGTTTGTGTATCAAAACATTCAAAATCATTATAACAACTTATAGCCTTTCTTGTAGCTACTCCACAGATCATTTTAATCCCTAAACAATTTTATTTAGAAGTAGTAATTAATTGTAATATCTTTGCAGCCTAATTAAGTAAAACAAGCAAGGCATCGCTATGGTAGCAATGAGCTCTTAATTCACCACTATTATTTTGTGAGCCCTTGTTATGCATAGAAACACAATAAATGAAATTCGAAGATTTAAAATTACATCCTTTTATATTAAAAGCATTGAAGGATGAGAACTATTCAGAACCAACTTCTATACAGGCCAGAGCCATTCCTTTGGCATTAGAAAAAACTGATATTTTAGGTAATGCACAAACCGGAACCGGAAAAACGGCTGCTTTTGCCATACCTATTATTCAGCATCTGATTAATGAAAATGGTCAAACCAAAGGCAAAAGACGCATTACTTCATTGGTAGTTACGCCAACCCGGGAGCTGGCCATACAAATTGGGGATAGTTTTAAAGCCTATGGTAAGTACAGTCATTTACAAAACACTGTTATCTTTGGTGGTGTACCACAAAACCCACAGATCAGGCAACTTAAAAATGGAACAGACATATTGATTGCTACTCCAGGTCGTTTACTCGATTTAATGGATCAGGGGCATATCTCGTTACGCAATGTAAAATATTTTGTGCTTGACGAGGCTGATCGAATGTTGGATATGGGATTTATCCATGATATTAAAAAGCTATTGTTAAAGTTACCCAAAGAGCGCCAATCTCTTTTCTTCTCGGCTACCATGCCGCCAAAGATACTTAAGTTGTCGCAACAAATACTTGTTAATCCCAAGACTGTAGCAGTTAATCCGGTATCATCAACTGCAGAAACAATACAACAACAACTTTATACTACCAACAAGGAATCAAAGAAAAACCTGTTGTTTCACATTCTTGAAAATAAAGAACTGGAACAGGTATTGATGTTTTCGAGAACCAAGCATGGAGCGGACAGAATTGTACGCAACCTGCGAAATAAAAAAATTGACTGTGCTGCCATTCATGGAGATAAGAGTCAGAATCAACGACAGAAAGCACTGAAACAATTTAAAGATGGCCAGATTCGTGTGCTGGTTGCAACTGATATTGCTGCCCGTGGAATTGATATTGATAAACTGCGCTTTGTAATCAACTACGACATTCCAAACGAACCGGAAACCTATGTGCACCGAATCGGGCGATGTGGTCGTGCCGGCGAAGAGGGAGTTGCCATATCTCTATGCGAGCCTGAAGAAAATGCATATGTAAGAGATATCGAAAAGTTGATTAAACAAAAAATAGAAGTTGTAAGCGACAATCCTTTTCCGCAAACTGATAAACCCATGAATACAGAAGAGAAAAAGGAATTTGAGAAGGAGAAGCAACGTAAAAAGGATGAGTTTTTTGCCAACCGTAATAAAAAACGGGGCAGTCAAAATCCTGGTTTCCGCCGAAAAAGAAGATAATATAATAGCTGCTCCCCGATTCTCATCGGGGAGTTTTTTGTTTCTATTTCCGCTATTTTAATAAAATTAGAATTGAGCTCCGGGAAATTCATTATTTTCACGCCTCGAACAAACTAATAAAACATGCTTGATTTTAAAATTGACGAGGCTAAATGTACCCAATGTTCATTATGCGCTAAGGAATGTCCTTCTTTGATTATTGATGGAAAAAACGGAATACCGGTTATAAAAGAAGGAAAAGAGAAAAACTGTATTAAGTGTCAGCATTGTTTGGCTGTTTGCCCAACAGGTGCTCTTTCAATATTTGGCAAAAATCCTGAAGACAGCATAGAAGTTACCAGTGAGATTCCTTCGGCTGAAGAAATGGAACGATTGATTAAAACCCGTCGTTCGGTTCGTAAATTTAAAAAGGTAGAATTGGAAGAAGCCACAATTCAAAAATTGATTGAAAGTGCTGCTTTTGCTCCTACGGGTCATAATAAAAACCAGGTATTACTATCGGCAACCTATACCAGAGCCGAAATGGATAAAGTGCGCGAAGCTGTTTACAATGCCATTAAAAAAGCCAAAGAAGAAGGTAAAGTGGAAGGATCATTAGCAATGTATGGTGCTTTCCAGCAAGTATGGGAATCCAAAGGAATTGATGTCATCTTCCGCGATGCTCCACACCTGATAATTGCTACTGCTCCTGCAACAAACAGCAATAGTGTTGCTGACTGTGTAATTTCGCTTAGTTATTTTGAGTTATTAGCCAATTCAATGGGAATAGGCACTCTATGGAATGGCTTTTTAAAAGCAGTGATGGAACATGTGGCAAGCGAATTAAAAGGATTGTTTAATATTCCTGAAGATCATACTATTGGTTATATGATGGTATATGGATTACCTGCTGTGAAATTTGCTCGCTCAGTTCAGTCAGAAGGATTGCATTTGAATCGTATTCAGCTAAGATAATTTCGAGGGTCGGATCTTTATTATTA
>JAFMVE010000068.1 GCA_025499705.1 Carboxylicivirga caseinilyticus
ATAGAGTAATCTTTCTGTGTGCGCTTAATGTACTTTCTTTTAGCTTCTTCTGTCATAGCTTTACTTATTGTGTAACGCTATTTCAGGACTAGACAATGAACTTAATTAAAAAAGCTCCTGAAATATTTCAGGAGCTCACTTATCTAAAAACTAATTTCTACTATTCTACTTCATAATTCCAGCAATCATCAAATAAGCTTCCGTCACCGGTCCATTCACCGTCAACGTAATATTCGTTGATCTTAGTAAGCAGTTCGCTTAATTGACTAACTGAGTATGAGGAAGCACCACCACCTAAAACAACATTTGCTTCATCCAGAATATCCTGAACGGTCATTCCATCAAAAACAGAGCCATCTGCAATTATCAGATCTCCTAAATCTTCATTGGCTGCAGAAAAGTTTTCATCATAGGCATCAAATACTGTACTTAAAGTAAGGGCCACTACATGTCCTGCAAATGTATTCTTTAATGTTTTAGAGTTTGGATCAATATAGTCCTGCATTAATGGAAGTGGCTTCCCTCCTGATGGTAAAAAGGCTTCAACGGCAGCTGCTGAAGTTAAAGTAAGCGTATAGTCACCTCCAACAACCAGTCCATTCGGGAAAGCATTATCAAAATTTAGATCCCTGTACATGCCTGGATTATTGCCACTGGCCGGTGCACCCCAACCACCGGGTGTTTGTGTTCTGAATGGCTCGCATTCATAATCACAATCTTTCCAGCAAAAATCTAGTTCGTAATTTATACCGTACAATATATTATCAGCAGTTACCCACCACCATTTAAATTCTATACTACCATCATCATTATACCTATTGGCATATACTTTAATGGCTAGTTTAAAGCATACACCCCATTCTTCATTATAAGGAATTTTAAATATTGCTACCGGTGCCTTGTCGAAATCTATCTGATACGGGTAACTTTCATAATCACCGGCATAAATATCAGTACCAGCAGCAGACCAAATATTAACAGACAAATAGTTAATTACCCAACCATCAATTCCCCCTACTTTAACATATAGGAATTCACCGTCGTTAAAAACATCAACATCAGCAGAACTGTAGAAAGGAAAATACATTTTTTCACCGCAGAATTCGACTGACATATTAGCGTAAGTAAAGTAGAATTCATTAGCATCCACATACACCCAATCACTTTCAGCTCCTTTTAAAAGTGCTTTTTGTGCGGCATCTAATTCTATTTCCTTCATGGACTCTTGCTGGCAGGCATTAAATCCTATTAATAATGCCAACATAAACAGGCTAAATAATTTACCTTTCATAATATTTGTTTTACAGGTTTATTTTTGATGCAAGTTCTAACCTTTATACGCTAATGTCAATTTTGCTTTTATGAATTGCAGGAATAATATTATAAAAGGTAATTTTTGTATGACAAAATAGTTCATTTGTAGATCTTGAGATTTGTCTTAACGTTAATTTTTTAGTAGTTATACAATAGCAGACAACGGAATAGCTATACTTGAATCAATATCCGGATAAGAAATACTTAAAGGCAAACAAACTTTCACATTTGAATGATTGAAGTTTTTGCTTTTGATCCGGCTATTCAGTTTTTAATCTTCTGATAACTTAATTGATTTAATGTTTGTATCAATTAATTCTATATTCAAATTGTTTTTTCCCAATAAAAAGGCAATGTTATTGTTACCAAAAGCTTCTCCTGGTTGAGGCGGTGAAATCAAAAATAATCCTTTGTTTTGAAGGATATCTATTTCCTGCACTAACTCATCAACTATAAAACAGAGATGATGAAGGCCTCCACCTTTTTTTGCAAACTGAAACATCGGAGATTCATCTTCCGAAGGCTCAATAAGTTTTATGGTTATTGAATTCTCCTTTTCCATAAATACAATATTCACTTTTTGACGAGTATTTAAGGTTGGTTTTGTCATTTGACTATAGCCAAAATTATCCTTCCATTGATTGATGCCTTCCTCCAAAGATCTTACTACTATTCCAATATGGTCTATTTTCATCATTCTAATATGTTTTGAATTTTAAAAGTAATTTCAACTAAAATAAGAAATTATTCAATTTAAGAGTTTTTCATTTTTTAATTGACCTTGGTTAAAGACATACGCTCTAAATTATTGTGCATTATTTAATAACTAATGAATAAATAGGAAAATGCATGGTTTAATTTATATGTGTGTCGGATTTTGTTCCTAAAGCATACTTTCTCCCCACTCTCACCTCTAACTCCTAAAGGAGAAATCCGCGCGCGATTGGTCCCTTTAGGGACACAGGGTGTGTTGTGGGCCAGATAGGAATTCAATCCGATAGTCATTTTAATTTATATTTAGAATGATTTAAAATTGGTAAGATTGGCTTGGTGTAGTAAATGGAACTATTGGACAAAAAAAAAGACTCTTTTGTCATAATAGTGCTTTAACAATGACTTTGATTATTAATTTCGAGAGGGTAAAAGCTATGCTTTATATTAACCAACCTACTCATCCTTTCTGTGACTGAGGAAGCGGAGCTATGAATTAGGTTTTAGTTTATAGTGGATAGTTTATGGTAGAAATGCATTACACTCATGGTATCAAAAGAAATGAAAAAGTTATTCTGGATCTATGTTTCCATGGGATATTCTAATTCTTAATATTCTCACTTGAATTGTTATGAAAAAAGTATTGATCGTGTTTGGCACCCGGCCTGAAGCTATTAAGATGGCTCCTGTAGTTAAAGCATTCGCAGAAGCTAATAATGATTTTGAATCAAAGGTCTGTGTTACTGCCCAACATAGAGAAATGCTTGATCAGGTTTTAAATCTTTTTCAGATTAAGCCTGATTATGATTTAAACCTGATGCGTCCGGGTCAGAATCTTTATACGCTTACAGCAGATATTGTAACCGGAATGAAGGATGTTTTGGAGAGCTTTAAACCGGATGTGGTATTGGTTCATGGAGATACTACCACATCAACTGCCACAGCATTGGCAGCCTTTTATTCAGGTGCTAAAGTTGGGCATGTCGAAGCCGGTTTAAGAACTTATAATAAATGGGCTCCTTTCCCTGAAGAAATTAACAGGCAGTTAACTGGCCGTATAGCCGATTTTCATTTTGCACCCACAGAACAATCTAAATTAAATTTATTGAATGAAGGAGTAAATAGTGAAAACATAACAATCACCGGTAATACCGTAATTGATGCCTTATTTGAAAGCATAACCATCATTGATAATCTTGAAGAACATACAGGTCTTATTGAATTAAAAAAACAGTTTGATAATAATCGTGAAATGATCCTTGTTACCGGTCATCGAAGAGAAAACTTTGGACAGGGATTTATAGATATTTGTTTGTCTTTAAAAGCAATTGCAGACGGTTTTGACGGTGATATTGTTTATCCGGTCCACTTAAATCCAAATGTACAAAAACCTGTTTTTGAAATATTAAAAGATGTCCCCAATATTAAATTAATAGATCCGCAACCATATGAGTGTTTTGTATGGCTGATGAATCGTGCTAAAATAATTATAACCGACAGTGGTGGTGTACAGGAAGAGGCTCCCAGTCTGGGTAAACCTGTCCTGGTAATGAGAGAAACAACCGAACGTCCTGAGGCTGTGGAGGCTGGTACTGTTCTATTGGTGGGAACTGATAAGGATCGTATTGCTCAGGAAGCATTCAGGTTGCTTAATGATGCAGAAGCTTATAAGCAAATGAGTCAGCTGCATAATCCTTATGGTGATGGTAAGGCTGCAGGAAGGATTGTTGAGTTTCTTAAGAGTGTTAAATTTTAAGTTGTGAGTTTTTAGTTGATAGGGAATAGTAGATAGAAAGTGGAGTGGAGAATAGTAGAAAGTGAATGGGGGATGGAACGGTGTATGAGTTTCGAAAATTATATAAGTGATTTTAAATATTAAATCTATGCATGATTATAAGGATCTAAAAGTATGGCAGGATTCCATTGATTTTGTTGTTTCAGTTTATGAACTTACAAAAGCTTTTCCAAGTGAGGAAATATATGCATTGACTAGTCAAATTAAAAGAGCTGTTGTATCCATACCTTCAAATATTGCAGAGGGGGCCAATAGAAACACAGATAAGGAATTTATACAGTTTTTGTATATCGCTTTAGGATCAGCATCAGAAGTGGAAACTCAATTAATCATAGCTAATCGTCTAGGGTATTTGGAGAATATTGAAACAGAATCAGATCAAATTACCAGTATTCGAAAAATGATTAATGCCCTAATAAAGTCAATCAGGAGACGGAGCAATTAATTTATCATTGACTATCTACCATAAACCATCCACCAAAAACTATCCACTATTAACCATCTACCATAAACTAAATAAAAATGACAAAAAACATAACAGTTACCACCGTAGGGCTTGGCTATATCGGGTTGCCAACTAGTGCTTTGGTAGCTTCCAATGGAATTAAGGTACAGGGAATGGATGTGAATCCATCAGTTGTTAAAACAATCAATCAGGGTGAAATACATATTGTAGAACCGGAGCTAAAAGATTATGTATCAAAGGCTGTAGAAGAGGGTTTTTTATCGGCTTCAACAGAAGTTCAAAGTGCAGATGTATATCTGGTGGTTGTACCTACTCCATTTAAGGGGAACCATGAACCAGATATTTCGTTTGTAGAGTCGGCTACAGAAAACATCCTTCCTCATCTTAAAGAAGGAGATTTATATATTATAGAGTCCACTTCGCCTGTTGGTACAACTGAGAAAATGAGAGATCTGATTTATCAGAAAAGACCTGAATTGAAAGATCAGTTATTTATTGCTTATTGTCCTGAAAGGGTATTACCCGGCAACGTCATGTATGAACTGGTGAATAATGACCGGGTGATTGGGGGTATTAATGAAGAGTCTACACAAAAGGCCATGGATTTTTATGCTTTGTTTGTAAAAGGTAAATTACACGCAACCAATGCACGAACTGCCGAAATGTGTAAGCTAACTGAGAATGCCAGTCGGGATGTTCAAATTGCATTTGCTAATGAGTTATCATTAATATGCGATAAGGCCGGTATAAATGTTTGGGAATTAATTGAATTGGCAAATAAGCATCCGAGAGTTAATATTTTACAGCCTGGTTGTGGTGTGGGAGGACATTGCATTGCGGTAGATCCATATTTTATCGTATCTGATTATCCAAGAGAATCACAATTGATTGGAAAAGCCAGGGAAACAAATAATTATAAGTCTTTTTGGGTTGCTGAGAAAATTGAGAATACCAAGTTAGCTTTTCAGTTAAAGCATGGTCGTGTGCCTTCTTTGGCTATTATGGGACTGGCATTTAAACCAAATATTGATGACTTAAGAGAGTCACCAGCAAAATACATTGCACAAAAAGTAATTCAGAATGCACATGACGAAGAAATCTTCTTTGTAGAACCTAATATAACGGAGCATCAGATTTTTAAATTGTCGGATTATAAAACTGCTTATGAAAGAGCTGATATAGTTGCCTTTTTGGTTGCGCATGATGAATTTAAGACCTTGCCAAAGACAGACGAAAAAGTGGTTCTTGATTTTTGTGGAATCTATAAATAAGTTTAAGTAAAGTTATAAGTAATAAATTATGAGTGTTGAGTTAAACACACGTCAATAAAAACTTAACACTTAAAACTCAAAACTTTTAGTTACTTACCACTTATAAGTCAGAACTATTCACAATCAACTATCGACCATTCACTATATACTAGCCACTAAAAACTAACCACTATCATAATGGAACCATCTTTAATTAATTTACCTAAGCACCTAGATGAAAGAGGTAACCTGTCCTTTATTGAAGAAGACAGTCATTTACCTTTTGAAATTCAAAGAATATACTGGATTTACGATGTTCCTGGAGGAGAAGTAAGGGGTGGACATGCATTTAAAAAAAATGAAGAGTTAATTGTTGCTCTTTCAGGTAGCTTTGACGTAGTATTGCACGATGGAGAAAAGGAATATATTTTTCATCTTAATCGATCATATAATGGAGTCTACATTCCTAAAATGATTTGGCGTAGTTTGAAAAATTTTTCGACTAATTCACTTGCTCTTGTAGCAGCATCAGAGAAATTTGATGAAGGTGATTACATTCGCAATTTTGAACAATTTAAAGGTTAATCAGGAATGAAGAATATTAAAGTTTTTGATTGCCCAGTGATTGAAGTACCAAAAGTTTCCAATCGTGCTGGTAATATTTCAATTGTAGAAGGATATCAGAATCTTCCATTTGATTTTAAGAGAATTTTTTACATTTACGATATTCCAGCTGGAGAATCCAGAGGAGCTCATGCACACAAGGAATGTCATCAATTTATTATAGCAGCGAGTGGGAGTTTTGAAGTATCTATAGATGATGGGGTGAATAAAAAAACTGTGACTTTAAACAGACCTTTCTATGGATTACATATACCTCCCGGGATATGGGCACATGAATTAAATTTTTCTTCCGGGGCTATCTGTCTGGTAGTTGCATCACATAAGTATGACGAAAAAGATTATATAAGAAATTATTCAGAATTTTTAGAATGGAAGTCGTTGAAGTAAAAATTGAAGAATTTAAGGCTATAGAAAGTAATCAACTTCATGTTTTCCAATCCGTTGCTTTTAATGAATTAAATAGGGAAAAATGCGACAAAGTTTATTATTTGTTATTTAAAGATAGCAAGTATAGACTAGGACTAATATTAGGTGCCAGAGAAGAGTCTTTATATTCTCCATTTTCGGCTCCTTTTGGGGGTTTTATCGCAATATCGAATCAAAAAATACTTCAATATCTGGATGTGGGCATTAGTAGTTTATTAGAATGGTCTACAAATAAAGGTTTTACATCAATTCATATGACCCTTCCTCCAACTTTCTATAATGAAAGCTTAATAGCCAATCAAATGAACAGTCTATGGCGAAAAGGTTTTGAATTATGTGACATTGATTTAAACTATTCTTTTTCTGTAGATTTTCTGAATGATAATTACTTGATAAACCTACCCCGTAATGCTCGTAAGAACTTAAAAATTGCTTTAAAATCAGAACTTGATTTTAAGCTGTGTCTATCAGAGTCTGAAAAATTTTTCGCTTATGAGGTGATAAAAAAAAACAGAGAAGAAAGAGGTTTTCCTTTAAGAATGAGTTGGCAACAGGTGTCGGATACGATATCAATTATTGATGCTGACTTTTTTCTTGTCTATACCAATACGAATGTAGCTATTGCTTCAGCAGTTGTTTTTCATGTTACAGATAAAATTGTTCAGGTAATTTATTGGGGGGATTTACATGATTATGCAGGATTAAAAACTATGAACTATTTGTCTTTTAAGGTTTTTGAATACTATAAGCTACAGGGAATTTCAATTGTTGATATTGGTCCATCAACAGAAAATTCAATACCTAACCATGGTTTAGTTGAGTTTAAAGAAAGTATCGGATGCAAGGTGAGTCCTAAATATAAATTCGAAATCAAAATAACCTAATGTTCGTTCTTAATCCAGATCCATACTTATTACCATCATACAGAATAAGTCCTTTTCAGACTAAGGATTTATCAAAAAATCATTTCTTACCTTATAACTCAAGAATAGATTCTTATTTTGAGAATAGATTTGAAGGACAGATTATTTATACGGAGAATGGTCGCGAAGCTATTCACATAGCACTTGAGCAATTGGAGTTAAAAAAGGATGATGTTGTAACTATTTTAACCACTACCGGAAATTTTTATATTAGTGGGTGTGTAACCAAAGAAATTGAAAAATTTTGCCAATGGTCGAGGGAGATATTGCCAGAAACAAAGGTGTTTTTTATTAATCATGAGTTTGGGTATGCGTTTGAAGATATTGAGAAATTAAAGAATACCGGAATACCCATCATTGAAGATTGCGCTTCATCCTTTTTCACAAAAGGAAATAATATTGGAACAATAGGAGATTATATTATTTATAGTTTCCCAAAAATGTTTCCCATACAAATAGGTGGACTCCTGATAAATAATACTACATCCAACATTCAGCATTCGATTGATAAATCTAAATTGAATTACATTAAGAGTGTCTTGTCAAAATATATCGATAAGGAAGATAAAATAGTAGCTAAGAGATGGAAAAACTATCATTATTTGCGAACTGAATTTTCAAAACTCGGAATAAAAGAGCGTTTTGAAAAGATTGAAGGAAATGTACCTTCAGTCTTTATGTTTAAGACTACCGGATCCAAATTAAATCTCCCTCATTTAAAAGAGCATTTTTATAATCATGGTATTCAATGCAGTGTCTTTTATGGTGAAGAAGCGTTTTTTCTTCCGGTTCATCAACGTCTGAGAAAAGAAGATCTGGATTATTTTATAAGTGTTTTTAAATTGTTCTTAACTAAGTACGTATGATTTTTAGTTCAATAGATTTAGGTAAGGATGTTGTTATTGATCCCTCATCTTCTGTTAATAACTTGCGTTTGGGAGATAAAGTTAAAATTGCAAAGAGATGCAGTATTTACGGTGGACCAGGGAATCAGTTAGAAATAGGAAAGGAATCTTATGTAGGAATGAATTCAATTATAAATGGTTATAGTGCTAAAATAATTGTTGGTTCTAACGTAAGTATTGCACAGAATGTGAATATAATGGCAGATTCAGGTCCCAACGCTTCCCAACTATTGCAAAATGTCTTTCCCATAGTTCGTGGTAGTATTAGTATTGGGAATCATTGTTGGATTGGTGCTAATAGTGTTATTATGCCTGGAGTTGAACTTGGCGAATTTTGTGTGGTGGCTGCCAATAGTTTTGTTAATAAATCTTTTCCCCCTTTCTCAATTATAGGAGGTAATCCGGCAAAGTTAATTCGTTCTTTTACAGAAGGGGAGAAGAAGAATATATTAATTTAAATAGTTATAAATGATTAAGTTTCTTGATATACAAAAAATAACGGAAAGTTTTCAGCCAGAACTCTCTGAATCTGTTCATAAAGTTATTGATAAAGGATGGTATCTGCTTGGAGAGGAGACGCAGAAGTTTGAAAAAGAATATGCAGAGTTCATCGGATCTGAGTATTGTATTGGTGTTGGTAATGGATTAGATGCTTTACGGCTTATATTTAAAGCATATATCACTATGGGAGTAATGAAGGAAGGTGACGAAGTGATTGTTCCGGCCAATACCTATATTGCTTCTATATTAGCTATAACTGATAATAAATTGAAGCCTGTCTTAGTAGAACCAGATATCAATAGCTATAATCTAGACATCAGCCTTGTTGAAAAAGCTATAAGTCCAAAAACAAAAGCCATAATGGTTGTTCATCTTTATGGACAGGCCTGCTGGTCTGAAGAATTGGAAAAAATAGCTAAGAATTATCAGTTAAAAATTGTTGAGGATAATGCTCAGGCAGCTGGTGCAGTGGTATCCAACTCATCACTTAAAACTCATCACTCTAAACTTAAACGCACAGGCGCTTTAGGAGATGCTGCGGGTCATAGCTTTTACCCGGGTAAAAATTTAGGAGCTTTGGGAGATGGAGGATCAGTTACGACGAATGATCCTGAATTGGAGCAAGTTATCAGGGCCCTAGCAAATTATGGTAGTAAAGAAAAATATGTGAATGAATATCAAGGATTAAATTCACGTCTGGATGAGATACAAGCGACTGTTCTTCGAGTTAAATTGAAGCGGTTGGATCAGGATAATCAACGTCGTAGGGAAATAGCGACCTTTTACCTGGATAACATCAAACATCCCGATATAATACTACCATCAACCATCAACCATCAACTATCGACCATCAACTCTTTAGATCACGTTTGGCATTTATTTGTGATCAGGCATCCTGATAGGAATGGTTTACAAGACTATTTATCTAAAAATGGTGTACAGACATTAATCCACTATCCAATGCCTCCTAATAAACAATTAGCATATAGAGAATGGAATAGTATGAATTTTCCGATTACAAATAGAATCCATGATGAAGTACTTAGCTTACCTATTAGTCAGATTATGAAAATGGAGGATGTTAATATTGTCGTAGAGTCTCTTAATGATTTAAAACTTTAATCAATGGAAGTAAAAATTTCCATAGTGATGCCTGTATATAATGGTGGTAAATTCTTAGGCGAAACACTGGAATCACTGTTTAAACAAAGTTTTAAGCAATTTGAATTGATTTGCATTAATGATAAGTCAATAGATAATTCATTGCAAATACTTCATTATTATAAAGATAAACTTAATATGTCAATTGTTAATAATGAGGAGAATATAGGTCTTGTACCAAGAATAATTAAAGATATTGGCCTTCCAAATTGTAAAGGTAATTATTACTTATATATGAGTCAGGACGATCTTTTAAGTCCTGATTGTCTTGAGAATATGTATTTAAGAATGGAATCAGAAGAATTAGATGCTGTGATTCCTGATCTTGTCTATTATAGAAAAGACCATTCAAGTGAACCTCAGGTGGGATTAAATGGAGACAGAGATAAATTATTAAGCGGATTAGATGCGTTTAAATTATCTTTGGATTGGACAATTCCGGGTTGTGCACTGATTAAAACAGATTTATTGAGAAAAGTTGGGTTTGAAGAATTTAATATGTTTGCAGATGAGTTTACAATCCGGAAGTATTATGTTGCTTCAAATAAGATTGGTTTTTGTAACGGAACATTCTATTACCGGATTGATAACCCGGAAGCCATAACAAAAAAAGTTAAACCTTCGCTATTCCAAAAATTGTATAAAGAAGTAAGGTTGCTTGAACTTATTTATTCAAATTTGGAAGAGCAGGTGTTTGTTCAAAGTGTTGATAGGCTTGTGAATATGTTCTATGCGGATTATTTAACATCTTATAATTTGTCTTTCTCAAAGGATCAGCTTGAACTTGCTAATTCATATTTAAATAATGCATATAAACGTTTTGTTGAGTTTATTGATATAAATAAAATTAAATATCAAACGAATAACTTGAGATCGACAATCAGGTATGTATTATTAATACGATTCTATGTTTTATTCAAAATAGTTATAAGATTAAGGAGCAGAATGTGATAATGTCTATAAACAATTAAAGTTGAAGAATTTATTAAGAAAATTATATCTGAAACCTGTTAAATTTCTTATCGATTACAGTATAAAACTTCAATTCTATCATAAGTTTTATTTACGTAATTTATTTAAAATAAATAAAGGAATAATAAAGTATCAAAAACCAATTTGGTGCAAGCAAAAGTTAATTGTTTATGGTAATGGTTTTCTCAAAATGGGAAAAGGTTGCATATGGGGATACAAGAGGGGGGGACATTATCATAATGGTTGTATTGAAATACAAATGAGAAGTAATGAGGCGGTAATTGATATTGGGGAGCGTGTGGTTTCAAATAATAACCTGTTTATTTGTGCTTATAATAAAATTGAAATTGGAAGTAATACTTTAATAGGATTAAATGTTACCATCTTTGACCATGAAGCTCACGGTATTGCACCTGATAAACGAAGAGAAATAGGAGCTATAGGAAAAGTGTTGATTGGTAATAATGTTTGGCTGGGTAATAATGTAACAATACTTAAAAACACTGAAATAGGTGATAATTCCATTGTTGCAGCAGGAGCAGTCGTATCTGGAAAATTTCCTGAAAATGTTATAATTGGTGGGATTCCGGCTAAAATTATTAGAGAACTATAATGGATAAGAAGAAATCTGCATTTCGACAGATATTTAAGGCCACTTCTATTTTTGGGGGAGTACAGGTTTTTAATATTATTATATCTTTAGTCAGGGGAAAATTGATTGCTGTTCTTATAGGAACAACCGGGATGGGATTAAATGGGTTACTAAACTCAGGTATAAATCTTATAAAGATAATTAGTGGCTTAGGTCTTGAGCAAAGTGCAATAAAGGATATATCTAATGCAAGCGGATCTAATGACTTGATCAGAATCAGAACTGTATATAGTATTTTTAGACGATGGATTTGGATAACCGGAATACTGGGTGTTATACTGACTTTAATATCAGCACCATTTCTTAGCCAATTATCGTTTGGCGATCATAGCCATACCTTATCATTTATTTTGATATCATCAACTTTTATTTTTGGTGCATTGACCGGAGGTATCTACACTCTTTTAAGAGGACTAAGAAAAATTTCTTTATTGGCAAAGGCCAGTATTTATGGGTCTGTTTTAGGACTTTTTGTTATTATACCTGTATATTATTATTGGGGTATTAAAGGAGTGGTGCCAGCTATTATTTTAACATCGTTTTTTAGCTATTTGGTTTCACTATATTTTAAACGTAAAGTACCAATTGAGATAATACCTATTACCTGGCATGAAACATTTGTACAAGGTAAAGGAATGGTATTTCTTGGAATTAGTTTATCAGTTAGTGCAATATTAAGTACAGCCAATAATTATTTGCTTAATGCAATCATTACCAGACTAGGGAGCCTTAGTGATTTGGGATTATACAATGCAGGAATGACCATAATGAGTAGTTATGTTGGAATGATATTTACTGCAATGGGGATGGATTATTTCCCCAAGTTATCTGAAAATATTGATGATGAAAAAAAGTGGCAAGATGTGGTTAATCAGCAAGGTGAAATCCAGATTTTAATTTTAGGTCCGATTCTGACTTTAATGGTTGCAACAGCTCCAATACTAATTCAAATAATACTGAGTCAGGAATTTATGTCGACAATTCATTTTTTATTGTTTGCATCTTTAGCCATACCTTTAAAAAGTTTGGTTTGGATACAGGGATTTATTATTATGGCAAAGGGCGAAAATAGATTATTCTTGTTAACCGAGATTCTGGCAAATATTGTTTTCTTAGTATTAAACGTCTTGTTCTATAAATATTTTGGAATTACCGGTTTAGGGATTTCCATGTTTCTTGGCTTTTTAGTTTCTTTAATTATAATGATGATAGTCGCAAAGAGTAAATTTAATTTTATGCTTTCCCGTTCTTTGATATTGCTTACTATTTCTTATTCAATTTTAATAGGTGTTTCGATTAGCGGTGTATTATTAATGGATTATCCCAGAGCATATTTATCAGGATTTTTGATGGTTATAATCGCTGGGTATATTGCTTATAAGGAACTCAACAAGCGATTAGATATAAAAGATTTACTTCACAGCTTTATAAGTAAAAGAAATAAAAACTAAGTTACTAATTGGAGTTTTATGGATTTAGTTACAGTTGCTGTTTGTACTTACAATAGTAGCGAATATATTATTGAAACATTAGAAAGTATAGCAAAGCAGACTTACATGGAAATTGAGTTAATTGTAAGTGATGATGCTTCTAATGATAATACGATAGATTTAGTTGAAGAATGGCTTAATTCTGAAATTAATAAACATCGATTTATTAAATCCCAACTATTAAAGGTTAAGAAGAATACAGGTGTTCCAGCAAATGCTAACCGGGCATTGAACGCCTCAAATGGTAAATGGATTAAATATATTGGCGCAGATGACGTATTATTACCTTCCTGTATTACTGATAATATTTATGAAGTAACTAAAAACACAAAAATAAAGGTGCTGTTTTCAAAACTGGATGTTTTTCTAAATACTTTTCATGAGAGTAATTATTTATATACAACACCCAACGAAATTAAACAGAATAGTATTTTATGGCCCCAACGTAATTCTCAAGAACAATACAAAATGTTATTAATCTCAGACAGGGTTCATTTTACACCAAGTGTTTTTCTTCATAATGATACCCATTGGTGGGCGCTTAAAACCCACTGATTATTAATTGTTTATTTTTAAGTTCTTTGACATTTTTGTAATCGTATTTCGTAAGCACCTCTCTTAC
>JAFMVE010000069.1 GCA_025499705.1 Carboxylicivirga caseinilyticus
ATTATCAGCATTATTAATGTATAGTCTAGGTCCAGTTGCTCCGAATTGTATATTTTGATCAAAAGTTAAGATAAGACTTTGACTTGCCGTAACATTAGTGGCATCATTTAAAGGATCATAAATTGATACAGAGGGTGGATCTGCTAATGTGGAAAATGAAATTTGAGTTGGGTTATCTGTTTCAATATCAATAGAGGTAAAGTATTCAGTAGTTACAAAATATGCTGTATATGATGTATTAGATGTAAGTCCATTAATTGATTGTGTTGTAATGTTATCGGGAGGAGAAAAAAAACTGCCAGATTGAGTAATTGGGTTATCGTCACCATCTGTGCCTGCTTTAACTTGGTATATTGTTGGTGGGGTCGATGACGTTGGGATTACAACATAGTAGTGATTATAAAAGGTTCCTCCAGTTGCACCTACATTTAAATCACAACCTCCAGTTGTAATATTTGTTACAGTTGGATAACCTGAAATATAGCTTTGCCCAAAAGCTAAATGGCTTATCAATAAAAATGCTAATGCAATAATTAATGTGTATATGTTTTTCATTCTGGTTGTGTTTTGAACCTTTATAGTGTGTAATGCAAATTTAAAACTTTGAGTTTATACGGATTAACTTATTGAAATGTTTTGATGAATTAATAATATATATTGGTAAACATTAATTCCTATGGTTTAAGTATAAGTTTTGCTAGATAATCATAATGGGGCCCGTCAAATAGTTTTTCGAATGTAAAACCGTTTTCAATAGCTTTATCTTCCAGTAGGGCAGGGTCTATAAAAAGCCAGGGAAAAGGTTGGGTTTTATGGTTCTTATACTTCATAGTATAAATAACTTCACCGTAATAATTTTCCATGGGTACCATCATGTAGCTGTCTTCATCAATAAATAAGTAGCGTAAATCAGAGCTGTCAAGCATTACTTGTCCTCCCGGATTGAGATGTTTTTTTAATGTTTGTAGAAATTGATCCAGATTTTTTAGATTACCAGCTAGTCCAATGCCATTCATCATTAATAATAACGTGTCGTATTTGTTATTTGTGTCGAATTGGTAAAAGTCGGCTTGATAATATGAGGTAACTCCCCTTTGTAAAGCTGCTTCCTTACATCCTTCTGAGGTGTCAATGCAATCAACCTGTAAACCTTTTTGTTGCAGGTATAAAGCATGACTTCCGGTTCCGGCACCAATATCCAGTACATAACCTTTACAAAGCATTAAAGCCTTTTGTTCAATCTCAGGCATTTGATTGAACGATCTGAACAAATAATCAACCGGTATAAAGTCATCTTCTGCAATGTTGGATCTTACCCTGATTGAAAGTTCACGCTTACCACTCATGTAGTCAAGAGCGGCCTGTCCCATAGGATCGTTTTGCATATTAGTTTGTTATTAGGATGCAAAAATACAAAAATATCAACTTAGGGGTCGGTTTATTAGTTTTTAGAGAATAAAAAAAGCCAACTTTTAGAGTTGGCTTTTTGTGAATGTATGAATTTTATTACAATACGTTTGCAATTTTATCAGACTTGTACTTGCCTGCTTTTAATTTCTCTTTAACCTCAGAGAATGCTTTGATGGTATATTCCACATCTTCCAAAGTATGAGCAGCAGTAGGAATAATACGTAACATGATCTGATCTTTTGGTATTACAGGGTAAACCACAATAGAACAGAAAATGTTGTAATTCTCGCGTAAATCCATTGTTAATTGAGTTGCCTCAGGTACATCACCTTCAAGGAATACAGGAGTAACGGGAGATTCTGTTTTACCAAGGTTGAATCCTTCTTTCTTTAATCCAGATTGAAGAGCATCAACAACTTCCCAAAGTTTAGCTTTGTGTTCTGGTTGATCGCGAAGCATCTCAAGACGTTTTAGAGCACCCATTACCATTGGCATTGGTAAAGATTTTGCAAAAATTTGTGAACGAAGGTTGTAGCGTAGATAGCTTACAACTTCTTCACTACCTGCAACAAAACCACCGATACCAGCCATTGACTTGGCAAAAGTGCTGAAATGAACGTCAATTTGATCTGTTACATCATAGTGTTCAGGAACACCTGCTCCTGTTTTACCCATGGTTCCAAATCCGTGAGCGTCATCAACTAATATTCTGAAGTTAAACTTCTTTTTAAGCTTAACAATATCTTTTAAGTTACCTAAGTCTCCAGCCATACCAAAAACACCTTCGGTAATCACAAGTATACCTCCTCCGTTTTCAGCTGCTTTCTTAGTGGCGAATTCAAGCATTTTCTCACACTTAGCCATGTCGTTATGAGCAAAAACAAAGCTTTTGCCCCCTTTGGCTTTATGAAGGAAGATACCATCCATGATACATGCATGCGACTCTGAGTCATATACGATAACGTCTTTGCGACTTACTAATGTATCAATAATAGATACCATTCCCTGATATCCATAGTTTAGAAGATATGAATCTTCTTTACCAACAAATTCAGCTAATTGAGCTTCTAATTCTTCATGTTTGCTGGTGTGTCCCGACATCATACGGGCACCCATTGGGTAAGCCATTCCGTATTCTGCCGCTGCGTCAGCATCAGCTTTTCTTACATCCGGATGGTTTGCTAAACCCAAATAGTTATTTAAACTCCAGGTTAGAACTTCTTTACCACGGAATTTCATTTTTGGGCTTATTTCTCCCTCCAGCTTTGGGAACATGAAATATCCATGAGCTTCCTTACCGTATTGGCCCAAAGGACCCATGTGTGCTTTGATCTTATCGAAAATGTCCACGTTACTGAGCTTTAAAATTTCGGCAAATGTAATGTTTTTGATACTGATTGAGAAAAAATCACGTTAAAAAAATCTAAACAGATATAGCTTCAATTGTTTATTTAGAAGTGATTATTGAGGCTTAATGTCTGGTAGTTAGGTGGAAGGGGGTAAAAGTGGGTATTTATTTTGTTGTGACTAAAGTATTTTAAGTATTGTGAGGTTGTAATGTAAAGTATATCTTTGCATGATGTTTAAATACCATTCTTTTTAATCGTCCTAAAGAATTTTAGAAAAAACATTTAGTAAAACTTTATGAGATTAAGAAACTTATCTGTGCTGATTTTAGTGATTGCCAGCTTATTTGTAGGCGGATGCAGTAAATATCAGAAGTTATTAAAAAGTCAGGATTATGAACTGTGGTACACTGAAGCACTGAGTTACTACGAGCAGGAAGACTATACAAGGGCTTCTACCTTATTAAGTCAACTTGTTAATATTTACAGGGGTACTGATAGGGCGGAAGAATTAAATTATGTTTATGCCAACTGTTTATATGGTATGAATAATGATTTATCTGCAGGGCATTACTATAGGGAGTTTGTAAAGAATTTTCCAGCGAGTGATAAGGCAGAGGAGTGCCTGTATATGAGTGCAATCACCTATTATAATATGTCACCAAAACCTCGTTTGGATCAAACACCTACAGAACAGGCTATTCAGGAATTTCAATTATTCATTAATATGTATCCGAATAGTCCGCGTGTAGAGGAAGCCACACGTTTGATGGATGAGCTGCGTGATAAGTTGGTATATAAATCGTATTTAAATGCGAAATTGTATTACGATCTTGGAGACTATATGGGAAACAACTATATGTCTGCAGTTATTGCTGCTGAGAATAGTTTGAAAGAATTTCCTGATACAAAATATAGAGAAGAATTATCTTTTTTGATTCTTGAATCAAAGTATATTCAAGCAGTTAAAAGTGTTGAAGAGAAGAAAGAGGAGAGAGTCAGGGAAACAATAGATGAGTACTACACGTTTATTAACGAGTTTCCTGAAAGTCAGTATAAGAGACGTGCAGAAAGGATTCTGAATGATTCAGAAGATATGTTAACAGGGTATAAAAAAGAAGAAGTATAATAAATCAGAGTAGATATGTCAATTGATTACAAAAAGACAAACGCACCGGTTTCGACCATTACCTGGGATAAAAATGTTTTATCAGAACCAACTGGTAATATTTATGAGTCGGTAGTGGTAATAGCTAAAAGAGCTAACCAAATCAGTGCAGAAATGAAGGATGAACTGAATAAGAAACTTCAGGAATTTGCTTCATATACTGATAATCTTGAAGAGGTTTTTGAAAACCGTGAGCAGATTGAGATTTCTCGTTTCTACGAACGTTTACCAAAACCAGTGTGTATTGCCTCTCAGGAGTTTGTTGAAGGTAATGTTTACCATCGCAATCCGGAAAAAACGGAAGCCGGAGAATAGTTTGTATTAACAACCGGTTTTTAATGATATTAAAATAAAGATAAAAGGGGATTGTAACTTCTTTTATCTTTTTTTTATTTTAGGGTATGCTAAAAGGAAAAAAGTTTATTCTGGGTATATCAGGCGGTATAGCTGCCTATAAATGTGCTCATTTAACACGTTTGTTAGTTAAAGAGGGTGCGGAAGTACAGGTTTTGATGACAAAAATGGCGAAAGAGTTTATTACCCCTTTGACCATGGCAACCTTATCGAAACGCCCCATATTGGTTGAGTTTTACAATCCTGAAAATGGAGATTGGAATAGTCATGTGGACACCGGTCTTTGGGCCGATGCTATGATTGTAGCCCCGGCTACAGCCAATACTATGGGGAAAATGGCTAATGGCATTGCAGATAATTTGTTAATTACAACCTATCTGTCGGCTAAATGTCCGGTTTTTGTTGCTCCAACAATGGACCTGGATATGTATACGCATCCGTCCACAACCAGAAATATGGAGACGCTTCAATCTTATGGAAATATTTTGATTGAACCCGGTTCTGGAGAACTGGCAAGTGGATTAGTTGGAAAGGGGCGCATGGCTGAGCCTGAAGAGATAGTTGAAAAGCTAAAGGCGTACTTTAAAAAAAAAGCGTCTAAAAAACTAGCAGGTAAGAAAGTTTTGGTTACAGCAGGGCCTACTCATGAAAAGATTGATCCTGTGCGTTTTATTGGAAATTACTCATCTGGTAAGATGGGATTTGCAATAGCCGAAGAATTGGCGTGTAGAGGGGCTGAAGTAGTTTTGGTAACAGGACCAAGCAGTCTTAGTTGCAATCATCCAAATATTGACAGAATTAATGTTGTAAGTGCAGCTGATATGTACAAAGCTTGCGAAAAGGTTTTTGCAGGATGTGAAATTGCTGTGATGTCAGCAGCTGTAGCTGATTATACTCCGGCTGTTAAAGCTGATCAGAAAATGAAGCGGAAGTCTGAAACATTAACCATTGAATTAAAATCAACAGTTGATATAGCAAAAGCACTCGGTGAGAAGAAGAAAGAAAATCAGTTTTTGGTTGGTTTTGCATTAGAAACAAACGACGCAGAACAAAACGCATTGAAAAAACTTAATTCAAAAAATCTGGATCTGATTGTTTTAAATAGTTTGCAGGATAGTGGAGCTGGTTTTAATGTGGATACTAATAAAATTACAATCATCAATAAACAAAATAATAAGAAAGATTTTCCGTTGAAATCAAAAGTAGAGGTGGCGAATGATATAGTTGATGAGATTGAGAGTTTGATGGAATAATCAAGTGCTAATTAATAAATTGGTTTATGTTGAGAGTTATAGTTGTGATGTTTCTTCTTATGGTGGGTATTCATCTGAATGCACAGGAATTGCAATGTGCTGTGCAGGTAGTATCTCCAAGTGTTCAAGGATCGAATAAGAAGGTTTTTGAAACGTTACAGAAGGCTATCATGGAATTTATGAATAATCAGAACTGGACAAGCGATGTTTTTAAAGCTGAAGAACGCATCGACTGTAATATAATGATTAACATTACTGAAATGGTTTCGGTGGATGAATTCAAAGGATCCATTCAGATTCAGGCTCGTCGCCCGGTTTATAACTCATCTTATTATACTGTTTTGTTTAATCATCAGGATGTGGATCTCAACTTTAAATATGTTGAATTTGAACCTCTTATTTTTAATCCTAATGCCTTTGATTCTAACCTGGTGGGTGTTTTAGCTTATTATGCCTATATCATCCTTGGTATGGATTACGACTCCTTCTCACCGAATGGAGGAACCGAGTATTTCCAAAAAGCTGAGCAAATTGTAAATCAGGCACAAGGATCAAGTTATTCGGCATGGAAATCTTTTGAGAGTCAGCGCAACCGATATTGGTTAACCGAGAATATATTAAATGAATATCATCGTCCTTTGCGTCAGTGTGTTTATAGCTACCATCGTAAAGGTTTGGATATGATGAATGATAAACCGGAAGAAGGAAGGGCTGAAATATTAAAAAGCCTGGAAGATTTAAAGAAGGTTTATCGTCAACGGCCAGGATCGTTTTTTATGCAAGTGTTTTTTACAGCAAAAAGCGATGAATTGGTTAAAATTTTTGAAGAATCATTCTCTATGGAGAAAAGCAAAGTAATTGAAGTTCTTCAGGAGGTTGATCCGGGAAATAGTAAGAAATACGAAAAGTTAAGCAGTAACTAAAATATGCTCAAGTCTCTGTCGATATCCAATTATGCACTTATTGATAAGGTTAATATCAGCCTTGAAAATGGTTTAACTGTCATTACAGGAGAAACTGGTGCGGGTAAGTCTGTTTTGTTAGGGGCACTCTCGCTGATTTTGGGTAGCAGAAGTGATTTAACAGCTCTGTTAAACAGAGAAAAAAAGTGTGTGGTTGAAGGTGAGTTTTTTATTGGTAATAATGGATTAAAGGAAGTGTTTGAGGCCAATGATGTTGACTTTGAGGAATCTACCATTATCAGGCGCGAAGTTTTACCAACTGGTAAATCAAGGGCCTTTGTTAACGATACTCCTGTAAACCTGCAGTTTTTAAAAGATATTGGTTCTAAACTGATTGATGTGCATTCGCAGCATCAGAATTTATTACTCGATGATGTAGGTTTTCAACGTATGGTTGTTGATTCCGTAGCTAATAATAAACTCTTACAGCAGGATTATTTAATTAAATATAAGGAATACAAACAACTAAACAGGCAGATTGAACTGTTAATTGAGGAAAATAATAAGCAGAAAGATGATCTGGATTATCTGCAGTTTCAGTTCAGTCAGTTAGATGAAGCAAAGTTGGTTGATGGTGAGTTGGAAGAACTGGAAAAACAGCTTCAGGAGCTTTCTCATGTTGAAGAAATAAAAATGAACCTGGCTGAGGTGGTGGGTGTTTTGAACGAAGAACCAAAAACAGTGGTTGATTCCTTGCGGGATTCCTTAAATAAGATTCATAAAATTGAGGAATATTTGCACGATGGTGAGGCTGTTGCTCAAAGAATTGAATCGGCATACCTTGATTTGAAAGATCTCGCTGAGGATTTGGATGCCAGGGTAGAAGATCTTGAGTATGATCCCCTGCAAATTCAAAAAGTTCAGGATCGTTTAGATTTGATTTACAGTCTTCAGAAAAAACATCACCTTGAGACTATCTCTGAATTAATTGATTTAAAAGATGATCTTCAATCGCAATTAGATAAGATTAATTTCTTTGATGATGAGTTGGATAAGTTGAAAAAGCAATTAATGGAAGTTGAGAAAAAACTGAAAGAAAAGGCAATCAAGTTAACTGAGTCAAGAAAGAAAGTATTGTCGATTGTTAAAACCTCTGTTGAAAAACAATTACATTCATTAGGTATGCCCCATGCAAATTTCGTGGTTCAGATGACTTCATCAGAAGAGTATATGCCTTATGGAGTAGATCAAATTGAATTCTTGTTTTCAGGAAATAAAAACGGTACTCCTTCGGCTATCAGTAAGGTGGCATCAGGTGGTGAAATGTCAAGAGTGATGTTGAGCATTAAAT
Source organism: Carboxylicivirga caseinilyticus (assembly GCA_025499705.1). Taxonomy (GTDB): domain Bacteria; phylum Bacteroidota; class Bacteroidia; order Bacteroidales; family Marinilabiliaceae; genus Carboxylicivirga; species Carboxylicivirga caseinilyticus. Next base: position 7,785 of record JAFMVE010000069.1, read on the forward strand.
CTTTATTGTCATCAGCTAAAGCCTTACCAACTATCATTTTTGATGAGATAGATACTGGTGTTTCTGGTGAGGTAGCTGATCAGATGGGTGTAATTATGTCGGAAATGGCAAAAGCGATGCAGGTAGTTAGTATAACACATCTTCCTCAAATAACTGTAAAAGGACATCATCATTATAAAGTTTTTAAAACAGATAATGAACATACTACTGTTTCTCAGATAAAAAAACTTTCGCACGAAGAGCGTATTGTAGAGGTTGCAAAAATGTTAAGTGGGTCCACTTTAACAGATGAAGCAATGAAAAACGCTCGTTCTCTATTGAAAAACTGAACAGAGCTTCATAAATTGTAAGAACTAAAATGAAATCTGTTTGTTATTTTAAGCTGAACAATGTTGAAATAATTAAAATGTAACTTGTGAAGTGCAACATATACTATATATTTGTGCGCTCAAAAATAAACTGATATGGGATTTGATCTTTTAAAAGGAAAAAGAGGTATTGTTTTCGGAGCACTTAATGACATGTCTATTGCATGGAAAGTGGCTGAAAGGGCAGTAGAAGAAGGTGCCCAGATTACTTTGTCGAACACACCTGTTGCCTGTCGTATGGGAGAGGTTGTGGAGCTAGGTAAAAAATTAAATGCTGAAATTATTCCTGCCGATGCAACAAATGTTGCTGATCTTGAGAACGTATTTGCTAAGTCAATGGAAGTGTTAGGTGGTAAAATTGACTTTGTTTTACACTCAATCGGTATGTCATTGAATGTGCGTAAAAAACGTGTATACCATGACCTTGATTATAATTATCTGACAAAAACACTTGACATTTCTGCTATTTCATTCCACAAAATGTTGCAGGTTGGTTTCAAAATGGATGCTATTAGTGAGTGGGGCTCTGTTTTGGCTTTAAGCTATGTGGCTGCGCAACGTACCTTTTATGGATACAATGATATGGCTGATGCAAAAGCATTGTTGGAATCGATCGGACGTAGCTTCGGTTATATATACGGACGCGAACGTAAAGTGCGTGTGAATACTATTTCACAATCTCCAACTGTAACTACTGCCGGTAGCGGTGTTAAAGGTATTGATGGTTTAATTGACTTCTCAGAGCGAATGTCACCACTGGGTAACGCTGATGCTTTAGATTGTGCGAATTACTGTATTACCATGTTCTCTGACTTAACCAAGAAGGTTACCATGCAGAATCTTTTCCACGATGGAGGATTTTCAAATGTGGGTATGAGTCTGAGGGCAATGACACAGTACAACAAAAGTTTCGATGAGAACGATATAAAGGATATGTACTAAGATACTGAAAGGGTGCTGAAAGCACCCTTTTTTTATAGGTATTGCCTTCTGAAATCCATATCGTTAAATTTTCAAATTCTATCTATTATCACTACATTTGGCCTCGTTTTTGCAACTAGCGGCCATTGAGCTGACAAAGGCTTTAATTATAGTAGGAAAATTTTAAAACTTATCATGGATAAATACCGGATAAATCACCTTAAAGAATTGGAAGCAGAATCGATTTTCGTAATCAGGGAAGTTGCTGCCCAATTTGAAAATCCTGTAATGTTATTTTCTGGTGGAAAAGATTCTATCGTTATGTTTCATCTTGCGCGTAAAGCGTTTTGGCCAGCCAAAGTGCCATTTCCTTTGATGCATATCGATACAGGTCATAATTTCCCGGAAACAATCGAATACCGAGATCGGATTATGGAAGAAACCGGAACAAAGTGCATCGTTGCTTTGGTTCAGGATTCAATCGATCAGGGAAGAGTTGTTGAAGAAAAAGGATTTAACGCCAGTCGTAACAAATTACAAACGGTTACTTTGCTTGATGCAATAGAGAACAATAAGTTTGATGCTGCGATGGGAGGTGGTCGTCGTGATGAAGAAAAAGCAAGAGCAAAAGAACGCTTTTTCTCACACCGTGATGAATTTGGTCAATGGGATCCTAAAAACCAGCGTCCTGAACTTTGGAATTTGTTTAATGGACGGAAAAATATGGGAGAGCATTTTCGTGTATTTCCTATCAGTAACTGGACAGAAATGGATGTTTGGCAATATATCTACATGGAAAAGATTGAATTGCCAAGCTTATACTTTACACATAAACGAGAAGTGTTTAACCGCGATGGCGTGTGGATGGCAAATGAGCCATGTATGACGTTGAAAGATACTGAGAAGTTAGAAATGAAAGACGTACGTTGTCGTACCATTGGTGATGTTACCTGTACAGGTTTAACATTGTCAACTGCCAATACTATTGAAGATATTATTTTAGAGGTGGCAGCAACCCGTACAACTGAACGTGGTGGTCGTGCTGATGATAAGAGATCAGAATCAGCTATGGAAGATCGTAAGCGTGAGGGATATTTCTAAACTTGTAAAATCAGAAAAACAAAATAATATGTCCGGAAAAGAATCAGGATATTTAGATATGGAGCTTTTGCGTTTTACCACAGCCGGTAGTGTGGATGACGGGAAAAGTACCTTAATTGGAAGATTGTTATACGATAGTAAGGCGATTTTCGAAGATCAAATGGAAGCTATCGAGCGCGTTAGTGAGCGTTCAGGTCACGAAGAAGTTAACCTGGCTTTATTGACTGACGGATTGCGTTCGGAGCGGGAGCAGGGAATCACCATTGATGTGGCTTATCGTTATTTTGCTACTCCCAAACGTAAGTTTATCATTGCCGATACTCCGGGACACATTCAGTACACCCGTAATATGGTTACAGGTGCCAGTACTGCCAATGTAGCTTTAATTTTGGTTGATGCACGTCATGGTGTTTTAGAGCAAACCTTACGTCATGCATACATTGCTTCGTTGCTGCAAATTCCTCATGTAATCTTCTGTATCAACAAAATGGATTTGGTTGATTATAGTCAGGAAACCTTTGAGAAGATTAAAGCTGATATTGATGCAGTATCGTCAAAATTGTCAGTAAAAGATATTCGTTTTGTACCAATTAGTGCCTTAAAAGGTGATAATGTGGTTGAGCGATCAACAAAAATGGACTGGTACGATGGACCAACTTTGATGTATTTGTTGGAGAATATTCATATAAGCAGTGATATTAATCACGAAGATTTTCGTTTCCCGGTTCAATATGTTATTCGTCCTCAGTCGGCTGACTGGCCTGATTACAGAGGCTATGCAGGTCGAATTGCTTCAGGAGCTATTAAATTAGGTGACGAAGTGAGTGTAATGCCTAGTGGATTTACTTCAAAGGTTAAAACCATTGATATGATGGATGAGTCATTGGAGGTAGGTTTTGCACCTCAATCGGTGTCAATTACATTAGAAGATGATATTGACATAAGCCGTGGTGATATGCTGATTAAATCTAACAATGGTTCAAAGCCAACGGCTAGTCAGGATGTTGATGTAATGATATGTTGGTTCAATGAACGTAAACTGGTTCCAAGAGGTAAATATGTTGTTCGTCATACTTCAGCCGATGCCAGGGCAATGGTTACTGATATTCAATATAAAATGAATATCAATACCCTTGAAAAGAATGAAGAAGACAAAGATGTTAGTATGAACGATATTGCACGTATTAAACTACGGACAACAAAACCTTTGTATTTCGATTCGTATAGCAGAAACCGAATTACCGGAAGTTTAATTTTGGTTGATGAAGGAACCAACGAAACAGTTGCTGCAGGTATGATTATATAGTTTATAAAGGATACTAAAATATGAGGAGGGTGTCCAAAAAGTGATTCTGCAAATAAGGAATCTTTCAAATTGTAACTTTACTTTCATTATACCCCACCAAACCTCCCCTAAAAGG
>JAFMVE010000006.1 GCA_025499705.1 Carboxylicivirga caseinilyticus
GCCTCCCTTTTAGGGGAGGTTTGGTGGGGTATAATGAAAGTAAAGTTACAATTTGAAAGATTCCTTATTTGCAGAATCACTTTTTGGACACCCTCATTTTTGTATCTGTATCCAAAGAAAGGGTTATTCTTCTTCGGATGGTTCGTTTTTCTTTTTTAAGCGTTTGGCATCTTTTAAAGCCTTATGGATCATCCACTCTAATTGCCCGTTTACACTTCTAAATTCATCTGCTGCCCATTTTTCAATCTGCTCAAATGTTTCAGGATCTACTCTTAATACAAAGGTCTTCTTTTTTGCCATATATAATTATGAATGTAGTGTGCCTGTATTGATTACAGGAGTTGCTTCTTTATCTCCACAAAGTACAACCATCAGGTTGCTCACCATGGAAGCTTTTTTATCTTCATCAAAATCTACAATGTTATCGTTTGCCAGTTGGGTTAAAGCATCCTCTACCATACCAACAGCGCCTTCAACAATTTTCTTACGTGCAGCCACAATTGCAACAGCTTGTTGTCGTTTTAGCATCGAACTCGCAATTTCAGGAGCATATGCAAGATAACCAATCCGGGCTTCCATCACCTCTATACCTGCAATTGCCAGACGTTCTGTAATTTCGTTTTCCAGAGCTTCGTTCACTTCATCCATACCTGAGCGTAATGTTATATCAGCCTGTTCATCATCAAAATTGTCGTAAGGATAAGAACCAGCAAGTTTTCGAACAGCAGCATCTGTCTGAACTCTTACAAATTCTTCGTATTGATCTACTTCAAATGCTGCTTTGTAGGTGTTTTTCACTCGCCAAACCAAAATAACATTGATCAGGATCGGATTTCCGATTTTGTCATTGACTTTCACTCTTTCACTGTCGAAATTTCGAGCACGAAGCGAAATGCGTTGTTTGGTTAGAAACGGATTGGCCCAGAAAAACCCATTGTCTTTTACAGTGCCCTTATAAGCTCCAAATAGGACAAGGACTTTTGAGCCATTCGGGTTTACAATAAAAAATCCCTTGATGATAAAAATTATTGGAAGTAGTAAAATAAGCGCATAAAGCCTTTCTCCAACTAAACCAACTATCAATACAGCTATGAGGATAAACAGAATGACCAACATTGTGTATCCACTCGTTGCATTTACAATCTTTTCGTTTTTCATAGTGATATTAATTTGATATCACTATATTATCACTTTATTTTTATTTATTCAAATTTTGTAGCAAAAAAATACCCGGGATGATTCCCGGGCATGATAAATAAAAATTAATGATATTATTATTTTTTCATTTTCACAGGCTTTGATTTATCTGGTAGGATAAGATTTAGAATTACTCCAGATAACGAGGCTAAACCAATGCCGGCAAGAGAAAAATTACCAATGTTAATGACGGCACCACCAATTCCAATGGTTAAAATGATAGATACAATTACCTGATTTCGGGTAGAAGATAATTTAGCTTTGGATTCGACCAGGGTTCGTATGCCAACGCTGGCAATCATACCAAAAAGTAAAAGCATAATACCACCCAATACGGCCGATGGTATTGACTTAAGAAAGCCGCTAACCTTACCAACCAATGAGAATACAATTGCTGTGATAGCAGCAATACGTAAAACTCTTGGATTAGTAATTTTTGTTAAACTGATTGCACCAGTTACTTCAGAATAAGTAGTATTAGGAACACTTCCCATCAATGCTGCTAATGAAGTTGCAATTCCATCACCCAGCATGGTTCGGTGCAGTCCTGGTTTTTTAATGAAATTCTTTTCAGCCACAGCTCCAATGGCATACATGTCACCTACATGCTCGATTAATGGAGCTATGGCAACTGGAGTCATATAGATAATAGCTTTCCAGCTCCATTCAGGTGCTGTAAAAGGAGGCAATGAAAACCAGGCTGCGTCTTTGATTGGAGTAAAATCAATTTTGCCCAGTATCAATGCTAGAATGTATCCAACAAGAATTCCCATAAATATAGGAATCAGTTTAATCAGTCCTTTTGTGTAAATAACAATGGCAATGGCCGTTAGTAAAGAAACAATAGCCAGTGTCCAATCACTTTTTGCCATTTTAACAGCTTCGGGAGCAAGTGAGAGACCAATTACCATTATTACAGGTCCTACTACCACAGAAGGAAAGATGCGCTCAATAAACCCGATACCCCATAATTTAATCAGGCCGGAAACAATCATGTAAACGATACCTACAGCAATTAATCCGGATAACGTTCCTGCCAGACCAAATTGTTTTGTTGCTTCTACAATAGGTGCAATAAAGGCAAAACTACTTCCCAGAAATACAGGCACTTGTCCTTTAGTGACTAAATGAAATAATAAAGTGCCGATACCTGCAGATAGCAGAGCAATTGATGGGTCGATACCAACAAGAAGTGGAACCAGAACGGTAGCGCCAAAGGCTACAAATAGAAATTGAATTCCAATAATTATTTGACGCGGCAATGGCATCGAATCAGATTTTTTATTCATTGATTGGCGATTTGTATTAGTTAGAATTGGTTCAAAGATAGAATTGTGTATTTGATTCTCAAAATGAAAGAAAACGTAATGGTTGGCAATGTAATGTAGTTTGTGCAAATTATTTAAAAATGCTAGGTTTGTTATAAACAAATAGTTTATGCAGAAATCCCTCACAAATCCAAATGCTGGCTTTGGTTCAGTGGCCGTTTTTATGACAGCCATCTCAACGATCCTTGGAGCAATATTGTTTTTACGATTTGGATATGCTGTAGCACATGTTGGATTAGGCGGGGTGATTGGTATCATTGTTATTGGACATATTGTAACGGTACCAACCGCATTGGCAGTAGCTGAAATTGCAACAAATCAGCGTGTGCAGGGTGGAGGGGCTTACTTTATTATTTCCCGGTCTTTTGGATTGAACATAGGTGGTGCAATTGGTTTTGCTTTGTTTTTATCACAAGCAATAAGTGTAGCTTTCTATATAATTGCTTTCGGAGAAGCTTTTGAACCCCTTCTGGCATACATGTCGGAACAACTGAACCTGCATATGGATGTCGTTGTTTTGAAGCGAATTATTACTCTTGTGGTAATGACGATCCTTGCCTTGATAGCTGTTCTGAGGGGTGCTAATATTGGAATGAAAGCTTTATACGGAGTGGTGGCATTATTATTTGTCTCAATTGCCATGTTTTTATTGGGTGATCCAATAGATGGCAACCAACCACTAACACTAAATGAAACCATAAAGGAACATGATTCCTTCTTTTATGTATTTACCATTGTGTTTCCTGCATTCACCGGTATGGCTGCCGGCTTGGGACTATCGGGAGATTTAAAGAATCCTAAAAAATCGATTCCAAGAGGGACGCTGTTAGCCACCTTGGTTGGTATGTTGGTATATATTGCTGTTGCAGTCAAACTCGCCGTGTCAGCCTCTGTTGAAGATCTTGCTTCTGATCAGTTAATAATGTCTCGTATTGCTATTTGGGAGCCTATCATTCCTATTGGGCTTGCAGCAGCTTCTCTATCATCAGCTATTGGGTCAATGTTGGTTGCACCACGCACTTTACAGGCCATTGGTTATGATTCAATCATGCCCTTTAGTAATTTCAATAATTGGATTGCACGTGGTCGTAAGGAAGATAATGAACCTATTAATGGTAGCCTTATTACAATCATCATTGCCTATTTTTTTATTGTAATTGGAGATGTGGATTTTGTCGCCAAAATTATTTCCATGTTTTTTATGGCAACCTATGGTGCAATTTGTCTGATTTCATTCCTGGAGCATTTTGCAGCCGATCCTTCCTATCGGCCTACTTTTAAATATAACCGTTGGATCTTTTCATTGATTGGAGCACTTCTCTCGTTTTGGTTGATGTTTAAAATGAATTGGGCCTATGCTGCTTTGTCATCTTTAATAATGGCTGTAATCTATCATCTTATTACAATTGCCCGGCCTGAAAAACAAGGATTGGAAAAGCTTTTTAAAGGAGTTGTTTTTCAATTGAGCCGACAAATTCAGATTTTTGTTCAGCGAGCCAATAAAGAAGAAGAGCAATCGCATTGGCGACCATTTGCCATTTGTGTAACAGAAGACTCATTTAAACGGCAGGCGGCTTTTGATATGCTACGATGGATTTGCTATAAGCATGGATTCGGAACGTATATTCATTTTATCAAAGGCTTTTTGAATAAAGAGACACATCATGAATCACAGGAAGTTTTATCCAGATTAATAAAACAATCTGAAGGAAGTAAAAGCAGACTTTATCTTGATACCATTATCAGCCCTTCATACACTTCGGCGATTGCACAGGTTATACAGCTTTCAGGTATCAGTGGAAAAGGAAATAACCTGATCTTGTTCGAATTTTCACGATCAAATCCTGAAACACTTAAAGATGCCCTGGACAATTATCATTTATACCAGGCCACAGGCTTTGATGTATGTATGCTGAATTCATCTTACAAGGGATTTGGTTATCGTCGCGAAATTCATGTTTGGATTACGGCTAAAGATTTTAGAAATGCCAACCTGATGATCCTACTGGCATATATCATCTCGGGTCATCCCGACTGGCATAATGCGGTCATCAAGATTTTTGCTACCTTTCCGCAGAATCAGGTTGAAAAACAACGTGCGCGATTATTGGAATTGATACAAGGTGGACGATTGCCTATATCCCCAACAAATGTTTGTTTCATTCCTTTAGCCGATAATCAAACCATTCAGGAGGCGATTGTTAAAAACAGTGCTGATGCAGATTTAACAGTTGCCGGTTTTACTCCTGATCAGGTTACTAATGATCAGAGTTGGTTGGTTGATTATGGTGACTTAGGTAATGTATTGTTTGTTAATACCTTTAATAAAAAAGATATCAAATAGCCTAACATTTCATTTCTGCAAAAAAATGAAGAAGAAGAAAGAGTCAGATTTGGATTTTATGGATAAGTTTGAAAACTTCTGTAAAAGCCGGTCATCAGTAATTTTAATGGTTATTTTAGCTATTTTCTCGCTCATGTCATTCCTGTTATTTAGCCTGCGTGTGAGCATTGGTGGAGATGATAGTACCTACATTATCAGGGCAGTAAATTTTTTAAATGAAGGATCCTATCCTTCCTTTCAAGGTCCGGTATATCCTCTGTTCTTATCATTATTCATTAGTGTTTTTGGTGTTAAACTGGGATTACTAAAGTTAACGTCTTTTGCCTTGATGTTGACTTCAATGATAGGCTTTTATAAAGTGTTTAAAGAAAGAATACCCTATTGGTTGGTGTTTTCAACAATGTTGCTGTTGAGTGCCAGCAGTTATTTTATCTTTTTCACAAGCCAGACCTACAGTGAAGCTTTGTTTATGGCTTTACAGATACCTGTATTTATTCTGTTGTTTAAAGATGTTGATTCAAAAGAAGAATTTAACTGGAAGCGTCTAATATTTATTGCCGGATTAATTGTTATCAGTTACCTGACCCGTACTGTGGCAATCGGAACATTGATAGCTGTTTTAGTTTTCTATTTAATCAATAAAAATTATAAAAAAGCTGGAGCTGTTTTAGCAGGCACTGTGGTACTCTTCTTTGTTTTCCTATTACTGAAAAGTTTGATTTGGGGTAATGGAATGTTTGATGGAGGTCAGGCTTCTACCTTAATCTACAAGCATCCATACGATAAATCTCAGGGATTGGAAACTTTTGGTGGCTATCTGATGCGTTTTGTTGATAATTCAAACTTATATCTGGGTAAGCAATTACTCAAGATGACAGGACTTAAAGAAGCTACATCGATATCGTACAATGTGTTGATAACTATTATGTTGTATGCGCTTTTTATTTTTGGTTTTATCAAATCGTTTAAAGAGAATAAATATATCCAGTTTACAGGAATTTATGTTGCTGTAATGTTAGGAATAACATTTGTGGTACTGCAGAAATTATGGGATCAGTATCGTTTAATTGTGCCGTTCTTTCCATTCATGCTAATCATGATTTTTTATTCGATGAATAAAATAAGACAGGTTTTTAAACTGAAACTAATTGGTTATGCTTTTATAGCATTGTTTGCATATTCTACCCTTTCATCCTTTGTAATTTCATTCGACAACATTGATTTGATGACCTTGCGTCGAAATATAAAAGGCGAAAAGCTTTTAGGTTATACCGATGACTGGGTGAATTATTTATCTATGACTGAATATGTGGATGATCGTTTGCCTAAAACTGCGTATGTGGCAGTTCGTAAACCCAATATGGCAAGCTTGTATGCCAACGGACGTAAATTTTATGGAATCTATCGATTTGATACACAGGATCCGGATAAATTACTACAGATGCTGAAGGATAAGAATGTAACACATATTATCATGGCAAGCTTAAGAAAGAATCCAACGGTTTATAACAAACAAACCATAAATACCATTCAGAGATATATGTATTACATTGTTCAGAAATATCCTGATGTTTTTGAGGTTATTCATCGTATAGGAGAGCAGGAGCCTGCATATCTTTTTAAGATTCATTATGACAGGTTAAGAATAAATCCTGAGTTGGAAACCGAAACAAATCAATAAATTAGATTTTTACACAACTAAGTAGATAGCAACTGGGAAAAGTAGATTATGAGAGCAAATCCTGAGCGTATTAAATATTTTGAATCAAGAGCTGATAATTGGGTTAAGTACCGTAAAAGAAGATCATATTATTGGGATTCAATAACCAGATATTGTAATTATTTTATTCACGAAGACAGTTCAGTGCTCGAAGTTGGTTGTGGATCCGGAGAACTTCTGGCTGCTATCAACGGTAAAGAAAAAGTGGGGATAGACTTTTGTAAACCTATTCTTGATCAGGCAAAAGAGCAATTTCCAGACATCAGATTTGAATTGATGGAAGCTGAAAATATTAACCTGGATCATAAGTTTGATGTTATTATTCTCTCAAATTTAATCGGTGTCTTAGATGATATTGAACATGTTTTCAATCAGTTAAAAACTGTTTGTCACGAGAAAACCAGAATCATTGTAACTTACTATAACCGATTTTGGGAACCTGTTATAAGACTGGCTGAATTTCTTGGGATTAAAAAGCACACACCGGAGCAGAACTGGCTTTCAAATGGAGATATAGTAAATTTGTTGTATTTGTCAGATTTTGATGCATATAAGAATAACCGGAGCATGTTTTTGCCATATCGAATTCCGCTTTTGTCAACATTCTTCAACCGGATATTATCACGTTTGCCCTTACTGCAGAATCTGGGGCTGAATCAGTTTGTTTTTGCTCGTCCTATTCCTAAAAGACTGACGAATGAAGAGATGGAAAAAGAGTATTCTGTTTCGGTTGTTGTTCCGGCTCGAAACGAAAGTGGAAATATTGAGGATGCCATTACCCGTACTCCATCGATGGGTAAATTTACAGAGTTCATATTTGTTGAAGGTAATTCAACTGATGATACCTGGGAAACCATTCAGAGAGTTGCTGAAAAGTATAAGGATACACATCGTATTAAAATAATGCAACAGGATGGCAAAGGGAAAGGTGATGCAGTTAGAAAGGGTTATGCTGCTGCCGAAGGTGATATACTAATGATTTTGGATGCAGATTTAACAATGCCTCCTGAAGATTTACCTAAATTCTATAAGGCAATAACCAAAGGCAAGGGCGAATTTATTAATGGAGTTCGATTGGTATATCCCATGGAGAAAAATGCTATGCGCACACTTAATACAATCGGGAATCATTTTTTTAGTCGTTTTTTTACCTGGATTTTAGAACGACCTATTAAGGATACTCTCTGTGGAACCAAAGTAATGTTCCGTAATGATTATAAAAGGCTTGCCAAAAACAGAAAGTTTTTTGGTGATTTTGATCCATATGGTGATTTTGATTTGTTATTTGGAGCTTATAAATTAAATCTTAAAATTGTTGATTTACCAATTCGTTACCGCGAAAGAACCTATGGAGATACTAACATTTCAAGATTTAGCGGAGGATGGTTGTTATTAAGGATGTCGGCCTTTGCAGCTGTAAAGATTAAATTCTGGTAGGCGTATAAATCTTTCTTTTTCTTGCAGAACGTGAGTATTTTTACATATTTTGCAAGCTTGTGACCAATAAAAACGAAGAATGAAGAGAACAGCTATATTTCCCGGATCATTTGATCCTTTCACTGTAGGGCACGAAGATGTGGTTCGTAGAGGTCTTAGTTTATTTGAACAAGTTATTATTGCTGTTGGGTACAATTCCAATAAAAAGGATTTCTTCCCCATAGAAGACAGAATGCAATGGATTCGTGATGTATTTAAGGATGATACCAGAGTTCTGGTGGAAAAATATGAGGGATTAACAGTTGAGTTTGCCAAAGAACGGGCATGTACTCATATTTTGAGAGGTATTCGAACGGCTGCCGATTTTGAATATGAACGTGCCATTGCTCAGGTTAATAAGGCTATGAGTGGTTTTGATTCAGTGTTTCTTCTAACCACTCCGGAACATACACCTGTAAACAGTTCCATTGTTCGTGATATTATTAAACATGGAGGTGATGCAGGTCAGTTTTTACCAAAAGCTATTCAAATAAATATTAAAAAATACCTGTAAGGTGAGACACGGATTTTTAATATTATTTGCAATCTTTCTTTATCTAACTAATGTAACAGCACAAAATAATGTTGTTATAAAAGGTAAGGCTCCTGAATATGCCACTTATAGTTTGGTTTTGGAAACCTTGATTAATCCTATTTCATCTGAAATGCAGGATTTGCTTGTTATAAAAGTGGATGAAGAAGGTAATTTTTACGAAACTTTTGAATTAGATCATATCACCCATGCATCTCTTGACGTTGGAAGATATAGAGGTAACATTTATCTGGAACCTGGTAAAACATACGAATTAATATTACCTCCATTTCAACCTCGCACAGATGCAGAGCGATTCAATCCATTCTTCATTCCCGAGGATGTTATCCTTGGGATAGCAAATCCTGAGTCTCAAGAACTAAATAGAAATATTGTAGAATTTGATGAGGCGTTGCTGTCGTTATACAACGCTAATGCAAGGCAAATTTTCACAAGAGGTGATACAAAGAAAGCTTTATCAATTATTAATGAATTAGATAGTGTTTTCCCTTCTGCGAAAGGATCTTACTTTTATCAATACAAACAATACGCATACGGAGATTTAAAGTCAATAGCATATAAAAATCAAAAACGTAGAGTAATAAAAGAGGTTTTTGCCGATGAAAAGTTAGATGTAACCATCCCAAGTTTTAAGACGGCAATTAATACTGTTTTTAATAATTTTTTCACTACTTATTTTTCTAATTCACAAGGGGATTCATTGAAGAATGCCTTTGTAAGTCAGGTTAGTTTTGATACCCTTTCATATACCCTTCAAACCGATCCGTTATTTGCTAATCCAGAAATGGCTGAAATTGCTTTGTTAAAAGGGTTGTATGATGCATTTTATTCAGGTAGATATAATGAAGCTCAAATAATTAATTTGTTTAATGAGGCAGAGAAGGTAGGTTCTACTGAAACAATAAGAGAGCTGGCCATCGGCCTTCACAAAAAAGTAATTATGTTACGTGCCGGTTCGAAGGCTCCTTCATTTACCTTATATCGTTTAGATGGAAAAGAAAAATCATTAAGCGATTATTCGGGACATTTTGTGTATCTGAGTTTTATTCATACTCAAAATCATGCTTGTAAACAGGATCTTCAGTTATTAGAGGTAATCTCGAAGCGCATGAAGCGTGATGTTAAACTAGTAACAATCATTCTGGATGAAGATCCGACTGATGCTATAGAGATGATAAAAGAGAATAAATACAAATGGGATTTTCTACATTATGCTTTGATGCCTAAAGTGGTATTGGATTATAACATTAAAGCATTGCCGGTTTATTATGTGATTGATCCCGAAGGTAAATTAAGACTATCTCCAGCTCCTGCTCCCGGCGAAAGTTTTGGGCCAATATTTATGGAAGCTCTAAGGCAGTATAAGTATGAAAACCTTCGAAAAACCAGAATGAAGGAGAAATCTATTTATGATTTGTAAAATATACTTTAATTGCTATTATAATTACATGCCTGTGTTGAATACCATCTTTTGAACTTCAACGCCAGGGATCACTTTTAATTTCTGTTCAAGTTTCTCCTGTTCTTTTGGATCACCAAATAATTCAAGAAGGATCAGTCCGCTTTGACTACAGAATTCATCATTTACCTCGTGTAGACCTAATCGGGTTTTAATTGAGCATCCATAGCGGGTAAGTAAGGTTTGTACATGACCTGCTTCTTTAGCTCTGTCGAAGACACTAATTCCTAGTATTACGGTTAAAGCATTGTTTTTCATCTTGTCTGATTTTAGAATAATCAAATTACCAATAATGTGATAGGTTTTCAATAGTAATCCTATATTCCAACGCTATTCTATTTATGTTTTTCTATGGGGTAGTTGTAAATATGTTATTTAAAAATTATGAAAATCAATCTGAAACTGACATGATTCATAATATGAATCAAATATGATGATGCAATGTTTGCTTGCTAAGCATTAATTAATAACAAGAATAACAGATATATAGCAAGGTGACAAGAGTGTGTTTTTGACTTTTATGATGAAATATTTATCTAATAATAATGTTAGGAATAATATTATGATGAAAATATTACTGAATATAAGGTAGAGAACGTTATATATATTGATTCTTAGTAAAAAAGTTACAAAATTTAATGTGAATCAATCCAAATCTACCTTTTATGAAATTATGGAATAATATGCGAATCAGATTAAAGCTTTTGGTAAGTTTTGGTCTGATCTTAATCTTACTATGTCTGGTAGGATTAATTTCCAATCTAGGAATTTTCGGGATAGTAAATGATGCAAATCAAGTAATTGCTGGCAATCAACTAAGAGCTGAGCTTGAAACGCGATATACCCAGCATTTACTGTGGGCCAAGCAGGTAAGTGAGTTTTTAACCAGTCCTGAAGCTGATAAGCTGACAGTGCAAACAGACCATCATCTATGTGATTTTGGGCATTGGTACTATGGAGATGGCAGGAAAAATGCCGAACTATTGGTTCCTGAATTAGCTGGTATCATGGCTAACTTTGAAGAACCACATATGAAACTTCATCAATCAGCTGTTACCATTGAGGAGTTGCATCAAAATGTTGATATTAATTTGGCGATTGCGCTTAATAAAGCCAAAGCTGATCATTTATTTTGGTTGCTTAATGTGGAAGAAGCCATTCTTAACAGAAAAAGTAGTTTGGGTGTTCAGATGGATCACACAAAGTGTGGTTTTGGTGCATGGTTATCCGAACCAGAAACACAAACTATTCTTGCCAATGATACCGCATTAAAAGCAGCGTTTGAAAAGCTGTATGAACCGCATCGGATACTTCATAATTCCTCAAAGTCTTTGCAAAAGATGGTTGCTTCAGGGAATTTTGAAGGGGCGCAAGCTTATTTTAAAAGTAATACACAGCAAGCTGCCCAAAGTGTACTGTCTAAATTAAATGTTCTTATTCAGGAGACTAATGAAAAGTTAGAGATGTCGAAAGCAGCAGATAAAGAGTTTTATACTAATACTTTATTGCAGCTTGATACTCTGGGTAAGTTATTCCAGACATCCATTGAAATATCCAGAGATAATATTTTATCTGAAGATAAATTAGTGAGTGATGCGAAACTAACCGGTTTTATCTCTTTATTTATTCTTTTGGGATCATTGGCATTGGGATTATTTCTTGCCTTCTTTATTTCTAAATTTATTGTGAAAGGAATTAATAAGGGTGTTTTATTCGCGAAGAAAATTGCAGAAGGTGATTTGACGCAAAAAATGGAAGTTAACCAAAAGGATGAAATTGGTGATTTAATCCATTCATTAAACGAAATGGTTGTAGGTATTGGGCAGTTAATCCGACAAATTAAAACCAGTTCCGATGCCTTGGTAACTGCCAGTAGTCAGATGAATACTACATCAATGGATATATCTTCAGGTGCAAGTGAACAGGCATCTTCAACTGAAGAAGTTTCGGCTTCGATGGAAGAGATGAGTTCCATTATTAATATGAATCGTGATTTTAGTTTGCAAGTTGAGCAAATTGCCTTATTAATGGCTAAAAGTATAAGAGAAGGAAGTGATGCTTCTAATAATTGTGAGAAGATAATGCATAATGTGGCTGACAAAGTTGTAGCCATAAAAGAAATTGCCCAGCAAACCAATATACTTGCGCTAAATGCTGCTGTTGAGGCATCCAGAGCCGGCGATGAGGGAAGAGGTTTTGCGGTTGTTGCCGCAGAAGTAAGAAAGTTGGCTGAACGAAGTAAAGAAGCCTCTGACGCAATTAGTGCCTTAATTGAAAAAGGAGTAATGGAGTCGTCAGAAGCTGGAGAAAAGCTACGTTCATCACTGGAAGATGTGACTAAAACAACGTCAATGATTCAGGAGATTTCTGAAGCTAGTAAAGAACAAGCTATTGGAGCGCAGGAAGTAAATAATGCAATTAGTGAATTGAATAATGTAACCCAATCAAATGCTGCTGCATCAGAAGAACTTGCATCGAGTTCAACCGAGTTGGATAATCATGTCAGAGACCTGACAAAAATGATATCGCGATTCAGGTTGCAATAGATGAGATGGTATAAAAAAAGCATGGCTGATAACCATGCTTTTTTAATGTGATTGTATTATTTATAACTTAATTCCCATAAACAGAACATCATCAATTTGATCCAGATCCCCTTTCCAGTTCTCAAAGTTGGTTTTTACCTTTTCATATTGCTGGTCAGATGGTAATTCACAAATTTCTTCAATAAGATTCCGAACTCCTACTTTCATGAATTTCTTACCTAAAGGACCACCGAATTGATCAGGGTATCCATCAGAGAATAAGTAGATTTGATCTCCTTTTGAACAATTGTATTCGATGTTCATAAACGAACTTTGTCCCATATCTTGCAGGCTGTCTCCAATACTGCGCCTGTTTCCTTTATATAACGTCATCTCATTATTGATGATTAAATAAACAGGTCGTTTAGCGGAAGCAAGGCGAACTTTGCGGGTTGGGATATGTACTTCCACAACAGAAATATCCATACCGTCCTTACTTTGTGCTTCATCGCTTTTTTGAAGCAATTTCTTTATTTCTTCATCCAGTTTCTCCAATACATCAGCCGGAGAGTTTATTTCTGGTAATCGGAAGATATCATTCAAAATGGTTGTTCCGATCATTGACATAAATGCTCCAGGAACACCATGACCGGTACAGTCGGCACAACAGATAACCAGATAATCACCATTTCGGTTGAACCAATAGAAATCACCACTAACAATATCACGCGGAGCAAAGAAAATGTATGATTCAGGCAATACGTCCATTAAATCATTCATTGGTGGTAAAATGGATGATTGAATCTTTTTTGCATAATTAATACTGTCGGTGATATCCCTGTTTTTTCTTTCTATTTCTTCTTTTTGTTCGCGTAAAACAATGGTTTGTGAATCAACCTCGCGTTGAAGAATCTGTTTCTGTTGTTGTAGTTTTCTTTCTCTGAACTTAATGAGTAAATAAATAAAATACGAGAGAATTAAAACGCATACAACATAGAACCAAATACTCTTGTAAAATGGCTTGGCAACAGTAATGTTTAATGTAAGAGGGGTACCTGTTCTTACACCATCAGCGTTATAGGCACGTATTCGAAGTTTATGATCACCATCTCGCAGATAGTCAATCTCTTTAAAGTTTATACTGCCTAACTGAGTCCATTCTTTATCCTTGTCATCTTCGCCAACATCATCAATTCTGAATTCATAAGTCACATTTTCTGGATTGATGAAGCTGATAGCTCTGAATTCAATACGAATATTGTAATATCCTTTATTATATGGATAACTTAGGCTAAGGGGCTGATCAGTAGGATAATTTACATCATCAATAGTTAAAGACGTGATGTTAAGAAGCGGTGCAACATTGTTCTTAGCATCCATCAAAGGATCATAATGAATTGCTCCATTACTTGACGCAAACCAAAGTGTTCCATCATTGTCTTTGATTATTTGGTTGAACTCACCATCAATATTACTTTCGTGATCAAAAATGCGTATTTGTTTGGTATTTAAATCCACACAACTTAATCCCACATGATGACAAACCCATAGTCGATTTTTACTGTCGCATTCAATGTTGTAGCAATAATTCTTTTTCAAACCGTCCTGAACAGTAATTGCTCTCATGCTATCAGCAGCATAATAAAGTATGCCTTTGTTTTTTGTAGCCAGCCATTTATTACCGTCCTTGTCTTCTGTCATATCAACCACATTAACTGCGGCTTGCATTAACTTATGTCTTTCTATTTTATTGTCTGATATGCTGCAGATTCCATTGTCTTTTGTACCTACCCATATAATACCTTCTTTATCTTTATAAATAAAATTGATGGTATTATGAGATAAGCCACTACCCATATCGTAAAGCTTCAAACTGCCATCTTCTGTGTTTAAAAGATAGAGACCCTCGCTGGTAGCTATATATATGAGCGAGTCAACACCCATTAAGTCATTTATTTTTTTGCCCGACTCAGATTTGGTGTAAGAATAAGATTTAAAATGAAGCTCATCTTTAGTACGGTAGTATAAACCATTATTTGCTGTACCCACCCAAATGGTACCTTTCCCATCTTCAATTAACTTTGTAATTTTATCACGGGGAACACCCAAAGCCGGATCGTAAAATTCAAAGTCGGTAAAACACATTGGATCGTGTTTTATTAAGCCATTGTCAAGTCCAAGCCATAAGCTGTTACCCGACTTCAAAATTGAATGCACTTTTTGGCTTTTAAAACCGATCTCCTCGAGGTTGTAGAATACAAAATACTGATTAATAAGAGTTGCAACACCACCTCCATAAGTTCCAAACCAATAGTTGCCTTCTCGGTCACTTAGAATCTGTGTAATGTAATTAACTTCCAGTCCGTTAACCGTATTGAAGTTCATCGATTCGGTATATGCATCTTTGGTAGCATCATAAAACAGTTTGATTACACCATTTTTCTTGGTTGCAATCAATAAGTTGCCGTCCTGATCTTCGTAGATATCATTTACGGTTTCTTTTTCGATATTGAAACTTAAGCAAAGTCGGTTGTCAGATATATGTTCTGATTTATTGGTTCCGGTGCGGTATTGATAAAAACCATAATCTTCCGTTCCAATCCAATAGTCTCCATTCTCACTTTTGCTTTTGATGATGGTGTTTATTCGGGTAGTTGGGATGTCCTTAACTTTTGAAACCTCAACATCTTCGTATGTGTTGTCGCTGAAGGTTAAATGATATAAACCTTCACTGGTACCAATTAAAAACTCAAGTGGAGATATAATGGCTAAAGAAGAATAATTACGAATCTTATATTTTTTTCGTCCAAAAAACGTAGTGAATTTAAAATTTTCGTCAACCCTGATTAGGCCATTACGTTGTTCAATTGCCCAAATATTGTTATCGGAATCTTGCTCAATATCATTTATCTTTTGATTGGTTTCTTCAATTTCAATTTTACTGAAAGAACCATCTTTAAAATAGGATAAGTTACCATTTTTATGACCACACCAGATTATTCCCTCATTATCAATAAACAAGGTGTTTACAAAATCATCTGCCAAAGAATCTTCAACAGTGTATACTTTGAAATCAAAACCATCATATTTTACCAAGCCTTCACCTGTGGCAATCCACAGGTATCCGTTTTTTCCTTGTTTTAAACTGTATACATAGTTTTGAGGAAGACCTATCTCACTATTATAAATTTTAAAATCGAAGGATTGACCTATGATTTCTCCTGAAATAAAAAGTATCAGGAATAGCATGAATGTACTTCGAAAAATCTTATGACGATTCATTATCATGTTACTGGGCGTTTACTTTTCTGTGAGTTGGTTTTGGAATATACTTTGGTACTCCACCAATTGGAATGCTATAAAGTTTGATTCCTTCACCGTCTTGATTCTCAAGTCGAATAACAACATTGTTGTTAATGATTTTTGCATTCTTATTTTTAATCATGCGTATATCCAACGACGAAAAGTACTCTTTCTCACGAATCTTAAAATTACTGTCAATCCAGTTATCATCAACTGAAACATTCATTGGTGTACCGGGGCGGTCAACTGACCTTACCAGAATCATACCATCATTATCCCAGTCGAAGTTGGATTGCTTAATATAAACCGTTGAAGTGTCATTGATATATGGATAAATATGCGAAACCTGGGTTACGTCATCGTGCATTCTGAATTTATATTTAAAGTAGTATGCAAAAGCTCCTTCTACTTCATGATTTTCATTAGAATTACTACTTAAAAATAACCGGTACATATTTCCGTCATCCCCTTCTGTTCCTTCAATTATTATCTTAAAAATATATCCACCATCCTCAGGTAAATACTCTCCTTCGCTTGGATTATAAGGACCAAAAGTATACCATTTAAGATTGTATTCAGGATTGTTTTCGAAAATTTTTGAATCTAATTCTGCACCACTATCATAATCTCCATTCAAATTACCATCTCTTGCGTCCTGATTGGAGCAGCTACCTTTACCACCATAAACACTTATGCGGGTTTGGGTATCCCATTCTCCTTGTATTTCATCATTATCACCACCCGTATCGGGGTCAAATACCCTTAAATAAATAGGTTTGTTGAAATTTTCGGGAACGGCAAAGAATATAATCTGACAGAAGTTGTCATCTCCCCAGTACGTTTCCCCTTCTGATCCGAAGGTAACAAGATTAGGAATATTTTCATCAACTCCTGGTACTGGTTGCGCAAGGGTGATTGTGCTAAGCAGTAACGAGGGTAAAAGTAGTTTGAGTAATTTGGACATATTTAATCGCTTACAATAATTTCTTTGATTGAGCACATTTTTATCTGTGGATGTTCCTTTGATATCGCTCCACATCTTACCTGATACTTCCCTTTTGTTCGAAAAATATGACGAATAGTTTCACCTTTTAGCAAAGTTCCGT
The DNA here is from genome assembly GCA_025499705.1 of Carboxylicivirga caseinilyticus. Classification (GTDB taxonomy): domain Bacteria; phylum Bacteroidota; class Bacteroidia; order Bacteroidales; family Marinilabiliaceae; genus Carboxylicivirga; species Carboxylicivirga caseinilyticus. The sequence goes on from JAFMVE010000006.1 coordinate 17,012, forward strand.
CTCCCATATCCCAATAAAATTCCTTGGGTTGGAAGTCTCCCATGAATGATTGTGAAACATCAAAAGTTGTAAGTTGGTTAACCTTAATGCTTTCCTCGGTTGTAATATATATTTGTTCAATGCGGGTAACATCAAGATTATAATCAGAAAGAGCAAACATTTCTTCACCAATAGAAGTGTCTAGCAAACTTAAACGCACATTGTATTCTCCCGGTCCGGTAAAACAATGAATAACCGTGTCACCCATGGCACTTTCGGTATTATTGAATGTCCATTGGTATTTATATGGGCCACGACTCATTTCTTCATCCTGTGTAACATCATCATAGAACTCAAAACAATAACTGTCTTCTTCCTGTATGTTACAGGTTTCAAATGATGGGAAAAATTGATCGAAGCGGTATAGATTATCCGATCCATCTCTGTCGGAGGCGAAAATACCCCACATTTCATCTTCGTTTATATAACAACTAAACTCGTTGGCTTCAGTATTTATGTTATCCATGGCTACAGGCTCAGACCATCCATCTTCTGTTTGATAGGTGTAAAAGATATCAAGACCACCCAGACCTCCATGGCCGTTGGAAGCAAAATACAACTTGCCATTAGGATGATAAAATGGGAATAACTCTGATTCACTTGTATTGATTCTTTCTCCAAGATTTACTGCAGGTCCCCATTCTCCGTTGATATTTTCTGAATAGTAGATATCAGTTTTCCCCATTCCTTCTTCCATGTCGGAGATAAAGAACAGAAATCTTTCATCTGGGCTGATAGAAGGTTGTGCTGTATTATAATTACGTCTGGAATTGAAGGATAAATTATTTTTGCGCGACCATCCTTTGTTGCCTAAATCAGATTCATAAACCCCCATTAGATTACCACTATTGCTCTTACTACTTCTTTTGTACGTATCATAGTGGTTTTGTCCAATATACATTTTATTCCCGTCGTTTGAGAAGGTTATCGATCCTGTATTAAAAGGAGATAAGAAATCACTTTCGTAACGAATGGGTTTGCTAAAACTCGAATCTGGATTTAGCTTAACACTAAAGATATGGTAAAGCAGTTGGCGGTTATCGTCAAAGTATCTTCTTAGGAAGCTTATCGGTTTGTTTGTACTGAAATATAGGACAGAGTCCTTAATAAATGGAGACATTTCATTACTCGAGTTGGTGCTGAACGGAAGTCTTTGCACCTGAACATCCTGAGCCACTAAACCTGAACTTATTGCTAACAAAAATGATATGGTTAAAAATATTATTCTCATTGTGTTTGGTTTAGAAGAATTTAGGGTTCGGAGTACTGATTTTGTATCCAAAATCGAACTGAATTGAAATCTCGTGAGTACCGCTATTATATGATTTAATGTAATCACCTGCAGAATAATCATAGCTATATGCAAATCGCATTTGAGGAGTGACCTGATAACCCACTAATCCAACAATGTCAAGATTGTTTCTGACACTTGCACCCAACCAAATAATGTTATTAAAAATAGTTGTACAATTTAAATCAACAATTGGTTTTTCCTGTGGATTGTAACGTGCCAATATACTCGGTTGAATATCAAATTTTTCTGATAACTTAAATGAGTATCCTCCTGTAAAAATGTAATTTGATTTACCTGGGGCAAAACCTTCTGATTTATTTTTTCCAATATCGAAATACATAAAATTTGGAGCGGATAAGCCTATAAAGAACTGATTGCTATACCATGCAATACCTAAACCAACAGTTGGCGTTCCTGCACTTTCGTTAGATGAAAAATTCGAATCATGGCCAAACTCTGGGAGCGTTTTTACCGAAGTCCAGTTTGAATTATAGTTGACAAAACCAGCATTTAAACCAAAGCTTAATCGCTGATTTTTTTTCACTAAAACCCGGTAGGTATACGAAAATGATGCACCGGTTTGACGGGTAACACCATATTGCTGATTGTAAATATCGATGCCAAGAGCAATATTTTTATTACGTAAAGGTGCATGACCACTGAGATATTGTTCGCTTGGAGCACCATTAAATCCGACCCATTTTTGTCTGTAGGAACCAAAAAGTGAAATTGCCTCGCGATTACCAGCAAAGGCTGAGTTTATAGTATAGCGATTATGCATATACTGACTCATGACTATATCTTTTTGAGCAAAAACAGCAATGGTAGGAAGTGTTAGAAAGAGTAATAGTAGTTTGGCTATTTTATTCATTGTGTTTTGCTTTATCTTAATATTTAATTACCACAAAATCTTTTTTGGTAAACACCTGACCATTATAATCACCAGTAAAAGTGTAATAGTAAGTATCGGCTGGCAATATGTTCCCATCGTTATCCTTTCCATCCCACCATATTACTATATCACTACCTGTATTGTAATCACCAAGATTTTCAGTATCATATATTAACATGCCCTTTTTGTTGAAGACTGCTAGCTTTTTATTACTTAAGTTCTCCGCACCTCCAATTTTGAAATAATCATTAATGCCATCTCCATCTGGTGAAAAACCATTGGGAGCTGTTAATGGATTCTGCGTTATGGTGATTTCATCACTGATATAACAATCATCGCTGCTTTTTACAGTCCAGGTTAAATAACTCGTTCCGGGGGGTATACCGAAAGCTGTATAAGTACTATCATCTGAAAATTGAATGATAACATTGGGATCGGAGCTTTCCCACCAAACTGTCATGCCATCTTCCCAATCTTCTGGTTTCAACACAACATGGTCGACCAAATATATTGTGGTATCTGATCCTGCCGAAACATTCTCAGGCTCCTTTGTAAAGTAAAGCTTAAATACTGCAGAATCTCTACAGTAAAGATTTTCTTCATTAACAACCAACCATTGAACGGAAGCAGAATCAATTACAGCTGTTTGATTAAATGTAAAGTCTGATGTCGGTGATGAAAGATCAGAAAAAGTACCATCCTCTGAACTCCAGTGTCCACTTGTTGTGTTTTCTAAAATTTCGGCATTTAAAGGTGTCCAGTTTCCGCAGATGGTATCATAGGTTCCTGTCATTAGTTCCGGAATATAATCAACCACTACATTAAATGTTTCGCTTAATTCTGTTGAGCAACCTTTATTGTCTGTAATTGCGGTGAGTTGATAAGCTGTTGTTTCAGATGGCTCCAAAAATGTTTCAGTATTAATTGAATTAATATTGGCCGTTAACGTTTGTGCTCCATCAGTATAAGTTAAAACCAGATCATAATATTCGCTTGTTGTTGCAGTGCGTAATAAAGCATTATTACCGGCACAGATAGCTGTGTCAGGGCTTAAAAGGTTTAAAGTTGGTGGCTCAACAAAGGTAATGTCAACGGTAGCTACATCACTACATCCGCCATTGTCTGCTAACCATGTTAATGTTTGTGCACCATAAACAGTAGATGAAGCTAAGGTTTTGGGATCATTATTATTTACAAAACTAACATTGGGATGAACTTGCCATGCTCCGGTTTCGCCTTCTTCTAAAGAAGCTTGCAGTTCATAACCTTCGAGTTGACACCAATCATCTGCAAGGCCTGCAAATGGATTGGGTTTCTTATCAACAACGGTAGCTTCTCCATGCAAGCTGTCAACGTGTGCCTCACACCCTCTTTGATCAACAACTTCGATTAGACTCCAGGATGTTTCTTCTGTTGCCTGTATTGAGATATTGTCTGCAAATGTTATACCTGTGCGAGTTTGCTGCAAAGAACCATTGGAAATGGTATATCTATAAGGAGATGTACCATTGGTTATTTCTGTTGTAACATTCAAAGAATAATTAGTTCCATCGTTCGAACAGATAATCTGGTTACCACTAATTGTTGCATTTGGAGAACCCCATAAATCAACTTCAATTACATCAGTGGCTTTGCATGCGCCATTCTCTTCTGTTAATGTTAAGGTGTACAAACCCTTTGAATCTGCAATAAATATTGCATTCGGAATAGTGTTATTACCACCGCTAAAACTACCGGCACCCGATTCTTCTGTCCAATATATTATATGATCAGGATCACTTAAGGTTGCATTTAATGGTGCAACATATCCACATTGGGGTGTGAAATTATCTGCGATTGGTGTTGGCATCTTATTAATATTAAGAGTCATTTTCCCATTAACATCTAATGAGCCATATCCATTATCACCTAAACTATATTTCCAGTCTGCTGCATTAATAGTATTATCAAAAACTTCAATTAAGGTAATTTCTGAAGTGTCGCTAATGTTTATTGTTGTTGTTGTCCAAACTCCATCAACTAAGTTGTTATCAAAGATGTTCTTATCAAGTTCAATTTGATATGAACTTCCTCCTGTTTCTTTATTGTCAATTCTATAAACTACCCCAAAAGGAGCTTCTCCTTCAAATAAAATTTTTAGTTCTGCTTTACCAATTTCGCAAGAATCTGCATCTAAGCTAACAATAGTGGCAGTAGGTTGTGCAAAAAGGCTTATATAAGAAAGGCCCCAAAGGGCTAAAAACGTCCAAAGAATTTTCAACTTCATCCCCAAAAGTTTAGTTTAATGTTTGTGTATCGGCGCTCCTTAAATCGCTTCTGGATGAACACTATAAGTCGTGTATACAAACATATATATAAATTAACAAACGGCATTAAATTTTAACATAGCTATTACGGTGTTGATAAACAAAAAGATTCATTTAATCAAATTTATGCTTTTTTAAGGGGTTAATTATATGGGTTGTGAGAGCTGGTATAAGAATTATCGGATGCCTTATTGTTAAGTAAGTCAGGGTAACAAATCGGTTTTGTCATTTATATTGGCAAATAGGTTTGGGGTATCAATCACAAAATCATTCATTGAAACAACCTTTAGTTGGCACGATTCGATAAACAATTGCATTTTGAGTTTCTTTTCAGTTAGTGCTTTTCTAATTTCTTCAATCAGACTTTTATGATAGCAGGCAAAAAGAGGTTGCCTTTGTCCGTTTAAACTTGCGACAATGCAATTAATATCCTTATCTATTTGATTGATAAAATAGGCTACGGCTTTAGAAGTAATATTGGGCATATCACAGGTTGTAACAAATATCCATTCGTTGGATGAATGTACAAGTCCTTCATAAATACCAGAAAGAGGACCCAACTCATTGTAAGTGTCCTTTATTATAGGTAAATTAAACTGTTGGTAATCGTCAGAATTGGCGCTAATGAAAATCTCCTTACAGTTTGGCTCAACAGCATTGATCGCGTATGTAATCATTCGCCTGCCATTGAATTTCATTAAGCCTTTATCCAACCCCATACGAGAGCTTTTGCCACCTGATAATATGAGTGCTGATATGTTCTTTTTCAAGGTGATGCGATTTTAGATATACAGATATTGGTTTGAAGATAATTTTTTGATTACTAAAACAAAAATAATGATCAGATTACCAGATTTATATAAAAGAAAAAATTCGTTATTAAAATTAAGTCTAAATAGCAATTGCCTCATACATAAAGATATCTGTATATTTTGCTATATATTTATCTATACAATTCTCAAACAATGCAACTGATGGGGAAAAGTAGAAGAGATTTTATTAAAATTTCGGCCTTAGGAACAGCGGGAGCTGTAGTTGGGTCGAAATATTTGATGGCTCAGAATCAGCAACTGATCAAAGAAAATCCACAAGGGCCATGGAAAATGGCTGAAGATCTGGAACGAACACCTACTTATTGTGAAGTTTGTTTCTGGAAATGCGCCGGTTGGACTTATAAAAATAAGGATGGCCAGATTCAAAAAATTACCGGTAACGATGATGATCCGAACAGTAACGGTCGTTTTTGTCCCAGAGGAACTGGTGGTGTGGGTATGTATTATGATGAGGACCGGCTAAAACATCCACTAATAAGGGTAAAAGATTCTGATGGAAATCAAACGTACAAACAGGCTTCTTGGGATGAAGCTTTTGATTTTATTAGTGAGAGACTTAATGAAGTAATTGAAGATCATGGCCCTGAGTGTATTGCTTTGTTTACGCATGGCTCTGGAGGAACGTATTTCGGTAACCTGCTTAAAGCTTTGGGCTCTCAAAATATTACCGCACCATCTTATGCCCAGTGCAGAGGCCCGCGTGAAGTGGGATTCATAACCACCTTTGGTGAAGGTCTTAGCTCTCCGGAGCCAACTGACATCAGGGATACAAAATGTATGGTTCTGATTGGTTCGCACATTGGTGAAAATATGCATAATGGGCATGTGCAGGAGATGTCTGACGCCATTGATAAAGGGGCAACAATTATTACAGTTGATCCTCGCTTTTCAACTGCTGCCAGTAAGTCAAAATATTGGTTGCCCATCAAACCAAGTACCGATTTAGCCTTGTTACTGGCATGGATTCATGTATTAATATACGAAGAACGATACGATAAAAAATACGTTGAGCAGTATACCTATGGTTTTGATCAGCTGAAAGCTCACGTTAAAAATATGACGCCCGAATGGGCTTACGGTATTACTACCATCAAACCACAGGTTATCAGAGAAACAGCTCGTGAAATGGCAAATGCTTCTCCTGCCACAATTGTTCATCCAGGAAGACATGTTACCTGGTATGGAGATGACACACAGCGCTTAAGGGCTGTAGCAATTTTAAATGCGTTATTAGGTTCCTGGGGACGCCGTGGTGGATTCTATATTCCGGATAAAGCCAAAGTTCCGGGTGTACCACATCCTCCTTATCCAACCCCAAGAAGAACCTGGCGGGATGCAATGGAAGGTAAGTATGAACTGGCTGATCTGGCGTTAGCCAATGGAGTTTGTGATGCCACGATTCCAAGTGCCCGATTTGATTGTAGTATTAAAGCCTGGATTGTTAATGGTACCAACCTGATTGAAACTCTTCCAAACAGACCAAATACTTTAGAGGCGATTAATAACCTTGAATTATTGGTTGTGGTTGATACTATGCCGATGGAGATTACAGGTTATGCTGATGTTGTACTTCCTGAGTGTACTTATCTCGAGCGTTACGATTCCCTTCGGATAACACAGCACCGCGAACCTACTATTGCCTTACGAATGCCAGCTATGAAACCAATGTATGAGTCAAAACCTGCATGGTGGATGGCGAAAAATCTTGCCGACAGAATGGGTAAAGGAGATTATTTCCCATTTGATTCAATTGAGGAGGAATTGGATTATCAATTAAAGAAAGTTGGCTTGTCATTAGAAGAGATGCAGCGAATTGGAGTGAAGAAAATGGAGCGACCTTATGATGATTTGTATTATCATGATGGAGAAGAAATCGAATTCAATACTAATACAGGTAAGATTGAACTGTACTCAACATCTCTTGAAGAATATGGTTTTGATCCAATGCCAAAGTATACAGCACATCCCGAACCACCTTCAGGCTATTACCGTCTGATTTATGGTCGTGCACCCATGCATACTTTTTCACGCACTGCCAATAATCCAAATCTTACAGATTTGATGGATGAAAATACGGTATGGGTTAATCCTAAAGTAGCAAAAGAGTGGGGACTGAAAAATGGTCAGGAAGTGTATTTGCAAAACCAGGATAATGTAGTTTCATCATTTCCTATCAAAGTTAGAGTTACAGAACGAATCAGATGGGATTCGGTTTACATGGTCCATGGATTCGGACATGCCAAGAAGCAACTGAGTCGTGCTTATGGAAGAGGTGCCAGTGATGCCCAGTTAATTACGAATATTATGATGGACCCTATTATGGGAGGCACCGGAATGAGAGGAAATTTTGTAACATTCAACTTTGATAAAGCTTAAGGAGAGACAGCTATGAGATATGCAATGGCCGTAGATACAAAGAAATGTGTGGGCTGCAGCGACTGTGTTGTAGCCTGTCAGACAGAAAACAATGTACCCATAGGATATTGTCGTGATTGGATTGTAGAAGTCACCGATGGTACTTATCCTCAACTGGAACTGGAATATCGTTCGGAGCGATGCAATCACTGCGAGAATTCGCCATGTGTGCGTTGTTGCCCAACAGGAGCCAGTCATTATAGTGATGGTGGAATCGTTTTAGTGGATCATGATAAATGTATTGGTTGTGGAGCCTGTATAGCTTCATGTCCTTACGATGCCCGTTACACTCATCCAAAGGGATATGTTGATAAATGTACTTTTTGTGAGCATCGCGTAAAGCATGGTCAGGATCCTGCATGTGTTGCGGTATGTCCTACCAAGTGTATGTATTTTGGCGATTTGGATGATCCTAATTCAGATGTCAGCAAGGTGATAAAGAAGCGTAAATACAAAACCTTAATCCCTGAAGCCGGAACGAATCCTCAATTGTACTTTTTGATTTAACAAACCATTCATAAAAATATTATGAGAGAAGAATTAATTGTAAGCGGAAGAATGAATCCTCATATCGATCCGCAATTACACATCTGGGAATGGCAAATACCTGCCTACCTGTTTTTGGGTGGTTTGGCGGCAGGTATTCTGTTTTTTGCCGGATACTATTTTATTAAAGGAAAGAGTGAAGAATATCCAACAGCAGTTAAACTGGCGCCTATTTTCGTACCTGTGTTTCTGGCTTTGGGTTTGTTTTTTCTGTTTCTTGATTTAAAGCATAAACTCTATTTCTGGCGGTTGTATACTGCCATTAAACTGGAATCGCCCATGAGCTGGGGAGCTTGGACATTGATGATTATAACTCCTTTATCAATGGTTTGGGCAGCACTTCATATCAAATCGTTATTCCCAAAGTGGGATTGGAAATTTGACTTTGTGAAAGACATTATCAAATGGCTCGAGGATTATAAAACACCTGTTGCATGGGCTATGATGATACTGGCAGTGATACTTGGAATTTATACAGGTATTTTACTTTCGGCTTTTAATGCAAGGCCGTTGTGGAATACATCCATTCTGGGGCCTCTATTCCTGGTATCTGGATTATCTACCGGAGCTGCAGCTATAATTATTATGTCAAAGTCATCTGCCGAACGACATATGTTTGCCAAGATAGATCTTGTATTGATAGCAGTGGAACTATTCCTGATCATACACATGTTTATGGGGTTCAGGGCCAGTACGCAGGTTCAGATTGATGCGGCAAGTATGTTTCTGGGAGGACAGTTTACAGCTCCTTTCTGGGTATTTGTAGTCGGTTTGGGATTGCTAGTTCCGGCATCGCTTGAAGTAATGGAACTTCGAAATAAGAAAATTCATTACATGGTAGCTCCGGCTTTGGTGTTGTTTGGAGGTTTATTATTCCGTTTTATAATGGCTTATGCCGGACAAATGAGTCGCTGGCTTTATTAATTTGAAAAAAGAAAATAACTAATAAGGCTATTTATCATTGATAATAGTAATCAGCTAAAAAAAGTATTATGAGTGAAGATCGTAGTAGAAAATACATCAATCCATACATAGGTGGTGTTTTACTTGGCTTTGTATTACTGGCCGCATTTTTCTTCTCAGGTCGAGGACTGGGAGCCAGTGGTGCTATAAAAAGTGCAGTAGTTAAATCAGTTGAAACCGTGGCTCCGACTCATGTTGAAACAACGGATTTTTATAAAGGTTATAAAGAAACACATCCCGGCGGACCATTGAAAGATTGGTTGGTTTGGGAAATGTTGGGTGTTTTGGTTGGAGGTTTTATCTCGGGTGCCATTGCAGGCCGATTAAAATTTAAGGTTGAACATAGTCCTAAGATTACAAGCAAAACCCGAATTATTTTTGCTGTTATCGGAGGTATTTTATTTGGTTTTGGATCGCAGCTGGGAAGAGGTTGTACCAGTGGATCAGCTTTGTCAGGAATGGCTGTGTTATCTCTCGGAGGTTTTATTACCATGGCTTTTATTTTCGGAACAGCCTTTGCTTTAGCTTATATCGCACGTAAATTATGGATTTAAAAACTAAGTAATCATGGGACCATTAGTTGTATACGAATATATTTCAGCCAACACTAATTTGTTAATGGCTTTTATCATTGGAATTGGCTTTGGCTTTGTTTTGGAAAGAAGTGGATTTTCTTCGTCAAGAAAACTGGCAGGTATGTTTTACGGTTATGATACAACCGTACTTAAGGTGTTTTTTACAGCGGCTATTGTAGCTATGCTTGGCTTGTTGTTTTTCAGTTTGTTTGGCTGGATCGACCTGAGTCTTGTTTATATTAATCCAACCTTCTTATGGTCGGCTATGGTCGGCGGAGCTGTTATGGGAGCCGGTTTTATTACAGGAGGTTTCTGTCCGGGTACAGCTTTCTGTGCCTTATCAATTGGTAAGCTGGATGCTCTTGCATTTATTGGAGGGTTGGTAATTGGTGTATTAATCTTTACTGAAGGATTCCCAATGTGGGAAGGATTGTTCTATGCTGAAAACATGGGAACTCCAACAATCAACCAGTTATTAGGAATCTCTCGCGGAATCTTTGGTTTATTGTTGATATTAGTTGCATTGGGAATGTTTTTTGTTGGTGAGTGGGCAGAACGTAAATTTCCCAGAGAAGAGTATTAATCTGTAAAATTGGATGTTATGAAGATGAGAATTAAACTGGCATTGGCAATTATTCCTTTGGGAATTATCATTGCTGCAGTGCCTGAGAATACAACAAAACCATACAAGCTTACAGCAGGTCAGATGTTGGAAGAGGTGAAAGAAGGGATACAGTTTGTAACGACCGATCAGGTGGCTGATATGATTATTCAGAAAGATCCGTCTTTGCAGTTGATTGATGTACGTGATCAGGATAGTTACGATAAATTTCATTTGCCAGGAGCAATAAATATTCCTTTGGCTGATTTGTTATCGCCAGAAAATGAGGATTATCTGAATCAAGATGTAAAAATGAACGTTTTTTATTCGAACGGTTCTACCAGTGCAAATGAAGCATGGATGATTACCCGACAGTTGGGTTACTTGAATAATTATGTGATGCAAGGTGGGTTGAATTATTATGCTGAAACAATAATGAATCCGCAAAAGCCTGCCTCTACAAGTCCGGATGATGAATTTGCGCGTTACGATTTCCGTAAAGGAGCCAGTGCTGCCTTAGGTGGCGGTAATTTAAGTGCTGCAACTGAAGATGCACCGGTGGCGCCTAAACCTGTTATTAAGAAAGCTGGCAAGAAGAAAAGAGTGGCTGGTGGATGTTAAAATTCATGTTTAAGGAATAAGTCTTTAACCAAAAGATTAGTTTATTTGTTAGTTAAATAAGTCTCCGAGCTGTTAAACCTGTAAAATGGTTTATTAGCCGATGGGTTAAACCGGAAACAGTTTGGCCTCCCGATCCCTGGATAGGGATAATTTGGAAAGGAGAGATTAGATAAAGCATTATAAGATGCCTGATCTCTGCGTGTACATGGAGGTCAGGCATTTTTTTTTATGAAGTAATTTAATGGCAAAACGAAACCTAAATAATTGGTTATTAATTTCTGGTAATGGAAGGCATGTTGGGAAGACATGGTTGGCTGAACGTTTCATTCACCAATTATCGGAGTCGGAAAATGTGGTTGCCATAAAAATAGCTTCGCATATGCATCAATTGGGTCCGGAAGTGAAATGGCTCGACGGTGGACCTGATAAATGGATGATAGGGGAAGAGACCGATACAAAATCAGATAAGGATAGTGTGCGGATGCTAAAAGCCGGAGCTGAAAAGGTCTTTTATGCACAAATGAATGATGATATATATAATCTGGATCAATTGAATTATCTGGATAAGGTATTAACCGGTGAAGAACTGATCATTTGTGAATCTGCTTCAATAGGGAATTTTATCAATCCTGGTGCAGCATTTTATGTGTATGATCCAAACAACATAGCAAAGAATTGTAACTGGAGTTTTTCATATCAGGCTCTGGAGTCCTTGCAATCAAAAATAGTAAATCCGCCAAAAAAAATACGATGGGAAAAGAACAGCTGGATAATCAACTGATATCAGTTGAGGAGGCAAAGGTGATTGTTGAGAAAGTAGTGAAGCCTTTAAAGACCGAGTCAGTTTCATTAACAGATGCCCAAGGCAGGTTTCTGGCTGAGGATGTTTTATCAACCGTTTATATCCCTCCGTTTAATCGTTCTGCAATGGATGGATTTGCCTGTCGCAAGGAAGATCTTAAGAGACCACTGTCGCTAATTGGTACCTTGGCTGCCGGAGATTCAACAAAATATCAAATCAAAGAGGGTGAATGTGTAAGAATTATGACAGGAGCTTCAGTTCCTGATGGTGCTGATACGGTAATAATGGTTGAAAATACCAGAGAGAATGATGGGAAGGTTGAGTTTTTGAAAGATGATACCAAATCGAATATCAGTCCTAAAGGGGAGGATTTAAAACCGGGTGATTTGCTGGTTTGCAAAAATACTCTTCTGAGGTCATCTCACATTGCAGCTTTGGCATCCTCAGGTATAGCAAAAGTTGAGGTATATCAAAAGGCATCTGTTGCAATTATTTCAACAGGAAGCGAATTAATTGAACCTGGATCAGAATTACTGGAAGGTCAGATTTATAATAGTAATGGTTACCAGTTAAAAGCCCGTTTAAAAGAGTTAGGCTTTGATGCCCTTAATTATGGTGTCAAGAAAGATGATTATCAAACTCTGAAAGAAGAAATCGAATCGGCTGTTACGAACCATGATTTGCTTGTTGTGACAGGTGGTGTTTCGGTAGGCGATTATGATTATATTCCGGCTATTGTAAAAGAATTGGGTTTTGAAATTCATTTCTCAAAGATGAGCGCCAAGCCCGGAAAGCACACCCTGTTTGCCTCAAAAGAAGACAAATACATTTTGGGCTTACCGGGTAATCCTGTTTCTACTTTTATTCAGTTTGAAGAATGCGGGCAGTGGATTTTGCATGCCATGTGTAATCGTTGCTTTCAACCTTTGCGAATTGAGATGGAAATAGCCTATCATCACCGAAGAAAAAGAAGTGATAGATTCGAACTTTTTCCTGTATGCATCGCTGGAGATGGTCAGATACAAAGTTTAACCTATCATGGTTCAGCGCATATGCATGCTCTTACTCAAGCCAATGCTTTGATGGAAATACCTGAAGGTATTAATGAGTTAAATCCCGGAGATAAAGTTTATGTTAGACCCCTATAACAGACATATCACTTACCTGCGCATCTCCGTAACAGACCGGTGTAATTTGCGTTGCCGTTATTGTATGCCCGAAGAAGGGGTTGATTTAATGGCACATGAAGATATTCTTCGGTTTGAAGAAATTGAGCAACTTGTTAAGTTGTCTGTCGATAATGGAGTTACCAAAATAAGACTGACAGGTGGAGAGCCTTTAGTTCGCAAAGGTATTGTTGAATTAGTTGAGATGATCGCTAGAATACCCGGTGTTGAAGATCTGTCGATGACGACCAATGGAATTCTGCTGGATAAATATGCATCTGATTTAAAAAAGGCCGGACTCAAAAGAGTGAATATAAGTCTGGACACAATGGATGCTGAAAAATATAACTACATCACCAGGGGTGGAGATATTAATAAGGTTTTCAAAGGAATTGATGTTGCTCAGAAAGTTGGTTTGGAACCAGTAAAGATTAACTGCGTCGTTCGTAATTCGTCAGACGAACCTGATGCTCTGGCTGTAAAGGAATTCTGTGAAGCAAACAATTTATCTATTCGTTATATCCATCAAATGAATCTCGAGGATGGTACTTTCTCAAAAGTAGATGGTGGTGATGGTGGTAATTGCGCTAGTTGTAACCGACTTCGTTTAACAGCCGATGGCTCATTTAAACCCTGCTTATTTAATGAGTTGGGATATAACATTAAAGAGTTTGGGCAAGAAAAGGCATTTCAGATGGCTATCAAAAATAAACCATTGGCAGGAACACGCAATAAATCAGGACGTTTTAATCAGATTGGAGGATAGAAATGGCAAATAAATTTTCGCATATCGATGATAAAGGTAAAGCTAACATGGTGGATGTTGGTGATAAACCAATTCAAAAAAGAACTGCTAAAGCCAGTGGTTTTATCAGCCTGAATAAGGAAACGGTGGGACTGATTACCGAGAATAATATGAAAAAGGGTGATGTGCTAACGGTTGCTGAAATAGCCGGAATTCAGGCTGCAAAGCGAACCTATGAACTCATTCCTTTATGTCACACAGTAATGCTAACGAAAGTGGCTGTTACCTGTCATCTTCAGGCAGATGGAGTGAAGGTTGTATCTGAGGTGAAATGCAGTGTCGAAACGGGTGTTGAAATGGAAGCTTTAACGGCGGTAAATGTTGCTTTGCTAACAATTTATGATATGTGTAAAGCCGTAGACAAAGAAATGGTCATGTCAGATATCAAACTGGATTTGAAAACAAAAGAATAACCGTATGAAGATTGAAGTGCTTGCCGTAAATATTTCTGAGAAGAAAGGTACAATTAAAAAGCCTCAGGCTTTTATAACACTTAACGAAAATGGTGTTGAAGGGGATGCTCACAGTGGACCATGGCACCGGCAGGTAAGCTTATTGGCGATTGAAAGCATAGAGAAGTTTGCAAAGGAAGCAGGCCGAGAAATTAAACATGGCGAGTTCGCAGAGAATATAACTACCAAAGGAATAGAATTACATTATCTCCGGCCATTTGATCGTCTAAAAGGTGATGATGTTGAGTTGGAAGTAACACAGATAGGAAAGAAGTGTCACGGTTCAAACTGTAATATTTTTAAAGAGGTAGGTAACTGTGTGATGCCCAAAGAAGGAATATTCGCAAGGGTTATAAAAGGATCACAACTTAAGTCAGGTGATGAGCTTATATTGATCCCAAAAGTGTTTCGGGTGCTTGTTATTACTATGAGCGACCGGGCATTTCATGGTGTGTATGACGATAAAAGTGGTCCGATGGTTCAGAAACTGACAAAGGATTATTTTGAGCAGGAAAGATACCCTGTTGAGGTTACAAACGAGATATTACCTGATGATAGTGTCAGGCTTGAATCAATATTGAGAGAGGCTGTGGATCAAGGTGTGGAAGCTGTTTTTATAACCGGAGGTACGGGTATCGGCCCGAAAGATATCACACCCGAAACAGTAAAGAAAGTTATCGATAAAGAGATACCGGGTATTATGGAATTGGTTCGTTATAAATATGGACAGAATATTCCGGGAGCATTACTTAGCAGAAGCATTGCCGGAGTGGCATCAAAAACATTGATCTACGCTATTCCCGGTAGTCCCAAAGCGGCTAAGGAATATGTCGATGAAATCTATAAAACGTTTATGCATTCCATCCGAATGATAGAAGGAATCGACATGCATTAAATTCCATCTACATTCAGCCCTGTTACATGCCATTTGTATTGCAATTGGTTTTTCAAATCCTTATTTTGAGCTGCCTGCATTGTGTTGTTGGTTGTTTGTCCTTAAATCTGTTTAAAATTACATGGTGTAGGTATATTCGGCGATTAGCAAAAATTAGATCGATAACAAAATACAGTGCAATGAAAAAATTACTATTCCTGATCAACATGGTATTATTTGCTTCGGTGATGTTTGGACAAAGTCTTACCTCACCAGATGGGAATTTTAAAATGCAATTCCAGCTTATTGATGGAAAACCCAGTTACAAACTCGACTACAAAGGTAAAGCCATTGTGAAAGAGAGTCATTTGGGATTTGAATTGTTTGATGCTCCCGATTTATTGGATGGATTCAAGATGGTTGACAATAAAACATCAACTTTTGACGAAACCTGGAAACCTGTTTGGGGTGAGTACAAAGAGATTCGTAACCATTATAACGAACTGGAAGTTACCGTTAAACAAGAAGAAACAAACCGTGAGATGATTATTCGTTTTCGTTTGTTTAACGATGGTCTGGGATTTCGCTACGAATTTCCTGAACAGGATAACCTTACCTATTTTGTGATTAAGGAAGAGCATACTCAGTTTGCTATGGCAGGCGATCACACTGCTTACTGGATTCCTGGCGATTTTGATACACAGGAGTATGATTATACCATCTCAAAAATGTCCGAAATCAGAGGACTGATGAAGGGTGCCATCACAGGAAATGCTTCTCAGAAACAATTCTCAGAAACAGGAGTGCAGACAGCTCTGATGCTAAAGAGTGACGATGGTTTATACATTAACCTTCACGAAGCAGCTTTGATTGATTATGCATGTATGCATCTTAATCTGGATGATAAAAATATGGTGTTTGAGTCATTCTTAACACCCGATGCACAGGGTAAAAAAGGATATATGCAGGCTCCTTGCACAACTCCGTGGCGTACGGTTATTGCCAGCGATAAGGCCGGTGATATTCTTTTATCAACATTGACATTGAATTTGAATGAGCCTTGTGCTTATGAAGAGACTGACTGGATTAAACCGGTTAAATACATTGGCGTTTGGTGGGAAATGATTACTGGCAAAAGCTCATGGGCTTATACCGATTTGCCAAGTGTGAAAATCGGAGAAACAGATTTTTCAAAAACAAAACCAAATGGGAAGCATGCTGCCAATAACGAGCATGTGAAATATTATATCGACTTTGCAGCAGAACATGGTTTTGATGCCGTTTTGGTGGAAGGATGGAACATTGGTTGGGAAGACTGGTTTGGTAAGTCAAAGGATTATGTGTTTGATTTCTTAACTCCTTACCCTGATTTTGATGTGGAAATGCTTCGCGATTATGGTAAGAGCAAAGGGGTTCGTTTGATGATGCATCACGAAACATCAAGCTCAGTTCGTAATTACGAACGTCATATGGATGCAGCTTATCAGTTTATGGTGGATAACAATTACAACTCTGTAAAAAGTGGTTATGTTGGTGATATCATCCCTCGTGGTGAAAAACACTACGGACAATGGATGGTGAATCATTATTTATATGCGGTTAAAAAAGCAGCTGATTATAAAATTATGGTGAATGCTCACGAAGCTGTTCGTCCTACAGGTTTATGTCGTACGTATCCAAACCTAATTGGTAATGAGTCGGCACGTGGAACCGAGTACGAAGCTTTTGGCGGAAGTATGCCATATCATACAACCATATTACCTTTTACCCGCCTGATTGGTGGTCCGATGGATTATACGCCTGGTATTTTCGAACAGGATGTTAGTAAGTATAATCCCGATAATCACTCCTGGGTAAATACAACCATTGCCCGTCAGCTTGCTTTGTATGTTACTATGTATAGTCCTTTACAAATGGCTGCTGATATTCCTGAGACCTATGAGAAGTTTATGGATGCATTCCAGTTTATTAAAGATGTGCCAGTTGATTGGGATGATACAAAAGTCCCTGAGGCAGAACCTGGCCAATACATAACTTATGCACGTAAACAAAAAGGTTCGGATAACTGGTTTGTGGGTAGTACAAATGGCTATGACGGACGTGTATCAAAAGTGAATTTTGATTTCCTGACACCTGGTAAGAAATACATTGCCACTGTTTATGCCGATGCCAAAGATGCTCATTATAAGAATAATTCACAGGCATATCAGATCAATAAGTATATTGTAACTAGAAAATCTAAACTTAGCCAATATTGTGCTCCGGGTGGAGGATATGCGGTAAGCATTACAGAAGTTACTGATAAGGCTGAACTAAAAGGATTAAAGAAATTGTAAGAAATAGATAGAGTATACTATTGGGCCGCATCCGTTTGGGTGCGGCTTTTTTTGTGTTCTTTAGTTACGTTTTAAATAATCGAACATTTGATTAAGTTTTCAAACGATTTCTTTTTCAGGATAATTATTCTTTTAATTTTGCCCTACCAAAACACAACAAATCGAAATTGAATAGTCTACAATAATTTCGAAGTATAACCTAAAAACCAGGAAAAGTGAATAAACTATCGTATGACAATGGTATATCTTCTACTCCATTGCTGGGTATCACCATCTCGGAACAATTAAAACAAACAGTTGATAAATACCCTGATAATGAGGCATTGGTTGTGCCTTATCAGAATTATAGGGCTTCATATAAAGAATTTTGGGAGCAGGTAGAAGAAGTTGCCAAAGGAATACTTTCATATGGGGTTAAGAAAGGCGATCGTGTTGGAATCTGGTCACCAAACAGGTATGAATGGGTGCTGGTTCAGTTTGCAACTTGTCGTATTGGGGTGATCATGGTTAATGTAAACCCGGCATATAAGGCTGCTGAACTAAAGTATGCTCTTAAGCAATCAGAAATCAGCTTGTTGATTATGTCAAAAGGTTTTCGCCAGACCAATTATTTAGATATACTGAATGAGGTGAGACCTTCGTGTATTCATTTGAAACATATTGTGGTTATTGATCACGACTGGCAGACGATGATTGATGCCGGTAAGAAAGTTTCGGATGAGCAGCTGCATGAGCTGGAAAGCAGTCTTCAATTCGATGATCCGATTAATATTCAATATACTTCCGGTACAACAGGTTTCCCAAAAGGGGCAACACTTTCGCATCACAACATATTAAACAATGGCTTTTTTATCGGAGAGCGATTAGGTTACACCGAAAAAGATAAAGTAGCTATTCCGGTGCCGCTGTATCATTGTTTTGGAATGGTTTTGGCTAACCTGGCCATCATCACTCATGGATCCTGTATGGTATTAACTGGTGAGGCTTTTGATCCGGAAGTGGTTTTAAAAACGGTTCAGGATGAAAAATGTACATCACTATACGGTGTACCACTGATGTTTATTGCTGAATTGAATCATCCTAACTTCGATAAGTACGATTATTCGAGCTTACGAACAGGTATTATGGCCGGAGCTTCTTGTCCTGAATCGGCCATGAAAGCGGTTCGCGAAAAGATGAATATGAAAGAAATAGGTATTTGCTATGGTATGACAGAAACATCGCCGGTAAGTACTCAAACATTTGTAGACGATACAGAATACCGCCGTTGTGCCACTGTAGGTAAAGTGCATCCTCATCTGGAGATTAAGATTATTGATCCTGAAACGGGTAAGATAGTTCCTCGTGGAGAGAAGGGCGAATTTTGTACACGCGGTTATTCGGTGATGTTGAAATACTGGAATAACCCGGAAGCAACAGCTGCTGTAATTGACGAAGGCCGATGGATGCATACCGGTGATTTAGCCGAGATGGATGATGACGGATACGTTAAGATTGTTGGACGCATCAAGGATTTGATTATTCGGGGAGGAGAGAATATTTCACCTTTCGAAATTGAAGAGTATCTTCATAATCATGATGAAATAAAAGACGTGCAGGTAATTGGAGTGCCCGATGCTAAATATGGCGAACAGGTGATGGCATGGGTGGTTCTGAAAGAAGGATCGCGTGTAACGGAAGATGAACTGGTGAAATATTGCAAGGGGCAAATTGCTACCTACAAAATTCCACATTACTGGAAATTTGTTGATGAATTCCCAACGACTGTAACTGGTAAGGTTCGCAAGGTTGAAATGCGCGAGATATCTGCCCGTGAATTGGGTTTGGAGCAACGAAAGTAAGATATGATCAGATAATAAATGCCCGATGTAAATAATTGCTTCGGGCATATTTTTTTTTATCGCTCTAGCCGCTGGGCTCTTCATTTTTGGCTTGACCCAAAAACGAAGCAAAAAAGTCAAGACTGCATTAGAAATGGAATCATTTTATCTCAAAACATAAGTGTGGCCGGGTGATCTTCGAACAAGTTCTCAGCTTCCCGGTCTTACTAACGTTTTGCTTCTAAAAGAATGGCATTTCTAATAAGGTCAATTAATTTATGGGTAGTATATACAAGTTATGCTTTTGCTGCTTCCAGTTCGTTCAGGTGTTCCATCTTTTTTGTTTCAAGGAAACCCTTGATATCGCTCAGATGTTCTTTTACCTTTTTGTTTCCAAACTCATATACTTTGCTGACCAATCCATCCAGAAAATCACGATCGTGTGAAACAAGAATTAGTGTGCCATCATAAGCCTGTAGTGCACTTTTTAAAATATCCTTGGTTTTCATATCAAGGTGATTGGTAGGCTCATCGAGTATCAACAGGTTAACGGGTTCCAATAAAAGCTTTATCATTGCCAGTCGGGTACGTTCACCACCTGATAAAACCTTCACTTTTTTGGTTGATTCTTCTCCTCCAAACATAAAGGCTCCCAGCAAATCTTTTACCTTGGTACGCACATCTCCCACAGCAATATCGTCAATCGTTTGAAAAACGGTTAGTTCTTCATCCATGAGTGATGCCTGATTTTGTGCAAAATAACCAATCATGGTATTATGGCCCAATTGCAATTCACCGTCAAACTTAATTTCGTTCATGATGGCTTTAACGAGGGTTGATTTACCTTCGCCGTTTTTACCAACAAAAGCTACTTTTTCACCACGTTCGATGGTTAAAGAAGCGTCTTTAAATACCAGGTGATCATCGTAACTCTTACTTAATTCAGTCACAATAACAGGGTATGAACCCGAACGAGGTGCGGGCGGGAATTTCAAACGAAGTGCTGATGTATCTTCTTCATCCACTTCAACCAGTTCCAGTTTTTCGAGCATTTTAACGCGCGACTGAACCTGTAATGTTTTTGAATACGTTCCTTTAAAACGTTCGATAAAAGCCTGGTTCTCGGCAATCATCTTTTGCTGTTCTTCGTATGCTTTCAACTGATGCTGACGACGATCCTGACGAAGTACCAGATATTGTGAGTAGTTTACTTTGTAATCATAAATACGGCCCATGGTTACTTCAATGGTGCGGGTAGTGATGTTATCAACAAAAGCACGGTCGTGGGAGATTACTACAACAGCTTTTCCACAGGCAATCAAAAACTCCTCTAGCCATTGAATTGATTCTATGTCGAGATGGTTGGTTGGCTCATCCAGTAAAATCAGGTCCGGATTGCGTAACAGAATTTTTGCCAACTCAATACGCATGCGCCATCCACCACTAAACTGACTGGTTGGAGCTTGAAAATCATCACGTGTAAATCCCAATCCTAAAAGGATCTGTTCTACCTTGGCATTGTAGTTGGTTTCTTCAATTGAATAATACTTCTCGCTTAGCGCAGAAACTTCTTCAATAAGTTGCATGTATTCTTCCGATTCATAATCGGTACGGGTGGTCATCTCAGTATTGATCTCCTCAATACGTTTTGCCATGGCCTGAATCTCAGCAAAGGCTTGCGATGCTTCTTCGAAAACAGTGCGGTTATCCTCTGTCATCAAATGCTGTGGTAAATAAGCCACCACTTTATCTTTTGGAACCGAAACTTTCCCTTTATTGGCTTCGCGTTCACCAGCCAGAATCTTCAACAGGGTTGATTTACCTGCACCATTCTTACCCATCAAAGCAATCCTGTCTTTTTCGTTAATTACAAACGAAATATCTTTAAACAGAGTGCTTGCACCGAATTCAACGGTTAATCCATCAACAGAAATCATACAATCATTTTTAGCGCTGCAAAGATATATCTTTCAGTCATAAGCACAACAGCTAAAAGAAGTTCGTAAAATTTGATTTGTAAATGCCGGGTTTAGCATGCTTAGGAACCAAGAGGGTTATGAAACAGATATTTTACCTTTTAATCAATTAATATTATCAACTTAATCTCATGGTTTCTTCATCAGATTCTAAATCCTGAATTTCTCTGGCCTTTGATAGAGAAGATGCCACTAATCCTGCCGGAACAGTAACCACACCTACTCCAAGTACTAAGATAAAGAAGGTGAAAATTCGACCTGCAACAGTGATCGGATAAATATCACCATAACCAACTGTAGTTAAGGTTACAATTGCCCACCATAAACTGTGAAATATAGATTTAAAAGCCTCAGGTTGAGCTTCATTTTCAAATATATAAATTCCGGATGCAGAGAGAAAAATAAAGATTGCGGTCGTAATGAAGAAAAGAATTAGTTCTTCCTTTATTAATAGAAATGCAATATGAAACCTTCTTAATGCCCTACTGTAGCGTATTAACTTGAAAGCCCTGAATACTCTGAAAACCCTGAATATTCGTAATGCTCTCAGATCGATTGTGAATTTTAGATAGAAGGGGAGAACAGCAAGTAAATCAATGATTCCGTAAAAACTAAAAATGTATTTCAGAGGTTTATCCGATACGTAAATTCTTAGTATATATTCAATAGAGAATAAAATGACACTTACTACTTCAATAATATAGAGAATTTTTCGAGTCTGTTGAGTAATGTCTGGTAGTGTTTCTAATGCAAATGAAATAAGAGAAATTAGAATTAAAATTTGAATGAAATAATCAAACCGTCTTCCCCATGTATTTGTATTATCCTCTATAATGCTCTTTAAATTCGCTTTTTTCATTGTATTTCATATTCAGATAGAAATATCTATCTAAAATAGAGAAACAATTTATTTTCTTTTATTGATTTTTGAATTCTTTACATAGCTGAACCTATCTTGATAAGTATTTTTGATCAGCAATGATTACTAATCAAATTGTATGTCAGTTTTTATATCAGAATCTCTTAAAAATAGTTTTGTAATGAATCCGAAATCTATTCTTATAAAAGTACTTTTTGCTTTCATATTGTTGAGCCCGTCCTTTGTTGTAAAAGCACAAGTGAACGAAGGAAATATTATTACTGATGAAGGAGCCTGGTGTTGGTTTGCAGACCCACGAGCTTTACATTACGAAAATTCTGAAGGTACCATTAATAGTACTTATATTGGGTACATTGATGTACATGGTAATATCAAAGCAACTCAACACAATTTTTTAACGGGAGTAACCAATGAAGTGTTGATACGTTCTTATTTTCAACCCGACGATCACAATAACCCGTCATTCTTAATATTGCCCGATGAGCGTGTAATGATTTTCTATTCACGCCATACCGATGAAGCCTGTTTTTATTATCGTATCTCAACAAAGCCCGGAGATATAACATCATTGGGAGATGAAATCAGGTTGAATACACAATATAATACCACCTATCCGTCACCATTTATTCTTTCCGATGATCCGGATCATATCTATCTTTGCTGGCGAGGTATTAACTGGCATCCTACCATTGGTCGTTTAACTATGCCTGATGCAAATGATGAGGTATCGTTCGATTGGGGACCATATCAAATGGTACAGTCAACTGCTGCTCGTCCATATTGTAAATACGATTCGAATGGTAAGGATAAAATTAATCTGACTTATACTCTTGGTCATCCTGATAATGAATATCCAAACTATGTTTTTTATAACTATGTGGATATAAATACCAGGCAATTAAAAGATATAAATGGAACTATATTAAGTAACATTTCCAATGGTCCTTTAGGTGTTAATCAAACCACATTCCCAAATTCTTTTCCTAACGCAGTTGTTGATAACCCAACAAATAAGCGAGATTGGGTATGGCAAACAACAATCGATACTGACGGGAATCCTGTAATTGCAATGGTGCAGATCAGCTATGATAAATCATCGCACGACTATTACTATGCCAAATGGACAGGTAGTGAGTGGCGTAAAACATTTTTAGCCAATGGAGGAGGTCATTTTCATCAGACTCCGGGGCTGGAACTATGTTATAGCGGAGGTATGGCCATTGATGACAAAGCACCTAATGAAGTATATTGCTCAGTTCCGGTTAATGGTTCTTCAGGGAGTGTTTATGAGTTAAATAAATATTCTTTGGATGAAGATGGAGTTGTTTTATCAACAGAACAAATAACTACAAATTCTGAATTAAATAATGTTAGACCATATATTATAACCAATTCAGATGATAGTCCTATGAAGTTGGTTTGGATGCACGGTAATTATTACGATTGGATTGTGAGTTCATCACGACCACAAGGATATGCAACAGGTATTAACAGTGATTACGCTGTTTTTACCGGTAATATTGATTTGACTAATGGATTACTCATTGATGAGGCTTTTGATACTGATGTTCCCGGAACTGCAACCACAAAAGATGGTGTATTAGTTGTTACAGAAGATACCTATGGAGCCTTTGCGGTTGAGGAGACTTCGACTTTTTCAATCTCATTCTCTCCTTATCTCTATTCAGAATCATATGCCGGTATGATGCTGGAAGCTGGTTTATTGGAATACGGATTGGATGCATCAACCACTAAACCTTACTTTAGAGTGGGTGGCGAAACATACAATAGTAACAATCTACTGGGAACTTCAGATGTTTGGCAAACAACAAACCGTGGTACCGGAGGACAATGGTATACTCCGACTAAACTGGAATATTTTAATCTTACTCTTACTTATGCCAATAATATTTTAACCATTTATCGAAATGGATTGATTGATCAGGTGATTGAAATTGAAGGATTGACGTTGAGTGATCTTAAATTAGGTGGTTTTAATGGCTGGGTTGAGGATTGCAAAATTTATAATAGAGCATTGATTCAGGAAGAAGTTAGAGAGTTAACGAAAGTCAGCTTGGCTTATGCCTTAAATAATGAAATGTTGACAGATATGGAGCTGCAGAGTTTATCAGTTCCGGCAAATATCTTCACAGATATTGTATTGCCTTCAAAAACTGTATCAGGAAATGATATTAACTGGTTATCTGATAATACTTCTGTTATTTCAAGTAACGGTATTGTAACTTTACCAGGTGTTGTCACTACTGTCTCTTTAACTGCGACTATTAATGTTACAAGTAAGCATTTTGATGTCGAAGTTTGGCCTCGTAATATTAATAACAACCTGGTATTGAAATACACTTTCGATAGTGAAGATGAATATCTTCAAAATGGAATACGTTTTGTGAAAGATCAATCAGACAACGGATTGGATGCTGTAGTTCATGGAAGTGCACAGATTAACGGATCACTTGTTCTAAGCTCCAACACTGCAACAGGGTTTTCGACGAATGGTTATGTGGTGGCACCTGAAGGTATTCTGGATGAGATTCGAAGCTTCACTTTCTTAGCCACAATTAATCCGGAGTCGCTTAGTAATTTGCCTCGTATTTTTGACTTTGGCTCAGCCAGTTCTAATAGTTATTTTTTAAGGGCTAATGGCTTTTCTGCGGGATATAAGTATAATGGTAACTCAACCACTTTAATAAATGCATCTCAAAGCCTTTATGTTGGAGAGGAAGCTAAAGTAGCCATGACTTTTGATGCTAAGACAAAAACAACAGCCATCTACCTCAATGGAGTTAAGTTGGCTAATAGCACTTCTATAATTTACGAACCTTATCAATTAACCAACATCGCATCAGACAAAAGAAATTACATTGGTCGTACACAATGGTGGGATACCAGTGTTGCTAGTAGTAATGTTGATTTTAAAGGAACTATTGATGAGGTATATGTTTATGATATCGCTTTATCTGAAGAAGAAATTAGCACAATTCAATCAGATCCTACATCAATAAATAAAACAGAAACAGGATTATATAGCTTATTCCCAAATCCGGTATTATGTAATAATGTTGTGAAGGTTGATTATAAGTTGGAGGAAGTCAATTCGAATAATATAAAGTTAGAGGTAGTTAATTTAAAGGGAGACTTGGTGTGTAGCTACTTTCCAACATCTTTCCCATTTGAAATGAAAGGATTTCGATCTTCAGGGATATACTTTGTGAATCTGTTTAACGGGAACAAAATTCTTGGTATGGAAAAGTTGATTGTAATGTGATTCTTAAAGAGAAAATTTTAATTATAACTTTTCTAATCGCTCAATAACCTCGTTTTTATAGCTTCTGCTTATGGGTATTTCGTGGTTGGCTATCTCAACGATTTCATGGGTAAAAGCCTTAATATGCTGAATGGCTACAATAAAGGAGCGATGTGTTCTGATAAAGTTAGTTGATGGTAATTTAGCCTCAATATTACTGATTGTTTCGCGGGTAGTAATCGTCTGGTCAGTTAGATGAATTCTGATGTAGTCACTCAGACTTTCGATAAAGAGAATTTCATTAAAACATATTTTTACCATTTTTCGATCGGAGCGAACAAAAATAAAATCATTCGTTTCAGATTGAATCTCCTCCATCGAAGTTTTATGTATTTGAGGGGTTTCATCCAGATATTTTTGAACCGATTGAAGAAGTCGGTCAAAAGCTATGGGTTTGAGCAGGTAATCAACAGCTTTCAAATCAAATCCGTCAATGGCATATTCGCGATAGGCAGTAGTAAAAATTACCTTACAGTTTCGGTTGATCGCTTTGGCAAAATCAAGTCCTGATATTTCAGGCATGTTAATATCGAGGAAAATAAGGTCAATGGATTGGTTGGTTAACCATTGAAAAGCTTCCAGTGCATTTTTACATAAAGCCACCACTTTAATCTGGTCAATCTTGCTTAAATGACTTTCCAGAACATCGCGGGCAGCCGATTCATCATCAACAATCAGGCAATTAATAACTTTGCTCATGGAGTAAATTGTTTTAAATCATTGATGGTTAGTTCTGCAATAAACCATTGGTTTTCGGGTTGTATCAATAGTTTATAATTATTACTGTAATGCAAATCAAGGCGCTTTCGAATGTTATTTAATCCTATCCCTTCATGCTTTAATTCATCATACTCCCGAATACTGTTAGCTACCTTAAATACCAATTGTGATTGTTTTAATTCGATATGAATATTGATGGTCAGAAAGCCATTCACAATTTCTCCGTGCTTAAAAGCATTTTCAATAAAAGGGATTAACAGCATTGGGGCCGTTTTAATGGAATCGCCATTGATTGCCTTATTAAAGTTCACCTTCAGATGATCTTTAAATCGTATGCGCTCCAGTTCGATGTACTCTTCAATATGGGCAATTTCTTCTTTTAATGGAACTTCAGCCTGATGAATCTGGTAAAGAATATAATCCAGCAGATTTGATAAGCGAAGAATCACTTCCGGGGTATGTTCCGACTGCTTAATGGCCAACCCATAAATGGTATTTAAGGTGTTGAAAAGAAAATGAGGATGAATCTGTTGCTTCAGATATTGCAGTTCCTGTTCTTTTAATTGAAGCTGGGTTGTTAAGATTTTGTTTTCCAGTTCTTTGTTACGGGCATCGGTTTTAAAGTTATTATTCAAAATGCGAATGAAACTAATAATACCTACTATCAAATAAACCAACATCAGAATAAACAAGAAATTTTTACTCATTGGTGGCATTACTGAAGTATTGAATTTTAAAAGAAAAATGAGGCAGGCATAAAGTGCCAGTACAATCAGGTAAGAAGAAACCACCAGGGTATAAAATGAATACAAAGCAAATAGTTTGTATTTCTTTGTCAGTAAAAAACGAGGGATCAGATATCGCTCCATAAAATAGGTGACTCCCATGGTGAGTGGCAGTAAGCAACTCGAAAACCATGTGATGTATACTTTATCGTCTGAATTATAACTGAAGAAATAATAGAAGAAAAACCAAACACCAATCCAAAACAGGAAATGGATTCCTACGGTTTTGATTGATATTTTAATTGGTTTCCACATTCTTACAATATTAGTATTTTTTAGAGTTATAGATTAGTATTATCGACCAAATACCAATTTAAGACTCATTTTTACCTAATTTAGGAATGTTAAATCAATTGTCCGATGAATTTATGCAGAAAAGCATCAAGAACCGGGAGCTCATCGCTAATTAAAATTCTGTATCGAAAAGCAGTATAAATTAGTGTCAGTATTCATTAAAACATATTGTTATGGCAGATATTATTGGCAAATTAAACGATGGCGGTCCTGTTTTTACTTATCCGCTTTTACTATTAATGATTGTTATTATTGTGATGATCATTATGGCTGGTATAAATAAATCAAATAACGGAAAATCGATAGCATTGATAAAATCATTGGGTTGGTTTGTGTTGGCATGGGGATTTCTTGGAAGAACTTTTGGCCTGATCATGGCTTTTGATAATGTTTCAGCGCATGGTGAACTGACACCTAGTTTATTAGCCGGTGGTTTAAAGATGGCTTTGATAAATCCTTTGTTCGCACTCTTTATCTTCTTGATTGCCAGAGGTGGTGTTCTTTATTTATTATGGATGAAGAAAAAAGAAGATTTTGACGATAAGGGTCAGTTGAAAACGGAATGATTGATGACACATAAAATAAACAAAAGAGGCAAGCCATTTGGCCTGCCTCTTTTGCTTTTAAAGTAATATAAACTTAGGCATCAAGAGTCTAGTTGAGTTTATTTTGAGTCTTTTTTAATATCAGGTTCAGATTATCTTCAAACAGATACAGATAGGTTATTAAATCTGTAATGTATTCAGTTGAACCGTCACTGAAAGTAAATGCAACATCAACAATCCATTCATTCGAATCATCATTCAGTTCGCGGGCTACTGCTTGTCCGTTTGCTATAATGGCATCATTTGTATAACGCAGACTAATGGTTGAATTATCATTAACTAACTGAGCAGTCTCAGTAGCCACCTTTTCACTTTCCATCTCTTTTGTTTCAATTATTGAGATATCATCAAGTAACTGAGCACTGTTAACATCTGCCATCAATTTAATATTGAAAATTTGAGTGGAAGATTGCAGGTTCTTAATCAAGGGATTATCGTCAGATGTCTCCTCATATGTGCCGGATATAACTTGTTCAAAAATCAGTTCAAAATCGTTCAAAAGCGTATATCGCCAGATTGCATTGTTGTCTTTTGCCGACATCTCAGACTGGAATGAATAGGGTATAGGATTGAAGGTTAGGTTCAGATTTTCAATTTTTCCGGAATCTGAAAAATCGATAATAATATTGCTGGAGGCTACCAGTTTATCATCTACTTTAATTTCCAGATAAAGACTCTTAAGAATTTCAGTCATCGTTGATCCATCATCCAATTCATCTCCTTTTCCCGGGAAATCACCATCGTATGTTGAAAAATCATACAGTCTGAGGAAAGCATTGTTTTCCTCCTTGCCAGGTTCTGATGGAAAAAATAAGGTAATATCATCGCCCAGATCAGATGTTTGTTCAAAATCAGATAATTCATTGTTCCACTCCCAGGTTCCGTGTCCCTGATTCCATAATATTCCTAGATCACCACAACTGGTAGTTGTCAATAACATCAAATCTTCAAACTGGCTTTGTACGAAAGTTTCATTTGCCATTGACTCTCCAATAAGTGCAATAGAATAAACCAGATTTTGATGGCTACTCATTTCTTTCGTCATGTAAGCTGATAAATGTACACCTAAGGTGGCAAACGAAGTTTCGGATAAGCCTTTGGTCTCACTAAAAAGTGCGAGCCCTGCATTAATAATATTCTGCTTATCCTGTGAAGCTCCTAATGTACTGAACTGATCGCCGGAATCTTCCCTGTTACAACCTGTATATAAAAGATTGAAAACCAGTAGGAATGAATATATGTAAGCTAATTTTTTCAAAATGTCGAATTCTATTAAGATTGATCTCACTCTCTAGTATGACAAATAAACTAGCATAAACACGTATTTTGTTTTGAAAATAGCAGAAAGTGAGCGTGTTACTGTATTTATTAATTAAGTATTGAGAAGTAAAATAGTCTATTTCTTCAGTTTTATTTAACTTTAACTAATGACTTCAGTGGAATTATTCTTTAATGATAATAGCACTGGATGTAGAATTCAACTTGTATTTATCCAATCATAACTATGAAAAGAAGACATTTTATCCTAAGTTCTATGATGGCAGGAGCTGCATTAGGTATTAATGCATGTAAACCTAAGGGACAGGGATTAGAGGAAGATTCAAAATCAGATGTTGCCAATAAATTTGATTTAGAAGAAATCACAGTTCAGGATTTACAAAACAAAATGACTGAAGGTGAATTAACTTCGGAGCAAATCACGCAGCTGTATATCGATCGTATTAAGAAAGTTGATCAGGTAATGACAAAAGCTGTGGTGGAGTTAAATCCTGATGCCTTAATGATTGCTCAGGAACTGGACAAAGAACGGAAGGAAGGTAAAGTAAGAGGTCCGCTTCATGGTATACCTGTACTTATCAAAGACAATATCAATACAGGTGATAAAATGATTACTTCAGCTGGTTCTTTGGCTTTCATCAGTCATAAGGCTTCTGGTGATGCCTTTATTATTAGCCAGTTGCGTGAAGCCGGTATGGTATTGTTAGGTAAAACAAATCTGAGTGAATGGGCCAATTTCCGATCAACCAATTCAAGCAGTGGTTGGAGTGGAAGAGGTGGTCAGACCCGCAATCCGTATGTGTTGGATCGTACACCATGTGGATCATCTTCGGGTTCAGCCGTGGCTGTATCTGCAAATTTAGCACCTCTTGCAATTGGCACTGAAACAGACGGATCCATTGTTTGTCCGTCTGGTATAAATGGTATTGTTGGCATCAAACCAACTGTTGGAGCCTGGTCGAGAAGTGGTATAATTCCAATTTCTGAGAGTCAGGATACAGCCGGTCCAATGGCACGAACCGTAAAAGATGCAGCCTTACTGTTGAGAGCTTTGGTTGGCAAGGATGATGCAGATGAAGCAACGAACAAACAACCTGATAATTTTGGTATCTATCTGAATTTTGATGAATTCGCACTGGAGGGATCCCGAATTGG
Source organism: Carboxylicivirga caseinilyticus (assembly GCA_025499705.1). Lineage (GTDB taxonomy): Bacteria > Bacteroidota > Bacteroidia > Bacteroidales > Marinilabiliaceae > Carboxylicivirga > Carboxylicivirga caseinilyticus. The sequence goes on from JAFMVE010000006.1 coordinate 47,367, forward strand.
ATATTTAAAACAAGTCTCTGCCTTTGACACACGTGTTAGTGCCATAATGGATGAGGTCGTTCAAACCTTAAAGGATAAGGGTGCTGATGTTATAGAGGTTGAGACGGATGACGAATTAAAGCAACTGGGTCAGCATGAGTGGACGGTTCTACAATGTGAGTTTAAAGATGGAATTAATAAGTATTTGGCTGCCCATCCTGGATTACCTTATAAGACATTGACTGATTTAATTGAATTCAATAAAAAGAATGCTACAAAAGAAATGCCCTGGTTTGGGCAGGAGATTTTTGAATTGTGTGATCAGACGAATGGACTGGAAGATGAAAAGTATAAAGAGTCGATAAAGAAATGTAAGGAGCTGTCGCAAACAAAGGGAATTGATAAACTGATTGATAAATATAAGCTGGATGCATTGATGGCTCCAACCAATGGATCTGCCTGGGTAATTGATTTTGTAAATGGTGATAACTTCAAAGGCGGAAGTTCACAACTGGCTGCTGTTTCTGGTTATCCGAGTGTTACGGTTCCTGCGGGTGATATTAAAGGCTTGCCAATTGGGGTTTCATTCTTTGGAAAAGCATGGACAGAGAGCCGTTTAATACAATTATCATATGCATACGAACTGGCCAGTAAAAAGAGAATTGTACCTGCTTTTAAAACCAGTTTACTGGATGAGGCATAAGTAATTTTGTGGAATTTTATATTGAAAAAGCCGGGGTCAGCAAATGATCCCGGCTTTTCAGTAACAACCTAATCGATAATTTTTAGAGATATGTTCATTGCTTACACGAAGCAATGAATTTGACTTAGCTTAAATATTCATGTACTTTTTCAGCGGCTTCACGTCCTTTGGCAATGGCAGTTACCACCAAACTGGCACCATTTGAAGCATCACCTGCAGCAAAAACTTTTGCTTGGCTTGTTTGGTAATTACCGTCCACTTTAATATTGCCACGTCCGTCAAGCTCAAGGCCGAATTCGTTAACAATACCTTCGTGAACAGGACTCACAAAACCCATCGATAACAATATCAATTCTACATCCATAATTTCAGTAGTATCGGGTTTTTCAGCCATTTTCCACTGGCCTTTATCATCTTTGCTCCATTCCACTTCAACAAGCTCCACCTGTTTCAATTGACCATTCTCACCAATAAAACGTTTGGTGTTCAGGCTCCAGCGTCTTTCGCATCCTTCTTCGTGCGAAGTAGATGTTTTAAGTACTGTTGGCCAGTAAGGCCATGGGTTGCCCGCAGCACGTTCTTTTGGAGGCTTAGGTAAGATCTCAATTTGAGTCACTGATTTAGCTTTCTGACGAATAGATGTTCCAACGCAGTCACTACCTGTATCACCACCACCAATTACCAATACATTTTTACCTGTGGCAATCAAACGCTCACCATTGGTAAATTGCTCACCACGGTTTACTTTGTTTTGTTGTTTTAGAAAATCCATCGCAAAATGAATTCCATTCAATTCACGACCTTCAGCCGGTAAATCGCGTGGTTTCATGGCGCCGATAGTAAGAACAACCGCATCGAATTCTTTTAACAATTCTTCACCAGTTACATCTTCACCTACAGCAGTATTAGTTTTAAAAATGATGCCTTCTTGCTCAAAAATGGCTAAGCGGCGATCAATAACTTTTTTATTTAGTTTGAAATCAGGAATACCATAACGTAATAATCCACCAATGGCATCATCCTTTTCGAACAAAGTAACAGTATGACCAGCCTGATTTAATAGGTCGGCAGCCGACATTCCTGCAGGTCCCGATCCAACCACAGCTACTTTTTTACCTGTTCTGTATTCTGGTATGCGAGGTTGAACAAAGCCTTCTTTAAAAGCTTTTTCAACAATAGAGGCTTCATTTTCGCGAATGGTTACAGCTTCTTTGTGAATTGCCAAAACACATGATTTCTCGCATGGGTTAGGACAAATACGACCTGTAAATTCAGGAAAACTATTGGTTGAGTGAAGAATATCGCTGGCCAGTTTCCATTCTTCCTTGTAAACTGCGTCTTGCCATTCAGGAATTTTACTTCCTACCGGACAAGCCCAGTGACAGAATGGAATTCCACAGTCCATGCATCGTGATGCCTGAAGGACGCGATCTTCCTGGTTTAGTGTTTGCTCAACTTCACCATAATCATCTACACGCTCACTAATGGGGCGGTTGCCACCTTCTTTTCGTGCTATATTCATGAATCCTTTTGGATCTGCCATAATCTAATGTTTTAAAAGAAAAACCGGGACTGGTTCCATTGAACCACACTCGTTCTCATAATCCCGGTTTGCTCTTAATTATTCTTTAAATACTATTCTCTAATAAATGGAGCGTCTTCTGTTTCACGCAACTTTTTCTCAAGCTCTTTGATTTTTTGTTCCTGTAACACTTTTTTGTACTCAAATGGAATTACCTTCACAAATTTAGGTAAGTACTGTGTCCAGTTAACTAATATATCCTGAGCTTTTTCACTATTGGTGTGTAATAAATGCTTATTCAACAGAAACTGCAATTCCTGAATATCGGCATGATCTTCAACTGGAGTTAGGTCAACCAACCCTTTATTGCAGTAATAGTCAAAGTTTCCATCTTCATCAAGCACATAAGCAATACCGCCACTCATACCAGCTGCGAAGTTACGTCCGGTTTTACCCAGTACAGCAACACGTCCGCCAGTCATATATTCACAACAGTGATCTCCCACTCCTTCAACTACAGCATACGCACCTGAGTTACGCACAGCAAAACGTTCTCCGGCAACACCTCTTACATAAACAAAACCATCTGTAGCACCGTATAAAACTGTGTTACCGATAATAATGTTTTCTTCAGGTACAAAATCTGAACCATGAGGAGGAACCACAATGATTTTACCTCCAGACAGACCTTTACCCATGTAATCGTTGGCATCACCTTCTAATTTAAAACTAACACCTCGGCTAAGGAATGCTCCGAAACTTTGTCCGGCAGATCCTTTAAAGGTACAGTTGATAGTATTTTTAGGTAAACCTTCTTCACCATATTTTTTCGATACTTCACCAGATAGCATTGCTCCAACAGTACGGTCAACATTGTTAATGTCTTTGGCAATCCATACTTTTTGCTGGTTCAATAATGCTGGCTGAGCCATCTTAATTAAACTACGATCAAGAACTTCATCAATTTTATGATCCTGAACAGTAGTGTTTTTGATTGGATATTTCTTACCCTCTTCAGGGAAGAATAGCAATTTGCTTAAATCGATACCTTTCGATTTCCAGTTGCTTACTTCTTTATTTTGTTCAAGTAAGTCGCTTCGTCCAATGATTTCATCCATTGATTTGTAACCCAGCTCGGCAAGAATTTCACGAACTTCCTGAGCAATGAAGTTGAAGAAATTAACAACGTACTTGTATTTACCAATGAAACGTTTTCTTAATTCTTCATCCTGGGTTGCAATACCGGCAGGACAAGTATTTAAATGACACTTACGCATCATGATACAACCTAAGGTTACCAATGCAGAAGTTGCAAAACCATATTCTTCAGCTCCCAGCATAGCCATTTTTACAACGTCCAAACCAGTTTTTAACTGACCATCAGTTTGAATTTTAACCCTGCCTCTAAGGTTATTCATAACTAACGTTTGTTGTGTTTCAGACAAACCAATCTCAACAGGTAAACCAGCATGTTTGATGGAACTTGTTGGACTTGCTCCAGTACCACCTTCAGTACCGCTGATTACGATAAGGTCAGCATGAGCTTTGGCAACGCCGGCAGCTACCGTACCTACTCCGTTCTCAGAAACCAGTTTCACACTGATTCGGGCAGTAGGATTGGTATTTTTTAAGTCGTAAATCAACTGAGCCAGATCCTCGATAGAATAAATGTCATGGTGAGGAGGAGGTGAAATTAAAGTAATACCTGGAGTTGAGTTACGCAAGCGAGCGATAATCTTATCAACTTTAAATCCTGGCAACTGACCACCTTCACCTGGTTTAGCCCCCTGTGCAATTTTGATCTGAAGTTCATCAGCATTCACCAGGTAGTTATTGGTTACACCAAAACGTCCACTGGCAATCTGTTTGATAGAACTTCGTGCATCACTCTTGAAACGTTGAGCATCTTCACCACCTTCACCGGTATTACTTCTACCGCCAATGGTATTCATGGCTCTTGCCATAGCTTCGTGTGCTTCTCTTGAAATGGAACCATAAGACATTGCTCCAGTTACAAAACGCTTCATGATGGCTTCAACAGGTTCAACTTCACTAATGTCAATTGACTTGCCTTTGCGAAGTTTCATCAATCCTCTTAAGAAGAGAGGAGTTTGATTGTCATGATCAACTTGTTGGCTATATTCTTTATATTTCGAATAATCGTTTTGTGATGTAGCCCACTGAAGTAATCCTATCGTTTCAGGATTCCATCCGTGTTTTTCACCGTACTTACGATAAGCATAGCTTCCTTTTGAATCAAATGGATTTTTATTGAAAGTTGGTGCAAATGCTTTGGCATGATCAATTGCACTCTCTTTTGCAATTTCTTCAAATCCAATTCCTCCAATTTTAGAAGGTGTTCCAACAAAGCACTTATTAATAACTTGCTCTGAGATACCTAAAGCTTCAAATATTTGAGCACCGTGATAACTTCTCAAGGTACTAATACCCATTTTTGAGAAAATCTTCAATAAACCTTTATCAATTGACTTGATATAGTTTTTACGGGCTGTACTGAAGTCAACATCAATATTACCTTTAGATGTAAGATCATCCAAAATAGCAAAACTTACATAAGGATTAATTACACTGGCACCATATCCTAATAAAAGTGCAAAGTGCATTACTTCTCTGGCTTCTCCTGTTTCAACAACTAAACCAACCTGCATACGCTTCTGAGCTTTGATCAGGTGATGATGTGTTGTTGCTACAGCAAGTAACGAAGGAACTGGTGCATGTTCAGCATCAATATCTTTATCACTAAGAATAATATAATTTTTTCCTTCATCAACGGCTTTTTCAGCTGCTGCGCATATGGCATCAATTGCTTTTTCAAGACCTTTGCTGCCATCTTTGACTTTGTATACCATTGGAATGGTAACATGAGTAAATTCTTCGCGACGGAAATCTTTGATTTTTGCCAAATCATTGTTTGTCATGATTGGGCTTTCGAACTTGATTGATCTGCACTGTGAAGGTTCTTCACTAAGCAAGTTCTTTGATACAGATCCGATATAATTTGTTAATGCCATCACCAAGCCTTCGCGAATCGGGTCGATTGGCGGGTTGGTTACCTGGGCAAATAACTGACGGAAATATGAGAATAATCTCTGTGGCTTATCTGATAGAGCAGCTATTGGGGTGTCGTTACCCATCGAACCAATAGGTTCTCCAGCTGTCGTCGCCATTGGTTTTATAATTTGGTCGAAATCTTCCTTATTATAACCAAATACTTTTAAATAGGTGTCAAATTTATCACCCAATTGCGATTTTACCGGATTATTAGAGGTAATCTCATGCAAGCGAATACGGTTTTCTTTCAACCAGTTTTCGTATGGATGACGTTTTGATAATTGTGATTTGATCTCCTGATCTGGGATAATAATACCCAGTTGAGTATCTACTAATAATAGCTTACCTGGTCTTAAACGTCCTTTTTCTTTAATAGCTTCAGCAGGGAAGGTCTGAACACCTACTTCAGAACCCATTACAATCATATCATCCTTGGTAATCACATATCTGGAAGGACGTAATCCGTTACGGTCAAGTGTACCTCCAATATATCTACCGTCAGAGAAAACGATTGAAGCAGGACCATCCCATGGTTCCATGATAGTTGAGTGGTACTCATAATAAGCTTTTAGACTTTTCGGAATTGGGTTTTTGCTGTTCCACGATTCCGGAATCAACATACTTAATGCATGAGGTAGTGTGCGACCTGTTAAGAACAGGAACTCCAATACGTTATCTAATGAAGCCGAGTCACTCTTATTTGGCTCTATAACCGGGAATAGCTTTTTGAGGTCATCTCCGAATAAATCCGATTCAAGTAAACTTTCTCTGGCTTGCATCCATAAACGGTTTCCTTTAATAGTGTTAATCTCACCATTATGAGCCATAATACGGAAAGGCTGTGCCAGATCCCATGTAGGGAATGTATTAGTACTAAACCGTGAGTGAACCAATGAAATGGCACTCTTAACATTTGGATTTTTTAGATCAAGATAATATTGCCCCAATTGTTCAGGGGTAAGCATACCTTTATATATAAATATCTTTGATGATAAACTAGGAATATAAAAAGCTTCTTTTTCACTTAAGTCAGATTGACGAATCGTGTTTTCTGCTTGTTTTCTGGCAAGATAAAGTTTTCTTTCCAGCAAGTCCTGTTCGTAGTTGCCTTTAACAAATATCTGACGGATAACTGGTTCTGTGCTTTGGGCTATTTCTCCAATCACACTGCTATCTACCGGTACATCGCGATATCCGATTAGTTCGAGTCCTTCCGTGAGAATGAATTTGTCTAGTATTTCGAGGCATTTATGTGCTTCTTTTTCATCTGTTGGTAAAAAAACCAACCCGGTTCCATATTTACCTTTTTCCGGTAGGTTAAAACCACAAGATTTACAAAAGTCATGTGGAACCTGCATCAATATACCTGCACCGTCACCCGATTTATTATCCGAACTTTCTGCTCCTCGGTGGGTCATATTGGTTAATACCTCTAAACCGCGTTTAACGATATCATTGGTTTGTTGTCCTTTAATGTTGGCAACAAATCCAATTCCACAATTGTCACGTTCATTGGCCGGGTCATACAAACCCTGAGGTTTTGGAAATCTTTTCTGCATCATACTATCATCATTATGGAGAGTTACTCAACTACTTATCCCCTGAAAGGTGATTCTAATCTCTCTGTCGTTATGCCTGTAAAACATCTTTCATTTAGAAAGCGACAAGCATTTCCTTGTGAATAATCGTAAGCAAAAGTACAAATTTCAACATCAATCTCCAACTATTTGAAGCTGTGAGGCGCTAATTTTATGACTTTTCGCATGTTTTGGCGCAGAGTTTGTGCAAAGGCGATTGGCTTAAAAAATGCAAATATTTTAATGACCCCCTTTTGAGAGAGGGGTGTAAATAATAAAAGTGTAAAAAAAATGTACCGTACCCCTATAAAATGATAGTATAACGAGTCAAAAAGTAAAAAAATGAAAAAATAACTGTCAAAAAATTAGGATATGAATTTTTTTTTCAGATATATTTGCAGAGTACACCCCTCAGAAGTGAGGGTAAAGAGTTTAAAAAGTACTTTTTTTAGAATTAACTCCCCCAATCAACAATATTAATAAGGCAAATATTAACTATTAATTAATTAACCACATTCCGATGAAAAAGAATTTAATTTTAATTGCTTTGGGGCTTGCATTTGGTTTTTTTGCTAATGCTCAAGAAGAAGAAACACCAGGTTTAGAGATTACTGGATCTGTTGATACTTATTTTAAGTATGATTTCTCAGGTGAATCACAAATACCTACAAGTTTTGCAGGTGACCAGAACTCAGTTTCAATAGGTATGATTGACCTTGGAATTTCTCAAACTGTAGGTAAGGCTTCGTTTGTTGGTGAAATTTCTTTCGGTCCTAGAGGTCAGATCGAATCTTTGCCAGAATATGGATATTTTAATATTCAAAATCTTTATGTGAGCTATGCATTAAGCGATTTAGTTACTCTTACAGCAGGTTACATGGGTACTTTTATTGGATATGAAGTAATTAGCCCGGCAGCTAATTTCAACTACTCAACATCTTATTTATTTACCAATGGCCCATTCCAAAACGCTGGTATTAAAGCTGATTTTGCCATTGCTGATAATTTTGGATTAATGGTAGGTTTATTCAACGACTGGAATATTTATACCGATTTTAATGGTGTATCTGACATAGGAGCACAAGTATATTATGCACCTGCTGATGGTATGGATATTTATTTGAATGCTATCCATGGTTATAATGATGATGCTATCTATATGGGAGCTCCGGGAAAATCTACTGAAATCGACTTAACTGCAGGTTTCCAGTTAGCTGATGCTTTTTATTTAGGAGTTAATGCTGCTACAGCTAGCTACGATTTGAATGATGGTAGTGAGGAAAAAGGTGGATTTTCAGGAATCGCAATTTATCCTCAATATTCTTTCTCTGATAAGGTAGCTTTAGGTTACAGAGGTGAGTATTTCGCATTCAAAGAAACAGAAGTTGCTGGTACAGCTATGGATGATGCATCAAATGTACTATCTAACACATTCACATTAAATTACTATGCCGGACCACTTACATTCTCTACTGAACTTCGTTTTGATAGCGCAAGCGAAGAGTGGTTTACTAAAGAGAATGGTGATCCAACAAAATCTGCTACACAATTTTTATTAGCAGCCATCTATAAATTTTAATTATAAGCCAAAAGTGGTTAGTATATAATTGATTAACTGCTTAAAAATATACAATCCAAATCTATGAAAGTAATAGAGCATCCGAATAAAATTTAGTTAGCACATAGCAACTACACCTTTATCACACACCACCTGGATGCTCTATTACTTTTTAAAGACAAACATGAACCATAAAAAATAACGCCATGAAAAAAATTGAAGCAGTTATCCGTTTGTCACGTTTTGAAGCAGTTAAAGCTGCTCTTGAGGAACAGGATATTACTTTTTTCTCATACTGGGATGTGAGAGGTACCGGAGTGGCTCGCGAAGGTCATTTATACAGAGGTACACTATATGACACAAGTATTATTGAGCGTCGTCTTTTATCTATCATTGTTAGAGACGAGAATGCTGATAAAACTGTACAGGCAATTATTTCAGCTGCTAAAACAGGTGAAATAGGTGATGGTAGAGTATTCGTTTTCGATGTTGAAGATACATTCCGCATCAGAACTGGAGAGTCGGGACCTGAAACCCTTTATGAAAAGTAATTAACAACCTTAAGAAGAACACATTAAAACTTAGAAATTATGGACGCAAACGGAGCATTAGATATTCTATGGGTCTTAATCGCCGGTATTTTAGTCTTTTTTATGCAGGCTGGATTCGCTATGGTAGAAGCAGGTTTTACCAGAGCTAAAAACGTTGGTAATATTATTATGAAGAACTTTATGGACTTCTCAATAGGTTCATTGGTTTTTTATGTAATTGGATATAGCATTATGTACGGAGGCGAAGGAGCTTTCTTTGGTGCATTTGATTTATTTTATGACAAACCAGATGATTTACACAATTTATTCTTCCAAACAGTATTTGCCGCAACTGCAGCAACAATTGTTTCAGGAGCCATGGCTGAAAGAACAAAGTTCAGCACATATCTTGTGTTTTCATTGATCATTACAATGGTAATTTATCCTATTTCAGGTCACTGGGTATGGGGTGGCGGATGGTTAAGCGAGCTTGGCTTCCACGATTTCGCCGGTTCAACTGTAGTACACTCTGTTGGTGGATGGGCTGCTTTAGCTGGAGCTTGGATTATCGGTCCTCGTATTGGTAAATACAATGGCAAAACTAATGCTATCCCTGGTCACAACATGGTATTAGGTGCTTTAGGTGTATTTATCCTTTGGTTAGGATGGTTCGGATTTAACCCAGGATCGCAGTTGGCAATTAGCGGTGATAATGCATATGCTGTTGCTTTAATCGTGATTACTACTAACCTGGCTGCTGCTGCTGGTGCTGCTGCAACAATGTTTGTAACCTGGTTCCGTTATGGTAAGCCTGATTTATCAATGACATTAAACGGTGCTTTGGCTGGTTTAGTTGGTATTACAGCTGGTTGTGATGCTGTATCACCTGAAGGAGCTATTGCAATTGGTGTTATTGCAGGTATTATTGTAGTTTTCTCAATTGAATTTATTGATAAAGTATTAAAGATTGATGATCCTGTAGGTGCTGTTTCAGTACATGGTGTTACAGGTGCTGTTGGAACATTATTAGTAGGTTTCTTTGCTACTGATGGTGGTGTATTCTACGGTGGTGGATTCTCATTACTAGGAGTACAGGCATTAGGTGTTCTTTCTATTGGAGCCTGGGCATTTGGTTTGGGATTGATCTTATTTACTGTTCTTAAATATACAATGGGTCTTCGAGTTTCTGAACAAGAAGAACGTGAAGGACTTGACATTCATGAGCATGGACAAAGCTCATACAACTACTAGACGTTGCGTTGTTTTACTATAATTGAAAGGGAAAGAGGCTGTATCTAACGAGATACAGCCCTTTTCTTATTTAAAGAATTCATCGTGAATAGCTGCAATTGCCTTTTCGCGATCATCAGATGATACAATAAAATAAGATGCAACTGATGATGCACCTGAAATAATCATCTGAACATTAATGCTTTTTTGAGCCAGTGCCATAAACAGTTTACCTGAAATACCTGGTTTCTCCAACATTCCTTCTCCAACCACTGCTATTGTTGATACCTTATCAATAGTTATGATTTCAGTAATGGCTGAAAGATTTAATTCCTCAACTATTTTAAATGCTTTTCTGATATCACTGACAGAAACCAATACATTAATTACAATCTGAGAGGTTATCACAGATTTAATATTAATACCAGCGTTATCCAGAGCCGAAGTTACTTTTGCTAAAACACCCTGTTTTAAACCTACTCCTGCACCTCTGAGCTTAAGAATGCAAAAATCGTTACTGTAGGTAACACTCTTTAAAATACTTTCGCTTATTTCTTCAGAACCGCAAATAGAGGTACCCGGAATAATCTTGTTTTTGAAAGTGTCGATGTTACTTATATTAATGGGAATACCAACTTCTTTAAGAGGTTCAACAGTTCGGGGATGTAATATTCCAGCTCCAAAATAGGAAAGTTCTGCTGCTTCAGAATACGAAAGACTTTTAATGCGTTTGGGATTATTTACCAGTTTTGGATCGGCACTCATAAAACCATCAACATCTTTCCAAACATCTAATGATTCAGCTTCGAGGCAGCGTGCAATTGCTGCAGCTGAATAATCGCTTCCACCTCGTCCAAGCAGGGTGACTTTACCTTCTGGCGAAACTCCATAAAATCCCGGAACAATGTATATCTTATTTTCTTTTAATTTTTCCTGAACCAATTTGGCAGATACTTCAAAGTTAACTGTTGCATTTCCGAATTCACCGTCAGTTATGAGTGGCATATCTTCCGGAAGAGCCTCTACTGCATCTATGCCATTGGCTTGTAGAATGGAAGTAAGAACCAATGAGCTTAAACGTTCACCGTAGCTTAATACTACGTCTTCAACAAATTCTGGAACATCGCCTATATAATGAATGCCGGTTAGGTATCTACCTAATTGATTTATTCGATCCTCAACTTTTGACATTGTCTGATGACGCCATTGTTCATCATCGAAATTTTCAAATATACTTTCTTCCTTAATTTCTCTAAGAAACTTTTTCAGGACGTCAATTTGTGATTCGTCCTTTTTAACTTCTGCTAATGATTGTATCAGGTGGTTGGTAATTCCATAAAAAGCTGAAACAACAATTACCATGGGTCTGTCATATGCTTTTATTACTCGCACAAGTTTTTGGATATCTTCTTTGCGTTTAAGGTTAGATCCGCCAAATTTGGCAACCACTTTTTTCATTCGATAAATATTATTTATAAAAATTCTGTGAATACTATTGAGATCTCCTAGTTAAAGGATAATGTAAACAAGCCCTGTCAGGGCATTCGAAATATCTGAAGTATCATATTAAAAGGTTTAAATTCATTATCTTCCTAACTGGAATCAGGTTTTGGCACCTGCCATTGGTGGTTGCCAGAAGTTCTGCGAGCCTGTCTCTCCCTTCTTCTTAATAAACTCAAACTAATTCAAATGAATTGAATCTCTACAAAACTATATGAAGTGAATTGATTTACCAAACCACGCGTCTTAAAAGCAATTTTTATCCAAAAGGCCTAATAAATCAGGGTGTTGAAACTGATAGTTTAACTGGGATTTAAGTTTTTCGTTGCTAACAACCTTTCCTTCATTGGTTTCATTGGATGTTATTACTTGTGGTGATGGGAAACCCAGTTTTTCTGATGCTTTTGTGTAAAACTCCAGTTTTGTAGGATGTGTATCGGCGCAAGCATTGTAAATCTCATTCCATTGATTCCTATTAAGAAGCAGTTTTATGATGGAAATACAGTCATCAAGGTGAATAAGATTTACCGGGATGTTGGGATCGGAAATGCTTTTGCCGTTTGCAAAGAATCGGCCAGGATGACGTTGCGGACCTATTAGACCAGCAAATCTTATAATGTTTACTTTATTATTTAGTTTTTGAAAAATACGCTCGAAGTTGATGGTTTTGTTATAATTGTCGGGTAGCAAGATGGTATCATCCTCAGTGGCAATTCGGTTTGAATTGTCGTAGGCAGAAGTAGAACTTATAAAGATGACTTTCTGAACGGGACTCTTATCTATTAATGAACTTAATATTTGGTATTGCTCTAATGGATTATTAAGCTTTCTGGGAGGTAGATTAATAATCAGAATCTCTGAATTAAGAAAATCAAGAAAATCAGGCTGATCATTTAAATCAATTAAGTATGGTTTAATATTGTTTTCTTTCAGGCGAGCGATCTTCTCTGATGATGTTGATGTACCCTTAACTATCCAACCGTCATTTGCCAGTGAGTTACCCAAAGGAAAGCCTAACCATCCACAACCCAATATACTTATACTCTTTACTTCCATTAATTAATAATCATCTAGACATGTGTTATTCAATTTCTTTATAAATCGATCAGGTTTTTCCAGTTCATTGAAAAATGATTCGATATATTTTAAAAGCACTTTTCGTTTGTTTTGTTCAAGCCATTCAAATTCAAGGATGGTTTGATAGATAAGGTCTTTTTTCTCCATAAAACCATTAACCAGTATTCCATAGTTACGGTTGGTTATTCGGCATTTTCCTAAAAAGTCTCTTTCGGTTATGCTTTGGGCAACTGACCACTCTGAAGGATTGGCATATGCTGCATTGATAAGTCCTGCATGATCAAAGTCGTAAGGAACAGGGGTTACTTTAAGAACTTTAAAGTTATTAGGTTTGATGAATTTGATGTTATGACCACTTTTAATTCTCCAATCTGTATTGCCAATCATATACATAAACAGAGCTACCCGGTCTGCTTCCAATTCATCGACTTCAGAAAGATGGAATGCACTTGATTTTAATTCAATCGAATTATTTCTTCGGCACATGGCATCTAAAGGCTCAATTAAGAAACCAATATTTTTTGCATGTTTTTCACGTTTGCCGGTGTCGGTGTATGTAACTTCAACCAGGCGTGTTTTCAAACTATTCGGACTTATTATTTCATAAAGTTTGTATGCCAGATATTCTTTTAGCAGGTAATCTTTGTAAATTTTTGATTTCTGGCAATGAGTCACCAGTTTAATTTTACCATAAGTGCCTTCAGCTGTTTTTAGAGAATCAGGTTTGAAGTTTAACATCAGAGGAGGGAAATAACAGTTAATTCTTCTGTAATAACCTCTTGCTTTAATTTTTAGTGGTACATCAAATTTATATGAATCAGACCAATGAAAGGTGCATTCTCCACTGAAATAGATTTCTTCGTTGTCCTTTCTTTTAATTAATTGTGAAAAATCTGTGTTTAAAGTAATTTTTAATAAGGAGTTTTCATCAAAAAGAACGCTGTTTCCACTGTTACTTATTGCCTGACCTAATAATGTTGAATTTGATAAAACTGTGATTAATAGTAAGATTATCAGTTTATTCATGATCAAATGATTTAGAAAAGGAAAGCAATAAATGGGTCCATTCCAACTGAAAGTTATGAAATTTAAAGAAGAAGCAAAATTGCAGTTGAATTTCAGCAAATTAATTAGTAGTTTGAAATATAAAACGAATGCTATGGCAACCTATCGATTTATAATAGACAACGAGGAAGAATTAGGGGAAGGAATTCAGCGTGTTATCATCGAACAATTGAATTATATAAAACAGCAGGCCCGTATTCCTGTTAATATTGATTTATCAACCCATGAAATCAGAAAATCTTTCAAACGTTTGAGAGCAGTTCTTCGACTGATTCGCTATGATATAGGTGAAGAGCTTTTTCTTTCAGAGAATGTGAAATATAAGGAATTTGCTGCCCGTCTTTCACGATTACGGGATATACATGTGATCATTTCGTATCTGGCTAATTGCTTTGAGGCTGAGGAGTTGGTTATTGGTGAAGAAAGTTTTATTCGTTTTATTGGATATTTAAATGAGCAAAAAGAAAAGGAATTAAGGTTGCTGACAGAGAAAGGTGTGATGGAGGATATATTTAAACATTGCAAGAGGCAGTTGAAAGTAGTAAAAGAATATCCCGTTCAGAATCTCGGACCTCATACCATTCATAATGGTGTAATTCATGCTTACAAAAGATGTCTTGATAAGATAGAAGATGCTCAGTTAAGGCTGGATGATGAAGCTCTTCACCAGTTGCGTAAGAAAGTAAAATATTTGTACAATCAAATGCTGTTAATGGAAGCTGTTTGGCCTGAATATTTTGTAACCTATTCTTCATCACTGAGTGTGGCAGCAGAATTATTGGGCGATGATCATAATCATGCGGAAACCATTGCTATCATTGAAGAAACTCCTGACCAGATTATGGGTGAAGATGAAAAGCAGAGTTTAATTAAAAGTCTTACTAATGAAAGAAGACATATAACAAGAGATTTATGGCCTTTATTGGGTAAAATATTCGCCGAAGATGCGGTGGCTTTCGCCAAGCGCGTAAAATCATATTGGTTGATAAGCAGAGAATAGGTCCCGAAGGACCTATTCAAAAATCAAAAATAATATTAGGAATCAGGCACTAATTCGAAGGGGTCGAATTAGTGCTTTTTAGTTTAGTCGAAGCTTTCATGATAAATGCCAAAGCTACAAACAATCCAATGTTACCAGCTAGGAATGCAAAGTCGTTTAATTGCAGAAGAACAAATAAGAATGCATAAAGAATAATTAATAGTGCTGCTACCCAAAAAGCCTGCACCTTATCTTTCAACACTCCATAAGAATATAGTGTTACCATTGAAATGATTGCTGCAGATGCAACCAGGTATGCCCATGTGAAGCCCATAAATTCGCTCAGCGCGGTGAGGATAGAAAAAAACAACACCAAAGCCAGACCCACCAGCAAATATTGTAAAAGCTGGATTGTTTTCTTTTTAACCAATTCGATAAAAAGGAAAACCAATAATGTAAGGCAGATAATAAGAATTCCATATTTAGCTGATCGTAATGATTTTTGATAATGATTTACCGGAACGTATAATTCAACACCCAGTTGATGTTCGTTGATTGAATGTTTCGAACCGATCCAGTATTGCGGGAAATTGCGGTTGAGATGAGTGATGATCCATTGGGCTTTAAAACCATCATCAGAAATAGTGCTTTCGGTAGGCAGGAACGAACCGTTAAAACTTGGATCTTTCCATGTTGATGACAGATTGATATCTGTCTTTTTCCCAATAGGATTGAAAGAAATAGCCTTTGCTCCACTGATGTTTATCGCAATGTCAAATGGAATTTTTTGTTCCAGCATTTCGCTTGAAACAGGGAACTTGACTGTCATTCCTGAAGTAGCCAGATCGGTAGTTGCCATGCCTGCTTCCGGATCGTATGATTGGTTGTTTATTTTAAAGTCTACCTTTCCTTTTATTCCTCTGTTATCAGTTATGGCGATTGATATACAGGCTTTGCTCCAATCAACTTCATCTGCATCAGGGTTGAGTTTGCTCAATGAGTCGAAATTACCTTTGATAGAGAGGTTCGTATTGTAAATAACAGTTTCGTAAATTCCCCGATGCTTTTTATCGGGTTCGATAAAACCTTGTGAGTTTAATTCATCCGGCATGATGTGTAACCATCGTTTTGTTTTGATTTCGTGTCCATCTTTATCCAAAGAATTGTAGTAAACCGGTACATGCATAATCGGACCAGAAATGATTTGCGGACCTCCCCATTGTTGCATTATTTCAGTTTCTACTTGTTGATCTGTGGCTTCTCTCTCGCGGATCACAGATTTTACCATGCTTAAGGGAATGAGTAATACCAGTATCAGTATGCCAACTGTAACTAGTTTAAAAGTAATGGTTTGATACCATTGCTCTGTTCCTGTTGTTTTAAGTTTTACTTCCATAATTATTAAATAAAGTACTTTGTAAAACAAAGTGAATGATTAAAAAAAATTACGTATTACCTAATAGTTGTTCAAGTGCAGCGAGGTGTTTCTTAAAAGATAATTTTCCATACTCGGTTACACTATATGTTGTATTGGGTTTTCGGCCCACAAATTTTTTTGATACATTAATCAGCTCGTTTGTCTCCAGTGCCTTCAGGTGACTGGCTAAATTTCCATCCGTTACACCCAGCAGGTCTTTGAGTGCATTAAAATCGAGTACGTCATTTACCATAAGAGCAGACATAATGCCTAATCTCACCCGATTCTCAAAATTCTTATTTAGTCCTGCTATAATCTCTTTCATCGGTCGTATTTAAGGTACATTACAATACCGTAAATTATATGAAATACTCCAAAGCCAAGGGTCCAGAATAACAATCCGTAATTAAGAAATATGCCAGCTGCCAATCCTAATACGACTTCAATGTACCCTAAGTACTGAATATCACGATGTGTATAGCGCGATGCCATAATCAAAGCAATTCCGTAAAAAATAAGCATAACAGAGGCAACCATTCGAATGTTCTCATGATAGATCAAGATCAGACTAAAAAGACCTCCTATCGTTAAGATTGAAACCATGCTCCACATTACTTTTTTAGCAGTATGTGTCCAGAATGATACTTTTGCCTTACGGGCTTTTCTATAGCTTAACCACCATGCAAATGTTACTGCTACAATTAATACCCCAGTTGCAATTCCCAATAATCCAAGTCGTATAAACAAGGTATTGCCGTGGTACAGATCGACCATGTGCTCATCGTATTTTACCATTCCTGAATCCAATATAAAGAAGTAAGCTATGGCTGCACCAATTATTGCAACTAAACCGGCAGCAACTCCCGAAAGCCCGCTAAGAGACAGAAATTTTGATGACTCTTCCATCATTTGGCGAATCGCCTTGATATCTTGAATTGTCGGATTATTATCTTTCATTACATAGAACTTTGAATTGCAAAGTAAAATAAAAAACATAAGTAAAACAAGTGTCTTATAAACTTTTCTATTAGCAATATGTTTTTATCAAAAAAAGAAGAAAATATGTATACAGGATTACTTCATGCACACAGTGGATTACGATATATAGTAATAGTATTATTGGTTGCTGTTATTGTTCAGAGCCTTTGGGGTTGGTTAGGTAAACGAAACTTTACTGCAGGTAACAGAAGAATTGCGGTTATATCCATGTCTTTAATACACATCCAGTTTTTAATTGGAGCTGTTTTATTTTTTGTAAGCCCGAAAGTGATTTTCGATCCCGAATTATTCGGAGGAGCCATTATTCGTTTCTTT
Source organism: Carboxylicivirga caseinilyticus (assembly GCA_025499705.1). Lineage (GTDB taxonomy): Bacteria > Bacteroidota > Bacteroidia > Bacteroidales > Marinilabiliaceae > Carboxylicivirga > Carboxylicivirga caseinilyticus. Next base: position 64,890 of record JAFMVE010000006.1, read on the forward strand.
ACCTTGGAACATCCTTTATTAATGCTGATTGCAATAGCTTTTATAACTGTTGGACAAATCCGTTCAAAATCATATACTAATTTTAAAAGTCATAAGGTTTTATTCTGGGCTAATTTCATAGGTTTTGTCTTGATAATGGTTTCTATTCCATGGCCATTTCGTGAGCAATTGGGTGCCGGATGGTTCTAATTGAGGTATTTAAACACTTTTGATTATCTATCAGCATTGAAATTCCACTTTTTTAAGCTTTTTAAAAATCTTATCTTCACATCTGGTTTATAATTAACTTAACAATAACCTATGATGTTTTTAGAAGCAAAAAAGGTGGTAAAGCAGTATGCAGCTCACCTTGCTCTCGATCATGTTGATCTGGAAGTTCCTGAAGGTTCTATATACGGATTGCTCGGTCCGAACGGAGCAGGAAAGACAACATTGATTCGAATAATTAATCAAATTACGGGTCCTGATTCCGGTGAGATTTTAATCAATGGGCAAAAATTAAAGCCAGAAGATGTTCATCGTATTGGGTATCTGCCCGAAGAACGGGGTTTATATAAAAAGATGAAAGTGGGTGAGCAGGCCATCTATCTTGCCCGTTTAAAAGGACTATCTCGAAACGATGCTATCAAAAAATTAAAATATTGGTTTGAGAAATTCGAGATTCAGGCCTGGTGGGATAAAAAGGTAGAAGAGCTATCAAAAGGGATGCAGCAAAAAATTCAGTTTGTTGTGACCATTCTACACGATCCAAAGCTGTTGATTTTCGACGAACCATTTAGTGGATTCGATCCAATTAACGCCAATCTTCTTAAGCAGGAAATTATTGCTCAGAAAGAGAAGGGAGCAACTATTCTTTTTAGTACTCATAATATGGGATCGGTTGAAGAAATTTGTGATCATATTACTTTAATCAATAAATCGAAAACGATTTTAACCGGACAGGTTGATGATATCAAGCAAGAATACAAGGACAATCTGATCAAACTTGATTTTACAGGTGATTCAGATACATTGGATAAATTTTTGGGAGGCGATTATCTGATTCAAAATATTATTCAGAATCACAGAATGAACACAGCTATGGTTCAAATGCCCAAAGAGGGTTCCATTAATCAGATGGTTAGCAAAATTATTGACCATGTTGAGATTCAAGGAATGCAGGAATTATTACCGTCGATGAATGAAATCTTTATTAAGGTAGTGGAACAAAGTAATCAACCTAATCCCGTAAACGAATAGTCATGAGTAAAATTTCACTTATTATACAACGCGAGTATCTTACCAGGGTTCGTAAGAAGAGCTTTATTGTAATGAGTATTATCGGTCCTGTTTTATTTGGAGCAATGATGGTGTTGCCAGCCTGGTTTTCATCAATGGAAGATACTACTGAAAAGCGTATTGCTATTGTTGATCAGACAGGTGAGTATGCAGAGCAGATAACAGATACAGAATTTCTGAAATTCGACTGGTTACAAAATAGTAATCAGCAAGAGGTTGCTTCTGATTATAAGGAGCAAGGTTATTATGCTTATCTGTTTATTGAAAAAGATTTGCTAGATCATCCTGATGCTGTGACTATTTATTCAGATGCTCAAATTACCATTGATGTGAAGGAGCATATTTCAAGAAAATTGGAGCAGTTACTCGAACAAAAGAAGTTGGCCAGTTATAATATAAGTGGTTTAGATGCCATTATTAAGGAAGTTAATAATGTAAAAGTTAAGGTGAAAACCATTAAGCTGGGTGAAGATGGAACAGAAAAAGAGAGTTCACAGTTTATTACAATTATGGCGGCTCTGGTTTTTGCCATGCTGGTTTATTTCTTTGTACTTCTTTATGGTACACAGGTAATGCGTGGTGTTCTTGAAGAAAAAACAAGCCGTATTGTTGAGGTGATTGTTTCATCAGTAAAGCCATTTCAGTTAATGATGGGGAAAATAGTGGGTATAGCAATGGTTGCCCTTACACAGTTTGCTATTTGGGTAGTGTTGACTATGATGCTTTATTTCGGAATTTCAGCTTTTGTTTTTGATGGAGGTAAGGTCCCAACCCGAATGGATAGTCAGATTGAAAGTGTTCAGGCTTTAGATGATAATAGTAATTCAGTCGAGATGACTGAATTTCAGAAAAACTTTACTGATGTTACCAGTAAAATTAAAGCCATTAATCTGGTTGGCATATTGTTCGCTTTTGTATTCTACTTTATTGGGGGATATTTGTTATATGCAAGTTTATTTGCTGCTTTAGGAGCCGCCTTGGATAGCGAAGCCGATAGTCAGCAATTTGTCATGCCGGTAATGATGCCACTCATATTATCTATTTATGTGGCCATGGCAGCATTTAGGAATCCAGCTGGTGATTTAGCTTTCTGGTTTTCAATGATTCCATTTACATCTCCAATAGTAATGATGGCTCGTATGCCTTTTGAGCCGCCTATCTGGGAACTAATATTATCAATGTTAATACTTACAGGCACATTTATTTTTACAACCTGGTTTGCCGGACGTATCTATCGTACAGGAATTTTAATGTACGGAAAGAAAGTGTCGTATGGTGAACTTTGGAAGTGGTTTAGATATTCAGGAAAATAAATACTTCAGATGAGCCGGGTTAGCCCGGCTTTTTCTTGCAATTTAGTATTTTAGCATACTCAAAATAAACTTTTATGCGCATAGCAATACTTGACTTAGGAACCAATACAATCAATCTGCTCATTGCTGAAAAAAACGGGCAGGAATCTTATCAGATATTACATGAAAGTAAATATCCTGCCAAGCTTGGTAAAGGTGGGATAAATGATCGCAGAATATTGCCTGAGGCAATGGATCGTGGTATTGCGGCACTAAAAACGCATCAGATTACAATGGAACCTTATAAGGTCGAAAAAGTGGTTTGTATTGCTACGGCTGCAATTCGCAGTGCCTCAAACGGACAGGAATTTGTTCAAAGGGCAAAAGACGAATGTGGTTTGGATATCAATGTGATTGATGGGCAAAAAGAGGCTCAATTGATTTTTGATGGCGTAAAGCAGATAGTGCCAATTGGAGAAGAACGAGTGATGATACTTGATATTGGCGGTGGTTCCAATGAATTTATTATTGCTAATAAAGATGGTGTTCTTTGGAAGCACAGCTTTGATTTGGGAATGGCTCGTTTGTTGGATCGTTTTCAACCGTCTGATCCTATTTCAGATGAAGAAATTCAAGCTGTAGAAAGCTATATAAAAGACGAACTGGCATTATTGTATGAGGCGTTTGAGAAATATCCCTGTGATACTTTAATTGGTTCATCCGGTTCGTTTGATACGATTGCCGGAATGATTGCGGCTATTCATCATCCACATTTGGATATGCAAAAAATACTGACTTATCATGTGCCCTTGCAATTCGTTGAAGAGTTACATTTTAAGTTTCTAAAATCAACTCATGCCGAACGTGAAAAAATGGAGCGCATGGATCTGCACCGGGTTGAAATGATTGTATTAGCAAGTATTTTTATTAACTTCATCGTTCGTGAATTTAAATTAAAAACCTTCTGGCAGTGTGCTTTTGCGCTAAAGGAAGGAACTATTTATCAAATATTACGAAACCAGTTATAAACACTCAGAATGGCCAAAATATTAGTAATCGACGATCAGCGTAGTATACGAAATACCCTTAAAGATATCCTGGAATACGAAAGTCATACCGTTGAGTTAGCAGAGCATGGAGAAGAAGGTGTTGAAATGTATAATGCCAATAAGTACGATGTTGTTTTATGCGATATTAAAATGCCTAATATGGATGGCATGGAGGTGTTGGATAAGATCATCAATCATGAGAATGATGCACCTGTAATAATGATCTCTGGTCATGGTAATATTGATACAGCAGTGGAAGCGATTAAAAAAGGAGCTTACGATTTTATTGAAAAGCCACTGGATCTTAATCGTTTGCTGGTAACCATTCGTAATGCTGTTGAGAAAAAAGATCTGGTAACTGAAACTAAAGTGCTGAAACGTAAGGTTAGTAAAACCTACGAGATGATCGGAGAATCAGAGCCGATTGCCAGGGTGAAAGATATGATTGATAAAGTTGCACCAACCGATGCGCGCGTATTGATTACAGGTGAGAATGGAACCGGAAAAGAGTTGGTTGCCCGTTGGTTACACGAAAAAAGTAACCGTGCATCTATGCCATTTGTTGAGGTCAATTGCGCTGCCATTCCATCTGAGTTGATAGAAAGCGAGTTGTTTGGTCATGAAAAAGGAGCCTTTACATCTGCTCATAAGCAACGCAAAGGTAAATTTGAGCAAGCCAATGGTGGTACCATTTTTTTAGATGAGATTGGCGATATGAGTTTGCCTGCTCAGGCCAAAGTATTAAGAGCATTACAGGAAAATATTATTAGTCGTGTAGGTAGTGACAAGGATATCAAAGTTGACGTGAGAGTGCTGGCTGCAACCAATAAAAATCTAAAAGAAGAAATCTCGAAAGGTAATTTCAGAGAGGATTTGTATCATCGATTAAGCGTGATATTGATTCACGTTCCTTCTTTAAATGATCGTAAGGAAGATATTCCAATTCTGACGGACCATTTTAATAAGCTTATTTGTGCTGAATTAGGAATGCCTTTAAAATCATTTACGGATAGTGCTGTTGATGAGCTAAAAACCATTAACTGGACCGGTAATATTCGTGAGTTTCGAAATGTAATTGAACGATTAATCATTCTTGGTCAAAACAGCATTACCGAAGAAGATGTGCAGGCATATGCCCGTCCAATGTAACAATCAACATTTATGAGAAAGGAAGCAGATTTTCTTGGTGAACTGTCATTGCCGTCAGAAGCTCTTTATGGGATACATTCCTTAAGAGCCAGGGAAAATTTTCCTAATCAAAAACCATTTCAATTGGAATGGTATAAAGCAATGGGTAAAGTCAAGCTTGCCTGCTATCGAACCTATGCTAAATTTAAAGCAGCGGCTGAAGAAAAGTATAATTCAGACCAGTTGCCCATTACATTCTTTGATCATACAACTATTGAAGTGCTGGAGGAAGCTGCCTCAGAAATTGCAGGAGGAAAGCATTTTGATCAGTTTATTGTTCCTGCTGTACAAGGCGGAGCGGGTACGTCGATCAATATGAATGTCAATGAGATCATTGCCAACCTTGCAATTCTTAAGCTAGGTGGTGTTCCGGGTGATTATAAAAAGGTAGATCCTTTTGAACATGCTAATGTTTTTCAATCAACCAACGATACCGTACCAACTGCCTTAAAAGTGGCAGCAATGATACTTCTGGATAAGCTGGAAGAGATAATTAATGAACATCGCCAGCAGGTTGAAAAGCTCGAAAAGGAACATCGTAATGTGTTACGTCACGGGTATACGCAGATGCAGAAAGCGGTGCCATCTACTTATGATAAACTTTTTAGTGCCTATAATAATGCTTTGTCGCGCGATTGGTGGAGAGTTTCGAAATGTTCGGAACGTATTAAAGAAGTGAATTTGGGAGGAGGAGCAACAGGTACCGGATTGAGTATTCCCCGTTTCTTTATTATGCACGTTGTTAATGAGCTGCAACATCTAACTGGTGTACCCGTTACGAGGGGAGAGAACCTGACAGATACCACCTCTAACCTGGATAGCTTTGTGGAGGTTCATGCTATACTTAAAGCACATGCAGTAAATCTTGAAAAGATGGTAAACGATCTCCGTTTATTGGCTTCAGATATTGCTTCAGGTAGTAAATTACTGATTCCACAACGTCAGGTTGGTAGTTCAATTATGCCGGGTAAGATTAATCCGGTTATACCAGAGTTTGTCATTAGTTCGGTGCATAAGATTTACGCAAATGATTTGTTAATATCTAACTTGTGCGGGCAGGGCTGTCTGGAGTTAAATGCATATTTACCCGTTATTGGTGATGCATTACTCGAATCATTGCATTTATTGATTGACGCCAATCATTCAATGTTAAATAACCTGGTTGTAGGTCTGGAAATTCCATCAGAAGAGGAGGATATATTTCTGAATCCTGCAATAAGTACAGCGCTGATTCCTTATATCGGTTATCATAAAGCAACACAGTTTGCCCGGTTTATGAGACAAAATAATACCAGTATTTTTGAGGCAAATAATAGTCTTAATTTGATAAAGAAAGAAGTTCTGGACGAATTGATGAAACCGGAATCACTAATTCGACAAGGGTATAGTTTAAAGGATATAATTTAGTTTATTAGCTAAAAATGAAGCATTAAGCTTTTATTTTCAAACATCTTTTCTATATTTAACCTAAAATTCAAGAAACACCCGCAAAATTCTCTGAATAGTGAAAACAAACCTAACTAACCTGCCGTTTTACACTGCCGATAATGATGAAAATAAAGATCAGTCGGAGTATCCATTTGATTTTACGTATGAACTGGGAACCGGAGGTAAGGCTTCCGGTAAAGTTATTTTTAACGAAAGAGAAATCACATTTGAAGTAACAAACAGTGGAAATCCGCTATTTGAATTGCTCAAAGGAATGGCAAAATTAATATTTGAACCATCTCATATCTGGGGTGAGGATAATATTAGTTGGGTTGATTGGTATGATGAAACTGGATTTCTGCGTTGGGTTATTGGAACTGAAGATGGCATAAATGTGACCATTAAATTGATTCAATACGAAGATTTGTTTGATGAATCAACGGGCACTTTGGTAGGTGAGGGATCAATGAATATGACTGACTTTTATTATGCCATCATTCATAAACTGGATAAGTTCATTAAGCGTTTGGGGTTACTCAATTACGAACAAAAATGGCAGAAGGATGAATTCCCGTTAACTTATTTCCTTTTATTGAAGAAATATCTGATAGAGAAAGGCTGCTGGATACCCACCAATGAAAAAGTGGGATCATTAAATGATGAATTGGATTTTTTATTGGCATAAACAATTAGTGTTTGTTTTCTTTTCAGGCTAAAACAATTGATTTAGGCTATAAATTCATATATTAGAGATTGCAATTGTAAACTAGATTGCCTTAATGAATAAGAAGCCTACATACGAAGAGCTGGAGGAGAAAGTAAAAAGGCTGGAAGCCTTATTAAATGATCAACCACAAATTAATTTAATACAAGAACTCAAAGAGAGCGAATCAAGGTTTAAAGCCTTGTCGGACGCTGCTCATGAGGGCATCTTTATTCATGATAATGGATTAGGACTAGAGGTAAATAACGTTGGCTGCGAGATGTTTGGCTATGACCCCGGAGAATTAATAGGTAGGCATGCTTTAGAAATTTTTACTGAAGATTCGAGAAAGTTGGTGATGACCAACATTAAGAATGGCGTAACGCACGCATACGAGGCAACCGGTTTAAGAAAAGATGGGTCCACTTTTACGGTTGAGATTACAGGTAAAAATTGTATCTATCATGGTAAAGAAGTAAGGGTTGCAGCCCTGCGTGATGTGACTGAAAGAAAGATAGCCGAACAGGCCCTGAAAGATAGTGAAAGCAAGTTTCGTGAAGTATTCGAGAATGCCGGCGATGGAATCTTGATTGGAGATCTTCAGGGGAGAATGATTGAGGTGAATGAAGCTTTTCTTAAGATGACAGGATATGATCGTGAAGATATTATTGGGTTTCATATTAAGAAAATTTTCTCACAGCAATCATTATCAGATAAGCCATTGCGATTCGATATGCTGAATAAGGGGCAAACGCTGATATTCGAAAGAGATATAACCGGAAAAGAAGGTCAGTTGATACCGGTTGAGATGAATTCCAAAAGGCCTCATGCCAATTATTACTTGTCAATCATTAGAGATTTGCGAGAGAGAAGAAAAGCGGCGAGTGAATTGGAAAGAAAGAACAAGGAACTTTTATTGGCCAAGCAGAAAGCAGAAGAAAGTGATCGGTTAAAAAGTTCATTCCTGGCAAATATGAGTCATGAGATTCGAACACCTATGAATGGGATTCTGGGATTTGCCGAGTTGGTAAGAGCTGAAGATTGTGATAATAAAACACGGATGGAATATCTGGATGTTATTATCAGTAGTGGTCATCAGTTATTGGACATCATCAATGATGTTCTCGAGATTTCTCGCATTGAAACAGGACAGATCAATATCATGAAATCAGACATTAAAGTAAATGATTTACTTCGTGATATAAGCGTCTTTTTTCAACCATTGGCTCGCCAGAATCATAATACAATTCAGATTGAATGTCCGGAGAACTCAGAAATGCAGATTGTCTATGCCGATGAGATGAAGATGCGTCAGGTACTTACCAATTTGGTTAACAATGCACTGAAATTTACACTGAATGGGACAGTTAAAGTTGGATATGAAATTGAGAATACCTACCTGAAATTTTTTGTTCAGGATACAGGTATTGGAATACCTGCTGATTTCCTTGATAAAGTATTTGAACGTTTCTTGCAGGCAGAGTATAATGATCAGATGAAGCAGCGTGGAACCGGACTTGGGTTGGCAATTTGCAAGCGTTTAATAGAGATAATGGAAGGTGATATCTGGGTTCAATCAGTTGAAAATGAAGGATCCACTTTCTATTTTACTTTGCCATTGGATAAAAAAAAGAACTGACATTTTAGCCAGTTCTTCTTTTCTTATGCTTTCTGATTTAATGATATTCTTTGATAAACCATGTTCGTGAGCTTCTCATAGGAAGATTGCCCAGGATAAATAGGTTTTAAAAATTCAACACTAACCTTTCGCCATGGTTTTGGAAATTTTGATCCTTTGGGTAATGCATCTTTGGCACCTTTAATGGATACAGGTACAATAGGTACATTAAGCTCCTTACTTAAAATAGCAAATGTTTTTTTGAACTCACCTAATTTTCCATCAAACGAACGGGTTCCTTCAGGAAAGATGATCAGATTCTTTTTCTTCTTTAAAGCTTCACCCATCTTTTGAATCGACTCTTTCAGATCTTTATTAAGGTCCATTATAATCACATGATGGCGATTGGCTATGTACTTTAAAAATCTTGAGTTAACATGCTTTTCTTTTGCGTAGAAATAGGTGTTTCTGATGGTCTGCTTTTTGAGAAATGAAGCCACAAATAATCCATCGAAGAAACTCTGATGGTTAGGTGCTATGATGCATGGACCATCAGGTATATTAGTCATTCCCTTACCTTTAAAACGGAAGTACAGGCGGAAGAAATATTTCGATAATTTCACGAAAAGAGTTCCGGTTAGCCAAGTCTTAGGTAACTGAAGATTCACCTTCTCTTTAAGTATTTTCGACCAGTTAATTTTTTCAATAGAAAGGCGTGTACTTTTTGAGGCTACATATTCACTTAGTTTTAATACCGAAGGAAATTTAACCATTTCATTCACATCCATCTCAACCCCAAAGGTTGACTGTAAAAATACCTGTAAACCAACCTTGTCAAGCGAGTCCATCCCTAAATCCATCTCCAGATGATTACCCGGACGGACAGTGCAATTTTTTTCGTTGGCAATAAAGTCGCTAATAACCAGGTATTCCTTCAAGGTTATTTCTTCTGTTTCTTCTTCTTTCTGTGATATTTTATCCTGACTTACCAGTTCGTGAAGCATGAAACGCTGGAGCTTTCCAAGTCGTGTTCGTGGTAGTTCCGATTCATAGACAGAAAAAGCTGTGATTTTTTTATATGGAGCAACAGATTGATTGTATTTATCAATTACTTCCCATTTGATTGTATTGTGAATGGCTTCTTCATTTTGGCCTTGTAACTCGGCTTTATTGGGTACAATGATGGCTCTGAGTTGATCTTTATCAGCAAATACGCCTATGTCAGCAACGCAGGCTGCCATGTTCTCAATTTTAGCTTCAATTTCAACCGGGTTAATGTTTTTACCATTTGAAAGAACGATAATTTCCTTTTTTCTACCGGTAATATATAAATAACCATCTTCGTCTAATTGTCCTAAATCGCCCGTGTATAGCCAACCATCTCTAAGCACTTGGGCAGTTTCTTCAGGTCGGTTGAAATAACCTTGCATGACATTCGCACCTCTTACAGCGATCTCTCCATCTTTAATTTCTACTGTTGCACAAGGCAGGATTTGACCAGGACTACCAATTTTAACTTTACCAGGACGAGTAAAGCTTATCATCGGAGCCGTCTCTGTCATTCCATAACCTTCCAACACCTCAAATCCTAGTATTTTGTAATCGTTTCCTACTTCCGGATCCAAAGCTGCTCCCCCTGATACCATAAATTTAACAGCACCTCCAAATTTCTTATGAACAGACTTAAATATAGTTTTAGAGAATGCAGGTGAATTTATTGTTGCGGCCAGATTGAATAAGGCTTTTGCAACAAAGCTGTTATCTATCTTTGTTCGTATTCCTTTTCGAATAGCTGCATAAAGGCGAGGTACGCCAATAATTATAGTAACTTTATTTTCCTGTAAGGTTCTCAAAATATCATCAGAAACCATGGATGGCGAAACTGCAATTTTGGCACCTACAAAAAGAGGAGCCATCATGGTACCCATCAAAGGAAATATATGATGAAGCGGTAATAACATCATTACAACTTCATCACCAGAGTATATTTCAACACCTTTGGAAACAGCATCAATATTGGCTAATAAATTTCCAAATGATAACATAACTCCTTTGGGACTTCCGGTAGTTCCAGAAGTATAAATAATTACCGCTGTTTTATCTTCGGGAGTAGGCATTTCAGATAAAACGAAATCCTTTGGTGCCTCTATTTGTTCACATTCTTCAATTATCAGAACCTGAGTGTTGATGCCGGAACGAAGAACTGCTTCGTCTAACTGCTTTTTCTTTTCTCTCGAAGTGAAAACGATCTCAGGAAAGCAATCTTTAAGAATGTATGCTACTTCGTCGACTGTTGACATAAAGTCGATCGGAACCATGGTTGCTTCGCATTGCCATCCGGCATAGAAGGAATAAATCCATCCAACCTGGTTCTCAGAATAAATAGCAATACGTTTTGCTTTGATATCTATTATTTGACTAGCGAAATTGGCTATTTTATCAGTTAACTGGTCGTAGCTAATGGTAATATCTCCACAGACTATCGCCGTCTTTTTTCCTGCATTACAGATCATAACTCCTCAGTTGCGTTGAAATCGAACAAATATAAAAAAAACAAGTTGGTAATTTTGTTTTCTCGGATTGATTTTTAATATAGTGACATAGTTAAATAACTATAAGTAATCTGGTTTAATGGTTTTATTATTGGTTAGGAAAGGTGCTACAGCACGCTCATAAATTCCCTGAACATAGGCAATTGTCATGCCATAGTTGGTTATAGGTATTTGCGCGTCTTTAGCCAGATTTAATCTGTTATGTAATTGTTTTCGGGTAATCATACACCCTCCGCATTGTATCACCAGCGAATAGTCAGTAATTGGCCTTTTTATGTTGTCGAGTCCGGCTACTACATCAAAATGTAGTTTTTTACCGGTGTAGGCAGAAATCCATCTGGGTATTTTAACTCTGCCAATATCATCGCAGGCGACATGATGCGAGCACGATTCCAGGAGTAAAATTCTGTCACTGTTCTTTAGTTCATCAATTTTGGGTGTTCCTTTCAAGTAGCTTTCAAAATCGCCTTTGAAATGAGCTAATAAAATACTGAATCCTGTTAGTGGAATATCTTTGGGTACCGAGGCATCTGCTTTCAAAAAAATCTGACTATCAGTAATAGCAAGGACTGGTTTAATACCCGTCTTTTTTAAAAATGAATCTACTTCTCTCTCCTTTAAAACAATACAAACAGCATCGTTATCCAGAATATCCCTGATGGCCTGAATCTGTGGAAGTATTAGCCTGCCTTCCGGGGCCTCAATATCTATAGGTGTAATTAATAAAACAATATCACCATATGAAATAAGATCGCCAACGAGAGTGGGCATTTTATAGGCTGATTCAGGTATCGCTAGTTGAATTTTTCGTACTAATGGATTAATGTCTGAATCGATTACCGAAAAATTCATTACTTCAACTGCATTCTGTTGTCTGGCAATTTGTAACCAGTCTTCACTAGCTTTATTAATATCACTCTTGTTGTGTAAAATTATATATGGTACCTCCTGTTTTTGAAAAGTCTCAATTAAATCAGTTTCATGCTTGTCCCACTCGTTATTACTAACGACCAGTATGGCTAGGTCGATTAATTGAATCGACTGAGTTGTTTTTTTGATTCTCAGTTCACCTAATTCACCTATGTCATCAATACCAGCAGTATCAATTAGTACCACTGGACCAAATCCACTGATTTCAAATGATTTTTTTACAGGATCGGTTGTTGTTCCGGCAATATCAGAAACGATAGCAATATCTTGATTAGCCAGTTTATTAATTATAGAACTTTTGCCATTGTTTCTTCGGCCAAAAATACCAATATGAGGCTTTCGATCTCTACTCATTTTAATCACCAAATTAGATGTCAAAGGTAGATTAATTTCGAAAATGTTACAGATTGAAAGTGAAAAAGATAACGAATCGTATTATTATGAGGTTAATTGCATGCGGTAAAAGAAAAATGGAGAGCTTTTAAACTCTCCAATCTATTAGTTTGGGTGTTGAATGATTAACCTGTATAGGCAAGTAAATTTTGTTTTATAAAAATTCGATACGTTAAGGCATCCAGTTGCTTAAAGGGTAAAATGGCCATGTTGTCAAAGCGCAGATGATGTTCAAACTGATTGATTATTCGATCCACCTCATTGGCATAACCAGGATAATCATTACGGATTTTCAGGCAACTCTGTCGGATGATTTCAATTTTCACTTTGTTTTCTTCTTCAGGCTCGGCCAGGTAGGCTAGACGATTGTTTATGTGTTGTAATACTTTAATCTTGTTTGTAATGTTTAGTTCAATATTTGTCCATGCCTTTGTTCCGTTTTCAACAAGCTTATTTAATACTTCGTTGCGAATCTTCATAGTTCTGTAGTTAGTCTTAGTTTGTTTTATCTATTAATTGCAGAACTTTCAAATCGTAACACCTTTTTAATAAAAAATATATGCTGTCTGTCAAAAAAGTATTAGAACTAATAATATGAAAGGTGATGATAAATGATTTGATTCATAAGATGTGGTTTCATAACCTTTTGGATATCTTAAGTAGTGATTATTTATGAACGATCAATCAAATGAATTTTTATTGCCTAAGATAATTTCTAGAAGTAGAACAACATATAATTTATCTAAGCATGATGTGTTGACCATTAGCTATCAAAGTCCTTCTTTTACCCCAAATAATTTTTCGAGTTGGTTTTTATTCTGGCCAACAGAAATGACAATGAGATACTGATCTTTTTCAATGCTTTGTGTGTCGGATGGATTTTTTATAATTCTATTATCAATAACTAATCCAATCAGGATGACATTAATTTCTTTTTTCATTTTGACAAATGCGTCAAAGTATGTCAAACCCTTGTATGGATTTTGTTCGGTCACTTTAAATTGCTGAATGTCCTGATCTTCCATTTTAATACTGGTAGAAATCAGGTCCTCAGTGAATTCAGCAACATGAGGTTCAAATAAATAGCTTGCTACAAGTCGTGCTGCCACTTCGCTTCGTGAAACCACATGTTTGATGCCTGTATTGATCAAAGTCTCCTTCAAATCGGGATTGGTACAATTAACGATTATATTAAGGTTCGAAAACTCTCTTTTGAGGTTCAATACAAAGACAAGCGTTTCGGTATCTTCATTAAAGTTGATAAATACAGCCTTGGTTTTTTCAATATTGGCTTTTCGATATGCCTCCATATTGTTGTAATCGGCAAACATAGCAAAGCATTGATCATGCGGGTAAAGATCTTTAATCAATTCCAAATCACTTTTAAGATTGGTGACAAACGCAATGTTATGACCTGTAGGGAAGATTTGGTCAGCTACTTTTCTGCCAAAATCATTCCAACCGATAATTAAATAATGATCTTCGAATTTTGTTCCGAAAAAACCGTTCTTCTTCTTTTCCATATATGTATTTATTCTACTGCTGATTTCACCAATAAAATAGCCTATAACTCCAAGGCTACCTAAAATTACAAATAGTCCCACTACCTTTCCAAGTGGTGTAACGGGATAAAAGTCACCGTACCCTACAGTTGTTAGGGTTACAATGGCATACCAGAGGGCATCAGTAATCGACTGAATATTAGCATTAGGATCTTTGCTTTCGATTACTGAAATAAGATAGATTAAAAAGAGATAGACAATAAAGCCAATTGCTAATCCTGCTTTTTTCTTCATATCACAGTTTTTCTAATGTATAGTTAGTTCAGTTTCACAACTCAATTCCTCAACTTCATTCTCCCACCGATTTGAAAGTGGGCTTTGCTTGCATAAGTTTATAAAATTCAGCGCCTTTTCTTTATTGCAGCTGCTGAGTTCAATATACGACCATCCACTTTGGGCAAAAGTGTGAATTGCTAAATGAGATTCAGCCAATAACCAAAATGCGGTGAAACCATTAAGCGGAAACTCCTGATCAGTATAATTAAGTACATTAAATCCGCTTTCACTCAAAACGTGATCAAAGTTATTTTTGAGTTCCGTCGGATTGGTTTGTTTAATCCATCCTTTAATATTATATATTTTTGGAGGCAGTTCTACTGCATTTATTTTTGTCATATTAACTTGCTTTAATATAAATCCCAGTTACCTTTTAAGTAATATTTATAAAGTACCGGATCATGTATTCTGTTCACTTTTACTGAATCAGATTGCCCTGGAAATATATCTTTACCAAAAGAGGTTATCAGTTGCATTGCTTCATTATTCAGCCATTGCGTTTTAATATTGATGAAATCCAATGACTGGACCTCATGCTTAAGGTTAATGGCACGCTCTGTTTTGATGCCCATTGACCAGCCCCATTCGCCCAATGTTATAACCTGGTTATGTAATGGAATGGTATTAAAACCTGCTTCTCTCATTGTGTTTACAATACATTTAAAGGCTTTGGTTGCGAAATACGGACTGCCTGCCTGTGTAATAATCATGCCTTCGGGGCGCAGATGCTTATGACACACATTGTAAAATTCAACTGAATATAACCTTCCCAGTTCCACGGTTCGGGGATCCGGTAAGTCGATTATTATTATATCGTAAAAGTCTTTGCTATGAGTCAGGTAATGATATCCGTCTGCATTGATAATTTCAACTTTAGAATCATTCATCGAACCTTTATTCAGATTGGTTAAGATCGGGTTTTCCTGGCCTAATTTTGTCATGGCAGGGTCCAGATCAACTAACCGTATGCTTTCAACCATTGGGTATTTAAGTACTTCACGAGCTGCACAACCATCTCCGCCTCCCAGTATTAATACTTTTTGCGGGTTGGGATGTAAGGTCATAATAGGATGCACCAAAGGCTCGTGATACATTACTTCATCCATGGTACATAGCTGTTGATTACTGTTTAGATAAAGCCAGTAATCATTTTCCCATTGAGTAATGACAATCTTCTGGTATTGACTTTGCTCTGAATAAACAACTTTATCCTTGTACTTAATCTGTTCACCATATTTTATAATGGGGTCGGAAAAGATGACTCCCGAAATAATTATAATGGTCACAATCCATATCGAAGCATTGATGTATTTTTTATACTGTTGGGCAATGAGTTTATTTAGCATCAGGTAAACACCTATTGCAACACCAAAATTTACCGTTCCCAAAAAGAAAGGAAGGTAAGTTAAGCCTAGGAATGGTAGTCCCAGAACAACAAAGAAGATTCCGCCTATCAGACTCCCGTAATAATCTTTTTCCAGTACGTTTGAGATATTAATTCTTAAGGATTCATATTCATTGTTGATGCGCATCACTAAAGGAATCTCCATGCCAATTAAAGTACCTATGATGATGGAGAATCCGTAAATAAATATTGCTAAGGAAGTTGTGAATGCCGAAATGGTATAGACCACCATTGGGGCAAATGAAACTACCAATGACAAGATAAATTCCAGTATCAGAAACTTCTCAGTGAGGTTTGTTTTAAATGATTTACTAATACGACTTCCCAGACCCATTGAAAACATCATGGTGGATACAATCATGGTCCATTGTAAAATGGAATCACCCAAAAAATAGGTAGCCAGTGTTGAAAGAAGGTATTCAGCTATGATTCCACTGAAGCCGGTGGCAAAGATAGCTGCCATAAGAATGGCAGAGTATTTATTTCGTACTTTAAACATTTAGTCAAGATAATGCAAAAACACGGAGAACATGGGTTTACCTGATCTCCGTGTAAATTCAGCAATGTTGTATCAGATACACCAGGTAATCATAACAGATCCGCCAATATAAGCGAATGCTTCAATGATAGCAGCCCCTACGTTGGGTTTTTCCTGGTTAATAATCTCATCTGTTAAACGTTGACCCGGTAAAAGGATCTTATCAGTTAAAAAGCGCATTACAGGTAATAACAGAATTCCTAAAGCCAATTCAAAACCAGCTTCGGTAAAGGTGTATGTCCAGCCTTCAAAATCACCCATTAATGCATGACGAATAAGGTTGGCTATAGCTATCAATGCTCCGGCAAAGCCAACACCTACAGCTACATTATCTTTTTCAATGTGTTCGTGAATATCGTATGGGGTAATCAGTTGATAAACTGCTGCAGTTATAAATAATGCAATTTGTCCTGCAAACCAGAATACCACAGCTGATGTGATTCCTTCCAGTAATGTCCCACTTTCGCCAGTAACTGCTCCAAAGATAATCAAACCTGAAGCGACTGAAATGGCACCTTCAATAACACCGGTACCTGAATTTCTGTCTTCAATAATTTCTTTCTTAACCGAGAATTTACTCAATATTATCTTGTCGTTCAGCCAGATAGATATGTTTAAAAGGACAATGGCCAGAATGCCATATATAGCAATATCCTGGATATCGAGGAGTAAACCTCGTGAAGGTCCAACTATAGCACTTCCAATGGCGGCTAATAATCCGATAAAATAACCAACATGGGCAAAAGAGAATGCCAGGTTATCTTTTTCAACCAGTTCTTCCTTTACATTAAAACCTTTATTAACCAGCTGGTAAACCATTTTCCCAATGAAGAAAATTGCAAAACCAACAGCAATGTATATTACAGCATCATATAAGATGTTTGAATAGTATGATAAAGTCATGTCTAAAAAGTTGAGTTAGTATTATTTGCCAAATCCTCCACTACGGCTGCGTGATGAAGAGCCACTGTAGCGACTTGAACTACGACTCGTTTTATTAGAGTAACTGGAGCTGGATGAATAACTCCTTGAGCTTTTAGCTGCTGTGGAGCGCTTCACTTCACTTCTTACACTTTGCTTAAATGAAGAAGGTTTATTTCCCCAGGTACTGCTTTTTCCTGTGCCAGATGAGGTATAGGTATTTGTTCCGTAAACTGTTCTTCCTGAAGGGCCGTAATAAGGACGGGAACCATAATATCCTCCGCCATAATAATCATCGTAATACGATCTGCGGGCTGGGTAGGTCATCATGTTAAACATGGATGACATAAAAGCATATCTGCCATAAAATTCCCAGAATGATGATCCGTTACGTTCAGTCCAATGTCCGTATTTAGGATTACCTACATAATGATTATAACCTGCAGGACTGGCTTGCTTACTAAGTTTGCCATCTTTCTTCGAAACAATTTCCATTCCCATATTATCCACATTGGCTGCGAAAAAAGCATCAGGTACTTCTTCCCAGTCAGTTGTAGAAGATAATACTGTATCGGGGTGTTCAACTATTACATTATACATGTGGTAGTAATTACTACCTCTCGAATCCATGTCAAGAAGTATAATGGAATAGTTTTGTTCGTTATTAAGGCTAGTAATTAGTTTATCAACCGGTGTTTTCTGCCATGAGCTGGCAGTTGAGTCAACTCTTCTGGATCGGTTTGTGCAGTTATTACAGGAGCGCAAAACTATAAATCCTAAGATAACTACTATAATTACCTTTGCAATTCCGTTGTTCATAATTTAATTGTTTGGGTTTTTAATTATTCTTCACCCGGTAGAATATTTGATATTTCAAATGGTTTAATACTTTTTCCGATGGAGGCTTCAAATTCTTTCTCATCCCATTGCTCAATGCATAAAAGATGTTCGCCTGTGGTGTCTTCAAAATCCCAGGAGCGGAATTCTTCCCATTCTGTTCCTTTAGTGATATTATGAAAATAGCCAGGCAATTCTTTCTCCATATGATAGGTGATGCCTTTATAGGTTATTTTTTTGGGTGGTTGCTGATGTGCAATCAGGGTGTCAGTAAGGTCATCCTTAAGGGCTCTCACCTTAACCTTTTGCATAAAAGAAACTTCCAATTCGTCATCTTCCTCTATGCCTAAATATCGGGTCTCAGCCCCGTTGTTAATTTGAAATTCGCGGGTGAAATAATTGTTTCCCCAGTCGTATTCCATTATAGCTTCCACTACCCATGTTGATAAATCGTATTCAAACACGAATCCAACATCCAGATCCTGAATCCGAATGTTGGTACTATCGTAATGCGATTCCTTCTTCTTCTTAAAAATATCAAATAATCCCATATGAGTATTAAACGGGTATGTTATTCACTTTTGCTTTTTAACTTAGCTTTCAACTCTTCCAGTGAAT
Source organism: Carboxylicivirga caseinilyticus (assembly GCA_025499705.1). Classification (GTDB taxonomy): domain Bacteria; phylum Bacteroidota; class Bacteroidia; order Bacteroidales; family Marinilabiliaceae; genus Carboxylicivirga; species Carboxylicivirga caseinilyticus. The sequence continues at coordinate 83,478 of JAFMVE010000006.1, forward strand.
TCGATGCTTTCACATTTTTTTCCGAAAGAACTTCATCAATTTCATCATCAAGGCTCTTGTTTTCAAGACTTATCTCGCCGTAGGCCTCTGATAAAGCTTCTTGTTGGGCAACTTTTTCTTTCATCTTTTCAAGCATCGAAACGGTTCCTGAACTATCAATGCCACTTAATTGCTTGTTTATCTTTTGTGTGGCACTACTCACCCTTGCACGGGCTTTAAGTGTGCGTAATTCATTTTCGTAACTCGAAATGGTGCTCTTTAGTTTTTTAACGTTTTTATCTAGCGTTGCAATGTTACTGTCAAAACGGTTAACCTCTTCCTGAGCTCTTCTGGCAGCCTCTAAAGCCTCTTCTTTTTTCGAGAGTGCTTCTGTGGCCAAACGATCGGCTTCGGCTACATCTAACTCACCTTTTTCGGCTTTTTGAATTAAAAGAATTGCTTTTTGCTCATAGCTTTGAGCCAATGACTTACTGTCGTTTAAATCTTTTTTACTTCTGATAGACATAGCTTTTACTTCCGCTAATGCCTGAAGACTGTTATCCAAATCTTTTTTAAGGTCGCGAATACCTTGCTCTGTCATTTTAATTGGATCTTCCAATTTATCCACTATGGCGTGAGCTTCGGCTTTTCCTACATTAAATATTCTGTTGAAAATTCCCATTTCTGAATTGGTTTTAAGCTTTTGAAAATTCGATTAATTGATCGGAATACTCTGACAATAAAAGTTTAAGAGAATTCAGACTTCCTTCCAACTCATTTAAGTCAAGATTTTCGAGTTGAAGGGTATCGCGGAAAATTACTTTTTTACCTTCTTCGTCTAAAACAAAGGCGCCATGTACAATTTGACGGTTCATCACCAGTAGTGATTTATAAATATCTTCAGAACCTTTTCCCAGTTCAAAAAGTAGTCCTTCGATAATCAGGATTGAATCTTCACAATCGACTATTAAATTTGAAATGCCGTCTTCTTCTTTTTCAACGACAAATAATTCTTCCACGGCGTCTTCCGACACAATGCGGTATTCAAGGTCAAGGAGGAAGTCTCTAACCTTGTTAAAATGTTCACTCATGTTTAACGTGTTTTTATTATTGGTTATGGGACAAACCAAATATATAAAAAGATTGGGAGGAAGGAAAGAGAATCAGGGTTTATATATTGCCAGATGAATTCCTACTTAGATTGTTTTTTTTGTGATCGGTTTAAATACCAAATCTTCTTGTTCTTATCAATTACGGTAATATCGTTCAACTTTAACCTCTTTATATAATTGATCAGTCGATCCGGATAATGATGTTACAAATTGCTGTGCCAAAAGAGGAGCTATTAAACCGCCACGTGAGCCCAACCCGTTAAAAATTCCGATGTTTGGTTGATGAGGTAGAAATCCGATTACGGGTCTGCGATCGTGCATGGTAGGCCTTATTCCTGTTAGTTGATCCTTAATGGACAAGGGGAGTTTAGATATTTTTTTCCATGAATTGATTAGTTCTTCCTTCTTTTCTTTCGAAGGAGAAAGATCTTTCCACTCATGTTCAAAAGTGGCTCCAATCTTAAAATTGTTTTTTCCCACAGGCATTATAAAGATACCCTTTAAAAGAATGTTTTTGAGTTCAAGATCAGGTATTTCAATATTCAATAATTCGCCTTTGGTATTCCTGAAATTAAGAGCTTCAAAGAGTTTACTCTGGCTATCTTTCTCTCCTCTGCAAAAGAGTATTTTTTTTGCATTGATTCCATTCCATCTTATCTCATAGGGGTTCAATACCAGATCTTCGTCTTTGAAATTAGCTTCGATCAGCATGTTTGATTGAATCAGAAAGCTACGGTATGCTGTCAGAAGATCATAGATATGCAAACGAGCACCTTGCTTAATCTGACCATATCCAAAAGGAGCTTCAATACCTGTTGGTAGTTCCGGAAGGTTGTTATTAAGATTGATGTAATTTTGAAGTTCACCGGCTTCCATTCTGTGTTGCCAAAAGGATGAATCTTTTTCACCATAAATCTTGTCCATCAAAACGGGATAGAAGAACCTTGTTTGAAGAAATTCCTCCATTTCAGAATAAAGGTTGTGGGCATAAGGCAGAAATAAATCTACGTTCCAGGATTTAACCATGCGTTTAATCCCTATTGGATTGATTAATCCAGCAGCTACTTTAGATGCTGAGCCAACATGGGGAGTGTCAATTACCAGGTGTTTAATTTGATTTTTATGCAGATGATAGGAGACCAATGTTCCGGCCAGTCCCTGACCAACAATTAGAATTTCTGTCTGTGCGTTCATAAACTATTCGGTGCGTATAATTATAACACAAAGAAGATATAATCAAATTTGTTCAAATCAGATGGGCTTATTGAACAGGAATGGAGAAGAAGAATGTACTTCCTTTTCCGGGTAATGATTCAAGCCAAATTTTACCATTTAACAGTTCAATCATTTCTTTACAGATTGATAATCCTAATCCGCTACCTCCGGAACGATTCAGCCTCTCAATTTCAATTTGTTTGAATTTCTTAAACAGATTTTTGTGCAAATCTTGTTTTATTCCAACTCCGGTATCTTCCACAAAAAAGGTTATTTCTGTTTGACTTAGTTCAAAGCCTATCTGAATTTTCCCTTTATAGGTGTATTTAATAGCATTGTTAATCAGATTGTGGAAAACCCTTCTGAGTTTTTCTTCATCTGAATTTATTTGATAATTATCCGGTACTTCTTGATGTGATAAAACCAGTCTGACATTTTCGTTCATCACAGGATAAAAATAACTGTAGACAGATTTTATAAAAGGTTGAATCTCAAAATTAGAATTATTTAATGTCATGGTGCCTGAAGTGAGCAGCGATGTGTCAATCAGATCGGTGACAACGGTTAATAGTTCTTTTGAACTTTTTTCAATTATTTTCAGGTATTCCTTTATTTCATCATCTGTATTCTCGAGCGACATCGTAAGTTCTGAGAAGCCAATAATGGCGTTCATCGGGGTGCGAAGTTCATGCGAAATGTTTTTTATAAATTCTGTCTGAAGATTTTCGTGTTTTTTGGCTTTGGCATTGGCCTTATTAATTTTTTTAATCAGGTGCTTTGTTAAGAAGAAAATAACTACCGTGCACATGATTACGAATACCCATTCCTTGTATAGAAATACTTTAACAAGCATGGACTCATTCTTAAACAGAGCTAACGCAAAATGGTCTGAAACCAAAAGCCAGATTACTCCTATTAACAAAAAGGTTGCAGATAGCCTTGCCTCGTATGGAATTTGTTTAGCTAACTTTTTAATCATATTTAAAAATAAAAATTTGAAAAAAGCAATTCAAGTTATAGGAGGTCTTTATAACAAATTATTTACGTCTTGGTTCTTTTCAAATACAATATAGCATCAGAAATATGGGATAAGTCATGCTATTTTAATAGATATTTATCATACCTGTTACTTGACTTCTTAAGGGCTATTATCGATTATTGAGATAAAATTTTAAAAAAGAGTTATGGATCTCAAAAATAATATGATAGGATGGTTTGAAATTCCGGTTAATGATATGAACCGTGCAATTGACTTTTATAAACAGGTTTTTTGTATAGATGAAATGCAAAAACAGGATTTTGGTGAAGTGCAAATGGCATTTTTTCCATGGGATGAGAAAATACCCGGATCTCCCGGCGGTTTAGTTTGTTATCCAACCGAATATAAACCTTCAGAAAGTGGTGTGCTTATATATTTTAATTCAATAGCCGGAGATTTAAACGAAGAATTAGGCAGAATAGAAGGAGCTGGAGGTAAAGTGTTAATGCCAAAAAAGCTGATTGCAGATGATATAGGTTATATGGCATTGTTTTTAGATACCGAAGGAAACAGAATTGCTCTTCATAGCCGTATATAAAAAAAGGAACCATTAGGTTCCTTTTTTATGTTATTCAAACATGTTTTTCATTCTGCTAAAGAAACTTTCTCCCGTTCCATTTGATGGATGAAAGCTTTCAGAAGTCTGCATTTTTTCAACCGCCTTTCTGTCTTCTTTAGATATGTTTTTAGGAATAAATACCTGAATTTGAACAAGTAGATCTCCTCTTCCATAGCTGTTTACTTCCGGCAAACCTTTTCCTCTTAAACGAAGAATCTTACCAGGCTGTGTTCCTGGTTCAATTTTAACTTTAACCTTACCTTCTACCGTTGGGATTTCAACCGGAGTTCCTAAAATAGCATCAGGGATGCTAATGTTAAGGTTGTAGATAAGATTGTTACCGTCGCGCATTAGTTCAGGATGTTTTTCTTCTTCTATTAATACTAGAAGATCTCCATTAACTCCACCCCGGCGAGCGGCATTACCCTTGCCTGAAACCGAAAGTTGCATGCCTTCTTCAACACCGGCAGGAATATTTAAGCTAATCACTTCATCATCACGAACAATACCTTCTCCGGCACATGAAGTACATTTATTGGTAATGATTTTTCCATCTCCTCCACAGGTCGGACAGGTAGATGAAGTTTGCATCTGTCCAAGAATGGTATTGGAAATACGTGTTACCTGACCAGAACCATGACACGTAGAGCAGTTACTGTATGATGAGCTGTCAGCAGCACCGGTACCGGAACATGAGTTACATTGAACGTATTTTTTTACCTTGATTTTCTTTTCAGCACCATTGGCAATTTCTTCAAGGTTAAGTTTTACCTTAACCCGCAGGTTCGAGCCTTTGTTTACTCGTCTGCCACCTCTTGATGAACCGCCAAAACCTCCAAATCCACTGAAGCCACCAAATCCACCACCAAAGATATCTCCAAAGTGAGAGAAAATATCGTCCATAGACATACCTCCTCCAAAGCCTCCTCCGGCTGCGCCGCCAACACCGGCATGACCAAACTGGTCGTAACGCTGGCGTTTTTCGGCATTGGATAGAACCTCGTAGGCTTCAGCTGCTTCTTTAAATTTCTCTTCAGCCGCTTTGTCGCCCTGATTTTTGTCCGGGTGGTATTGAATGGCCTTTTTGCGGTAAGCTTTTTTTATTTCTTCCGCATTTGCATTTTTCGATACCTCAAGTATTTCGTAATAATCTCTTTTTGACATTTGCTTTTAGTTTATTCCCCAACAACAACCTTCGAAAAACGGATTACTTTTTCATTTAAAGTGTATCCTTTCTCTACACAATCAATAACTTTTCCTTTCATCTCTTCTGTAGGTGAAGGAATCTTAGTGATCGCCTCGTGAAGGTCAGTGTCAAAGTCTTTTTCTTTCGCTTCAATCTCCTTGATACCCTGTTGTTTCAGGTATTCATTAAATTTGTTGTAAATTAATTTGATACCTTCTTTTAAAGCATCAATATCTTTGGCTTCATCAATGTGAGCTAATGCGCGGTCAAAATCGTCGACCACCGGAAGCAATGCCAATAACAGACCTTCGCCAGCCGATTTGCTAAGCTCCATCTTTTCTTTTAATGTACGTCGGCGATAGTTGTCAAATTCAGCACTCAAACGAACATATTTGTCGTTAAGATCTGCAAGTTTTTCAGTCAGCTTTTCTTCTTCCGATTGTTCAATGGTTACCTCTTCATTTAATTCTTCTGTTTCTTCAGAAGTGCTCTGCTCTTCCACAGAGGCTTCAGTTTCTTGCGCTTGCTCGTTAGTAGGCTCAACTGTTTCTTCTACTTCATTAGCCTTCTCTGCATCCTGCTTTTTTGATGACTTCTTTACCATGTATATATTTTTTATTTGTTCTATCGAAATGAATACAAGAATTACTTAGGTATTCGTTCGCAAATTTACACAAATATTTTGCCAAGCTGATTTTGTTCGTCAAATTGACAGTTTTTCATTAGGCTCAATGCAATTAGCTGTAATAATGACAAAAAAGGCAATCCCCCTTTGTAGAGAATTGCCTTTGTAATGTTATGTTGTCAGCTTATTTTAACTGTTGTTTTAAAAGTGCCTCCAGTGCAGGGCCACGAAGGTTTTTTCCAACTATTACGCCGTTCCCGTCGATCAGGAAATTACTCGGAATACCTCTTACTCCATACATAACAGCAGTTCTTGTTTGCCATCCGTTAAAATCGCAAACATGATAGGACCAAACTAAATTGTCTGTTTTAATAGCTTCTTTCCATGCTTCCGGATCTTTATCCAGTGAAACACTGAAAACTGTAAATCCTTCACCATTTTTGAAAGTTTGTTCTTTGTATTTATTAAAAGCAGAAACAACTGTTGGATTTTCGTAGCGGCATGGCTTACACCAACTGGCCCAAAAATCTATTAATACCATTTTTCCTGATAATTCAGATAGAGAAATGGTTTTGCCTTCAGGAGTTTCCATCTTAATCTCAGGCGCTTTATTTCCAATGTTTACGCCTTGTTTTTGCCCTGAAGCATTGAATGCAAAAAGCGCACAAAATAGCATTACTGCTCCAAAAGAGTGTAATATTTTTTTATCCATAATGGAAAATTAAAGAGATTTTTAAATCGCTGAGAGGGTGTTAAGCGATTTTTCAATTTTAGATAATCCGGCATCTTTGGCCAGAATACGTCCTTCACCGTCCAATAAAATATTAACGGGAGCGTTGATTTGGTATGCTTGAGCAACTTCACCTTCTTTTCCGGTAAAATCACAAATTTGAATGAATTCGGCAATTTCGTCTTGTTCAATAGCCAGATTCATTGGTGATTTAAAACGATCTAATGAGATGTTTACAATCACAAGATCTTGTCCGTTACGGAAAGATGATTTGCTGTACTGTTCGTTGATCTGCGTAAGTTGGTAATTATTCATTCTTGATTGAGCGTGATAAGAGGCCCAAAAATTAATTATTACCATTTTACCCTTAAATTCATTCAGATCAAAATCGACTCCATCGATCGTTTGTGTTTTGATGGCAGGAGCTTCGTTACCTATATCCAGGCCAACCTCTGCAATGTTTTTATCATCTATAAATGATAAAAATGCAATTCCCACAAACACAGTAGCTAACATTAATTTTAGCTGCTTCATATGAATATATTTTGATTAAAAATCGAGTTAAAGTTTCAAAAAAAAAAAGATGCGATGCTGTAGTTTTAGATGAACATACGTTTATATGTGATTAGCGGCTTAATTGAGCTTGCAAATTTAAAGTGGGTTACAAAAATGGACAACTAAAAAGTACTAGGAATTGATGTTTATATTTTTATATTATGAAGCTGGTGTTGTATTAAAGTGCAGTAAATCAAATAAATAACACAACTAAAAGTGCGGTCTTTTGTATAAAATAACTCATAGAATCATTCTAAATAGGATGATTTAGTAGTGTTTTTGTAATTAAAAAATGTTAAAAATAATTGATTTCTATCTTCGAAAACTACTGAGCTTCTACTCTTTTTATTTTTGCGCCCAGTTGCTGAAGTCGAATATCTATGTTTTGGTATCCACGATCAATTTGTTCAATGTTCTGAATTGTACTTTTCCCTTTTGCGGATAAAGCAGCAATTAACAAAGCAACACCTGCGCGTATATCCGGAGAGGTAAGTTTTGCCCCTCTTAGCATAGTTTCTTTATTTAAACCAATAACAGTGGCTCTGTGTGGATCACATAGGATGATACGAGCTCCCATGTCAATCAGTTTATCAACAAAGAATAAGCGACTCTCAAACATTTTTTGATGAATCAGAACACTTCCTTTTGCCTGAGTGGCAATAACAAGAAAAACACTCAGTAAGTCAGGTGTTAAACCAGGCCATGGTGCATCAGCAATGGTCATGATAGAACCATCTATAAAAGTTTCAATTTCATAAGTTTCCTGAGAAGGAATAAATATGTCATCGCCTTTAATCTCCATTTTTATACCCATTCGTTCAAATGCCATTGGAATAACTCCCAAATGTTGAACTCCTGCATTCTTTATGGTGATTTCCGATCCGGTCATAGCTGCCATACCAATAAAGCTTCCTACCTCAATCATATCTGGTAAGATCTCATGTTGGCAACCATTCATTTTATTTACCCCTTCAATATAAAGAAGGTTGGAACCGATGCCTTCTATTTTAGCACCCATAGAAACCATCATTCTGCATAGTTGTTGCAGATACGGTTCGCATGCAGCATTATATATGGTTGTTCTTCCAGGTGTGAGAGAGGCTGCCATTACAATATTAGCTGTACCTGTAACCGAAGCTTCATCTAATAACATGTAGGTGCCTTTCATTTCACTGGCTTCTACCGTGTAAAAGATATCCTGGGCATCGAAATTGAATTTAGCTCCCAGTTTTTCAAAACCAATAAAATGGGTATCAAGTCTGCGTCGGCCAATTTTATCCCCTCCTGGTTTTGGGAAATAGGCTTTACCAAAACGAGCCAATAATGGTCCCATAATCATGATAGATCCGCGAAGGGAAGAAGCTCTTTTTTTAAATTCTTTGCTTTGAAGAAATTCCAGATTTACATTGTCGGCCTGGAACTCACATGTATTTCTTGAGATCCGGTTGATTTTTACTCCCATCTCATGAAGTAAGTCTATCAGGTTGTTAACGTCAACGATGTCAGGGATGTTATTGATTGTAACTTTCTCTGATGTTAGTAGTATTGCACAGATTACCTGTAAGGCTTCGTTTTTTGCACCTTGGGGAGTGATTTCGCCTTTTAAACGAATACCACCCTCAATTTCAAAGCAATTCATTTATGGGAGTTTAAAAGATTAGCAATAAAAATATTTATTTCTTATCGTTACTGCGTTTTGGGTTGCGCCTTTTGTTAGTTTTTGCTTTACTCTGAAAAGTTTCTCTAATTTCAGGAAGTTTGGTGTCTTCACTTACTTTTAATTTACCCCCTGAAAGTCTTGATAAATCATTGAAAATTCTATCATCAGTAACAGAATCCTGATTCCAGTGATACAATGACTTTTTCATATGTCCTGCAATCAAAAGAATTAGCTTTTCTTTTTGGTCGCCGCCTTCTTCAAATTCAATGGCTTTGGCAATCATCTCTTCTACCAATTCGCCATAGTGCATATAACTTATTTTGCTGTTCTTATATGGCACTTTATCAGGTCTGGCATTAAGCGATTCTCTTTCAGGTAAGTCATATGGGAAATCAATGTCTAATTTAAAGTCAGACATGATAGCAAGATGATCCCAGAGTTTATGTTTGAAATCATTAATGTCACGCAGGTGAGGAAACATGTTACCCATAATGCCAATAATGGTTTTGGCACATCGGGTTCTTTCTTCGCGATCTTCAATTGTCACAGCATGGTCGATCATCTTCTGAATATGTCGCCCGTATTCCGGCATTGCCAGGGTTTTGCGATTCGAATTATAATCCATGTATTCTGAAATTCTTCTACAATTTTTTAAGCTCCAAAAATGGTTGAGTGTTTAAGGAAATAGTTTCTTTTAATCCTTTTGGAGGTAGGTTACACTATAATCTAAGTGACAGGGTAACTGATGCTACAAAACTAAAGCAAAATTTTAAGTTTGGCAAATTTGAGTAATAATTGTTTTTGCCCTGCATTCTCAAACATTACAGTTGCTTTTCTGTTGGGTTCTAACCCTTCTACATTTACTACTTTACCTCGTCCAAATCTTTCATGCTCAACCATCGCACCAGGTACAATCTGATTGGGTGAAGCAGCATTGAAATTCACGTTTATTTTAGGCTTTTCGTTATTTCCTGAATAATTCATTCTGATTTTCGGAGTTTCAGCTCTTGTGTTACCTAGCTTGCGGAAGTTGCGAGGTAATGCCGTTGAATTAGATTTGGGCTGAGAAGAGACAATATCATCAGCATGAACATCAAGGTAACTCTGATCAATATCGCCGATGAAACGGCTGGGGCGGCTATATGTTAATTCGCCATACTTGTATCTTGATCGGGCAAATGAAATGGTAGCGTTTTGTTCAGCTCGTGTAATAGCCACATAAAAAAGACGTCTTTCTTCCTCCAGAGCTTTCTCACTGTCAACAGATTGTAATGAAGGAAACAGTCCTTCTTCAACACCTACGATATACACGTTTTTAAACTCCAGTCCTTTTGCAGAGTGGATCGTCATCAAGGTTATTTTATTGATGTCATCTTTACTTTCATTATCCTGATCCGTTAATAATGAAACTTCTTCTAGGAAATTAACAAGGTTGGGAGTAATGCCTTCTTCCTGCTTGGTGGTGCTGAAATCTTTGATACCATTCAATAATTCATTGATGTTATCGATGCGTCCTTGTCCTTCAATGGATTTGTCGCCGTGAAGATCATGCATTATACCACTGGCTGATGCAATCTCAGCTGCCAGTTCGTAAGCAGATAGTTGTTCAAGCTGAGCGGCAAAACGGGTTATCAATGCTATAAAGGTATGCAGCTTTTTTAAGGTGCCTGCATTTACACCCAACTGTGCTGCAGTTGCATTTAATAGCAGTTCCCAGATGGTTCTTCCTGAAGCATCCGCGGCAGCTGTTATTTTATCTAATGTGGTTTTACCAATACCTCTGGCCGGGTAATTAATTACTCTTTTCAATGCTTCCCCGTCAGCCGGGTTAACGGTTAACCTGAAATAGGCCAGCAGATCTTTGATTTCTTTTCGTTGATAGAATGATAAACCTCCATATATTTTATAGGGAAGGTTTTTCTTACGCAACGCTTCCTCAAATACCCTCGATTGAGCATTGGTACGATAGAGTATTGCAAAATCCTTAAAATCCAGCTGATACTTCATTCGTTTCTCAAAAATATCATTGGTAATTAAAAAGCCTTCTTCAATATCAGAGTATGCTTTTAATACACGTACTGGATTTCCAACAGCATTTTCAGAATATACATTTTTTTGTATCTGTCCCTGATTTTTTTCTATGATGCTGTTAGCAGCATTAACTATGTTTTGCGATGAACGATAGTTTTGTTCCAGCTTAAATATTTTATATCCGGGGTAATCGTTTCTGAAATTCAGTATATTTTCGATTTTGGCACCCCTGAAACTATAAATACTCTGGGCATCATCTCCAACAACACATATGTTGTTATGTTTTTCGGCCAGTTTTTTAATGATCAGATACTGCGAAAAGTTGGTATCCTGGTACTCATCCACCAATATATAATCGTACTGTTGTTGATATTTCTTGAGTATATCCGGAAAATCGCGAAAGAGGATGTTGGTATTCAACAGTAAATCATCAAAATCCATCACTCCTGATTTATAGCATTCGCGCATGTATTGCGAATAAATCTCATGAACCAAGGGTATTTGTGAAGCTTTGTCGGCAGCAATACGATTCACATCGCGGGCATAGGCAACAGGTGTCACTAAATCATTTTTTGCTGCTGATATGCGAGAAAGAACGCTTCCTGGTTTGTATGCCTTATCATTCAGCTTCATCTTTTTACAAATACTTTTTATCAGATTCTTCGAATCTGTACTATCGTAAATAGTGAATGAAGAAGGATAACCCAGATGTTTTGATTCAAAGCGAAGTATACGTGCAAAGATAGAGTGAAAAGTACCCATCCATAAACTTGCGGCATTATGCTGTCCAACAACCGTTGCGATACGATCTTTCATCTCGCGGGCAGCTTTGTTCGTAAAAGTCAGAGCTAATATACGGTACGGTTTTACATCCTGCTTTAATAAATGAGCAATCCGATAGGTTAATACCCTTGTTTTTCCCGATCCGGCACCTGCGATTACCAGAGTTGGTCCTTCTGTTTCGACCACGGCAGCGCGTTGCACCTCGTTCAACTCTTCCAAATAATTCTGCACTACTTACTTTTATGATGATTGATGATACTGCAAAAATATAAGATCATTTGAGAAAAAGTGGAGGATATGACTATTTTTAAGGATGAATACTCTTTTCGCAACGAAAGAGCCTGGCTGTAAGTAATAAGTTGTTGCTTTTTATCGTTTGAAAGAAATATTATAGCTTTGAATGGTTGAACAACACTTCAAAAATTGAAGTAATCACTTGATACATGAATAACACACATCGATTTTTTATTATACTGGTATTTCTGTTGCCTCAGCTAATGATTGGTCAGAGCATTACATCCAATGCTTTTTATTCAGAGAATACTGATTACCCGGGAGGCAACAATGATCCGATATTTTTTTATTCAACTATGTCGGATGCACAATTACTGGCACCCATTGTTGCCGGTGCAACTTATAACTGGTATTCGTTTAATACTGCAACAGGTGCTTTTGACATACTTGAACAGAGTGGTGGTGAGACATTAATGAATGTGACAGAGAAAGGATATAAGGTGGACGTAATAGGCGGAGGAACTGTTACTCCATATTTTTGCTGGAATTTTGTTCCAGCTGCAGCAATTGATTCTATTGGTCTGCCTACAGAATCATGCAGTAATATAAGGTTAACAGGATATGTAAATAATAAGCCTCTTGTTTATTATAATCATAAGGGAGATGGAAACTCTCAGCTGATTGATTATGGATACAGCTGGTCATCTGCTCCAACCGGACCAATTGATGGAGTAACGGAAGTTACTCAACTGATTACTGCACCTACTGAAGACACTGAATACTCTTTTGTAGTTGGGCAAAAGTTTGCAGTCGGTATAACCCCGGCTACATTGAGTTATGCATATGAAGCCATTGCAGTATCTGCTGTTTTTAGTTTTGAAACAGAAGGAACGGCTGATAATGAAGCAACAGAAGGTTCAGCTCCTATGGTGGTGCGATATTCAGACGAATCTTTGGGTAATGTTACTGATTGGGAATGGACTTTTGGTGATGCAGGGAAAGATTATGTGGCAGACCCAATATTTACTTTCCAAAAAGCCGGTGATTATGCGGTTAGTTTATGGGTAATGAACTCAGATTCGGGGTGTGAATCAGATAGTGAAGTACAAACCTTTACCGTAAAAGAAATCGTTTTGAAGGTTCCAACGGCTTTTACTCCGTTTAGTAGTCCTGGTGAAAATGATGAGTTTAAAGTACTATACAGATCCATTAAAAAATATCGCATTGTTATCTATAACCGATGGGGACGCAAAGTATTTTCAAGTAGTGACCCAGCACAGGGATGGAATGGTCGGATAGGAAACAGAAAAGCCGAACCAGGTGTGTATTTTTACGAGATAGAAGCAGAAGGCTACAATGAAGGAGAAAAAGTGACGCGAGAAGGAGCTGTTCACTTGATTGTGACTCAAAACTAAGATTGGCAATTAAAATATTAAAGGGGTTGATTTGTTATGAATCAACCCCTTATTTATTATTTAATTAATCATCATCTTGTTCCGCCTCGAAGGTTTTAATAAGTTCCGTTTGAATTTCAGGTGGAACTTTATCATACTGAGCAAATTCCATAGTGTAGAAAGCACGTCCGCCGGTGATACTACTTAATGAAGTAGAATACTTGTTCATTTCTTTCAAAGGCACTTTGGCTTTGATTACCTCAAAACCTTTTTCACTTGACATGCCTTCAATCATGGCACGTCGTCCCTGAAGGTCACTCATTACATCACCCATGCGATCACTAGGAACTTTTACTTCCACATTGTATACAGGTTCCAGAATTTTAGGGCCTGCAACTTTAAAAGCCTGGCTAAAGGCATTTCGTCCGGCCAACTTAAATGAGATTTCATTGGAATCAACAGGGTGCATCTTTCCGTCATAAACAAATACCCTGATATCGCGGGCATATGATCCGGTAAGCGGCCCTTCTTCCATTCTTTCCATGATACCTTTTAGAATTGCAGGCATGAAGCGTGCATCAATTGAACCACCTACAATACAGTTGTTATAAACCAGTTTGCCGCCCCAAGGTAACTTTACTTCATCGGTGTCACGAACGTTGAGTTTAATTTCCTGTCCATCAATTTTCATGGTTGCCGGAGTAGGCATGTCTTCATAGTATGGTTCGATAATCATATGAACCTCACCAAATTGTCCGGCACCACCTGATTGTTTTTTATGGCGATAGTCAGCACGGGCAACCTTTGTTATGGTTTCACGATATGGGATTCGAGGAGACAGGAATTCAATCTCAATCTTGTCATTGTTCTCAATCCTCCATTTCATAGTGTTTAAATGGAACTCACCCTGACCATGGACTATAATTTGTTTCAGCTCTTTTGAATATTCAACAACCAGTGTCGGATCTTCTTCATGCATACGTTGAAGAACTTCTCCTAATTTTTCATCATCACTTTCGCTTTTTGCCTTAATAGCTGTTCGGTATTTAGGATTTGGATAGTGAATCGGTTCAAACAGGTAATCACAACCTTTTTCGTTTAAGGTATGATTGATATGTGTTTCTTTTAATTTAACGGTTACACCAATATCACCGGCAACCAGTTCTGTTACTTTATGACGATTGTTACCTGCTACACAATTAAGTTGGGCAACTCGTTCTTTGGCGTTTTTATTGGCATTGATCAGGTCCATGCCTTCAGATACCTTACCTGACATTACCTTGAAGAAAGAAACTTCTCCCAAGTGAGGTTCAACTGATGTTTTGAATATAAACAAGGAAGTTGGTCCGTTTGTATCACATTTTACTTCTACTCCGTCTTTAGTAACAGGTGCAGGCATGTCAGATACATTAGGAACCACATTGCCAAGGAATTCCATTAAACGTCGACCTCCCATGTCTTTTTTAGCTGAAACACAGAATACCGGGAATAAATCGCGGGCAACCAGACCTTTTCTGATACCCTGACGCATCTGATCTTCGTTTAAGGTTCCTTCTTCAAAATAAAGTTCCATTAACGACTCATCATTTTCGGCTGCTGCTTCTACCAATGCGTTGTGTAATTCGTCTGCTTTCTCTTTTTGGTCAGCCGGAATATCAAGAATCTGTGGTTCGCCACCATCAGGAGCCCACTGGTACATTTTCATTTTCAGAACATCTACCACTGCATTAAAATCAGTACCTACATTAATAGGATATTGAATAACAACTACCTTTTTACCAAAAACTTCAATTGCATTTTCAAGCGTCTGTTCATAATTGGCCTTTTCATGGTCAAGCTGATTCATTACAAAAATTACAGGCTTGTTGTATTGTTCTGTATACCTAAAAAGGTTTTCGGTACCAACCTCAACACCTTGAGTGGAGTTAAGAAGCATTAATGCTGTATCGGTAACATTTAGTGAGGTAACTGCTCCACCAATAAAGTCATCAGAACCAGGGCAGTCAATAATGTTAAACTTACGATCAAGATATTCGGTAAACAGTACAGATGAAAAAACCGAGTAACCATATTCATGCTCCACCCGGTGATAATCTGATACTGTGTTATGGCTTTCAATGTCGCCACGTCTGTTAATGACACCACCTTCGTACAGCATTGCTTCTGCGAGGGTGGTTTTACCCGAGCCGCTGCTACCAAGCAGCGCCAGGTTTTTAATTTGATCAGCTTGATATACTTTCATAAAACTTGATTTAAGAGTTTGTAACTAATTTTTATTAGGTAATAAAAAGGGTGATTGTAAAATTAGCAATATTTAGTTACCGACCAAGAAAATCACTATTAATCTGAAAGTGGCTGCTCTTATTTAGTGCTGGTTTAAAAAAGGATATCTGTAAGCCTAAGTTTAATACATGTTCTTACAAATTTTTATCGATTTTAGAATGACAGATAATTTAATTGAATTTGTAAGTATTAAATCGTAATTTACCTACACTAATAAATACACCAAACACACTTTTATGGTACTTGATGGAGATGCAAAGAAACTCAAAATTATAGTTAGTGAGGAAGGAATAGTGTACCAGCGTTCACTCTATGAAGCAATCTTATTTGCTGCAAAGAAATATAAAATTGCAGGTGCTACAGCTCACAAAGGTATTCTTTCGTATGGGGCGGATGATTTAGCCAATAATGCAAAAGCTTTTTCGTTGCCAGAGAATATGCCTGTCATTATTGAAATGGTTGATCGGGAAGAACGCATTTATGATTTTGCCGAGATTGTTTCGAAGTTAATCGATAAATCGGGCTGTGGTGGAATTGTTTATGTTGAAAGCGTGGATGTAGTTACATACAAAAAAAGCGTCTGCTAAGGTAATTCCTTTTTTATTTCGCTGTTGCTATAGTTATATTTGGGCACCAAATTTAATTATAATGACACGATTTAGATTTACCATATATATACTACTCGTACTAAGTTTTAGTTATTCGGCTATAGCTCAGCATCGTATTGCCTCACCCAAGCCAAAGCTGGTTGTGTTTTTTCTGATCGATGAATTAAGTACAGACCAGCTTGTAGCATTCAGAGATAAATTTAGCAATGAAGGATTCAATCGTTTAATTGACGGAGGAGCCTTTTATAGAAATGCATCTTTTCCGGCAGGATCAGTTTATGCCGGGTGTAATCTTTCGACTTTGTACAGTGGAGCTTATCCCTCAACTCATGGTATAATCTCAGATGTATGGTATGATAAATTAAAATACAATAAGGTTCTGGCCGATGCTGCAGATATTGATAAAGGAGTTTTGCCTTCAGCTAAAAATATGCTGGCTTCCACTTTTACAGATGAGTTGAAATGGATGTATAATGGTCAGTCGAAAGTAACAAGCATTGGTTTTAACCCTGATTTTCTTGTTTGGACTGGCGGTCATTCACCTGATTATACATACTACCCTGACGAAACCACTGGAAATATGGTACTCAATGCAGATACTTCCATAATTAAGCTGCCTGATTGGGTAAATGAGTTTAATGGAAAGAAATTACTGGATGTTTATGCCGAGAGGCAGTGGGGACCAATTGCTGATTTGAGTGAGTATCATCAATTACAGTATTTCAGTGAAGAACTGCCACAAGGACATACGTTTTTGTATTCTTTAAAGAAGGGAAAAGAAAATAATGTTTATCAAAATGTTTTGGAATCACCTTATGGAAATAAGTTGATCAGAGATTTTACCGTTAGTCAGGTGTTAAACGGTGAATATGGAAAGGATGAGGTTACTGATATTTTAACGGTTCAGTTTACAACTCGCTCTGCACATCGTACTTCTGCTGCTGCTTTTGAGGCAGAAACAGAGGATATGTTGCTTCGTTTAGACCAGGAGATTGCTGATATGCTTAAAATACTGGATAGTGAAGTAGGTCTGGAGAATACATTGGTTATAACCAGTGCCATTGCAGCACCTGTAAGATCTGTAGTTGATAATGGAAGGGCAAATATTCCTACCGGTTTATTTAGTGGCAGAAAGGCTGCTTCTTTATTAAATCTTTACCTGATGGCAATTCATGGGCAAGGAACCTGGGTTAAGGCTTATCACGATGGTCAGGTTTATTTGAATCATGAGTTACTGGAGCAATCGAAAATATCGAAAAAGGAAATACTGGATCAATCGGCTAAGTTTTTGATGCAGGTTGAAGGTGTTGCTTATGCCTTACCCGCTGATGAACTTATGGCATCAACATCCGATCTGGCTGCTATGGAAAGCTTAAAACTCAATTATCATCCAAAACGTTCCGGTGATATTCTGATTAGACTGCAACCCGGCTGGAATGAAGAAATTGATGGTAAGGATCCTGTACATCGCCACTGGACTTCATCTACCGTACCATTGGTTTTTTACGGATGGAAAATTGGCAGAAGAAATATTTACGAAAAAGTATCTATGGCTGATGTAGCTCCAACTATCTCTTCTTTTCTTGAGATACCCTTTCCTAATGGATGTGAGGGTAAACCTTTAAAAGAAGTTTTGCCTTAGTTTTCTATTAATTCTGATTTGAATTCTGTTTATTCGTTAACGAACAAAGCTTTTGCTTCTTCGGTGATGGGCTGAAGGTAAATCTTTCCTCCTTTAAAATCAAAGGTTATTAAAAAGTGTCTAAGAAATTGATATCCTATAATTGGCCTTATGTCATCACAAAAAGTAATGGGTACATTATACAGAACAAAATTATAATCGAAATTTACCTGCGATACTATTTGTTCATACATATCAATTACAGTAACATCATCCAATGACACGCGGTAGCCAGTCATGCTGTTTTTAATTCGATATCGTTTTTCGAGTGCAGGGCCATTCCATGAAAGATTAATGCCGACAGGCATGGATACTTCCAGTTCAACGGGTTGCCGCATGTATTGCCAGGGTTCAATATCAATAGTTGGTGTCTTATGTAATAAACTCTGAGTAAAACCTATGGTATTGGTTTCTTCGGGAATACTCAGTTCTTTAATGTTATCGGCTATACGAATTAATTTCTTATCAAAATCGAACTGAACTGCCAGTTTATTGAACAAGTCAGCTCCGATAGTGCCAATTACAGGGGCCGGGAAAGCATATTCACTTCTATTGCCCAGATGTCGTTTGGTTTTAAATTTAGTATTTGAAATGACCCTGTCGCCAATGGTTATCTGCTTAAATTTAAAGGTTGTCTCGAGGGTATCCAGACCTAGATCATGCAAACGATAATTCATGTCTTTTCGCAGGTAGTTACCTCCTGATGTTTCAACAATAAATAATTGTGGCAGATTAATGCCATCTATTTTAAGTTCCACAACCAGCTGGCCGGTTGGTAGCTGAGTATATGGTATTTCAGTAATTTTTGCGGATAGATTACAAATGAAGAATGTGGTAAGGAGTATTAATATGGTTGGTTTTCTTTTCATCGTATATCGTTTCTAATGGTTCGATAAAGCTAAGATAATTGTAAATACTAAGTTTTCATATAAAAACTCTAATGAAAAGAATGGAATAGAATACAAGAAAAAGCCATCATCGTCAGCATAAAACTAACAATGATGGCTACCATCTGATTTACTTTAAAGGAGATGACCGACACAGAACCGATCATCTCACTTCCCCCTTAAATCACCCCTTGCCCCTTATTACCAAGTGGTCCCTCTCTTTAGAGGTAATGTAGATTATAGATATTAATGAACTTGGTTTTATACTCTAAAAAATGACATGATCTCACTTAGTTGTTCAGCCTGACTGGCCAATTCCTCTGAGCTGGTTGCCATTTCTTCGCTGGCTGCAGCATTTTGCTGTGTTATATTGCTTAACTCCTGTATAGCTGAATTTATCTGTTCCGATCCCTGGTTTTGCTCGTGTGATGCAGCAGCTATCTCTTTTACCAGTCCCACAGCTTTCTCCATCTGAGGAACAACCTGTTCCAGTCGTTCGCCTGCAACTCTGGCTTTTGCAACGCCATTATTTGAAACCGTAAATATATCGTTGGCAGCTATTTTACTACGCTCAGCTAATTTGCGAACTTCTCCGGCAACAACAGCAAACCCCCGGCCATGCTCTCCCGCCCTTGCCGACTCTACTGCTGCATTTAAGGCCAGGATGTTGGTTTGCATTGCTATTTCGTTAATGATCTGAATCTTTTCTGCAATCTCAATCATAGATACTGCTGCTTCTTTAGCTGTATCATAACCGATCTGAATATTTTGTGCAGTGGTTTGTACAATTTCTTCTGCTTTTCCTGAATTGAAGTTGTTCTGCTCAATATTTGCTACCATCTCTTCCATTGATGAAGATACCTCCTCAGTGGATGATGCCTGTTCCGAAGCTCCTTGTGAAATCTGTTCAGAGGCAGTACTTAATTGCATACTTGCATCCGATACATTTCTGGCTCCCTGCTGTACACTTGATATAACCTCTTTTAATTTGTAAGACATCATGGTTAATGCATTGGCCAAAATACCAACTTCATCTTTTTGACTAATATCAAGCTGATGTGTAAGGTTACCTTCGGCCAGGGCCTTGGCCAGATCAACAGCTTTGTTTAATCCTCTACTTATGTTTCTGCTTAATAATGTGTTAATTATAAAGAATAGAGCCAGTGATATAAACATTGATAATAAAATTGAGCTCCGTGCCTCTCTAACCGACTTCATTAAATCATCATGAAATACTGTAATGACTACATAAGAATCTACTTCATCAACATATTCATAATAAATCTCAACGTCTTCGTCTCTCCAGTTGGTTCGTATCTTATCTTGTTCCTTACCTGATTCTGTTATCAGTTTAAATATTGATTCTTCTGAAATGTCTTTCCCCTCTTCTGTTTTGTGAATCAGTATTTCGCCATCAGCCTCCAATAAAAATGGATATCCATTTTCATAGTAGGTTTTAGAATAGAATATTTCTTTTAGCCCACTCAGATCTTTTTCGTTCACTCCAAAATAGAGCATACCTTCAACTTTACCGTCGATTACGATCGGGCTGTATCCTGTGAGATACCAATCATTAACAACAAAGGCTCTACCAAAAAATGTTTTACCATCGTTAACAGTTTGTGCTACAGGTGAACTGTTAGGAATGTAAGTATTTACGGCTCTTTGCCCATTGTTATCTAAAATATTGGTTGAAATTCTTAAATATCCACCCGGTATGCGTTGGAAAATAGTAGCGGTACCGCCAATCTTTTCTTTAATGGCATCAACAATTGCATGATTACCATGTATTTTATTACCCCCAATAGTCCATGAGTTAAGAGTAACAGAACTTTCTTCTTTGGTCGCCTGGTTAATAGCAGTGTATTGGTTCTCATCGCGATGATCAATTTTTATTTCCCCTAAGTTGTTAATGTAACATTCAACGTAGTGTAAACCTATATCTATTTCTTCCTGGTTTAATTTGATTTCGTTTTTTAGAAATCTTGAGATATCATCAACCTGTTCTGTCAACCGGTTATGGGCATCTTCAAGAAAGGTTTTCTTCTCCATTGAAACCGTGTAGATTGTTAAAGCAATAAATATTACTGCTATCGTTAGCCCCAAAATTATATTGAGTCTGGCACCTATTCTGATATCATTAATAAACTTCATAATGTTTCCCCCCTTTTTGAGTTTATTTCTTGTGTAAGATTCTTCAGTTTTAGGTTGGTTGGAAAAGAGTAACTATTATTGTGTACTTCTGTTAATACTTTAGACATGTGATCAAATACAGTGTTTTTCGGAACGAACCCTCTGAAGCCTGAACCAATCAGGTCGTTCAGAAAAACACTGTCTGAATGATTTGTTACGGCAACCAGTTTCAGGTGATGATACCTGTATAATAATCTTTTGGCTACCTCAAATCCATTCATATCAGGCATTTCAATATCCAATAATATGATATCGGCCTGATTCAGTTTACTACTACTCAATAAATCGCCCCCCGAACTAAACTGATCGATAACATTGTAGTGTAACTTCTCTTCTAAAAAGAAGGTCACTGCTTCCAGGAAGCTCTTATTATCGTCAACAACAATTAGTTTCATTGTTCTAGTTAGTTTTAACCCGATACATAGGTTTTTTAATACTCCCACTCTTCATCTTTTATTGATGATGTAAAGATAGAGTACCCAGGAGGCGTTTTTTAGAGGTAATTTGTAGGAATTTATAGGGTATTTTTACCTTATTGTTGTTGAGGGTTTTCCATGTAGTGGGTTAGGGAAAACTTGTCGGAAGGAAATGTTATAGTTCTATTAGTTGATTCTTAATGGCATATACAACAAGGCTTACAGCATTCTTACTGCCTGTTTTTTCAAGCATAAGGGTTTTATAATTCGAAACTGTTTTGGGAGAAAGGTTTGTTTTGTCTGCAATTTCTTTAGCCGATAAACCATCCACCATATAGGTAAGTATCTCTATTTCTTTCGAATTTAGTTCTATTTCGGGCTGACTATCCGTTTGATTTTTTTCCTGACGGTATTTTATAATCATTTCCTGTAATAAAGCTGCTGAAAAGAAGGTGCCGCCCTTTAAAACAGACCTGATTGCATTTGATAATTCTTCGAGGTTTGCTGTTTTGAATACAAAACCTTTAGCACCTGAAGTCATCATGTCGTAATAATACTGATGGTCTGTAAACATTGAAATTGCCAATACTTTTATATCAGGTTTAATTTCCATTGCTTTCTGAAGGGCTTCAATACCATTCATACGGGGCATTTCAATATCCATTAAAACAAGGTCAGCATCATTGTGGTGCAGCAACTCTATAAATTCCAGTCCGTTTGAAGCCTGTGCTACAACCTTACCAATATTATTGAGCTCAAGTAGTGTTTTTAAGCCATCTCTGAATAAATCATGGTCATCAACTAATATTATATTGGGAAGATCTGTGTTCATTTCCTGATTGTTTTACCTTTTATTAATCTATATCATTTCCGTTCGAAAGGTGAGTGGCAACAATTATTTTCACCTTAAATCCTTTTCCTTTCTTTTGTTTGAAATCGATTATACCGCCTACACTTTTTACTCTGTTTATAATATTGTTGATACCCATACCCAGGTTGGTTTTATTCCTATGATCCTCAGATAAACCTTTTCCATCATCGGAGTATGTAAAATAAATAATTTCACCTTCTTTTTTTATGGTAATCTCTGAGGTACTGGCGCCTGCATGTTTTATTGTGTTATTAATAAGCTCGGTTGTTACCCTGTAAAACATTACTTCAAGGTCTTTATCCAATCGTTGAGATAAATTGTGTTTCAGGTTAACTTGTAACTTACCTGTTTCTTTTATTTTTTCAATAAAAATATTCAGAGCTTCAATCAGGCCATAATTTGTTAAAACATGTGGACTTAGGTTCTGTGAGACTTCTTTAATTGATTTGGTAGCCTCGTTGATACTTTCATTAATTTTCTTCTTAATGATCTCGATATGATCCTGGTTATCGGTGTCATTCAGCCATTGAAGGTATAGTTTAATGGTTGATAAGATGGGACCAATGCCATCATGTAACTCCTTTGCAAATCGAACCCTTTCTCTTTCTTCAGTTCTGATGGTTGCCAAACTGAAATCCTGTTCCAGCTTTTTAAGTTTTGTAATATCTCTTACAATTGCCTGTACATAATTATTATCGCCAATCGTAATACTATTTAATGATGCTTCAGTATAAGCCAGCGATTTATCTTTTCTTATTACTACCCAATCAAATATTTGTGATTCACCTCCCATCAGTTTTGTTTTGTAATTCTCTAGGGCTGTAACGGTTAATTCTCCATTTGCCTGATATTCGGGTGAAAAATCTATTGGACTAAGTCCCATTACATCATTTTTGCTGTCATATTGCAGAAGTTTTAAAGCCTGATTGTTGCATTCAACACAATGATCAACGGTATCAAAAATAAAGATGGCATCATTGGCACTTTCAAACAATTCTCTAAAGCGCTCTTCTTCAATTTCAAGTAATATCTTAGTATTTACAAGATCTTCAATTGTTTTATTCAGTTCAATGGTTTTTGTTTCCAGAGCTTTAGTTTTTTGCTCTAATTCATGAATGTGTTGCTGAAGCTGAGGATAATAGCTTTTACTAACGGAATCTTCACCGAGACCAAGAACTTTTCTTCTAATAGCTTCCTTATCGTCGTTATATTCACTCATACATGAACCTGTTGAAATCTTCTTATTTAGTATAGTAGTTTTGTAAATAGCTTTTTGATGTCCTCTAACTCTACAACTCTTGGATTTGTTGCAATACAAGGATCATAAAAAGCATTGGTGGTAATTTGTTCAATGTTGATATCTTCAACATTATAATGGTTAAATGAAGTTGCAACACCAAGTGAACGTGCTAATTGTTTTACTTTATCTGTTAGCTTAGCCTTAATCTGATCGTCAGGTGTTTTAATATCACCTCCCATACTTATATAAATATCCTTGAATTTTTCAGGACAACTTTCGAAGTTAAAGTCTATACAATAATCCATTAAAATAGCGTTGCACTCTCCATGTGGTAAATCTTTCAATCCACCCAGGCTGTGGGCCATTGCATGAATTATTCCTAAACTGGCATTAGAGAATGCTATACCTGCCAGCATACTTCCCTTCATTACATTGTTTCTGGCTTCCACATTATAAGGTTCATTAACTGCAGTCAATAAATTGTTGCTCAGTAATTCAATAGCTTTTAGTGCATTTATATTTGTAAATACAGAACTGGCGTTAGAAACATACGCTTCTATGGCATGTACCAAGGCATCAATCCCCGTATTGGTAGTTAATTCAGCATCCATTGATGTAGTAGTTATGGCATCAATAATTGCTACATCAGGAACAAGTGCCTTGCTAATAATGGCTATCTTCTTTTGTTTATGGGTGTTTAAAATGATGGCAAATTGAGAGATGTCGGCAGAAGAACCGGCTGTTGTAGGAATACAGATTAATGGAGTCATTGGAACACGAATATTATCAACACCTTCGAATTCGTTAATGTCTTTGCCATTTGTACAAACAATACCAATTCCTTTCGCACAATCAATTACACTACCACCTCCAATGGCAATAATAAGATTACATTTTTCTTTTATGTACAATTTAGCTCCTTCGTTCACCTCATAGTCTTTGGGATTTGGAGTGATATTGTTATAAATAATGTAATTGAGTTGATTTTCCTGTAACGATTCTTCCAGTTCTTTTACCCATCCCGCCTTCTGTACACCAGAATCGGTTACCAGAAGAATCTTGTTTGCATTGAAGTTTTTAGCAAATTTGGCAGCAAGGCCAATTGAATTATCTCCATAAACAATCTCCGGAACCCTGTATTTTCTTAAGTTCATACCAAAATTATTCGTTGCGTTACCGAAATAAGTTACAAGAAAATTTCTTTTTTACTTAATTTTTTAATGAGTTTATCAAATTATTGTAGTTTTTAATCACTTGACTGGCTATACTATCCTTTTCAATTGTATTTTTTTCGGTATTGAAGAGGAGTTAGTTTGGTAATTTGTTTGAACTGCCTGTTGAAGTAAGAAATACTGTTATAGCCACATTTTGCTGCAATATTTCCAAAACTGTCTGTTGTGCCAGCAATTAAGTTACCAGCGTATTCAATTCTCATTTCGTTCAAAAAAACTGTATATGGTTTCCCGGTTCGTTGTTTAAAATAACGACAGAATGAATTTGGAGTCATATTTGCCACTTCTGAAATTTCCTGTAATTCAATGTCTTCCTTGAAATTTTTGGATAAATACTGAAATACAATATTGATTCTTTCATTATCAGCTTGTTTGATTGGTGTATGATAACTTATAGTTGACAGGCTGCGGCAATCTTTTGATTGAGCAAAAATATTGAGGATGTTCATAAATGTTTGAAATCGTTCGAAGCCATCCTGTGTTTGGCAATCTTTTATTAATTGGGATACTTCAGTTTTGTCGTTACCTTCAAGCCTTAATCCTTTTGTAGCTTCTGTCAATAACCTTTTAATATGCGCCATTTCCGGAATTTCAAAGAATTGCTGACCAAATGACTCATCCTTAAAGAAAAGCGAAATACTGTGAACGTTTAATTCGGAGTCAGGCTCATAATAGACTTCATCACATCGGGTTACGTGCGGTACGTTTTTCCCAATCATAAATATATCACCGGGTTGGAAACGCTCGATATGATTGCCAATAAAGCTGGTTCCTTCTCCTTTTAAAATGAGTGTTATCTGGTGTTCAGGGTGATAATGAATATTGTCATAGAAAGTTGATCCTTTATCGACCTGATGGCGAAAAGAATTATTGCCGGTTTTAGGAATGATAAATCTGATAGCTTTCATAAGTAATAAAATGCCTTAAATTACCATTAAATATAGTTAATGCTATAAAAGTAGAATAAATAGTTCAAAAAATGGTTAATATAAGAGTAAAAAAGGATATAAATATCCGATATGTTTGTAATGTAGATTAATCATTAAAACTATAAGTATGAAACCAACCTGGACAGGAGTATATCCAGCAGTAACAACGAAGTTTAAAGAAAATGGAGAGCTTGATATAAAAGCCTTTATTAAAAACATAGAACACCAGATTGAGTCAGGTGTTTCTGGAATTATTCTGGGAGGATCATTGGGTGAATCCAGTACGCTGAGTGCCGATGAGAAAATTCAACTGGTACAGGCACTTCAACCTTATCGGTCAAAAGTGCCGGTTATCATGAATATTGCCGAGTCGAGCACTGAAAGAGCAATTGAGGCTGCTATAAGAGCTGAAAAAGAAGGGGCTGATGGCCTGATGTTATTGCCTCCACTTTTGTATAAGGCCGATGCAGAGGAAACAGTTGCGTATTTCAAAGAAGTGGCTTCCTCAACATCCTTACCGATTTTGCTTTATAATAATCCGGTTGATTATAAAATTGAAATCACAGTAGATATGTTTGAGCAACTGAAAGATGTGAGCAATATTGAAGCTGTGAAAGAATCAACCCGTGATTTGACCAATATTACCCGAATGAAAAATGCTTTTGGCGATCGCTTTAAGATTATGGGTGGTGTTGATACGCTTTGCCTGGAAGCTCTTTTACTGGGGGCTGATGGTTTGGTGGCAGGATTGGTTTGTGCCTTTCCAAAAGAAACAGTTGTGTTATTTGAATTAGCCAAACAAGGTAAAATCGAAGAAGCCGTTCAGTTGTATCGTTGGTTTATGCCATTACTCGAAATGGATATTCATGCTAAACTGGTTCAGTATATTAAGTTGTGTGAAGTTTATACAGGGATAGGAACGGAGTATGTGCGCGCACCTAGAAAAATAATAACAGGAGCTGAGCGAGAAGGAATTGTAGCAACTATTGAAGCTGCTTTGAAGAATCGACCTGTTTATAATTAAAAAAATTACTTATGACTGATATTAAGACGGAAGTTGAGAATGCAATGCAGCATGCTGCTGATGCATTTCTCATCTTTAAGAAAACTTCAGGCAAGCAACGAGCTGATTTTTTAAGGTTAATTGGAAAAGAAATTGTTGACCTTGGTGATACTCTTATCCAGACCGTAATAAAAGAGTCACATCTTCCGGAGGGTAGAGTCGTGGGAGAAAGAGGAAGAACAGTTGGTCAGCTTGAGAAATTTGCAGATTTGGTTGAAGAAGGATCGTGGAGAGAAGCAGTAATCGACAAAGGTGATGCGGGGCGGCTACCTTTACCCAAACCTGATTTAAGAAAACTGTTGATTCCTATGGGCCCGGTAGTTGTATTTGGAGCAGGTAATTTTCCATTAGCCTTCTCGGTGGCAGGTGGCGATACTGCGTCTGCTCTGGCAGCAGGAAATCCGGTGGTGGTTAAAGGTCACCCTGCTCATCCAGAAACAAGCTTGTTGGTTGCTTCTGCTATCAATAAAGCCATTGAAAAGAGTGGATTGCCTAAAGGAGTGTTTTCAATGATTCAGGAGGACGGGATTGAATCAGGTAAATTATTGGTTCAACATCCGGTTGCTAAAGCAGTTGGATTTACCGGGTCGACTATTGCCGGTATGGCTTTGGTAAAATTGGCAAGTGAACGCGACGAACCAATACCTGTTTTTGCAGAGATGGGAAGCATCAATCCTGTGGTGATTTTAAAAGATGCCTTAAAAAATAAATATGCTTCCATTGCTTCCAATTTGGTTGCCTCGATAAATATGGGAACAGGGCAATTTTGTACGAATCCGGGTTTGATTGTTACTACCAAAACAGATGGATTTGATGATTTTGTTTTAGAATTGTCAAAGCAAGTGAGTCAAACCTCAGGAGCGCGAATGTTTAGCAATGGAGTATTGCGTAACTATCAAATAAATGCTGATAAGGTTCTGTCTCATTCAACAGTTCAATTAGTAGCAAAAGGTATTGATGCTGATGCTGAAGTTGTACCTCCTGCAGTGGCCACAGTTTCTGCTTCTGATTTTATAAAACACCCGCAGTTGCATGAAGAAGTGTTTGGTCCGTTTAGCTTGCTGGTTGTTTGTGATGATGATTCACAGTTAGTAGAGGTATTAGCTAATTTAAAAGGACAGCTAACAGCAACTCTTCAAGCTGAAGAAGAGGAGTTAGGTAAGAATCAGGCATTAATTAATTTGTTGGTTGAAAAGTGTGGAAGATTGCTGCTGAACGGGGTGCCAACAGGTGTTGAGGTAGGTGCGGCAATGCAACATGGGGGACCGTTCCCGGCATCCAGTGATTCGCGATTTACGTCGGTAGGTGTTGATGCTATCAAGCGATTTGTTCGACCTGTTTGTTATCAGGATTTTCCCGATCATTTATTACCTCTGGAATTACAAAATGGCAATCCTCTTTCTATCTGGCGCAGGGTTGATAACAAATGGACCAGAGAAGAGATTTAACTAATACACATAACTCTTAAACCTTTAACCATAAACAAATGGCGAAAAAAAAATTTTTTTGTATCGACGGACATACCTGCGGGAATCCAGTAAGAGTTGTGGCCGGTGGTGTTCCAAACCTTAAGGGGAAAAGCATATTCGAAAAACGTGAGCATTTTTTAACGGAATATGATTGGATTCGAACGGGTTTGATGTTTGAACCACGGGGTCATGAACAGATGTCGGGAAGCATGATATTTGCACCTGAGAATCCTCAGAATGATGCAGGTATATTGTTTATCGAAACCAGTGGTTGCCTGCCCATGTGTGGTCATGGAACCATTGGAACCGTTACCATTGCCATCGAAGAAGGCTTAATTACTCCACATACTCCCGGTGAATTGCGACTGGAAACGCCTGCAGGTCTTGTGTTGGCTAAGTACAAGCAAAATGAGAAAGGTAAGGTGGTTTCTGTAAAAATCATTAATGTTCCATCCTTTTTGTATAAAAAGGGCCTTACCATTGTGAGTCCTGATTTGGGTGAATTAACCGTTGATGTTGCTTACGGTGGAAACTTTTATGCCATTGTTGATGAACAGAAAAACTTCTCTGGATTACATCATTTTACTGCAGATGAGTTAATCTCATACAGTGGTGAAGTTAGGAGACTGTTGAATGAGAAATACAGTTTTGTACATCCTCAGAATGAAAAAATCAATGGATTGAGTCATGTGCTATGGACTGGTAATACTATTAGTGAAGAGGCAGATGCCCGTAATGCAGTGTTTTATGGAGAGAAAGCCATCGATCGTTGCCCTTGCGGAACAGGTACATCGGCTCGTATGGCTCAATGGTACTCATTGGGTAAACTGGAGGTTGGATCATCTTTTTTACATGAAAGTGTGATTGGCAGTCAGTTTATCGGTACGGTAGAATCGGACCTGAAGATTGGAGATTTTGATGCCATAGTACCTGGTATTGAAGGCTGGGCTAAGATTACAGGATACAATCATATTATTATTGATGATGAGGATGATCCGTATGCATTTGGTTTCAGAGTAGTTGGTAAGTTATAGTCTATGAAAAAGAAGGTATTAATTATCGGGGCCGGAGCTATTGGTCTCCATTGTGCCTATTATCTTCACGAAAAGGGTTGTGAAGTTGAGGTTGTTGAGGCAGCAGAGCAACAAGATGAAAGTGGATGCTCCTATGGGAACTGTGGGTTGATTGTCCCCAGCCACTTTGTACCAATGGCATCACCGGCAATGCTTCATCAAGGATTAAAAATGATTTTTGATTCGAAAAGTCCGGTTTATCTTCCATTACTAAGAAATATAAAAAATATTGGGTGGTTCTCCCGCTTCCTGCTGGCTGCGAATAAAAGCAAAGTAAAGAACGGTATTCCTGTCCTTTATCAGTTGAATAACGAAAGCCATAAATTATATCAAGAGTTGGATAAAATATCCAATCACAAAACTCAATATCAGCATAAAGGATTATTGATGATGTGCACTACTGATAAAGGATTGGATGAAGAAGCTGAGCTGACAAAAATTGCAGATTCTTTAAACATTAATACCCATGTTTTAAGCTTGTCGGAAGTGTTGGAAAAGGAACCTCGTTTGTCGCTTGATATAAAAGGTGCGGTATTATATGAAAGTGATGGAAATGTTTCTCCTGATAGTCATATGCGTTGGTTGAAGTCTTATCTTGAAGAGTCTGGCGTGGTTTTTCATTATGGAACAGCAACTGAAAAGATCATGATAAATAAGGGGAGAATTAGCGGAGTAAAGGCAAAAGGTGAGACATTTTATGCAGATGATTATGTTTTGGCGGCTGGTGTTTATTCATCATTTATAGCCAGATCCATTGGATTATCTTTGCCTGTTATTGCCGGGAAAGGGTATAGTATTGATATACCATCAGAAGAAATACCATTAAAGACTCCGGCTATTTTATCAGAAGCCAAGGTTGCTTTAACTCCTTTGGGTCATAAGGTAAGGCTGGGAAGTGGAATGGAATTTGGCGGAAGAGTGGGTGAGTTAAGACTGAAACGAATACAATCGATGCTAGATAAAACGAGTGCTGCAATTCCATCGATTCAACCAATGAGAGCCGAAAAACAAACCGTTTGGGAGGGGTTGAGACCTCTTAGTCCAACAGGTGTACCTTATATTGGTAAAAGTAAGGCATATAAGAACTTATTTGTGGCAGCAGGACATGCAATGATGGGAATGAGTCTGGCACCAATAACCGGTAAGTTAATTTCACAGCATGTGATGGGCGAAAAGCCAGATATTGATTTAGGAAGCTATTGATTGAATGATTTTATTACCTCACTAAACTCCTCAATTAACGAAAGGTCTTTTTCCAGAGCATTGCCTGTAACAATGATATCGGCACCGGCTTTACAGGCTGTTTCAATTTTTGATGAAGTGTTCAATCCTCCGCCAATCATTAACGGAATATCTATTTGTTGTTTAACCGATGAGATCATTTCGGCAGAAACCGGATTTTTAGCTCCACTGCCGGCATCCATATAAATAAGTTTCATTCCCAGGTATTGACCGGCCAGGGCAGTGGCGATGGCAATGTCATTCTTGTCGGCTGGAATAGGTAAGGTATGACTGATGTATTGAACAGAAGTAGTACAACCTCCGTCAATCAGTAAATACCCTGTCGAAATGGTTTCAGTATTGTTAGCCTTGATTAATGGAGCACTGGCCACATGGTGACTGATAAGATATTCCGGATTACGCCCCGAAAGAAGGGATAGAAACAGAACCGCATCAGCGTTGGATGCATATTGAGTTGAAGAACCGGGATATAAAACAACCGGTAAATGAATATGCTTCTTCAATTCATTAAGAAAGACATAAGTATCGGTACTCACAAGACTGCCACCAACCAGAAGTAAATCGGGTGTGACACGATCTAATAAAGCAGATAGTGATTTCATCTGTTCAGTTCCGAATTTATCTGGATCGAGCAGTAAGGCAAGTTGTTTTTTCTGTTGCTTGAAATTATCTGATATCTGCTTATAAATCATTTTTGTTGTTTAGATGATATACTAATGCGTAATCGGGTGTTATTTCGTAATCAAGAATCAGATCCTGATCGTGTTGTTTGTAACTACAATGCGAATTGAATTCTCCTCTTTCACAAATATTAAAAGCATTAATGCGGAAATGTTCTTTAAAAACCACTCCCCATTCGTCAAAGTATTTGTATAATGTTTCTTTAGCAGACCAGATTAAAGTCAGGAAGTTAACTTTCTCTTTGTCTGTAATAAATTGCCATTCTTCATCATGAACAAAGCGGGATGCTGCTTTTTCGACGCGTGGAGAACAAATTTCAATATCCAGAGCCGTTGGGTGGTCTGATATGCTAACAGCTACAAAATTAGTAGCATGTGAGATGCTGATGTGCTTTGATTGATTAACCAGAAATGGTTTACCGTTATCAGTATAGTTTATTTGTGGGTAATCGTTAATGAATTGCTGTAGTATGATTCGGGAGCAAATCCATTCTTTCTTGCGTTTATCCAGTTTAAATGTATCAAATACCTGTTGATCAGTATTAGATAAATCAATCATTTCAAGCAACTCGTCGAGACTCTCTGTTAAATGCCAGATAGCCACTTTGCCCTGTGTGTTTTTCTCTATTATTCTCTCCAGTGGCATCGTTCAGTTATTTCCATTCAATACTTTCGATAAGATGCTCAATGTCTTCCTTCACAAATTGAATAACAGGAGCCAGCGAATCTTTGTTAGGTACCGTATTAAAATATAACGAACCTCTTAAAAAATGCTTTGTGCTGTCGGTTACAAAAAACTGGAAAGGAGAAGCCGCATTGCCTTTGATTTCGTATAAAACACCCATCACTTGTTTATCAGGATTTTCGAAATATCGCTCATTAATGGCATCTGCCTTAATGCTATGCTTATAAGCCAACTTACGACTATCTTCCAATAAATCGTAAAAACGGTCGCCAACTGTTTTGTAGCTTAAATGAATTTGCCCGTTTAAGGTTGGGAACGATACATTACACCAATATGCCTCAGCGTCTGGTAAAGTGTCGGCCACTATTTTGGCATATTCAGGATATTCAAATTTATATGGGTAAGTGGAGTCGAATAACTGGTAACTGTGTTCAGGAAATTCTATTCTAAAATACCCTCTTGGTTTTGGAGATTGGTGTCCCCTGCATGATGCCAGAATCGCAATTAAGGTTATCGCAAATAATGATAACATTACTGAATTAGTCCATCCTCTTCTCATTTCTTTTTCTCCTTTTTCAACTCAAATTTTATCCTCTTAATCCTTCGGTTATCAACCGATAAAACAGTGAAGATAAATTTCTTGTATTCAATCTTTTCGTTCTTTTGAGGTATTTCACCTTTCAGTTCAAGAATCAGACCGGCAAGTGTTTCAGCTTCGCCTCTTACATCATCAAATGAATCCTCTTCGGTGTTGGTGGCTTTATGGAAATCGTTAATTTGAGTTTTAGCTTCAAAACTATAGGATCCGTCCGGAAGGATGGTGTAAAAATCTTCATCATCATCCAACTCGTCATTGATGTCACCAACAATTTCTTCCAGAATATCCTCAAGTGTTACAATGCCTGATGTACCTCCATACTCATCAACCACAATGGCCATATGAATCTTTCTTGATTGGAATTCATCCAGTAAGTCATTCAGCATTTTTGTTTCCGGAACATAATAGGCTTCCCTGATAAGTTTCTGCCAATTAAAATCAGGATCATTATCTAAATGAGCCAGTAAGTCTTTTACGTATAAAACTCCTTTAACATTATCAGGAGTATCTTCGAAAACGGGTATGCGCGAATAACCTGAATCAATAATGGTTTGTAATACTTTGTTGTAGTCACTTTTTATCTCAACATCGATCACATCTACTCGAGCTGTCATTATTTCATCCACATTGATGTTACCGAACTTAACAATTCCTTGTAATATCTCTTTTTCCTCGGTAATATCGTTACCTGTTAATTCAAGTGCATGAGAGATGTCGTCCATTGAAAGGTTATTCAATCTACGCGATAACCTGCGATTAACAAATCCAGTTGATTTGGTCAGTATCAGGCTAAGCGGACTAAGAATCTTTGTAAGAATCCATAATGGATAAGCCATCAGGCCGGCAAACATTAAAGGTGATTTAGAAGCATACACTTTAGGTAATATTTCACCAAAGAACAATATTATTGATGTGATGAAAATAATCTCAATGAGTATCTGAATCAAGCTGTTGCCATTAAATACAATCAGTTCACTTGTAATGAATGAGGTTAGTATTACTATTGCAACATTAACAAAGTTATTGCCAATCAGAATTGTTGCCAGTAAAGTCTCTTTGTCATCAAGGTGGTCTAAAATAAGTTTATTTTTTCTCGAATTTTTCTCTTTTAGCTTGTCCAGATCAATAGGTTCAAGCGAGAAATATGCAACTTCAGAACCAGAAATCAGTCCTGAAGACAACAAGAAAAAGAGGTTTAAGAGAATGGCAAACGCAGTACTTACCGAAAAAGGTAGAAAATCAATTCCTACGCTTGCCTGCATTATAAGGGGAATACTATCAGCTTCCAATCAATATCTATTTAAATTGAACTAAAATGGTAGATCATCCGTTTCATCTTCCTTCAAAAAATCATCGTTTTGAGGAGGGGAAGAAATTGGCTGTGATTGAGGCGTTGTAGATTGTTGGCTACCCATTCCGGAATCACCATTATTGGCACCGTCACCTCGTCTTCCTAATAATTGCAAATTATCGGCATATATCTCAGTTACATAACGCTTATTTCCATCTTTGTCGTCGTATGAACGTGTCCTGAGCTTTCCTTCAATATAGATCTGAGTACCTTTTTTTACATAACTTTCAACTACTTTGGCTAAGCCTCTCCATACAACAATGTTATGCCATTCGGTCCTGTCCGGAATTTCCTGTCCATTACGTGTGGTATAACCTCGTTCGGTAGTTGCCAGCGGAAAATTTGCTACAGCACCATCGTTTTCGAAGTGTCTTACTTCAGGATCTTTCCCTACGTTTCCTACTAAAATTACTTTATTAACCGACATTATATGTTTATTAAATTTGCGAATTTAAAAGTACAAAACTTTCAATTTAAAACAAACGTTACTCTTTTTTGTATCCGGGTATATTTTGTTCGTTAAAAAAGTTAACAACTAATTGTGGAAATGGATAATTAATGCATTCAGCTTTTTTTACTGTTTGATAATCATTGATGCCAAGTTTTTCTATTGCATTTGTCGTTGTCAGGAAAAAGCTTGAATGAATAATCTGATGACTCAGTATATGTTTGGTCTCATTCAATAATTTAACCTTTTCATTTATTTGCTTTTTGAAAAAGTTGGCAGAAAGTTTCTTTTCAGACTCTATTAATGGTAACTGATAGAGATTTTGCCAAATATCTTTTCCATTTCGTTGTTGTATATATAAGGTATCTGTTTCGTCGACTAAAAAATAGTTGAAGTATCGGTGTCGTTGGCTAATCTTCTTGCTTTTTACCGGAAGGTTGGGTATTTGACCTGTAAGAAAAGCCACACAGTCCGTTTGAAAAGGACATTGATCACACTCCGGAGATTGAGCCTTGCAGATAACAGCTCCCATTTCCATCATAGCCTGATTATGGTGTGCCGGTTCATTAGTGTTTAATAATTCATTGGCAAGTTCGGTAAAGCGTTTTTTTCCTTCGGTTGAGTCAATGGGTGTGTCTATTCCTTTTATTCTTGATATGAATCTATAGACATTACCGTCTAAAACAGCATATGGTAACTGAAAAGCAAAAGAAGCTATGGCAGCTGCAGTATAAGTACCAATACCTTTTAAATTAAGAATCTCTTTATAGGTGTTCGGAAATTGAGAATTGTGTTTTTCAACAATTGTTTTAGCCGCCTGATGTAAATTTCTGGCCCTGGAGTAATAACCTAAACCCTGCCACAATCGGAGTACCTGTTCCTCATTGGCCTGTGCAAGTGATTGTACATTAGGAAAGTTATCAATGAAACGATGATAATAATCTAAACCTTGTGCAACACGGGTTTGCTGAAGTATGATTTCTGATATCCAAATTTTATATGGATCAGTGGTTTGGCGCCAGGGAAGGTTCCTGTAATTGTTATTATACCAGTCAAGCAATCGTGTTCCGAAATCCGTCATTATTAAAATTTTAAGCAAAAATAATCGTTTTGTTTTTTTTTATTGAGATTTCATTTATCTTTGCAATCTGAATTTTAGAGAATTAGCTGTAAATAATTGATAATTAAATAATTTTAAGAGAAAATGACAAAGGCTGATATTGTAAACGAAATTTCGAAAAATACTGGAATTGAGAAAGTTACTGTTCAGAAGACTGTTGAAGCCTTCATGGACACTATTAAAGGTTCATTAGTGAAAGGTAAAAATGTGTATTTGAGAGGTTTTGGGTCTTTCGTAGTGAGAAAAAGAGCAGAAAAGACTGCACGTAATATTTCTAAGAATACTACTATTATTATTCCAGAGCACTTTATTCCTTCATTCAAGCCTTCTAAGAGCTTTGTTACAAAAGTGAAGAATAACGTAAAGTAAGTATAACCAATTAAAACGTGAAACCATGCCAAGTGGAAAAAAACGTAAAAGACATAAGATGGCTACGCACAAGCGTAAGAAAAGACTAAGAAAAAACCGTCATAAGAAGAAGAAATAAATTTCTTTAGTCTAAGAAAAATTAGCAAACAGAAAGTGTTTCACTTTCTGTTTGTTGTTTGTATTTATATACAACGATCTTTGAAATAAATTGCGATCATATAGTGAATGCAGAACTGTTTGTAGATGTTGCTCCCGATCATCTTTCAATGGCACTATTGGAAGACAAGCGTTTGGTAGAACTCCGCAAGGAGAAAAGTAATGTTCAGTTCGCTGTTGGAGATATTTATCTCGGAAGGGTAAAGAAAATTATGCCCGGCCTTAATGCAGCGTTTATTGATGTAGGATATGAGAAAGATGCCTTTT
Source organism: Carboxylicivirga caseinilyticus (assembly GCA_025499705.1). Classification (GTDB taxonomy): domain Bacteria; phylum Bacteroidota; class Bacteroidia; order Bacteroidales; family Marinilabiliaceae; genus Carboxylicivirga; species Carboxylicivirga caseinilyticus. Next base: position 119,441 of record JAFMVE010000006.1, read on the forward strand.
TACATTATCTAGATCTTGGACCACAATTTCGTTCCCTACAGAAATTTTTGAATATTGCTTCCAACAAAAAGGGAGTTGTTGCATTGCACAAGCTTAAACCGGAACCAGACATTAATAAAAATGGAACCATTCCGGAAGTTTTAACAGCAGGACAAAATGTTTTGGTCCAGGTGGCCAAAGAGCCCATTTCAACAAAAGGGCCTCGATTAACATCAGAATTATCAATAGCAGGAAGAAACCTGGTACTGCTTCCTTTCTCCGACAAAGTATCGGTAAGTCAGAAAATTTCTTCAGCAGAAGAAAGAAGTCGCCTGAAACGATTGGTAACGAGTATAAAACCTAAGAATTATGGTGTTATAATCCGAACCGTTGCCGAAGGTAAACAAGCTGCCGAACTGGATAAAGAATTACGTACATTAGTTAAAAGGTGGGAAGAAAATACCGCCAAAATTAAGGATGTGAAAGCACCGGGTTTGGTTGTTGGTGAAATTGGCAGAACTTCAGCATTATTAAGGGATATTTTAAATCCTACATTTAATTCCATATTTGTGAATAATGAAGAAGTATGCAGTGAAATAAAAGATTATGTCGGTTTGATTGCACCTGACCGACAAAAAATTGTAAAGCACTATAAGGGTGGTGCTCCAATATTTGACCAGTTTCAAATTCATCGTCAAATAAAGGCATTATTCGGAACTACAGTATCGTTTAAAAGCGGTGCTTACCTTATTATTGAACATACCGAAGCCCTTCATGTAATTGATGTTAATAGTGGTAACCGTTCTAAATCGGCCTCCAACCAGGAGAACAATGCCCTCGAGGTAAATCTCGCAGCAGCCGACGAAATTGCTCGTCAACTTAGGCTTAGAGATATGGGTGGAATCATTGTTGTTGACTTCATTGATATGCAGAATAACGAAAATCGTCAAAAGGTTTTCGAAAAAATGAAACAGGCCATGGCGTCTGATCGAACCAAGCACAATATTTTACCATTGAGTAAATTTGGCTTGATGCAGATTACCCGCCAACGTGTAAGACCTGAAATGCATATTCAAACAACGGAAAGTTGTCCGACCTGTAACGGTACCGGCACAATCCAACCAGCTATTTTTTGGCCAAAGGTATTGGAGGATGCTGTGAAAAAAGCTGTGCAAGCACTTAAAATGAAGAAGTTGATCCTGAAGGTTCATCCTATTGTGTATGCTTACCTTAAAAAAGGTTTTCCGTCTAAAGTATTGCGATGGAAATTTAAATACACACATGGTTTGAAAGTAATGCCTTCCGACTCACTGGGCTTCTTGGAATTCAAGATTGTAGATAATGAAGATAATGAGGTTGACCTGTCATAGGTCAACCTTTTTTTTGTCCTTTTTTCAAATAATTTTTCGAATTATGAATGGCAGAAAATGAACAGTGTGTCATTTCGTCGGATTATCTGTCAGTAAAATTTAATGTTAAAATTTTGTTAATGCATTCACCCTTTTTTACTTCTTAGGTGTCTTACTATTAGATGAATTGTAAATGGGAAGTGAAAATCCTGTTAATAATGGAATTGTCAGATATTCAATAGGTTGATAAAATTCAGACTTATTTCAGATCTAAAATTGTAGATTTGTTAGTAATAATGCATTTATCTGCAAAAATATGAAATGAATCAATTATTAGATCATTAACAAATTAATTTCATTTACATATCTAGAAAAGTGTATATATTGGCAGGGAATTTGTAACCCTCAATTAAAATATTTACAAACATTGATGTTTAAACCTGGATTATACAATTAGCAAGATTTAAATATGAAAAGAACATTTTTAGCACTAGTAATGATGTTGTCAGTTATGGGTAGTCTTTTTGCTCAGATGGATCAACATATTACCTGGAAATTTTCGACAAAAGTATTAGAGGATAATAAAGTAGAAGTAATCTGTGAAGCAACTGTTGATGATGGCTGGCATGTATACTCCTCTGTTTTGCCTGAGGGGACCGCTATTCCTACCAGTATAGAAATTGAAGAGAGTGATGCTTATACAGTATTGGATGGAATCAAGGAGTTTCCTGAACCTAAGATATATTACGATGAAACTTTTAAAGCTGAGCTGCAATGGTTTGAAGGTGAAGCTAAGTTTTCAAGGATTGTTCAATTAAATGGAACCGGAGATATTACTGTAAAAGGATATGTTGAATCGATGATTTGTAACGATGAAACATGTATGCCTCCTGAAATGATTGATTTTGAACTTACGGTAAAGCAAACATCTAATGAAGTTAAGGAAAGTACTGATGCCTCATCTACTGAAGAAGAAGAGTCTTACTGGACGATTTTTCTATTGGCTTTTGGTGGAGGTTTGGCAGCCTTATTAACTCCTTGTGTTTTCCCTATGATACCAATGACGGTAAGCTTTTTTACCAAACAAAGTGCAACAAAGGCTGCCGGCATTAGAAATGCAATTACCTATGGTGTTTCAATAATTGCAATTTATGTAATATTGGGAGTTGCAGTTTCTGCAATTTTTGGAGCCAGTGCGTTAAACGAATTATCAACCAATGTGTGGTTTAATTTATTTTTCTTCCTACTATTGGTTGTTTTCGCTGCATCTTTCTTTGGTGCTTTTGAAATAGTTATGCCAAGCTCTTGGGTGAATTTTACAACTAAAAACGAAGATAAAGGAGGAATTATAGGAATTTTCTTTATGGCTTTTACTTTAGCACTCGTTTCTTTTAGTTGTACAGGCCCAATTGTAGGTTCGTTGTTGGTTAAGGCTGCAACGGGTGGTTATATGGGACCAATCATTGGAATGTTGGGTTTTTCTTTGGCATTGGCGCTTCCTTTTGCGTTATTTGCTGCCTTCCCGGGCTATCTTAATTCGTTACCAAAATCAGGAGGTTGGTTAAACTCTGTGAAAGTTGTTCTAGGATTTTTAGAATTGGCCTTTGCATTCAAGTTTCTTTCTATTGCTGATATGACAATGGGGTGGCATATTCTTGAGAGAGAGGTTTTTATAGCAATATGGATTGCTGTCTTTGCTGCAATGGGTTTTTATCTTATGGGGAAAATAAAATTGCCTCATGATTCTCCGATGAATCATGTTCCTGTGCCAAGGTTTCTGTTAGCTTTGGTTGTTTTTAGTTTTACTATTTATATGATACCTGGATTATGGGGTGCGCCAGTTAATCTGATTAGTGGATTTCCTCCTCCAAAGAACTACGCAGAGTCTCCATATGGAGTAGGGAATGAAACACCAGGAATTATTAGTTCTGGTAATAATAATCATGCTATGGGGCTTCCAGAAGGTATGCACCCTGGACCACAAGGAATTCCGGCATTTGATGATTATGATAAAGCGCTGGCCTATGCTAAAAAAGTAAATAAACCAATGTTATTGGATTTTACTGGATTAGGATGTACAAACTGTCGCAAAATGGAAGATGCTGTATGGTCAAATCAATCAGTTAAATCTATTTTAACCAACGATTACATTCTGGTGTCCTTGTATGTTGATGACAGAAAGAAACTTGATGAACCATATGTATCTGATGTAACAGGTAAGAAAATTAGAACCGTTGGTAATAAATGGGCTGAATTTCAATTTGTGCGTTATCAGCAGCAAGGACAGCCATATTATGTTCTTGTTGATGAAGAGGAAAATACACTTAATGATCCGGTTGCATACGATCCGGATGTGGAAAAGTATAAAAACTGGTTGTTAGACGGTCTGCAAAAATTCAAGGATTAATTATTTCTTTATTATAGATTCAAAGCCTCTTCATCATGAAGAGGCTTTTTCTTTGCAGTTATTTCCTTCTTTGCATTGTTCAAATTATTGTAACATAGTTATTACCTGTGATAATTTGTTTGTATACGTTTGAAGTATATAATGAGTTTAATTGTGCATGATTAATGTTCGTGTAAATTTTTACCACTTTAGTAAAAAAACTATTTAATTATGGTTTTATGGCGCGAGTAAAAGCTTTAGCTTTACTCATTAGTGCTAAATATTTGCATATGAACCGTTTTTTGACCTTTATCTGTTTTTTACTATTGACTTCTATTAGCTTCTCGTCAATAGCTCAGATTGATTTTGCCAACCTTAAGGAAGAACAGATTTATCGAAAAGGAAATAAGTATAATACCTGGGCTCTTACCCTTGGCTATGGGCCTGTTACCTACTATGTAGATGTAATTGATTATACTGTTTTTCCTAAAAGTGATTGGAAGTTTGGTCCTACCATTATGCTGAGTAAGCAATTTAATCGTCCATGGGGATTGGATGCACAGTTTATGATGGCTGATATGTATGGTCAAAAAAATACCCGTTACTTTAAAGGTGATCTGCTTGATTTTTCTTTGAATGTCACCTTTTCAATAAACCAATTGGTGTTGTTCGGACCCATTAAGGATAAATGGGATATATATGGAAAAATTGGATTTGGATTAACCTATTTCAGAAGTAAACAATATCGTTTGACAGAAGGATCATATACTAATCCGGATGGTACCATTGAGTTGCTTCATCCTGGTGATGTTTTAAAAGTGAAACATGTTTATGATTATAATTTTGGCTATCCTGATGCATATGGTTGGGATCGCGAAGATTATCTGGCAGTTGGTTATGAAAGAAGTGGGGTGGGAGCGCCTGATTCCAAAACAGACCGAAAAAATGAAATTGTTATTCCTTTTGGTGTAGGTGTCAAATATAGGATTAATAAGAATTTTGATATTGGCTCTGAAGTAATGTTGCGCAATCTGAATGCGGATAATCTGGATGTAAATCTAACGGGTGCTGATAACGATGGCTACATGTATACATCCTTCAATCTGACATATAAAATAGGTAGAAAAAACAAACGACATGCAGTCTGGACGTACAAGGATTTCAATATGGAATATAAACGTCTGCGACAAAATGATCCATTGGCCATTCGATTGGATTCCATCAGATCTGAAATTAAATATTTAGCTGCGCAGGATTCACTTGCCGGAGATACAACAACTATTTATACAGAATCGATCATTTACCAGGAAGGTATTTCAGAGTCAGTGTTTTTTGATTTTGATAAATCTGATATCACCAAACGGTCAGAACGAACACTGGCGAAGTTAGCTCGTGTAATGAAATCAAACGAACAGATTAGAATCAGAATCGTTGGTTACTGCGATGAACGTGGATCAGAAGCATATAATCTTGCTTTAAGTAAAAGGCGTTGTATGTCTGTGTTGAATACAATGGTAAATCAATTTAAGATACCGGCAGATCGGTTCCAGATTGATCCAAGAGGAGAGAGTGAAATGCTGTCGGATACAAAAAAACTTCAGCCATATGGCTTGCATTTAGTGAATCGTCGGGTTGATATGTTTGTAATTGTTGAATAATATGGGGCATTTAAGTAAAAAGATATGCATGTTGTTAATGCTTGCATTGAGCGGACATTATTGCTTTGCCCAGTATTCAACCGACAATCGTGTGATTTTTGAGCACATGCGCTATAGTTCGGAAAAACGTTTTAATACATGGTCTGTTTCATTAGGATATGGACCGCTCATAATGTATAATGATCTGGCAGATTATTCGGTTTTTCCAACCCACTGGAAATTTGGTCCTATAATTTCAGTATCAAAACAGTGGGTTCCTGCGATGGCTTTTGATTTTCAATTCCTGTCTTCTGATTTTCGAGGTGGTAATACTACTTTTTATAGTGAAGGAAATCTAATGGATTTTTCCATTAACAGTGAGACATATATCAATCAGATATTGCCACTACCGGGTCCGTTAAATGATAAATGGAACTTCTACCTCAAGTTGGGGTTTGGCTTAACAGCTTTTCGAAACAGAGTAAGGTATACTGATACAAATGAATTTGTTCACAACAGAGATTTTAGCTCGGCCAATGAGGAGGATGGCTATATCGTTTCAGGTTATGATGCTGACGACCCAACAAAGTCGAAAGCAAGGGCAAAGGAATTTGTTGTGCCCATAGGTGTAGGTGTTCAATATCGTTTAAACAGAAGTTTTGATCTGGCTTTTGAATCTACCATGAGGCTGTCAATAGAAGATAAACTGGATAATATATTGGTAGGTGCTGAGAATGATAAATATTGGAGTTCAAGTATCAGCCTGTGCTATAAAATTGGTAAAAAAGATAAGCGACATAGTCGCTGGACATACCGAGGATATGGTTTTAATGTTTTTGGAGCTCCCAAGAATGATCCTTTGGTTAGTGAAATAAGAGTGCTGGAAGAAGACTTTAAGAAATATCGCGAGGGCCGGGTTGTTAAAAAAGATTCTGTAACGGTTATTCATAATGCTCAAAAGATTTATGGAACGGCAAATCTGGTGACTGTTTTCTTTGAATTGGAAAAATATAATGAAATTGATAAAGAATCGTTGGTTGAATTGGCTACACTTGCCCTAAATATGACCAAGAATAAATCGTGGAAAGCTGATATTTATGGATTTGCTAACGAATATGATGAGGGAGACAAGAATATTGAGATCAGTCGAAAACGTTGTGAAAGAATTCTCCAGTTTTTCGTAAGAGATCTTGGTCTCGATAGGGAACGGTTTGAACTTCATGTTTTAGGGGAGGATGATGTATTACCTCAGGATGAAACCTCGAAAAAAAGTCGTTTAAGTATTAATCGAAGAGTTGACATTGTTTTGAAAAAATAATTGATAGATGAACTTTTATGAAAAGGTGGTGTTTTTCTTAAATACCGCCTTTTTGTTTAATATCACAAGCGTTCTTAACCCGTATTTATGCCTATGATATTTTACATTAATTCAAATAATAAAAGTATTCAATTAATATTCAAAGCTTATGGTAAATGAAAGAAAATGTTTTTGTAAAGGTGTGAGTGATAAGGACTTTATCTATGATATTTTCTCAGATAAGGGATTTGTTATGAATGCCGGAAACTTCTTCAATTCTGATAAGAATCTTTATTCAGATCAGGAAACCAATAATAATCAAACTGAAAAAGGTAACGAAGAAGCTAATAATTCTTGTCATTAGATAATGAAACATACTACATCATACTCAAAGCCTGATGCAACTATCTTCTATGATGGATGGTGCAGGCTGTGTTCGGGTGTGGTTGGTATACTTCTCAAAACAAAACCGGGCCGGAGATTTAGTTATATACCTATTCAGCGTATAGACGAGTACCTCCCGAAGGCAGAATTGAACTCTGAGATAATTGTAGGTAATGAAATTGCAGTTATTTCAGATGGTAAAATGATTGCCGGTGCAAGTGCTGTTCTGCTTATTCTAAATCAAATGGGTGGAATTTATAAAGTGGTTTCCTACCTTCTAAGAATACTACCTTTATGGATTTTGCAAAAAATGTATTTATACATTGCCAGTAATCGGTATCGTTGGTTTGGCAGAAAAGCCACCTGCGAGATTATCTAAAGTTCCAGTTCTCCCTTCTCGTTTTCTTTATATTTTTTTGCCAGTGTTGCTAAGAATTTGCTGATTGCTTTAATAGCTAACTCTGTCTCAGGACTAACTGTTTGTTTTTTTAGTTTTAACAGAAAAGTACTGTAAATGGCAGTAAGACATATCTCAACATCATTAGCAAGCTTCTGACCTGATTTCTGGTCGAATTCTTTTATTGTTGGCAAAACACTGTTAAACAGATGTTGATAGGCTACTTCATTAGGAGCCTTCATAAGTTGCAAGTGAAGATGATTAACCTCGTTAACGGTGTTAATGTTGATTTGCAGATGTCCGCTTGTGTGCTTGTTTTCAAGATGCATCATCTCAGTAAGGTTGGCCCACCAGTCCCTTATTTCAAGCAATTTATCTTCACCTTGATTGTAACTGGGAATAATATTCTTGTCTATATTTGACATACTAACTTCGTTAGCTCTAATCAAATCTTCGATTTGCCACATATAAAGAATATACTCAATTATATTTTCCTTCTTTTTTTCTCTTGCTACAATCATAATCTTTCAGTTTTTATTCCCAATCACCTTGTTGCAGTCGTTCAATGTCACGTCTGTCTTTTTTTGTTGGTCTGCCCAGGCCGCGGTCGCGTTGAGCACTTGAAGCCAGTTTGGCAAGTTCGAGCATTTCCAGTTGATCAGGAGTAGTAACATCCTCGATAAAGCCAGGAGTGAGTTTTGCTCCCATACGTTTTTCGGAAATATCAAGAACTTTGTATGTTCGGGTAATAGGAGCTACACGTATGTCAATTAAATCGCCTGCTTTAATGATACGCGACGACTTAACTGATTGCTTATTGATGGATACTTTACCTTTCTTGCAGGCTTCTGCAGCCAGACTTCGGGTTTTATACAGACGAACAGCCCATAAAAATTTATCGATACGAACTCCTGCACTTTCCATATTACTTGTTATTGAATTGATTCATTGCCTGCGAAGCTCCAATAGTTCCAAAAGCTTTAATGATATCAATAGCCAGTTTCTTTCGGTCTTTTAATGCCTCATTTTCTTCATCAGACCAACGTCCCAGTACGAAATCAACTTGTTGTCCTTTCTGAAATTCGTTACCTATGCCAAAACGTAAACGTGAATAATTAGTAGTTCCAAGTATGCTTTGGATACTTTTTAAACCGTTGTGTCCGGCATCGCCACCTTTAGTTTTCAGGCGCAAAGAACCAAACGGTAATGCCAAATCATCAACAATAACCAATAGGTTTTGAACGGGTATTTTTTCTTTTTGTAACCAATAGTTGATAGCCTTACCACTCAAGTTGACATAAGTGTTGGGCTTCAATAAAAGAAACTGGCGAGATTTGAATTTATAGGTGCATAAAGCTCCATATCTTTCTTCTTTGAACTCTAAATCGTTTAAATGAGCCAATTCTTCTAAAACATCGAAACCAATATTGTGTCTGGTATGGGCATATTCCTCACCAATATTTCCAAGTCCAACAATTAAATATTTCATTGACGAATCCTCTGTTTCTTTTTTAGTTGTTGTAAAGATGGATTTTAGAAATTGTATCATAGACTAACTTGCTTTTAGCAAATTTATAAAATGAGTGTCTATAAATACAAAAAACCTCCATATAAGGATATGGAGGTTTATATGTTGTATGATAAAAATTACTTCGCTGCTGCTTGCTGTGCTGCTGCACGAGCTGCTCTTGTAAGTTTTACAGCTACAACTACTGCATTCTTAGCAGTTGTCAGTTCGATGTTATCGTATGACAAAGCACCTACCTGGATAGTTTTACCTAATCCTAAGTTAGTAATGTCAATTTTCAAAGTGTCTGGTAAGTTTTTTGCCAAACCACGAACTTTAAGCTTACGCTTTTCTAACTGTAATTTACCACCGGCCTTAACACCTTCTGCCAAACCTTTTAATTCAACAGGAATTTCAATGTTTACAGGCTTATCTTCTTTAACTTGCAGGAAGTCTAAGTGAAGAATTTGTTCTTGTACTGGGTGGAATTGCTTATCCTGAAGAATACAAGGAATTACAGTACCGTCTACATCAACATTAATGATGTATACATTTGGAGTGTAAATAATTTTCTTGAATTCTTTTGAAGGAGCAGAAAAGTGAATTACTTCTTCACCACCGTAAATTACACAAGGAACTTTGTCTTCGCTACGAAGCTCTTTTGTGGCTTTTTTACCTAAATCAGTACGTTTAGTACCTTTAATTTCAATTGTTTTCATGTTTCTTTTTTAAGTGCTACTCAAAATTAAGTACAACGTGTCGGCTTAATTTCCCATCACACGCTCGCTATAAGCGGCTGCAAAGATAATACTTTATAGCAAGAATTGATTACTTATAGACTGATAATTATATACTTTTTCAATTGTATCGGCAAAAAGTTGTGCTACCGAAAGAACTTTAATCTTTGGACTTGACTTTTTCAAAGGAATAGAGTCAGTTACAATAAGTTCTGTTAATGATGAATTTTCAATACGATCATAGGCAGGACCAGAAAGAACAGCATGCGTGGTAAATGCACGAACACTTCTTGCTCCAGCTTCCATCATCATATCTGCAGCCTTGGTCATTGTACCGGCTGTATCAATCATATCATCCACGATGATAACGTTTTTATCAGTAACATCACCAATGATTCTCATCTCATCAACCACATTGGCTTTAGAACGTGATTTATGACAGATTACCATAGGTGTTTCCAGAAACTTGGCATAGGTATTGGCTCTTTTGGTACCACCTACATCAGGAGAAGCAATAACCAGGTTCTCCAGGTTCATATGTTTGATGTGTGGAACAAAAATAGATGAAGCATACAAATGATCTACAGGGATATCAAAAAATCCCTGGATCTGATCAGCATGTAAATCCATTGTAATCACACGGTCAACACCTGCAGTACTCAGCATATCTGCAACCAATTTAGCACCAATAGAAACACGGGGCTGATCTTTTCTGTCCTGACGGGCATAACCAAAATAGGGCATAACAGCCACAATTTTATATGCCGAAGCTCGTTTGGCTGCGTCAACCAACATTAACAATTCCATTAAATTATCAGCTGGTGGAAATGTTGATTGAATCAGGAATACGTGAGATCCGCGAACTGTTTCTTCGTAGGCTGTGGCGAATTCGCCGTCACTAAATCGTAAGCAATTGTGACTCCCCAGTTCACGACCCGAACTAAGGCTAATCTTTTCTGCCAGATATCTCGTACTTGTTCCTGAGAATATCTTAATTGGAGCTTTCGGTGGCATTAAATAAGATGTTTATCAGATTAATTGAATGATTGTTGCATTGTGCCGCAAAGGTAAGAATTTCATAATTTCTTAACATGAACATGGCCATAAAAAAACTTAATACTTTTGAATTTCCTTTCGGCCGGAATAAACCCATTTACCATTTACTGTTGATATCTTCTATAAATGAGAGTATTTCATTGGTTCCTTCTCCATTAACGGCCGATGAATAAAAGATGGGAGGTAATTCTTCCCAGTGCTCAAGAAGGCCTTTTTCATAGGCTTTCATGTTTTCGGTATACTGTCCTTTGTTGAGTTTATCCGTTTTTGTGAAGACGATTGAAATAGGTATTCCATTTTCAACCATCAGATTCATAAATTCAAGATCTACCTTCTGCATGGGAATACGAGAGTCAATCAAAACAAACAAGCACATCATGTTTTCACGATTTCCGATGTAATCAAGGATTATTTTACTGAAGCCTGATCGAAGCTTCTTAGAGACTTTTGCATATCCGTACCCCGGAAGATCAACCAGATACCATTGATCGCTGTTAATGGTAAAGTGATTGATTAATTGTGTCTTTCCGGGGGTAGAAGAGGTTTTGGCCATCGCTTTGCGATTACACAGCTTGTTTATTAAAGAGGATTTACCAACATTAGACCGACCAATAAAGGCATACTCAGGGCGATCAGCCTTGGGGCATTGTTTAACGGTGGAACTACTTTTTAAAAACTCGGCTTTTACTACTTCCATTCTCAGGTAATTTTGGGCAAAGGTACAGCTAGTTATTTAATTTTAAAATCAATCCATCTTATGGGTTGATAATATTATGCTGACAAAGTGTTGTATTATGCTGACATTGATCTTTAGTTTTTTAGTTTATAAAAGTAAAGAAGCCTATTTTTGTGCAAAATGAATTTAAGCGATGAGTAAATTGTATCCACTCAAGTTTCAACCTATTCTTAAAGATAAGATTTGGGGAGGTCATAAACTTGAATTATTGTTGAATAAAGAGATTTCTCCGCTTCCAAATGCGGGTGAGAGTTGGGAGATTTCCGGTGTACCCGGAAACGTTTCTGTTGTGTCAAATGGATTTTTAGCCGGTAATTCGCTTTCCGAAATTATCGAAATTTACATGGGCGATTTGGTTGGAGATAAGATTTACCAGCAATTTGGTAATGAGTTTCCGTTATTAATCAAATTTATTGATGCCAACGATGTACTAAGTATTCAGGTGCACCCTGATGATGAATTGGCAAAGCAACGCCATAATTCATTTGGGAAGACTGAGATGTGGTATGTTATGCAGGCTGATAAAGGGGCTCAGTTGGTTTCAGGATTCAGTAAGGAGTTGGATAAGGATGAATATCTAGCCAAGGTGGAAGCCAACGAAGTTGAATCGATAATGGCAGCACATGATGTGGCACCAGGGGACGTGTTTTTCATTCCTGCAGGTCGGGTTCATGCAATTGGTAAAGGAATTTTGTTAGCCGAAATTCAGCAAACATCAGATGTGACTTATCGGATTTACGATTTTAATCGTAAAGATGATCAGGGTAATACACGAGAGTTGCATACCGAACAGGCTGTTGATGCAATCGATTATACTTATGTTCCCGAGCCTAAAACAAAATATACGGTTGAGCCAAACAAAGTAAACGAGGTTGTAAAAAGCGATTACTTTATTACCAATGTTTTGGAATTGGATCAAACCGTTAAAAAGGATTTCTACGGTCTGGATTCATTCTTGATCTATATGTGTGTTGAAGGTTCTGCTGAAATCATCTTTAATGATAATCAGAAAGAAACCATTGCATTGGGTGAAACAGTTCTGGTTCCTGCCGATTTAAAAGAGATTAGTATTACACCAAATGGTAAAGCCCGCTTAATTGAGGTGCATTTATAAGCTGAATTATTCTTAATATAGTAAAATCCGGTTCGTTGTAACCGGATTTTTTGATTGTTAGGATTTATTCGCTTGAAAGTTTTGTTGTGTGTATTTAGTTAAATATATTTGAAATGAGTTAATATATTCAATTAATGTGAAAATATTAACAAACGAAAAAGAGATTTTACATCTATTTATTGTAGTTTTGTACTGCTTATTTAACTAGAAGCGAAAATTTTAAGATAGCAAAACAATGAGAGTACTAAAATTTGGTGGAACTTCAGTAGGCTCTGCGCAACGTATGAAAGAGGTTGCTGACCTTATCTCTGATGAACACAGAAAAATTGTGGTTTTGTCTGCAATGTCGGGTACCACAAATAATTTGGTCGAAATAGCCAATTACCTTTATAAAAAGAACCACGATGGTGCCAACGAGCTTATTAATCAATTGGAGCAAAAGTATTACAACGAAGTAGATGCTTTGTATTCAACAGATGAATTTAAGCAAAAAGGAACCGAACTGATAAAATCACATTTCGATTATATCAAATCGTTCACCATTGATATGTTTACCGTTTTTGAAGAAAAAACCATATTAGCTCAGGGAGAGTTAATCTCTACGGCAATGTTTCATTATTATCTTCAGGAAAATGGTGAAAACTCTGTTTTGTTGCCAGCCCTTGAGTATATGAGAATCGATAAAAATAATGAACCTGATACAACTTACATCAAGGAGAATCTGGCTACATTATTGGATCAAAATAGCGATGCTCAGATTTTTATTACGCAAGGATATATTTGTAGAAATGCGTTTGGAGAGATCGATAATCTGCAAAGAGGAGGAAGTGATTATTCAGCATCGTTGATTGGTGCGGCATGTCAGGCTGAAGAAATACAGATTTGGACCGATATTGATGGAATGCATAACAACGATCCCCGTTATGTCGAAAAAACTAAATCCATTGAGGAACTTTCTTTTGATGAAGCTGCTGAGTTGGCTTATTTCGGCGCTAAGATTTTGCATCCTACCAGTGTTTTGCCAGCCAAACTGGCGAATATTCCGGTTCGCTTACTGAATACTATGGAACCTCAGGCTAAAGGGACAATGATCTCTTCGAACCAACGTAAACACCGTATGGCTGCCATTGCTGCCAAAGATGGTATTACGGCTATCAAGATCAAGTCGGGACGAATGCTACTTGCATATGGTTTCCTTCGCAAAGTATTTGAGATATTTGAGAGTTATAAAACTCCAATTGATATGATTACAACTTCTGAAGTAGGAGTTTCGGTTACCATCGATAATGACAAACATTTGAATGAGATTGTGGATGATCTCAAGAAATATGGTACGGTAGATGTAGATACCAATCAGGTTATTGTTTGTGTTGTGGGTGACCTGGTAGCTGAGAATAAAGGCTATGCCAACAAAATTTTTGATGCATTGAAAGAAGTGCCTATTCGAATGATTTCATACGGAGGCAGCAACTATAATGTGTCGATATTGATTAATGCTGACGACAAAAAGAAAGCATTAAACTTGTTGAGTGATAAATTATTTAACTAAGAGGAAAAATGAAATTTAATTTTCCGGTTGAGACCCTGACGAATATAAATACTCCATTTTATTTTTATGATATGGAGTTGCTGAATGCCACTTTGGATGCTGTTGCATCCGAGGCTGGAAAGTATGGATTTAAAGTCCATTATGCAGTAAAAGCAAATGCCAATGATCGTATTTTGCAGGCTATTGAGAGTAAGGGATTTGGAGCTGATTGTGTGAGTGGACATGAAGTGCAGAAAGCCATCGATTGTGGTTTCCCTTCAGATGGAATTGTATTTGCAGGGGTTGGAAAATCAGATTGGGAAATCAATTTAGGATTGGACAATAACATTGCCTGTTTTAATGTTGAATCGATTCCTGAGCTTGAAATAATTGATGAATTGGCAGGGAAGAAAGGGAAAGTAGCAAAAGTTGCCTTACGAATCAATCCTAATGTAAATGCTAATACGCATCATTATATTACAACCGGACTAAACGAAAATAAGTTTGGCATCAACCAGTGGGATTTAGAGAAGGTCGTAGATGTGCTTTCAGTACTTAAGAATGTTGAACTGGAGGGTATTCATTTTCATATCGGATCGCAGATAACAGATTTACATTCGTTTCGTGATTTGTGTATACGCGTAAATGAATTACAAAAGTGGTTTGTGTCCCGTCAGATAATGCCTAAAGTAGTGAATGTTGGTGGAGGCCTGGGAATCAGTTACGAACAGCCGGATGAGCAATCAATACCTGATTTTGAAAGTTACTTTGCATTATTTAACGACTTACTTGAACTAATGCCGGGTCAGGAACTTCATTTTGAGTTAGGACGATCATTGGTTGGGCAAAGTGCATCGTTGCTTACAAAAGTGTTGTATATCAAAGAAGGGGTTCAAACCAACTTTGCCATAGTGGATGCCGGAATGAGTGATTTGATACGTCCTGCTTTGTATCAGGCCTATCACAAAATTGAAAACCTTACCTCTGCTGATGAGGAAGAAAAATATGATGTGGTTGGACCAATTTGTGAGTCAAGTGATTGCTTTGGGAAAGCTGTTTTGTTACCTAAAACAAAACGAGGTGATTTGATAGCCCTGCGTTCGGCCGGTGCTTATGGAGAGGTAATGGCAAATCAGTATAATTTGCGAACATTACCCAAAGCCTATTATTCCGATAGTATTTAAAATTGATTATACTAGACAAAAAAAGCGCGTGAGAACATCACGCGCTTTTTTATTTTAGAACTCATAATCAACACAAGCTCTTGCTTCTAATACTTCACGGATAATCTTTCCAACTGCAAGATGATCTGGGTGTTTGGCGTATATTTCCAAATCTTCCATGTTGTTAAAGGTAGTTGTCAGTGCAATGTCGTATTGCTCAGCAGGATTAGTGTTCAATCCAACTTCAATTGATTTTAATACACTTACTTTCTCCTTTAGTCCCAATAATTCAGATTTTATTTCGCTGAGTTTGGCATCTTTAGTGTCTTCACTTTCAAATGCTTTTAGCTGAAACAAAACAATGTGCTTAATCATAGTCATTATTTTTAGTAATTTTGTTGTCATAACTAACTCATAGCAAAAATATAAAAATGCTGATAATTGGTATTGCCGGAGGTACAGGATCTGGTAAAACGACTGTGGTACGCAAAATCATTGAGCGTTTGCCGAAGGATGAGGTGGCAGTTTTGCCGCAGGATTCATATTATAAAGACAATAAGCATATTCCTCTTGAAGAGCGTCAGAAAATTAATTTTGATCATCCGGATGCCATTGAATTCGAATTACTTTACGATCATTTGGCTCAATTGAAGGAGGGCAATTGTATTGAGCAACCTATTTATTCTTATTTGACCTGTACTCGATCTGAAGAAACCATTACAGTTCAGCCACGCGATGTTGTAATCGTTGAAGGAATACTGATATTGGGTAATGAGCGATTAAGAGAGTTGATGGATCTGAAGGTTTTTGTTGATGCAGAAGCAGATGATCGTTTGTCGAGAGTGATTCAGAGAGATATCGAAGAAAGGGGCAGAACCGTTGATAAAGTTTTACAGCGCTATGGAGATACTGTGAAACCGATGCACCTGCAGTTTATTGAGCCTACTAAACGATATGCCGATTTAATTGTGCCTCAGGGTGGAAATAATCATATTGCAATTGATATTTTAACTAACTTTATTGAGCGTAATTTATCTTGTTTTAACTAAACCTACTGCTTATGCTTGATCATGTACGAGTCGAGGATATTTTGTTTCTGGATATAGAAACAGTACCTGATCAGCCTTCATTTGATATGGTGAAACCTGCCTTGCAGGAGCTATGGGATAAAAAATCTGCTTTTTTCAGAAAAGAAGAAGAGACACCTGCCGAAGTTTATGGACGGGCAGGGATTTATGCCGAGTTTGGAAAGATAGTTTGTATTTCAATAGGCGTTTTGGCTCATCGTGATGGTCAGCGAATCTTCAGGTTAAAGTCTTTTGCCGGAGAAGATGAAAAACTGTTATTGACTGATTTCAAACAAACACTTGAGCATTTTACATCAAAGCCGGGTAAAAACATTTGTGGGCATAATGCGAAGGAATTTGATTTTCCGTTTATTGCACGCCGGATGCTTATACATGGCGTTAAATTACCTGAAATACTGGATGTAGCCGGTAAGAAGCCTTGGGAAGTAAGGTTTTTAGATACGCTTGATTTATGGAAATTTGGTGATTACAAACATTATACCTCCCTCAATCTCTTAACCACCATTTTTGATATTCCTTCGCCAAAGGATGATATTGATGGAAGTCAGGTAGCAAAGGTGTTTTACGAAGAAAAGGACATCGAACGTATTGCACGATATTGTGAAAAAGATGTTTTAGCAACAGCACAATTGTTTCTGCGATTTAAAGGTGAACCATTAATTGAATCCTCAGCTGTAGAACTTGCGCTTTAATCCAAAAGGAAATAAGCCAATGTTTTAACCAGAAGTTCGGGTTGCTCTGCATGTAGCCAATGGCCAGCATCAGGGATGGTAACGATCTCAGCCTTCTTAAAATATTTATGGATGATGAGTGTGTCTTCATCCATTACATATCCTGATTTTTCTCCTCTGATAACAATGGTTGGAATATTAACCTGATGCGATTCCGCATCGAGAGAAGAAAAGCCATCCATAATATTTTCAAGGTTTTCTTTAAGCACTGGCAGGTTTAATCGCCACTCGTAATTTCCTTCTTTAGTCCGGTCGATATTTTTTAGTAAAAACTGTCTAAGTGTTTTTGATGGTAACTTTTGAGCTAACTGTTTGTCAATATCAGTACGGCTTTGAGCGTTTTTATAATCAAGACTTAAAAGCGATTCAATTATTAGAGAATGGTTATTGGTTACTTCGGCATAATTGCTGAATGAAGCGTAAGATTTGGGAGCAATATCAAGTACAACCAGTTTGTCTATCAGCTCAGAATGAATAAGGGCGAACCTCATAACTGTTTTTCCACCCATTGAATGACCGGCTAAATGAGCTTTCTCAATTTTCTGACCCTGAAAAAACTCCAGCAAATCTTCAGCCATTACTTCGTAATTCATTTCTGAAGCATGTGGCGATTGACCATGATTTCTTTGATCAACCAGGTATACATGGTAATCGTTCTGCAATTGTCGGGCAATGCTCACCCAATTGTCGGAAGCCCCATACAAACCATGAAGAATGATTAGTTTGGGGCCCTTTGATCCGTATTCTCTGAAAAAGAGTTTCATTGAAAAATCTTATTTTATCAATAACTCATTATACATATGAATTGTTCTTTCCAGTCCATAGTATAAAGCATCACAAATTAAGGCATGACCAATGGAAACTTCCTTAAGGAAAGGTATTTTCTCGTTGAAATATTTAAGATTTTCTAGACTTAAATCATGGCCGGCATTGATCTTTAATCCTATTTTGTTAGCCAGGTTAGCAGCTTCAACAAATGGTTCTATGGCAGCTTCTTTATTTTTTGGATAATTTGTTGCATAAGGTTCAGTATATAACTCAATGCGGTCAGTACCCGTTTTTACAGCGTTGCTTATATTTTCAAGGTCAGTATCAATAAAAATGGAAGTACGCACACCAGCTTCACTGAATCGGCCTATCACATCCTGTAGAAATGAAAGGTTATTAATCGTGTCCCATCCTGCATTTGATGTCAAAGCCTCAGGTGGATCAGGTACTAATGTAACCTGATGAGGTTTTACCTTTAATACTAAATCAATAAATTCTTTAGAAGGATAACCTTCGATATTAAATTCAGTTGTAATAACCGGACGAATATCCAGAACATCCTGATATCTAATGTGACGCTCGTCAGGGCGTGGATGAACCGTTACTCCTTCTGCCCCGAATTGCTGTACGTCTACAGCAGCTTTTAATACATTAGGCATGTTGCCGCCACGTGAATTTCTGATTGTAGCGATCTTATTAATATTAACACTCAGCTTTGTCATTTCTGAATAATTGATGAATACACACTTTGTGGTGGTTAAAAAAACTTAATAAACTATGGTGCGTGTTGATTGTTTAATACATTGAAAGTATTTTTAAATAAACAAACAACCATTCATTAATAGGGTTTTAATTGTATGGCAAAATTATAAAGTATTTCTAAAAGTATCCTATGTTGGCAAAAGAATTAATATCAGATGTGGTTCCTGCTCTTAAAACTTCAGATACAGGATTGGATGCAATCAACTGGATGGAAGTGTTCAGAGTATCACATCTACCCATTGTAAATAATAAATCATTTCTTGGGCTGATTTCTGATGTTGACATATACGACCTCAATAAAGCCGATGAGCCTCTCGGAAATCATCCTTTATCTTACGACAAGCCTTATGTGTTTGCATATCAGCATATTTATGATGTGATTGAACTGGCTTCGAGATTACAGCTTACAGTTGTGCCTGTTCTGGATGGAAATAAGGAATACCTGGGATTGATAACTCAAAGTCAGTTACTCCAAAAATTTGCTGATTTGATAGCAGCTCATACGCCTGGAGGAATAGTTGAATTGGAACTTCAGTTGAGAGATTATTCTTTATCAGAGATTGCAAGGATTGTGGAAGATGCTGATGCCAAAATATTAAGTCTTTATGTAAGTCAAATGGATGAGGGTGACAGGTATTCGATAGCAATAAAATTAAATCGTACCGATTTGGAATCAGTGCTTACAGCATTTGATCGGTATGGATATTCAGTTAAAACTACATATGTAGGGAATGATTCTTATGACGAAACAGTAAAAAGAAATTATGACTCACTTATGAAATATCTGAGTATGTGAAATTAATAGCGGTGTATGCAGAAAAATGAAAGTGGTCAGAAAATAGTCGTGTTATTATGGCTGGTAATGCTGGCAACGTGTTCATTTGAAGCTTATGGGCGGAAGCTTGAAACGAATGACGGAAGAACAGAATTAATCGACAGTGTCCTTGTTAAGCAAATTATTATTTCAGGTAACAAGGTCACCAAGTCACGTGTTATTCTGAATGAGTTAGAGTTTGAAACAGGCGATACCTTATGGATTAATCAAATAGGTCAGCTAATAACCCGCAGTCGCGACAATCTTTTAAATACTTCTCTCTTTAATTTTGTTACCATTACCTATAGTAAACAATTGGATGAAAGTGTAGTTTTTCATATCAAAGTTGATGAGCGCTGGTATTGGTGGGTGTTTCCAATATTTGAGCATACTGATAGAAATTTAAGTTCGTTTCTCGAGAGTGGTGATTGGTCCCGAATGAATTATGGAATCTATCTCAAACGCGATAACTTCAGGGGTAGAAAAGAATTATTAAAATTTCGGGTCAAAATTGGTTTTTCAACTCAGGTCTCTTTGCGTTTCGACTCTCCCGAATATAAACGAAAATCCGGCTGGGGAGCAGAGGTCAATGCCAAAGCATTTACAAAAGTTCCATTTGCAACCATCGATAATCGACCGATGTTCGTGATGGTCAATAATGAAATGTCTCAGTTTTATTATAAATCTGCTGTCAACTACAGTTTAAGAAGCGATCTTTATCAACGTCACAGACTTGAATTGACTTATGAAGGATTTGATGTGTCAGATTCAGTAACTCAGATAAACCCCAATTATCTTACGCCAGGTGATTCAAAAATGGATTACCTGAGCATATCTTATCAATACAGATTTGATAAAAGAGATTCGAAAGTATATCCATTAGGTGGGACAAGTCTGAATTTAAGTCTAACAAAAAATGGTTTGGGTATCTTAACGGATGAACTTAACGATCTTAATCTCCATTTGCAATTTCAGCAATATGCGCAATTGGGTAGAAGATGGCATTGGGGTGGAGTTGCGGAAGGAAGAGTAGGAACCAGTGATCATTTACCTTATGCTTTGTTTCAGGGATTAGGGTACAAAAGCTTTATGAATGGTTATGAATTGTACGTGTTGGATGGCGTGAGAAATGCTATGGTTCAGAACAAGATATTATTTACTTTGATGGAGCCCAAGGTTAAAACAATTGGTTTTATGCCTTTAACGCAGTTTGCCAAAATTCATTATGCATTTTATGTAAAGGCCTTTTTTGATACTGGTTATGCCTGGCAGAAAAATCCGGATCCAACCAATAATATGGTTAATAGCTGGCAGTACGGATATGGCCTGGGGATTGATTTTGTAACCTTCTACGATAAAGTGTTCAGTTTTAACTATTCGATTAATAAGTTAGGATATGATGGTTTTTTCGTACACTTTAACCTTGATATTTAAGCTTTACTTACCTTTGTATAAATTCTGGTCTTGTAAGAATGCAAAATCAGGAAGGATGAAATGCTGCTATTAATATCTTCGGTATATTTATCCTAATTATGAAACTATAAATTGAACAGATGAAAATCGCTGTTTTTGGTAAAAAATTCAATAAGTCCTTTTACGATTCATGCATTCGGCTTTTTGAGGTTTTGAGAAGTAACGATGTTGAATTGTTTATATATAAACCATTTTATGAATTCTTGTTGACCGAGGTGAACATGAAACCTGATGTTGTTGGGTTTTTTGATGGTTCTTCCGGATTACCGGCTGTTGATCAGGTTTTTAGTATTGGAGGAGATGGTACTTTTCTAGAAGCTGTGAGTTTTGTGCGGGATTCGGGTGTGCCCATTGTAGGAATCAACAGTGGGAGACTTGGTTTTTTGGCAGATGTGTCTCAAAACGAAATGGAATGTACTATACAGGATGTATTAAACGGCAAGTATAAGGTTCATCAGCTTGATTTATTAACCCTACAAACCGACAATCAACTTTTTAAAGATAATCCATATGCTTTGAATGAATTGTCTATTGTGAAAAGAGACAGTTCATCGATGATTACCATTCATACCTATATAAATGATGAGTTTGTAAATTCTTATTGGGCCGATGGTTTGATTATTGCTACCTCTACGGGTTCAACAGCGTATTCGTTAAGTGTCGGAGGGCCAATTATACATCCGGATGCCGATAATTTTGTGATTACACCCATCGCACCGCATAACTTAACCGTTCGCCCAATGGTGGTTCCTAATAATGTAGAAATTACCTTAAAGGTCGAGGGTAGGGATACAAAATTTTTGGCTGCTCTTGATTCACGAAGTCAGGTTTTTGAAGATTCAGTACATCTCAAAATTAAGAAAGCCGATTTTAGTATTAATGTGATTAAACTTCCCGATTATTCCTTTTTCACTACCCTGCGAAATAAGCTGATGTGGGGGCTCGATCGCCGTAATTAATTATCTTTAGCAGCAATAAAATTGAAATTTAACGTTTATTAGTTGAGGTGATTAGTGGTTTGGTTGAGACATTCTTTGAAATAATCTTTTAAATAATACATTTGTGGCAGGAGTTAAAAAACGACTTGTGAAGATCTTTAACACCCGGGTATATTTTTGTTTGTTGTTCAGAAAGTATTTTGCAGTTACATTTTTGATAGCTGTATTCCTTTTGGCTACAAAGAATATACATGCTCAGGATAGGCTTGAGTTAGGTGGTTTTATAGGAACTTCATATTATTTTGGTGATTTAAATCCGTCAAAGCAATTTTACAAGCTGCAGCCGGCTTTGGGAGGCATTGGACGATATGCATACAGCGATCGTTTGGCTTTTAAAGCTTCGGCAACAATAGGTAGAATTAGCGGAGATTATTCGGATGAAAGTTTAAATTTTAAGGATTTGCGTCCTTCCGATCAACAAGTAGGACGGCCAACATATGAGTTTAACAATACAATTGGTGATTTGACCGTGCAGGCAGAATTCAACTTTTTATCATACGATCATAAGTACATAGCAAATACCGGCTTCACTCCGTATCTTTCAGTGGGCTTAGGTACAATGATTTATAGTCGAAAAGTGGGGGATGCTGAAAATCTTACTACGAAACCAACTTTTATATTATCTTTGCCCTTCGGTGTTGGCGTAAAGTATAAGGTTAACAAATGGGTAAGACTGGGAGCTGAATGGTCGTTCCGGAAAACATTTGCCGATGATCTTGATTATGAAGGTCCTGGGGAGATTGACCCATCTGATCCGTATGGAGCCGATGCCACTTGGACACATAATAATGACTGGGTTTCATTTGCAGGTGTTTATGTTACAATTAGTATGTTGAGACGTAAATCATCCTGTAACGGGGGCTATTAAAACGAGGCAGTTGAAATGTCAGTAAAAGATCAACTGATAAAAGATAAGTTACCAAAACACATTGCTATCATTATGGATGGTAATGGTCGCTGGGCTAAAAAAAGAGGTAATGCCCGGGTTTTTGGGCATAAACATGGGGTGACAGCAGTGCGTGAAGTTACAGAAGCTTCAGCTGAGTTGGGAATTGAATATTTAACCCTTTACGCATTTAGTACTGAAAACTGGAGCAGACCAAAAACAGAGGTTGATGCTCTTATGAGTTTATTGGTTACAACAATTAGTTCAGAGACAAAAACTCTGATGGATAACAATGTTAGACTAAATGCAATTGGTTGTAAATCAAATTTGCCGGGAAGCGTTCAAAAACGTTTGGATGAATGTATTAATCAAACATCAGGAAACAATGGGTTAACCTTAACTCTGGCATTAAGCTACAGTTCCCGATGGGAGATTTTGGAAGCGGTGAAGGCAATTGCATCAGATGTTGAGTCAAAAAAATTCAATATTGAACAACTGGATGATGCAATGTTTGGGTCATATTTATCGACACAAGGGATGCCTGATCCTGAATTATTGATTAGAACTAGTGGAGAGCAAAGAATAAGTAATTTCCTGCTTTGGCAATTGGCTTATTCAGAGCTTTATTTTTGTGATATTTTATGGCCTGATTTCAGAAGAGACGATTTGTATAGAGCCATACTTGATTACCAGGGACGCGAAAGGCGCTTTGGCAAAACAGGTGATCAAATAAAAAAATAAGAAGTAATTAAGAATAATTGATACATCATGATTGAGTCATACATTAGTTATTCTTTGACCTTAACGAACAAACTGTAGAAGTAAATGAAAGGTATCTACTATTATAAGTATTTATTGGTTTTAGTATTATTCTTGTCAACAACGATTGCTATCGGACAGGATGCTGTTAATATTTCTTATTCAGGATCACCAAAACGCTACGAAATTGCAGAGATTGATGTAGTTGGTGTTGAAAATTTGGATCCTAAAATTCTCGTAAACATTAGTGGTTTAAGACCTGGCCAGGAGATTACTGTTCCGGGTGATGAAATTTCAGAAGCTGTTCGTCGCTACTGGGATCATGGTCTTTTCTCGGATGTCAAGATCAAAGCGAAAAAAATAGAAGGACGTAAAATCTATCTGGAAGTTTATCTGCAGGAACGTCCCCGATTATCCGAAATGACTTTTGTTGGGTTAAAGAAGAGTGAAATTGAAACGGTTCGTGAGAAAGTTGCCATGATGAAAGGTTCTCAGGTAACTCCATATTTAATTACGAGAGCTGAAAAATACATTACTGAATACTTTGTAAATAAGGGTTTTTACAATACAGAAGTTAACATTATTCAAAAAGATGATACACAAAAGGTGAATCATGTAGTGTTGGAAATTAATGTTGATAAAAAGGATAAAGTAAAAGTTGCGTCTCTGGTATTTGAAGGAAACGAGGTGCTTTCTGATGGAAAGTTAAATCGTGCCATGAAAAAGACCAATGAAAAAGGAAATATTTTAAACTTCTTCAGAACAAAGAAATTCATAACTGAAAAATATCAGGAAGATCTGGTTGCATTGATTGATAAATACAACGAGATTGGTCACCGCGATGCCCGTATTGTTTCACAGGAAGTTGTCAAGAATATTGAGGAAAACACAGTTGATGTGAAGATTACTCTGGAAGAAGGACAAAAATATTACTTTGGTGATATTTCGTGGGTTGGTAATACTATTTACCCAAGCGATTATCTTTCTTTTATATTGAGGATTAAAAAAGGAGATGTATTCAACCAGAAATTTTTAGCTGAACGTTTAACAGATGATGAAGATGCTGTTCAGAGCAAATATATGGACAATGGTTATTTGTTCTCAAATATTAATCCGGTTGAAGTAAGCGTGCAGGGTGATACCATTGATCTTGAAATGAGAATCTATGAAGGTCAACAGGCTACTATCAATGATGTAATCATTAAAGGAAATACTAAAACTCACGAGCATGTAGCCCGACGTGAAATCAGAACCAAACCAGGCCAGTTGTTTAGTAAGTCTGAGTTAATTCGTACGGTTCGAGAACTTGCTCAACTAGGTCACTTCGACCAGGAAAATATTGTGCCAGATGTGCGTCCAAATCAGGATAATGGTACCGTTGATCTTGTTTATCAATTAGAAGAGAAAGCAAATGACCAGATAGAACTTTCCGGAGGTTGGGGTGCCGGTATGTTTGTGGGATCACTTGGTTTGAAGTTTACCAATTTCTCAATGCGTAACATTTTTAACGGAGAAGCATGGAGACCACTTCCAACTGGTGATGGACAAACACTTGCCTTAAGAGCTCAGACAAACGGTAAATATTACCAATCGTATAGTTTATCGTTTACCGAACCTTGGTTAGGTGGTAAAAAACCAAACTCATTAAGTTTTTCTCTTTACCATTCTATTCAAACAGGTGTAAGCAGTAGTTACTACAATCCATATTCGAGTTATGGATATGGATCAAGCTACAACAGTTATTATCCAAACTACGATACTAACCAGCACATGAATATTTCTGGTGTGTCTGTAGGTTTTGGTAAGCGTTTAAGATGGCCTGATGACTGGTTTACTTTATATACAGAAGTAAGTTACCAGCGTTACGACTTATTGGACTGGAACTATTTTATTATGCAGAACGGTATTTCAAATAACCTGAACTTTAAAGTTATGTTGAGCCGTCGTTCAATTGATAATCCAATCTATACTCGTAGTGGTTCAGATTTCTCATTGGGATTGGAATTTACACCTCCATGGTCGATGTTCTCTGATAAAGACTGGTCTAAGCTGGACGCAACAGATACAGATGATCAGCAGGAATTGTATCAACGAATTGAATATCATAAGTGGACTTTTAAAGGATCTATCTTTAAACCTATCGACAATAAAGAAAAATTAGTTGTGATGGGTAAGATGGAAATGGGATTCCTGGGATATTATAATAAATATCTTAAATCTCCTTTCGAGAAGTTTATTCTTGGTGGTGATGGAATGTCGGGATATAGCATGTATGGTAGTGAAACAATTGGATTACGTGGTTACGAAAACTCTTCATTAACACCATATAATTCTACCGGTTCATACGATGGTAATATCTATAATAAATTAACCCTGGAGGTTAGATACCCATTGGCGTTGCAGCCTTCAGCAACCGTATTTGCATTAGCTTTCCTTGAAGCCGGTAATGCCTGGAGTTCATACGAAGACTTTAACCCATTTGAACTGAAACGTTCTGCAGGTGTTGGTTTACGAATTTTCTTGCCTATATTTGGGCTTATGGGAATTGATTGGGGTTATGGATTTGATGAAAGTCCATACAGACAAAACGCAGGAGGAAGTCAGTTCCACTTTGTGATAGGTCAAAGTTTCTAGTAATTAACAGGATAGGTGTTTGGTTTGATTTTTGTAATAAATTGAGAAACCAAAAATTAGCGACTATGAAAAATTTAGTTTTAGTAGCATTATTATTTGTAAGCACATTGGTTAGTGCACAAAAATATGCATTCGTTGATTCCGAATATATTCTTCGTAATATTCCTGCTTATGAAGCTGCCAATGAACAATTGAATCAGCTTTCTGGTAAATGGCAAAAGGAAATTGAAGCAAGGTTTGAGGAAGTATCTCAATTATATCAGGCCTATCAAACCGAGAATGTATTTCTCTCTAGCGAGATGAAAGTGAAGCGTGAAAATGAGATTGTAGAAAAAGAAAAGGAAGCAAAGCAATTGCAGCAATCTTATTTTGGCCAAAATGGTGAACTCTTTAAACGCAGAGAATCGCTTATCAAACCAATTCAGGATGATATTTTTAATGCGATAACAGAAATCGCAGCCGATAATAATTATTTAGCCGTATTTGATAAAGCATCAGGTATGGGCATTATGTATGTGGATCCAAAACAGGATATCAGTGATGATGTTTTGGTGAAACTCGGATATAAAAATGAGTAGAATAGAAAAATAGATTAGTAAGAAATAGCACGCAGAGAAAGAAAAACAGTTAATCAATGCAGGTTATATCTTATGCTTTTAAGAATTAACAAGAAAGTATGATGAATAAGCTTATAGGAATATTTATGCTGATTCTTCTGGGGACTTTTACCTTGAATGCGCAACAACCAATGAAGTTCGGTCATTTGAATTCGAACGAATTGATGACGATTATGCCTGAATTTAAGGAAATGCAGTCTCAGTTAGAGGCTGATTTTAAAGTGAAAGAAGATCAATTAGCTGTAATGCAAGAGGATTTGCAAAAGAAACAGCAGGAATATCAGCAAACTGCAACTGCCTTAACACCGGCTGAACGTCAGGCAAAAGAGAGTGAAATGGGTGAAATGAGCCAAAAAGTTCAAAACTATTACTTGTTGGCCCAACAACAAATGCAGGCTAAACAAAATGAATTAACAGCACCTATCATTCAAAAATTAAAAACTGCCATTACAGAAGTAGGTGATGAAAATGGGTTCTTATATATATTTGATCTTGCATCTAGAGTGCCTGTTTTTAATTCTGAAAAAAGTATAGATGTTACCCCATTAGTAAAAGCAAAGTTGGGGATACAGTAATTTTTAATGACTAAGAAATAAAAAGTATATGAAATTAGTAAAAGTATTCGTCGTAGTTATAGCATTTGCTTTTTCAGGAAAGGCTTTTGCTCAGGAGTTAAAGTTTGGTCATATCGATATTCAGAAAGTAGTAGCTGAACTTCCTGCTAAAATTGAGGCTGATAAAACTCTACAAAGTGAGGCTACTAAATTGCAAAATCAATTGCAGGTAATGCAGAGTGAGTTAGAAAAAATGTATACTGATTACGTATCTCAAAGAGATAGTTTACCTGACTTAATCCGCGCTACAAAGGAAAAAGAAATGCAGGATAAGGACCAGCGTTTGCAACAATACAGTCAAATGGCTCAGCAGGAGATACAAAAGAAAGAACAACAATTGTTAGCGCCTATTATCGAAAAAGTACAAAAGGCTATTGAAGAAGTAGGACAGGAACAAGGTTTGATTTATATCTTCGATATTAGCTCTCAGGTTGTAGTTTATCATTCTGAAAAAAGTATTGATTGCGGTGATTTGGTAAAAGCTAAAGTTAACGCACAATAATTAAAATATTATTCGAAAGAATGAGCGGGTGACTTTTTAAAGTCACCCGCTTTTGTATCTTTAAGGTTATAATTTAATTATTACAATGAATAAAATTGGTCCGATTGCAGTTTTTGATTCAGGTTATGGAGGCCTTACTGTGTTAGATAAAATTATTAAGCACTTACCGCAATACGACTATATTTATTTGGGTGATAATGCCCGCACCCCATATGGTACCCGATCGTTTGAAGTGGTTTATGAATACACGCTTCAGGCTGTTAGTCGACTTTTTGATATGGGAGCTCATTTAGTTATCCTGGCTTGCAATACAGCTTCAGCCAAAGCATTACGTAGTATTCAGCAAAAAGATCTGCCTCTAATTGATCCACAAAGAAGGGTTTTGGGTGTCATTCGGCCCAGTGTTGAAAAGGTAAACGAATTAAGTCAATCAGGTCATGTGGGTATAGTTGGAACCTCTGGTACCGTTCAATCCGAATCATATCTTATGGAGATAGCAAAGTTATTTCCGGATATTCAGGTATCACAGGAAGCTTGTCCGATGTGGGTACCTTTAGTTGAGAATAATGAATTTGATAGTGAAGGAGCAGATTATTTTGTGAAGAAAAATGTCAATTCACTATTATATAAAGATGCTTCGATTGACGCAGTAATTTTAGGTTGTACACACTATCCTTTACTTATACCCAAGATTAAGAAATATTTGCCTGAAGGTGTAAATGTTATTGAACAGGGAGATATCGTAGGAGAAAGTCTGAAAGATTATTTACAACGCCATCCTGAGATGGAGAAAAAGTGCTCAAAAAATGGTTCGGTACATTTTTACACTACTGAGAGTACTGATAAGTTTAAACAGACAGCAGGTATTTTCTTTAGTGGAGATATAAGAGTTGAGCATATTCGTTTATAGCTGCCGGAATATTGAAACCCCGACAGCTTTAATATTTAGTCTTCTTTATACCAACCTGCATACATAAGGTAATTGTTGGCTATTTTATTGATCATTTCCTTCGTTTGATTCGGCTCGATATCTTTCACCTTTTTAGCAGGAACTCCTGCGTAAACACTATTGGGTTCAACAATTGTACCGGTTAGAACAAGTGAGTTTGCGGCAATAATGGAGTTTGACCCAACCACCACATGATCTAACACTGTTGCACCAATACCTATTAGCACATTGTCTTCAATTTTGGCTCCGTGAATGGTTACATTATGGCCAATTGAAACGTTGTCGCCAATTTCGATGGTGGATTTCTGGTACAGTGTATGCAGAACAGATCCATCCTGAATATTCACTTTATTACCAATGCGAATCGAATTAACATCTCCTCGTAACACTGCATTAAACCATATACTGCAGTCATCTCCTATCTCTACATCTCCAATAACAGTAGCGTTTTCAGCTAAATAAACATTGTTGCCGATCTTAGGAGTAAATCCTCTTACTTCTTTAATTAATGCCATTGTATAGGTGGTATTTATAATTATTTCAAATTTGAGTGTCACAAAAATACAACCATCTGCTTAAGAAATTACATTCAGGTGCTTTGATTATTGTTTTTTCATAAGAAAATATTGACTTTTTCAGGTAAACATTCAAAACGTGTTGTAAAACAGCTTTTAAAAAGTGTATGAATATGACAAAGATCACTTATTGAAGATATGCTTATCAATACCTTTACTTTAAATTTTGATAGAATTTAATGTGTCCTTAACTTAGGTTTTAGCATTTGTCTCTTATGGAGATAGATGCTTATAGTTAATAAATAACCGACGTACTTAACGATCATGGGTAAAAGATCAAAAGTTATTGAGAAAGAGGAAGTGGTTGTAAGGTTCTCAGGCGATTCCGGTGACGGAATGCAGCTAACCGGAACCTTATTTTCTTACACTTCAGCAATTTTTGGAAATGATATATCTACATTTCCGGATTATCCGGCCGAAATAAGGGCCCCACAAGGAACAATAAGCGGAGTCTCCGGTTTTCAGGTTCATTTTGGACATTCAGAGGTTTATACACCAGGTGATTATTGTGATGTATTGGTCGCAATGAATCCTGCTGCCTTAAAAGCGAATGCCAAATGGATGAAACCAGGTGGAACAATTATTCTGGATGTTGACAGTTGCGATGAGAAGAATCTTATCAAAGCAGGATATGAAACAGATGATCCGATTATTGAAGATAAACTGGGTGATTATCATATCGTAAAAGCTCCTATTACGACACTTACGAAGGAAAGCTTGAAAGATATGGGACTGGATAATAAAAGTATACTACGAAGTAAAAACATGTATGCTTTAGGACTGGTTTACTGGCTTTTTGATCGTCCGTTGGATCACACCCGTGAATATATTCAAAAGAAATTTGCCAAAAAACCATTGATTGTTGAGGCAAATCTTAAGGTGTTGAGTGATGGTTATAACTATGGTAATATCATACAGGCTGTAACGCCATCATATCATATTCATCCTGCCGACATTAAAAAAGGAAAATATCGTAATTTAAGCGGTAATGTGGCTGTTGCATGGGGTTTTTTGGCGGCAGCTGAAAAAAGTAACCTTCAACTGTTTTTGGGTTCGTATCCTATAACACCGGCCACAGAGATTCTACAGGAGTTAAGTGCCCGTAAAGATTTAGGTGTCAAAGTTTTTCAGGCCGAAGATGAAATAGCAGGTATTTGTACGGCTATCGGGGCAAGTTTTTCAGGTAGTCTTGCAATTACTACTACATCGGGTCCTGGTTTAGCATTGAAAGGAGAAGCTATTGGGTTGGCTGTTATGGCTGAACTTCCGATTGTTATTGTTAATGTGCAGCGAGGTGGACCATCAACCGGTTTGCCTACTAAAACAGAGCAGTCTGACCTGATGCAGGCATTATATGGACGTAATGGTGAGAGCCCTGTTGTGGTAATTGCTGCGAGCTCACCAACCAATAGTTTTGATTATGCCTTTTATGCTGCCAAGGTTGCTGTTGAACACATGACTCCGGTAATATTGTTAACTGATGGTTTTATAGCAAACGGTACTCAGCCATGGTTAATACCTGATTTAGCTGATTGGCCCGAAATAAAAGTGCCGTTTGTTACAGAAAAAATAGATGATTGGCATCCTTACCTGCGCGATCCGGAAAAATTATCTCGATACTGGGCTACACCTGGTACCAAAGGGTTTGAACACCGATTGGGAGGTTTGGAAAAAGATGCAGTGACCGGAGCTGTTTCTCATGATGCTTTAAATCATCAGCGAATGGTTGAGTTACGTGAAGAAAAAGTTCAGAAAGTAGCCAATTTTATTCCTGAATTGGAAGTGATTGGTGAGGATGATGCTGATTTGTTAGTTGTTGGATGGGGTGGCACATTTGGCCATTTATTCACAGCGGTTGATGAGCTTACACATGAAGGACATAATGTTGCTCTGGCACATTTTAATTATATCAAACCACTTCCTTTAAATACAAAAGAAGTATTGAAACGATATAAAAAGATTGTTGTTTGTGAATTGAATATGGGGCAATTTGCCAATTATCTTACGATGAATTTTCCTGAATTCAAATATAAAAAGTTTAATAAGGTACAAGGTCAACCATTTACCGTTATTGAGTTGAAAGAACATTTTATAACATTGCTGGAGGAATAGAAAATGTCTGTAGAAAGTCAAATTAAATTTACTGATTTCAAAAGTGATCAGAGTGTTAAGTGGTGTCCTGGTTGTGGCGACCATGCAATTCTGAATTCTGTTCAAAAAGCAATGGCTAATTTGGGCTATTCAAAAGAAGAGGTAGCTGTAATTTCAGGTATCGGATGTTCATCGCGTTTCCCTTATTACATGGAGACTTATGGATTTCATACCATTCACGGACGAGGTTCAGCTATTGCTTCGGGAGTGAAAGTGGCTAACCCAAGATTAAAAGTTTGGCAGATTACCGGAGATGGTGATGCATTAGCTATCGGAGGTAATCACTTTATACATACCATTCGCCGTAATGTTGATTTGAATGTAATTCTATTTAATAACCAGATTTACGGATTAACAAAAGGACAGTATTCACCAACTTCAAAACGTGGGTTTATATCTAAAACTTCTCCTTTCGGAACCGTTGAGTCACCTTTCCGTCCGGGAGAATTATGTATTGGTGCACGGGGACATTTCTTTGCCCGTTGTATTGATAAAGATTTGAAACATTCGGTTGAAATGATGGAAGAAGCTGCCGCTCATGAGGGTACTTCTATCATTGAGATATTGCAAAACTGTGTGATCTATAATGATAAAACGCATAATGCAATAACAGATAAGGCACACTCTGAGGATCGTACCATTAAACTCGAACATGGAAAACCTATGATTTTTGGCAAAGACAGAAATAAAGGTTTAGTGCTTGATGGTTTGAATCTAAAAGTGGAGACCATTGGTCAGAATGGTATTACAGAAGCAGATATACTAATTCACGATGCTCATTGTGAGGATACTACTTTGCATCTGAAATTGGCAGATATGGAATATCCTGATTATCCTGTTGCTCTTGGTGTGATCCGTGCAGTTAAGGCACCTGTTTACGATCAATGTGTGGAGTCACAATTAAATGACGTTCAGGAAGTAAGTAAGATTAAGTCCTTTAAAGATTTAGTACATTCAGGTGATACCTGGGATGTAGAATAACAGACAGAATGAACACCTGTTTGGAGCCGCAGAGATATTCTTTGCGGCTTTTTAATTTCATCTTCATATGTGATTATAAGTCGCGAGTGATACTTTATCAGCAAATGAAGCTTTAAATAATCAAATTAAAAGAATATTTTGAATTTAATGGATAAAAATGGAATTGAATGTTTGGCATATATGAAATATATTTCTCATATTTGCATCTCAACAACGAGGAAATAATGAATTTGATTACAAAAAATACAGGCTGGTGGCACCATTTATATCTTTCAACAAGGGGTTGAGGGCCATAGCCGTATACAGTATAACGAACACAAGAAGGCTTACCTAACTCCAGGTAAGCCTTCTTTTTTTTAATTAAATTGTGTAAAAACTAAACCATGGAACTTAAAAATATAATTTGCAAAGCAACACCCATACCGGCTAATGTAGCTGATGTGACAACACCGGTAAGCTTATACCTTAAATTACGTGATGCTTATCCAAACACTATTTTATTGGAGAGTAGCGATTATCATGGAAATTCCAATTCGATGTCGTTTATCTGCTTTAATCCTGTTTATGATTTTATAGCCGATAGAGGGAAAGTGTTTTTGGGTGAAGCGCATAAAGATTTGGAGAGTATTACCATTGATAAGGTGAACAATGTTCCGCAGTTGCTCGATGAGTTTATTAAAAGTTTCAATGTTAAAAAAGAAAATTGCCCGGTTAAAGTAAATGGTCTTTTCGGATACACAACCTTTGATGCGGTGCAGTATTTCGATACACTTACTTTTGAATCACCTGTTTTGGATGAGCATAAAATTCCTGAAATGCGTTATACTTTTTACAAGTATATCATTGCTTTCAATCATTTTAGTAATCAATTGCACCTGATTGAAAACCTGAATGAGGGAGAACAATCAGCCGCAGGTGAATTGATAGATACCTTTTATAACAGGGCTTTACCTGCCTTCAATTTTGAACCGGCCAATAATGAAACTTCAAACCTTACGAATGAAGAGTACATGGCAATGGTAACCAAGGGAAAAGAGCACTGTTTCAGAGGTGATGTTTTTCAGATTGTGTTATCACGTCAGTTCAAGCAATCATTTAAAGGCGATGAATTCAATGTTTACAGGGCTTTGCGAAACATTAATCCTTCGCCTTATTTGTTTTATTTCGATTACGGATCATATAAGATTTTTGGGTCTTCACCCGAAGCACAGCTGGTGATTCAAAACAATGAAGCAACAATCAATCCTATTGCCGGAACATTCAAGCGAACCGGAGATGATGTGAAAGATCAGGAGCTGGCCATTAAATTGAGTGAGGATGCCAAGGAGAACGCTGAACATGTAATGTTGGTTGATTTAGCCCGAAATGACCTAAGCCGTAATTGCGAGAAGGTGAAAGTAAATACCTATAAAGAGGTTCAGTATTACTCGCATGTATTACACCTGGTTTCGGATGTTAGCGGGCAATTGAAAGAAGGATCCATTGCTGCGCGAGTAATGGCTGATACTTTTCCGGCAGGAACTTTATCGGGAGCACCCAAATACAAAGCTATGCAGCTGATTGATTCTATCGAAAATCAAAACCGTGGATATTATGGTGGTTGCATAGGTAATATTGGTTTAGATGGAAGCTTTAATCAGGCTATCATGATTCGTTCTTTTCTAAGTAAAAACAATACCTTGTTTTATCAGGCCGGCGCTGGTGTGGTAAGCGAATCAAAAGAAGAAAATGAGTTGGCTGAAGTCAATAATAAATTGGGAGCATTGAAAAAAGCCATTGAAATGGCGCAAGATTTTTAATTTACATAACCAAGCTGTAAGCAATAAGCAGAAGCATTAAGCTATATATTATGAAGATTCTGATTCTGGATAATTACGATTCGTTTACATACAATCTGGTCCATTACGTTGAGGAGATTTTAAATGAAAAGGTGGATGTTTACCGCAATGATGAAATATCAATTGCAGAGGTGGATAAATACGAAAAGATTCTGTTGTCTCCGGGCCCGGGTATACCTGATGAAGCAGGCATATTAAAGGAACTTATCAAAACATATATGCCAACCAAAAGTATTTTAGGAGTATGTTTGGGTTGTCAGGCAATTGGTGAAGTATGTGGTGGCAGTATTCGAAACCTGAATAAGGTTTATCATGGAGTGGCTACAAAAGTAAAAGTCACTAGTAGAGATGAATATTTGTTTAACTCTATACCTGATGAATTCATGGCGGGCAGATATCATAGTTGGGTTGTGAATGAAGAAGATTTACCAGCTGAACTTACCATAACTTCGCGCGATGAGGAAGGTCAGATTATGGGTGTTTGCCACAAAGAGTATGATTTACGTGGAGTGCAGTTTCACCCCGAATCGGTTTTAACAGAGAACGGGAAACAAATGATTCGTAACTGGTTGGGAAAATAGTAAAGAAGTGCCTAGTGCCAAGTGAGAAGTGTTTAGAAGCATCATGAGTTTATCACTATAAAAGTCTTGCTACTTGTTACTCATAAAGGCCTAAAATGAACGATTTAATTTTAAACCAATGATTAAAACCATATTAAAAGAATTACTTAACTACGGAACCTTATCGCGGAGTCAGGCCAAGGAAATGTTGGTAAATATTGCAGCTGAAAGTTATAACCAGTCAGAGGTAGTTGCATTTCTTACAGTCTTTATGATGCGTCCGGTTACTGTAGAAGAGTTATCAGGCTTTAGAGATGCATTATTGGAATTGTGCCTAAGAGTTGATCTCTCAGAATTCAACACAATAGATATGTGTGGTACGGGTGGTGACGGTAAAAATACCTTTAATGTATCAACATTGGCTTCATTGGTTGTAGCCGGAGCCGGAGCAAAAGTGGCCAAACATGGTAATTACGGCGTTTCCTCTTCATGTGGTTCGTCCAATGTAATGGAATATCTGGGATATCAGTTCACCTCAGAAGAAGATAAGTTAAAAGAGCAATTAGAAAAAGCCAATATCTGTTTCTTGCATGCTCCTATGTTTCATCCTGCCATGAAGGCCGTTGGTCCAATCCGCAGAGAACTGGGATTAAAAACATTTTTTAATATGCTGGGGCCATTGGTTAATCCATCCTTCCCTCAGAATCAACTGGTGGGTGTTTTTAGTCTGGAACTGGCTCGTATTTATCAGTACATCTATCAGCAAACAAACAAAAACTACACAATAATTCATTCAATGGATGGATATGATGAGATTTCGTTGACGGGTGATTTTAAAGCCATCACACAAAATGGAGAACAAATGTATTCACCAAAAGATTTTGGAATGGATCCTGTTTCACCTGAAGATATCTTTGGCGGAAATACCATTCCTGAAGCTGCTGAAATATTTGTGAAGGTGTTGGAAGGAAACGGAACCAGGGCGCAAAATAGTGTGGTGATCGCCAATGCAGCTTCGGCTCTTCAATGCTATTACCCGGAAAAAAGTCTGGAACAATGTATTGAAGATGCTAAGAAATCATTGAGTGATGGTAAAGCTGCCGAAGTATTGTCAAACCTGTTGAGTCTGTCATAAATTTGTACAATGAATATTCTTGATAAAATAATTCTGCGGAAGAAGGAGGAAGTGGCAGAGGCAAAAGCAAAAGTTACAATTGAAACATTGAAGCAGTCGGAGGCCTTTGGACTAAAGGTACCTTCTTTGAAAGCCTATTTAACTGATCCGTCCAAATCGGGGGTGATTACTGAGTTCAAACGTCAGTCGCCATCCAAAGGTGTTATTAACGGAAAGGCTCAGGTGAAAGATGTGGTTGCAGCCTACGAAAAGGCAGGAGCT
Organism: Carboxylicivirga caseinilyticus; assembly: GCA_025499705.1. Lineage (GTDB taxonomy): Bacteria > Bacteroidota > Bacteroidia > Bacteroidales > Marinilabiliaceae > Carboxylicivirga > Carboxylicivirga caseinilyticus. Next base: position 155,807 of record JAFMVE010000006.1, read on the forward strand.
TCAGCACTATCAGTTTTAACAGATACCGATTTCTTCGGAGGAACATTTGAGGATTTGAAAGAAGCTCGTTCTGTGACATCAATTCCTGTTTTGCGAAAAGACTTTATGGTGGATCCTTACCAGATGTTTGAAGCAAAATCAATCGGTGCCAGTGCCATTTTATTGATTGCTGCTTGTCTTTCAAATCAGCAGGCTGAAGAGTTGGGAGCAGCGGCACATGAATTGGGTTTGGAGGTACTAATGGAACTTCACGACGAAAGTGAATTGGAGCGATTGAACCAATATGTTGATGTGGTTGGAATCAACAACCGTAACCTTAAAACTTTTGAAGTAAATTTAAAGCATTCCGTTGCTTTAGCTCAGCAATTACCCAAAGATAAGATACGCATTTCGGAGAGTGGAATACATTCAGCTGACGATGTGTTTTACTTAAGAGAGAATGGTTTTGATGGTTTTCTGATTGGAGAGAACTTCATGAAAACGAATGATCCTGGTCAGGCGTGTATCGATTTTTGTAAAGCTATCAAGCGATAAGTGATGAAGCATCTGCCCCAGATAAAAATATGCGGAATGCGCGATCCTGATAATATCAGGGAGGTTTTGAAGCTGTATCCCGATTATTTGGGATTCATCTTTTATCCTAATTCGCCTCGCTTTGTGAAGGATTATCCTGCAGTTGATTTTCCTTCATCAGTGAAGAAAGTTGGGGTGTTTGTAAATGCATCGGAGCGTGAGATTCGCGAAAAGAAAATCAGCTTTGGTCTGGATGTTTTGCAGCTTCACGGGGATGAATCGCCTGAGTTGTGTCATATACTCAAACAAAGTGGAGTTGAGATAATAAAAGTATTCAGGGTAGATGAGAATTTTGATTTTGAGTTGGCCCGTAAGTACGAAGACTTTGTTGATTACTTTTTGTTTGATACGGCTACCAAAGAGTATGGCGGCAGTGGAAAGAAGTTCGACTGGCATTTATTGAAAGGTTATAATAATGCTCGCCCCATCTTTTTAAGCGGTGGAATCGGACCTGATGATGCAGCTTCCATCTTGGAGATTGAAGGACTCAACATTAAAGCCATTGATATTAATAGTTGTTTTGAGATTGAACCTGCTTTAAAAGACGTTGAAAAGTTACAAAAGTTTATTTCTGAAATAAGAAAGGGGATGAAAGAAACAATAGGTTTAAAAAGTGGATAAGTATTGGTTCGGCCTCATTAGGGATGATAGATGAGGTGATGAAGAGTTTTAGAAAGACCGGGAAGCTGAGAACTTGTTCGAAGATCACCCGGCCGTCCTTAGGCTCTTCGAAAATCAGTAATCATCCCTAATGCAGCCTTGATTTTCTTTGTTTCGTTTCTTGTATCAAGACAAGAAATGAAAAGCCCAGCGGCTAGAGCGAAACAAAATTATCAAGGGTAAATAATCGAAAGTGAGAAGAAAAAAAAAGATTGATTAAGAAATTCACAATGAGTGATAAAAGTAAATATCAAGTTGACGAAAACGGGATGTACGGTCGTTTTGGCGGAGCCTTTATTCCTGAGATGTTACAACCCAATATCGATAATCTGAAGAAGGTTTATCTCGATATAATCAATTCTGAAGCGTTTCAGAAAGAGTACAAGTCGTTGTTGAAAGATTACGTGGGGCGCCCTTCACCACTTTATCTGGCAAAGCGATTGTCTGCAAAATATAATACCAATGTCTATCTGAAACGTGAAGATCTGAATCATACAGGTGCCCATAAAGTAAATAATACCATTGGTCAGATTCTGATTGCAAAACATATGGGCAAAGAGCGAATTATTGCCGAAACCGGTGCCGGACAACACGGCGTGGCAACCGCGACTGCCTGTGCTTTAATGGGGTTGAAGTGTGTGGTTTACATGGGCGAGGTGGACATTAAACGTCAGGCGCCAAACGTGGCTCGTATGAAAATGTTGGGTGCCGAAGTGAAAGCTGCAAAATCGGGTAGTAAAACACTGAAAGATGCAACCAATGAAGCATTGCGTGATTGGATTTGTAATCCTGAAGATACTTTTTACTTGATTGGTTCTGTGGTTGGTCCACATCCTTATCCTGATATGGTTGCTCGTTTACAGGCTATCATAAGCGAGGAGATTGCATGGCAAATTAAAGAGCAAACAGATAAGGAATATCCCGATTATGTGATTGCCTGTGTTGGAGGAGGAAGTAATGCAGCTGGTTCATTTTATCATTTTCTGGATGATGAGCGGGTTAAATTAATTGCTGTTGAAGCTTCAGGTATGGGAGTTGATTCAGGAGAAACTGCTGCAACCATTGCAATGGGTGATTTGGGTGTGATTCATGGTAGCAAGACGTATTTGATGCAAAGTGATGATGGCCAGATTACAGAACCTTATTCAATCTCCGCAGGTTTGGATTATCCGGGTATTGGCCCTATCCATGCTCATCTGCATGATACCAAACGAGCTTCCATCATATCTGCAACTGATCAGGAAGCACTTGATTCAGCATTGGAATTAACTCAGCTGGAAGGCATCATTCCTGCATTGGAGTCGTCGCACGCTTTGGCTGCTTTGGGTAAGATGAAATTCAAGCCCGATGATGCCGTCGTAATTACTATCTCGGGTCGTGGCGATAAAGATATGGAGACTTATATGAATCGTTTTGGATTCTAGAATGAAAGTTAATCATAGATTTTAAGCGGTATGTTAGTCAACTACTGCCTACAGACTTAAAACTATTCAACTAAGATTAATATGAACAGAATACAAAAACTCTTACAAGAGAAAAAAAAAATATTCTCGGCTTATTATACTGCCGGTCATCCGCAACTGGAGGACACATTGCCTATTCTAGAAGCACTGCAGGAAGCCGGAACAGATTTGGTTGAGGTAGGTATGCCTTTTTCAGACCCTTTAGCTGATGGACCAACTATTCAGAAAAGTAGTGAAGAAGCACTTGAAAATGGTATGAGCATCAAAAAGCTTTTTGAGCAAATCAAGGAGATGCGCAAAACCATTGATATGCCTATTGTTTTAATGGGTTATTTTAATCCGGTTTTTAAATATGGAGTGGAAGCTTTTGTGGCTAAATGTAAAGAAGTAGGTGTTGATGGAGTCATTCTTCCTGATCTACCGTTTGATGAATACAAAGACAAGTATCAGCAGCTTTTTGAAGATGCCAATATTTCAAATATCTTCTTAATAACTCCACAAACTCCTGATGAACGTATTAAATTGATTGATGCTAACAGTAATGGCTTTATCTACATGGTTTCGTCGGCTGCTGTAACGGGTGCTAAAAGTGGTTTATCTGATCAACAATTGACATATTTCAACCGTGTAAATAACCTTGGTCTTAAAACACCGAGGATTATAGGATTTGGAATTAGTAATAAAGAAACTTTTACCACAGCCTGTCAATATGCTTCGGGTGCAATTGTTGGAAGTGCATTTGTCAAATTATTGGCTGAAAAAGGAGCAGATAAGACAGCGATCAATGATTTTGTGAAAAGTATAAAAGATACTTCCGAATAGGTTATGTGGTGGATTAATGTTATTAAGTAAGCTGAAGTTCTTTAAATCGAATAGATTTTGTGTGACTTGTAAATCAACTACTACCTACTGACTCCGATAGTTATCGGGGCTAACAAACTAAAATACGAACAACTAAACAATAAATTTAAATGAGAGAAACGGCTATTCTTCGGATACACTGTCCAGATCAACGAGGAATTGTGGCGAAAGTAACAGACTTTATACATCGTCACAATGGTAATGTGGTGTATCTAGATCAGCATACTGATTATAGTGAGGATCGTTTTTTTATGCGTGTGGAGTGGGATCTTGATGGATTTGAAATTCCAACGGATCAGATTAAAGATGTTATTCAGGAGAAACTGGCCTGGCCAATGGAAATGGTTTGGTCGTTGCAGTTCTCACATCAGGTGCCAAGGATGGCAATTTTTGTGAGTCGATCATCACACTGTTTATATGATTTATTAGCCCGCTACAGTGCCGGTGAATTAAAAGTTGAGATACCTTTAATTATCAGTAATCATAAGGATCTGGAAAAGGTGGCCAAGCAATTTGGACTTCCTTTTTATTGCCTTCCTGTTACAAAAGATAATAAAGAGGAAATGGAGAAAGAACAGATTCGACTATTGGAAGAGAATAATGTTGATTTTATTGTGTTGGCTCGTTACATGCAGATTCTTTCGTCTGAATTTAATGAGTTGTATCCAAACAGAATCATTAATATCCACCACTCATTCTTACCAGCATTTGCCGGAGCCAAACCATACCATGCAGCTCATTCAAGAGGTGTCAAGATTATTGGTGCCACAGGACATTATGTAACATCTGATCTGGATGCAGGTCCAATCATTGAGCAGGATGTAACAAGAATTACACATCATGATACCGTTCAGAGCCTGGTTCAGAAAGGTAAGGATATAGAAAAAATTGTGCTTTCAAGAGCCGTTCAGGCGCATGTTGATCGCAAAACGCTGGTGTATAAAAACAAAACAATCATCTTTGCATAAAATTTAAATATTATGGTGATGAAGAAAATCATTTTATCATTCTTATTATCTGTTTTTTGTATTGCGCTTTTTGCTCAGGCAGCTCCCGATGACAGAGGATATATTGTGAAATTAGGAGACAAAGCGCCTGATTTTGAAATGGAACTCACTGATGGTACAAAAGTGAAGTTATCCGATTTAAAAGGACAGGTTGTAATGCTACAGTTTACCGCGTCGTGGTGTGGAGTTTGTCGAAAAGAAATGCCACATATCGAAGAGCAAATCTGGCAGGCCTATAAAGATAAGGGATTGCAAGTGTTTGGTGTGGACCGTGATGAGCCTGTGAAGAAAGCACTGGAATTGAAAGAAGATACTAAAATTACTTATAGTATAGGGCTCGATCCTGGAGCTGATATTTTTGGTTTGTATGCCGATAAGCAAGCTGGTGTTACGCGTAATGTTTTGATTGATAGAGACGGGAAAATTATCTTTTTGACCAGACTATTCAATGAAGAAGAGTTTGCTGCTTTGGTTAAGAGAATTGGAGAGGAGTTAGAATAAGTCCGTAGTAGAAAGTCCGAAGTCCGAGAAGTGATATTAACTCAAATCTACATATTATGAAATCATTTAGAGAATTGATAGTATGGCAAAAGTCAATGGATTTTGTAACTGAAGTTTATGAATTAACATCAGCTTTTCCTGAAGATGAGAAATTTGGTTTGACAAATCAGATTCGTAGGGCATCGGTCTCAATTCCATCTAATATTGCAGAAGGATTCGGTAGGAAATCGGATGGAGACTTCGGAAGATTTCTTTCCATTGCAATTGGATCGAACTATGAAGTGCAAACTCAGTTGGAAATTGCAAAGAATGTAGGTTATCTGGAACTGGGTGATTTGAATAGGGCTATTAATGAGCTGGAAGAAATTGATAAAATGTTGAAGGGCTTAAAATCAAAAATGAAATAATATGAATGAAAATTCAGAAAACCATACTTCGGACTCCCAGCTCGGGGCTCCGGACTCTCAAAAGATCGTAATCATAAAATACAATGCCGGTAATATTCGATCTGTTTTAAATGCTTTAAACAGGTTGGGTTACGAGGCAGAGATATCAGCAGATCCAGAGGTAATTAGAAATACAGATAAAGTTATTTTTCCAGGAGTAGGTGAAGCCAGTACCACAATGAAATATCTTAGAGAAACAGGGTTGGACAAATTAATTGTGAGTTTAAAACAACCTGTTTTGGGTATTTGTCTGGGTATGCAGTTGATGTGCAGCTGGTCGGAAGAAGGTGATGTTGATTGCCTGGGTATTTTTGATGAAAAAGTACGCAAGTTTCAATTACCTGAAGGAAATCCTGATAATATTAAGATTCCTCATATGGGTTGGAACTCCATCTTTGATGTCAAAAGCAATTTGTTTGATGCATCTTTAGAGGGTGAGTATGTATATTTTGTGCATAGTTTTTATGTTGCCAAAGGTCCCGATACAGCAGCTACTACCAAGTATATTGTGGATTATAGTTCTGCATTGCAGAAAGATAATTTTTATGCAACACAGTTTCATCCCGAGAAAAGCGGATCGGTTGGGGAACGTATCCTTTCTAATTTCTTAAGTCTGTAAACAATGGGAAAAATAGATATTATACCTGCCATTGATATTATCGAAGGCAAATGTGTTCGATTGAGTCAGGGTGATTATACCAGTAAAAAGGTTTATAACGAAGATCCTTTGGAAGTGGCTCGTGAGTTTGAAGATAATGGAATCAAGCGCTTACATGTGGTCGATCTGGATGGTGCCAAAGCTGGTCATATCATTAATTATAAAACCCTTGAGAATATTGCTGGCAAAACAAATCTGGTGATTGATTTTGGTGGGGGCTTAAAAACTACTGAAGATTTGAGAATTGCCTTTGAATGTGGAGCGCAGATGATTACAGGAGGTAGTATTGCTGTTAAAAATCGACCTGAGTTTGAAGGGTGGATTGAGCAATACGGTAGCGATAAAATCATTCTTGGAGCAGATGCAAAAGACAATAAAATAGCAGTAACCGGTTGGATTGAAGAGACCGATCAGGAGCTGATACCTTTCATCAAAGATTATTCTGCAAAGGGCATTCAAAAAGTTATTTGTACCGATATCAGTAAAGATGGTATGTTACAGGGGCCGGCCATTGAATTATACAAAGATATTCTTGCTGAGATTCCTGGTTTATACCTGGTGGCCAGTGGAGGAGTTAGTAATATTGATGATATTGAAAAACTGGCTGAGGCAAATGTACCTGCAGTTATTTTTGGAAAGGCGATATATGAGGGTAGGATTGAGTTGAAAGAGTTGCATAGATTCCTTTAAATAGGCAGTAGGATTTAGGCAGAAGGCAGTTGGTGTATCTAAATTTAAGAATATGAAAACGTACAGAGATTTGATTTTTTGGCAAAAAGGTATGGATCTGGTTGAAGATACTTATAAGTTGACTAAACAATTTCCTGCTGAAGAGTTGTATTGTTTGACTCAACAAATTAGAAGATGTGTCATTTCTATTCCTTCAAATATTGCCGAAGGTTATGGTAGAAATCATACAAAGGATTATTTACGCTTTTTACAGATTTCATCAGGATCGCTGTATGAACTTCAAACACAAATAGAAATCGCTTTACGTTTAGAATATATTCTCTTGGAGGATTACGATAAAGTGAATAAGTTATCTATCGAGATTGAAAAGATGCTTTCAAGTTTAATATATAAACTAAAGCAATCAACTAAATAACTTCTGCCCTCTGCCTGTTGAACTTAAAACTTAAAAAAACATGCTTGCAAAACGTATAATACCATGCCTCGATATAAAAAACGGTCAAACCGTTAAAGGGGTGAAGTTTGTTGAAATAAAAGAAGTTGGAGATCCGGTGGAATTAGGCGCTTTGTACGCTGAACAAGGTGCCGATGAATTGGTTTTTTTAGATATCACTGCCAGTCACGAAGGACGTAAGACGTTTGTGGATTTGGTAAGGCGTATTGCCCGTAATATTAATATTCCGTTTACTGTTGGAGGAGGGATCAGTGAGTTGAGTGATGCTGATGCATTATTAAATGCCGGAGCTGATAAGATCTCTATTAATTCATCAGCAGTTCGCAATCCTCAATTGATTGATGATCTGGCAAAAAATTTTGGAAGTCAGTTTGTGGTAGCTGCGATTGATGCTAAACATGATCAGGGCGATGACTGGATTGTTACTGTTAACGGTGGACGGATACCAACAGAAAAGAAACTCTTTTCATGGGCAAAAGAAGCTGAAGACCGTGGTGCTGGAGAAATACTTTTCACCAGTATGGATCACGATGGAGTAAAAACAGGTTTTGCCAACGAAGCATTAGCCAAATTAAGTGATGACTTATCTATTCCGATTATTGCATCCGGAGGTGCCGGAGCAATGGAACATTTTAAAGATGTATTCACTTTGGGTAAAGCAGATGCCGGATTAGCCGCTAGTATCTTTCATTTTAAAGAGATTCCCATTCCAACTCTTAAGCAGTATTTGCACGAGCAGGGAGTGCCTATTAGATTATAATGCAGCTAATGGCTGATAGCTGATTGCTATTAGCTATAATCAGTAACAGGAATTGATGAAGGATTATAGAAAACTTAGAGTCTGGCAAAAAGGGATTGAAATTGTTAAGCTTACTTATAAGTTAACAAGTGCATTGCCTTCAAATGAAAAGTTCAATCTTGTTTCTCAGATGAATAGAGCAGCTGTTTCAATACCTTCAAATATTGCAGAAGGAAGTAGTAGAAAAAGCGAGAAGGATTATCATCGTTATTTGGAAATATCTTTAGGTAGCTGTTTTGAGTTGGATACACAAATTGAAATTGTTATACAATTGGAATTTGATCAAGATGATTTGTGCGATGAGCTAAGAACATCTTTAATTGAAGAAATTATGATGCTTCAGAGTTTAATGAATAAATTAAAAAAATAACTGAAATAAGCTGTCAGCTATTAGCTATCAGCTATAAGCCAATAAACATGAAAATAAATTTTCAAAAGCTTGGAAACGGCCTTGTGCCGGCAATTATTCAGGATAATACAACCAACAAAGTTTTGATGTTGGGATTTATGAATGAAGAGGCCTACGAGAAAACAAAGCAGGAAAGAAAAGTGACTTTTTATAGCCGAACCAAAGAACGTCTGTGGACAAAAGGAGAAGAGTCGGGTAATTTTCTGAATGTTGTTTCAATGGCTGTTGACTGTGATGATGATACTTTGTTGATCAAGGTGAATCCTGTAGGACCTGTTTGTCATAAAGGAACAGATACTTGTTGGGAAGAGGAGAATAAGCAGGATGATGTGATGTTTTTAAAAACGTTGCAGGACTTTATTGATAAGCGAAAAGACGAAATGCCAGAAGGCTCGTACACCACTCATTTATTCACAAAAGGTATTCGAAAAATAACACAGAAAGTTGGTGAAGAAGCCATAGAAACAGTTATTGGGGCCATGGCAAATGATGATGAGAATTTCTTGTACGAAGGAGCAGATCTTCTTTATCATTTGATTGTGTTACTTACATACAAAGGCTATCGTATCGAAGATCTGGCCCGTGAGTTAAAAAGTAGACATAAATAGGCAGAAGATTTTAGGCAGAAGTAAGAAGTTTGACTTTAAAAAATTAAACTATTTGGTTCATAGGTAATTGAAAAAATAGCCCATTTAAACTACTGCCTTCTGCCTCTAATACTGTTCAACTTATTGTATGAATCCTCAGGAAATAATAGATAAATACTATCAGCCGGGCAGTCCTATCTGGACTGTTTTGGTTGAGCATAGCAGGGCTGTGACTGATATGGCACTTTCGATTGCTCAGAATCACCCTGAGTTAGGAGCTGATCAGCAATTTATTGAAGAAGCCTGCATGTTACATGATATTGGTATTTTCTATACAAATGCTCCAGATCTGTATTGTCTGGGAGATAAACCTTATATCTGTCATGGTTATTTAGGTAGAGATTTGCTGGAGAAGGAAGGTTATCCTAAACATGGTTTAGTTTGCGAACGACATACAGGAACAGGCTTATCAATTGAAGATATTCAAGCTCAGAGTCTACCCATTCCTCATCGTGATATGAGACCTCAATCCATCGAAGAGCAAATTATCTGTTTTGCAGATAAGTTCTATAGTAAGAGCGGCATCCTGACTCAACCTAAAAGCATAGAAAAAATACGTAAATCAATGGCTAAACATGGTAAACATCAGGTTGATCAGTTTAATCAATGGTGTCAATTGTTTCTTTAATTGATTAGTGGATAAAATTAAAGGTATCCTCAAACCATTTTCCAACAAAAGGTATATACCTGAAGCGCCCTTGAATGGCTGCTATTAAACCTATCAACCAAAGAATACCAACTGCAAATGATAGCAAAGTACCAATGAAACCAAGATAAAGTAAGGCAAAAAAGTATTGTGAAGAGGATACTAAAAAGACAAGTAAATTAATACCTAAGGCCTGACGGAGATGAAACCTGCTTATCTCACTTTGAGGCCTTTCGCTTTGTCGCATGATGAGTGCAATAATCCAGCCTAATAGTGTAATATAGCTTACTATTGCTATAATTTTTCCCTGATCGTTCATATGAGGTTAAGGTTTTATTTGTGATTTAATAATTTTTCCTTCTGTAATAAAAGACAGTCCTTGTTGGCCTGAAGTATTAATCATCAAAGCCTGAATGAGCATTGAGCTATTGTTGGTTTTTCCTCCCCATTCCACAATAAAATTGGCTCCGGTATCGCCTGTGTAGGTCATTTTGTCAATCACCAGTTCATAAGATTCCAGAGGTTCGAGCAACAACATTTTACTTTCTTCTATATGCTTTTTAACCAGTTTTCCATCACTGTTGTAATAATCTACTTTTTGAACAGCTATGGTATCTGTTAAGCTTGTGTTTCTTAAACTTAAGGTAACAGTGAGTGGGAATAGCCTTGATTGATCAACATGATAAACATCTGTATATACAGGAACGTAAACTGTTTCGGAATAAAATATGTGCGAGGTATCCGCATCAGCCAGATTTTCAATCCTGAAATGAAGATTCCGGTTATTATTCTCCATATCCTGACATGCAATCAATAAGATTGACAACCCTGCTATAATTCCCAATTTGTTTAACATGCTAGCCTAATTTATTGAGACAAAATACAAAAACTTTAATTTATTTTCAGCTTAGGTATTGCCTTATCTGTTTTTTTTACACAATCTTTGTTCTATTATGAAAACAATGAGATACATATCGTTTCTACCGGCCGTTTGTGTACGCTATAACTTCTAGTTAGGTCGGTCTCATTGTACTTATCAATTCAATTTTATTTCATCAATTTTTAATTAAAGGAGGATTTACCATGAGGACACATGTTGTTTATCAGATTGCAGTACCCGTATGTTTGGGTTTCCACATTTCACAAAATGGAAGCATAGAAAGGGTAATAAGTTCAAAATTCAGGTTTAAACAAAAACTAAAACAAGATGGTTAGGCAGAGTATAAATATATTATCACGAAAATTAAAGGAAAGAAGTTTGAGTAGCATCTGGAAAGATTTTAAGGAAGCCTTTGGTGGTTCTGAGCAGGATTATACCAAAATTCCATTAGGGAAGGCAGTTTTTCTGCTGGCTGTTCCTATGGTACTCGAAATGATTATGGAATCAGTATTTGCCGTTGTCGACATCTATTTTGTTGGACGATTAGGAGCAGATGCTGTTGCAACGGTAGGTATTACCGAAAGTATTTTAACTGTTATTTATGCCATCTCGTTTGGTTTGAGTATGGCTACCACTGCCCTTGTATCGCGACGAATCGGTGAGAAGAAAGGCGAAGAGGCAGGACATGAGGGATTACAAGCTATTATTACCGGTGTTGTTGTGTCTGTTTTGATTGCTGTGCCAGGGATGATTTTTGCGAAGGATTTACTTCAATTGATGGGTGCTTCAGAGGCGATTGTCGTAGATCTTTCATCCTATACCAGCATCATGTTTGGTGGTAATCTGGTCATCATGCTATTGTTTATCAATAATGCTATTTTCAGAGGTGCCGGAGACGCTAATATTGCCATGTGGGTGTTATGGATTGCCAATGGGTTGAACATGATTCTGGATCCATTGCTGATTTTCGGTATTGGCCCATTTCCCGAGATGGGTATAGCTGGAGCTGCCGTAGCTACTAACATAGGTAGAGGTATTGCAGTAGTGGTTCAACTAATTTTATTATTCAGAGGCAAAGGACGTGTAAGCCTGAAAGGAATACCATTAAAGATTGAATGGCAAAGGATTCGTCATCTCATCAGTATTTCATTGGGAGGTATAGCACAGTCGTTAATCGCTACTTCAAGCTGGATTTTTATGGTTCGTATCATTTCCAATTTTGGAAGTGAAGTGTTGGCTGGTTATACTATAGGTATTAGAATCATCATCTTTACTTTGCTGCCTTCGTGGGGTTTAAGTAATGCTGCCTCAACTTTGGTAGGACAAAATCTGGGCGCCAAAGAACCAGAGAGAGCTGAAAAAGCAGTTTGGGGTGTTGCCAGAATTAATATGATTTTTCTGGGAGCGTTGAGCGTACTGTTTATTGTCTTTCCTGGTTGGTTTGTAAGGTTATTTACCGATGATGTTGAGGTTGTAAAGGCTGGTGTAGAATGTCTGCGAATTGTAGCTTATGGCTTTACCTTTTACGGAATGGGTATGGTGATGATTCAGGCATTTAACGGAGCTGGCGATACCCGAACTCCAACACGAATCAATGTATTTACATTCTGGATGATTGAAATTCCATTGGCATACTTGTTAGCAATGATTGTTGGAATGGAACAAACAGGTGTTTTTTATGCAATCATTATTGCAGAATCATGCATGACGATATTAGCTGCCTGGTTATTTAGAAAAGGTAAGTGGAAAAAGGAGGTTGTTTAGTTTTAATAGCTAACAAATATCCTAATCTGTGTTGTTTTTATACATTAGCTTTGTTACTTTGATGGGTTATTACCCCCGATTACTATCGGGGGCTTTAGACAAAAGTTTAAATCGAAATAATAGAACCTAATAATCTATTTTCTATACCTCTATCAGAGTTGAAATTTATATCAAAATATACTATGAAGAAGATCGCATTTTTGGTGATGACTGTTGTTTTAATCACAGCATGTTGCCAGGAAAATAAAAATCAGGAAATGAAGGAAAAGGCTAATATATCAAAGTCGACGATAAAGTCAACTGTGGAAGCTTTAATTACTCAATATGGAGGAGATATAAAGGCTGATGCGGAGAGAGGTGTTAAACATACAGCTTCGCTTTGGCGAAGTACAGATGGTACAGAAAATGAATTTAAATCATACTGTGTCACTCATTTTATTGCCAATAATAAAGAAAAGTCACAGACTTTTGAGAAGATCAGTCGCAACATTGAGATATTAAGAGGGCATTTTAATAAAATCAGTCTTGATCTACAGCGTCCCCTTCATGAACCAATGGGAGAAATCTTTGATATTGATAAGGATTTTGGTGGCTATAGTGCCGATGCACATATGATTGAGGATATGTATCGAAATAAGATTGCATTTACTATTGCACTCAACTTTCCATATTACAGTTTAAAGGAAAAGGAGAAACTGGGTAAGAGCTGGACTCGTCAGCAATGGGCTTTTGCACGATTGGGTGATATGTTTACGGCTCGTATTCCAGCGTCCATTCTTCAAAATGTATCAGAAGTTGCCTCAGCTTCCGAAATGTATATTGCCAATTACAATATACATATGGGACATCTGACAGATCAGAGTGGAAATCATTTCTTTCCTGAAGATATGGTTTTACTTGCCCACTGGAATCTTCGTGATGAAATTAAATCGCATTACAGTAAAGGTGTTGAAGGTGTTGAGCTGCAAGAAAAGGTATACGAAGTAATGAAGCGTATCATTGATCAAACAATTCCAGAGAAAGTGATTAACAATCCTTCGTATGATTGGGATCCTGTAACAAACATCGTTTATCAGGATGGAAAGGCGATTGAAGCTTCACCTGAAGGAAACGAACGTTATCAGCAAATCATCAATAATTTCAAGGCCATGCGTGCAATGGATGAATATTCTCCTTTGAATACAGCTGTAATGCGTGCATTTGAGGGAGGTATGGAGATTACGCAGGACGATGCAGAAAAGTTGTTCAGGAAGTTTATGTCATCAGGTGAGTTGAAAAAAGTTGCGGAGTTAATACAAACCAGGTTAGGGCGTGAACTAAAACCCTGGGATATCTGGTATGATGGTTTTAAGGCCCGAAGCAATATCAATGAAGAAAACCTGAATGCAATTACTCAAAAACGCTATCCCAATGCAAAGGCTTTGGATGCCGATCTAGCCAATATGCTTGTTAAATTAGGTTTTACCAATGAGAAAGCACAATTTCTGGCTGATCATATTGATGTGGATCCAGCCAGAGGTTCAGGTCATGCATGGGGAGCAGGTATGAAAGGTGAAAATGCCCATTTACGAACCCGAATCCCTTCAACCGGAATGGATTATAAAGGGTATAATATTGCTGTTCATGAGTTCGGCCATAATGTTGAGCAAACCATCTCGTTGTACGATGTGGATTACTACTTATTGAATGGTGTGCCGAATACTGCTTTTACTGAGGCATTGGCTTTTATTTTTCAGAAACGTGATTTGGAACTTTTAGGAATTGACAATAAGAATCCTCAAAAAGAAGCTTTGGATATATTGGATAATTTCTGGAATACCTATGAGATAATGGGAGTTTCTTTGCTGGACCAACGTATGTGGTTATGGTTGTACGATCATCCGGATGCAGATGCTGAGCAGTTGAAAGTTGCTGTTCAGTCTTTAGCTGTTGAAATATGGAATGAGTATTATGCACCTGTTTTTGGAGTTAAAGATGAGCCTATACTAGCTATTTATTCCCATATGATTAATAGTCCCATTTATTTATCAAATTATGCCTTTGGGCATTTGATTCAGTTTCAGGTAGAACAGTTTTTGATGCAAGCTGACTTTGCAAAAGAAGTAGAACGTTTATTCCGTATCGGTTGTCTGACTCCTAATGCTTGGATGCAGGAAGGATTAGGTGAAGATATTTCTATTAAGGCAATGATTAAAGAAGCTGGAAGTGCTGTAAAAGTGGTTTCTAACTAGATATAAATATCAATGATTGGATACAATAAAAGCGGGCCAACAGCCCGCTTTTACTTTACCAAAAATATTAAGAGTCTAAATGTTAATTTTCAATCATCTTTTGTAATTTTTTTCGTCCAAAGAAAATTCGGCTTTTAACAGTTCCGATTGGCATATCCAGTGTTTCTGCGATTTCTTTGTACTTATAACCTTCCATATGCATTTTAAGTGGTTGCTTAAAATCTGAATTCAGGTTATTCATATGTTTGTGAATCTCCCCTGTGTAATGAAGCACATCCGGAGTGTCATCTGTATAGTATTTATTAGATAAGTAGTTAACTTCATCAACTAACATGGGTGCCTGACGCATTTTGTATCGGCGGCGATAGTTGTTGATAAAAGAATTGCGCATAATAGTGTGCATCCACGCCGAAAAGTTGGTGTTCATTACAAATTTTTCACGTGATGAAAGAGCTCGGAAGTTTGTTTCCTGAAGTAAATCGTGGGCGTCTTCCTCATTAGCTGTTAGGCTAAGGGCATAGCTAAACATCTTTTGTTGAAGATTCAACAAGCGGTTGTTAAATTGTTCTGCGGTCATCTTTTGGGTTTTTTCGTTAACAACTTGTTTTAATCAACACAACTGCTCGGGTGTTTAACAGCTGGTATTTTCTAAAACATAAAATTTACAACTTTTTTTATTTTTATGCAACTGACAATCAATCTCGTTAGATTAAAATGCAAAAGGGTAATCAAATACTTAAATACATTTTAAAGGTGAACAAAAATTAATTAATAACCAAATTTGTTTAACTTTTTTTGAAAGTTATTAATCAATAAAAAATACATATTAAGGATATGTTTGTCTTAAATTCAATTAAAAATCAAGGAGTTAATAATTGTTAAATTTTTTTTGAGAGTATGTATTTTTTTCTTTTAAATTAATTGCGGAAATGTTTCTGTATTAATGAGAACCAATTAAATTTGAAATCAAATTGTACTTGACTAATTCTGTAAAACAAAAAACAGGAGAAAGAATTGGCAAACAAAAGAATTATCAATTGTGTTAGAAAGGCTACTGTTTTAGTGAAAGATTACAAATAGGATGAATCGAATACAAAAAGTTTATCATTTTTACATTGATGGTTTTAAAAATATGCCAGGCTGGGGGCGTAGCTTATGGATTATCATATTAATAAAGCTATTCATTATGTTTGCCGTATTAAAACTATTCTTTTTCAGAGATACATTAAAGAACAGGTATAGTACTGAAGAAGAAAGAGCCAATCATGTATTGGAGGAACTTATTACTCATTAAATCAAATTATATTATAATGTTTGAGAATATTGATCTAACCCTTGTCAATTGGTCAAGGGCACAGTTTGCTTTAACAGCAATGTTTCATTGGCTGTTTGTTCCGCTTACTTTAGGTTTAGGATTTATAGTTGCTTTTATGGAAAGTATCTATGTGAAAACCGGAGATGAAGAGTGGAAAAGAATAACCAAGTTCTGGATGAAACTTTTTGGAATTAATTTTGCCATTGGGGTAGCTACAGGTATCATTCTTGAATTTGAGTTTGGTACTAACTGGTCTAATTATTCATGGTTTGTGGGTGATATTTTTGGTGCTCCTCTGGCCATCGAAGGAATTATGGCTTTTTTCCTTGAAAGTACATTTATTGCAGTGATGTTTTTTGGTTGGGGTAAGGTTAGTAAGAAATTTCACTTAACCGCTACCTGGTTAACCGCTATCGGTGCTAATCTTTCAGCTTTATGGATTTTGGTGGCAAATGCCTGGATGCAGAATCCCGTTGGAATGAAATTTAATCCGGAAACGGCACGAAACGAGATGGTTAATTTCTGGGATGTCTTTCTTTCAGAAACAGCTGTAAATAAGTTTCTTCATACAACAACATCGGGTTATGTACTTGCTTCCATTTTTGTGGTTGGTATAAGTGCTTGGTTTCTGTTGAAAAAGCGTCACATCTTATTTGCCAAAAGAAGTATTGTAATTGCTTCTGTTTTTGGTATTGTTTCATCAATAATGCTAATTGGAACAGGTGATGGATCAGCCAGAGAGATTGCCCGTAATCAACCTATGAAGTTTGCTGCTATGGAATCATTGTTTGAAGGTCAGACACAGGCTCCATTAATCGCTATTGGTTTGTTTGGCAAGGCACCTGATGATCCTCTTAATAAAGAGTCGGAATCAGACTTTCTAGTGAAGATTGAAATTCCTAATATGCTTTCATATATGGCTTTTCTTAAGGTTGATGCTTTTGTACCTGGTATAAAAGATTTGGTTTTGGGTAATGAGGCAAGAGGTATCATTTCATATAAAGAAAAAATACATCGGGGCTATGAAGCTCAACAGGTTTTAAGGGCTTTTAAGGAAGCAAAAAATAATGATCTGGAAGAATATAACAGACTCAAAGCTAAGTTTGATGATAAGGAATGGGTAGATAATTATTTCCGTTATTTTGGGTATGGAAATTATTATGATGAAGATCCAAACCAGTTGGAAATAAACGCTTTTAAAATTGTGCCTCCTATTTCCATCTCATTTTATGCCTTTCATATAATGGTAGGATTAGGCATGCATTTTCTATTGCTTTTTGTAGTGTTGCTCTGGTTAACAGCCCGTAATAAAATTGAAGATAAGAAGATTGTGTTATATACTGCTTTGTGGACTATTCCATTGGCTTATGTAGCCAGTCAGGCAGGATGGATTGTTGCTGAGATGGGACGTCAGCCATGGGTTATTCAGGATTTGATGCCAACCATGAAAGCAGTATCAAAAATTGATTCTACCTCAGTGATGATCACCTTCTGGTTATTCACCATCACATTTGTTGGGTTGGCTATTGCCGAAGTAAAGATTATGACAAAGCAGATTAAAAACGGACCAAAAGAAGGAGGAGACAAATAATGTTTGGAGAACTATCACATTTAGCATTACAGCAATATTGGTGGGTTATTGTCTCACTTCTGGGAGCTATTCTTGTTTTTCTAATGTTTGTTCAAGGAGGACAAACTTTAATTTATACCATTGGAAAGACTGATTTGGAACGAACTATGTTGGTAAATACATTGGGCAGAAAATGGGAATTCACCTTTACAACGCTGGTAACTTTTGGGGGTGCTTTCTTTGCATCGTTTCCATTGTTTTACAGTACCAGTTTTGGAGGAGCTTATTGGGTTTGGATAATTATTTTATTTGCCTTTGTTCTGCAGGCGGTATCTTACGAATTCAGAACTCGTCCGAATAACTTCTTTGGAGCCAAAACCTTTGAAACATTTCTATTTATTAATGGTTTGATAGGAACTATCTTTATTGGAACAGCAGTTGCCACTTTTTTCACAGGTTCGGCTTTTTCAGTGAATGATATGAATCAGTCGCAATGGGAATTAACAACACATGGCTTGGAAGCGGCTTTCAACTTACATAATTTGTCGCTTGGTCTGGCAGTGTTCTTTTTGGCAAGGGTATTAGGATTACTTTATTTTATCAATAGTGTGGCACACCCTGAAATGGAAAAGAGAGCCCGTAAACAGTTGCTGTTTAACGGTATTCCATTTGTGGTTTTCTTCCTTACCTTTTTAATCTGGTTGTTATTGAGAGATGGTTTTGCTGTCAATCCCGATACTCAGGAAGTATTTATGGAACCATATAAGTATTTCCATAACCTGATAGCTATGCCTGTGGTTTTGATTATGCTACTGATTGGCGTTGTTGCTGTCCTTTTTGGATTAATTGCCTCAATTATTAGCGAAAATTGTACCCGTGGAATCTGGTCAGCAGGAGCTGGAACGATCTTAACAGTGTTGAGTTTGTTGTTAGTGGCTGGGTTTAATAATACGGCTTTTTATCCATCTACTTTTGATCTGCAAAGTTCGTTGACGATACAAAATGCATCTTCAAGTCATTTCACACTTACGGCTATGAGTTATGTGTCGCTACTGGTGCCTTTTGTTCTGGCTTATATAATCTATGTTTGGAGAGCGATTAACAACAAGCCTATTGATGAGGATGAAATGTCATCGGATGATTTACATATTTATTAATCAGAAAATTAGTTGGTATGAATTACTTACATCAAATAATATGGTATTTAACCCTTCCTTTAACAATAGCTATTAGTTATTATGCAGTTCTTAAAGGTTTGAAATGGTTGGATAAATCCATTGAAAGGAAAAAGAAGATTGACTAGTCCTAAATAACCGTTACAAATTATTGGACTAAAATAATAACATTCTTGTTAGTCCCCAAGGGTACCCTTGGGGACTAACTTTTTACTG